>JANOPA010000063.1:0-56116 GCA_031421635.1 Betaproteobacteria bacterium | reverse complement strand
GGTTTGGCATAGCCTAGGGACATCCCACACACAAAGATCTCTTCTTCCCCAAAGCCAAGATGTTGAGCGATGGTGACGTGATAGTGATTCCAAGCAGCTTGCGGGCAAGTGTCTAAACCACGACCCCGTGCTGCAATCATGATGTTTTGCAGAAACATGCCGTAGTCCAGCCAACTACCTTGGCCCATAACCCGATCTATCGAAAACATTAATCCAATTGGGGCACCAAAAAACTGAAAGTTTCTCGCGGCCTGAATCTGCATTCTTTCTTTGTCCGCTTTTCCGATGCCCAAAAGACCGTACAAATCCCAGCCCACTTTACGGCGCCGATCTACATAGGGAGAGACCCACTTGTCCGGGTAATAGTTATAGGCCTCTTTTGCTTGAGCATTGAGTTCGGGGTTTCTAACGACTGCCAACACTTTATCGGACAATGCTTTTTGCTCGGCTCCCTTAAGGACATACACCTTCCAAGGTTGGGTGTTGGTGCCCGATGGTGCCCGCGCGGCAACCTTCAAGATATCTTCGATCACGGCCTGGGAAATTGGCGTATCCAGAAAAGCCCGAATCGAGTGGCGAGAGGTAATCGCTTCGTCTACGGCAGCAGCCTCAGGAAAATCACTGATCGACGACATGCAATGTTGCGCTTGAGTCATAGGCTTCCAGATATTTAACGCTCATTTGAGCTTCTTGAGCCGTTCAAGCCCGTTTGAAATGTCTAGGGATTGTACTGAAGCCCTCGAGGTGACCCGGCATCGGATTATTCTCTGTGGCATTTTAGGCAATAGAGTCTAATCAATGCTGCGGCGCACAAAATGTCTTGACAGCAGAACTGAGGCAGGTAAAATTCAAATTGTGCAATGCAGCAAAGCAAGAGTCCCTCTAAATAGTGAGGTGATACTTGCAAGCGACAGAAATCACAAATAGCGAACTAAGCCGAACGCAAAAATTATTTCGGTCTGTTCGAACAACTTTTAACCCGCGCTGCATTTCAGGCAGCGACCCAGGAGCTCCTAAATGTTTCAAACCCCAGACCAGTTCGTAAAAATTCAAAAAGACGCTTTCGAGATGTTTCAGAAAGCGGCTCTCACTTCCATCGCCGGTGCCGAAAAAATCGCTGCATTGAACCTGCAAGCCGCTAAGGCAAGCGTCGAAGAGTCCTACACCAAAGCTACCGGTTTGTTCGAAGCCAAAGATTTGCAAGGTTTTGTACAAAACGCCGCTGGTACCGTACAACCCGCCGCTGAGAAGTTCACAGCTTATGCCAAGCACATCTATGACATTTCTAGCGTTACTGGCACGGAGCTTGCTAAGTTATGGGAGAAGCAATTAGCTGATGGCAACAAGTCTCTGCATGCGGCAATCGATTCAATGTCCAAAAACGCTCCTGCTGGTTCTGAAGGTTTGATCTCTCTCGTTAAATCTTCAGTCGGCTCAATGTCAAGCGCTTTTGATCAAGTCTCGAAAGCTGGCAAGCAAGCTGTTGAACTCGCTGAGGCTAACTTGGCTGCTGTGGCAAAGTCGACAGTCCGCACCAAGAAAGCTGCTTAAGTTTTAAGTTTAAGGTTTCTCCAAGGTTGTCTCCTCAGCACCCCAGTCTCCTCCCTCCGCCTCAGGGGTGCTTAAAGCCCAGTCCTCACGGACTGGGCTTTTTCTTTTATATCGCCCAGTAGCGTACGCGGCCGACGGTTCAAAAAGCGAGACGGGCGTTTAACCACCCGACCGAAAATTGTGACGTACTGCGCATTTCTGTCACCCCAGTGACAAAAACCGTCAGTTAAAAGCGCTCAAGTGCAAAAAAGGACTCAAACTGTCTTAAACGGCCCTAAGCTCAAATACTTGCCCAATATCGGCCCCGTGCCCAGCAATAACGCCCTCGATCCCTGCTTTAAGCGCCGCAAACGCCGCGGGGACCTCGGCAATCGGACCCTTCACGCCAAGCTCGATGTGCCGTCTCTCGGTCTTTTCTCCCATTGATGGAAGACTGAAGGTTCTAACCATCGGGAAGTTGGCCTCTAGGGCTTCCAAGACCGGAGTCGCCGCAGACTCAGGAAGTTCGTACACCAGAAAAGATTGCTCAGCACGAGCCCCTGCCGAGAACAGATGGGTAAATTTTTGGTCCAACGTTTGCTCAATCATAGGCCAAGCCATGACCGGAAACCCAGGAACGAAGTAGTGCTGTGAGATGGAGAACCCAGGAATTTTGTTAAACGGGTTCAAAATCAGTTCAGCTCCCTTTGGGAACTCCCCCATCTTGAGGCGCAACTGGTTCTCCGGGGTCGACATATCAGCACTTCCCCTTCCCTCCCGAGCCATATCTGCCGTACGCTCCGCGATCAGTTTCGCGGCTCCGGGATGAAGCTCAAGCGCGACACCAAGAGCGGCGGCGGCCGACTGACGAGTGTGATCATCGGGGGTCGCACCAATTCCGCCGCAGGAAAAAACCAAATCTTCACTCGCGAAGGTGTCCCGAAGCGATGCAACCAGACGCGCGCGGTCATCTCCCAGGTAACGTGCCCAGCTCAGCTCCAAGCCTCGAGCAGTCAATAACTCGATAATTTTCGAGAGATGCTTGTCTTGACGTTTACCAGAAAGGATCTCATCACCAATGATCACTGCACCGATTTTCATCAAATACTCGCCTCAAGTCACACGAATGGGGGATTTGAAGCCACTGGCACGCAAGTCGCGCAAAGCCTTCAAAGAAAAGTGCCCATAGGCCAGGGCCGATAGAACCGGTGTGACCAAGACCATCAAAGGAAAGAAATTGAGTGCCGATATCATCATGCCCAACAAAAAATATTGGCTACGATTTTGTCGAATAATGACATTGCGCTCAGCGGGGGTAGCATGCTCAAGGAGGCTATCAAAGCGCATGATTCTCGATGTCAGCCAAGACCAACAAATCCACGGCACCAGCAGCCCTACAAAGGGCAAAAACCAAAGAGGTACGCTGAACAAATAAACCACCAGAAAAACACCCAACGCCGAGAGGCTATTGAGCAAACTTCCTGCCAGCGAAAAACTACCTTCAAGATGAATATCTTTGTAGCCACCAGAGCCTAGAAAGCGTGCTACAGCAGGCATAGCCACCGCCGCCGTGATCGCTAACCCGAGGACAAAGGCAAGCGGCGTAAAAAACAAGAAGGCAATCGAAATCATCAATATTTCTTTGATGCCACCTAGGCCCAGTCCGGCCGCCCATTCGTAGGCCTTGCCAATGGTCGTTTGCGGCAACAACATTCGATTCGATACCCAGGTTGAAATAGGGTCCCAGGCAAAACCCGCCGCCACTCCGAAGACGATCAGACAAACCAGAAACGGCAAGGCCAATAAGGCCAGCATTCTTGGGTGTAACTGGCTCGCCATCGCCTTGAGAAATGCATTCAAACTAGGGGGCATGGGCCGAACTCTTTTTCGAAAAAATCCGAAAGTTATTTATAGAAAAAATCATTCGTTTTAAGGCGAGAGACTGCTGGCTCCAGAAATGATCGCCGTACCTTTTGCCCTCCAGCTGATCACGAATACCCGTTGGGACGAATCCAGGACGAAAATTACTAGTCCTGAAGATAACATCCCAGAGCGGAAATAACACGGCAAAATTGCACCCTTTTGACTTGCCTTCATGTCCAATACCGATCGAATGATGAAGTCGATGAAAACTTGGGCTGACCAAGAGGCGCTCACCTAGCTCGCCAAAGCGCCATTTCAGATTGGCATGTTGCAGGCTTTGCAGCATGCGAGACACCACCACGAGGCCGACATACTGCCCAGGGCTCGCCCCTAAAATCATGGCCAAGGCAGCCATCAAGGCATCACGTAGCAAATCATCCAAAAGATGGTTCCGATTGTCGGACCAGAAATTCATTTGGCGTTGGCTATGGTGTAAGGCATGCAATTGCCACCAAGGCTCGACACCATGCTGGGCGCGGTGTATCCAATAGTCGGCGAAATCCAGAATCAGTAAGTACAGGAAAAACGACACCAAGGGGCGGTCAAAAAAACTCTGCCAGAGCGGCGAAGCGCTAACACTAGACAAAGCCTGTTCAAGATTTAGTCGCGACACTCCGCTCATTCGAAGCTGACTCTCAATCGCATCGACCAAGGGCGTGAGCACTGCGAAGGCGAAAAGAGGAAAGATTCCGAGGCGATGCAAAATCGTATAGAGAAAATCTAGCCGCTTCGACGGCGCATCGTCTTGCCGTTCTGCAGGAAAAAAGCGCTCGAACGTTCCAAGTACAAGGATCAACAAGCCAATTTCTAGCACCCCTGCCAACATAAGCTCAGTGGCGTCGAAAGCCTGCTCAGACAAATGATTTAGCCCAAGCCGAAACAGCGCTGGTTGTATCCACTCCACAAAGAGCCAACCCTGCACCAGCGCGAAATTTCGCGAGAAAAAATCAATGGGATTCATAGGGATCGACGGAGCGAAACGGATTAATAAACGATCATCGCGGTAGCAAAGGAGCGGCAAGGGTGGCGAAACAAAAGCCTTTTGCCTTCAAGCCCGCAATTAACGGATCCAGCATAGGAGCAAAGGGTTCTTTACGTGACCAAATTCCCAAATGAGCCATTAAGATATCACCGTCGCGAATTTCAGCCAATGCTTTTCTAAGGAGCGCTTCATTAGGATACTTTTCCGAAGGTAATTCGTCACCCAAAAAACCGGCCTTTGCCCAGTACACATGCTCATAACCACAGGACTGCGCTGCTCGCATCACAGCTTCGGGTGCTCGACCTCCGGGGGCTCGCCACAGGGCCGCCAAACCCCTAACGGTGAGACTCCGAAAGCGCTCCTGCACACGATCTAATTCCTCGCAGATCTGCACGTCGCTCCAAAGTGCACTCTTACCCGCATGCTGGCCAAATTGAGGCCGAACCACATGCACTGCAACTGAAGACTTCTCGCCCGCTATTCGAGCCGGTGGCTTGGACGAATTGGCATCGACCTTAAAGTAAACATGATCAAAAGTATGGGAGCCAAACTGATGACCTTCGCTCGCTCTGGCGCGCCAGTAATCACGCCAGCTATCGTCAAGAGCATAGTCGCCTCGAAAAGTCTTTTCGTTTGCCAGAAAAAAAGTGGCCTTCACTTGATGCCGCTTAAGGATGGTTGCAATCGCCTCCGCCTGGTGCATACCACCAGTATCGAGAGTAAGAAAAACTTTAGACTTGCACTCGTTTTGTGCCTGCGACGCACTCTGAATACACATACTAAAGCTTAGCGCAAACAAGGTGATGAGCGCAGACAGGTCTAGCGCACTTTTGCTGCGCTTGAATGTTTTCGCAAGAACTACTTCAAACAAGCGCTGCCCGATTGGCAAAGAAGATTCCATGCGGAGAGCGCCCGACCGGAATCGCCACAATTAGCTTTTGGGTTTCGGTATCCATCACACTCACCTGCTTAGCCCAGCGCGAAGTGACCCAGAGCTGTTTACGGTCAGCCGTCAATTCCATGCAATCTGGGCCTCCGGGTACGCTCATTGTACTGACGACACTCATGTTTTTGAGATCGAGCCGTGACACCGTGCCCGCGACCCGATTACTCACGAAGACATGACGCTGATCGCCAAATCCTCGAAAGTTATGAGCACCATTGCCGGTCTTAATTTTTGCAATCGATTTTTGTGCTCGCCAGTCCACCACATTCACAAAATCCTCACCCATGACCCCCACCAGTAAATGCTTGTCGTCCGCACTCATCAAGATACCGGCTGGCAATTTTCCAACCTGGAGCCGCCAGGCCAAAGTTTGAGTCAGCATGTCAATGGCAGCGATTTCTTCGCTTTCCTGCAAAGTAATGAAGCACCAGCGACTATCTGCCGAAAACCACAGATGACTCGGGGCTCGCGCGATCGCCAATTTCTTTACTAGCCGAAATTCAGGCACCGTCAAAGCGGTTTCTTGCTTCATGGTGTAGATATCCACCCGATTCAACCGCAACGCCGCACTTACGAACCATTTAGAGTCGGGAGAAAACGCGATCTGGTAAGGGTCATCAATACCCCGCACTCTCTGTAAAACTTTCCCATCAAACGGGTCGACGAAGTGCAGATCGTTGCTCACTGCATTAGCAACGATCAAGGCCTTACCATCGGGAGTCGGATACAAATGGTGGGGCTCTTTGCCCACCTCTACCCGCCCAATTTCTTTGTAGGATTGACGATCCACCAAAGATAGGGAAGCATCACGCGAATTTAGAATAATGGCGTGACCTTGACGCAAGGTCGGCGATAGCGGCGCATGACCACCTAGAACCGCGGGGGTCGCTTGGCTTTGAGCCTGTACGGCGTTAGCGCCCGCCAGCAATCCGGCTAGCGTGCCAAGACCGTACAGTTTTGGTGATACGAGCCCTAGGTTAAGACCCGCGAAACCTAAAGACTTCTTAATAAACGATCGTTTCAATTCAAACCCTATTACTACTGCAACTATAAAGCGGACAAACTTGTGCACATGCCGTCACGTACGAATTGTGCCAGCTTTGAGTAAGGCCACCGCTCATCCGGGTATAACGTCTCTCCGACGGTCTGGTTCACTCAGAAGCTGTGGTTCTCTTCACAATGCAAGATATGGAACTCCTCGGACTCGTTAGATTCTCCCCCTCGCATGGCGTGATGCAACCCGTTAGATTGGCTTGTGATCGCTTCGAGAGCCTATTACCGCAGTTCCAGGCGGAATTACTTCACCGCGAAGAACTTCAGATGATGTTCGTGCTGGGCGATCTCAACAAGGGCCTAGCCTTACTTCGAGTCGCCTTAGATAGTGCCTCCTTAGACGGCTTCGTCATCAGTGGTGGCCTTGCTCAAGGGATTCGCTCGCGCGCCACTCTCGCCAGTAGCTTAGCGGGATTTACCGAAGGTTCGATGGAAATGCTTTTCGAGATCGCCAACACTGCCGGCCCTCAAGAAATTGCAATCTCCCCCAAACTTTCAAGCCTCATTAAGCTGGCCGCTCCGGATTATGCGGATCAGTTCCGACCAGTGACCCATGCGCGTAGTTCCGGCAGGGTGCGCAGCCCGCTCATCATGAGCGTCGTCTAAGTCAAAGCTGAATCGCCGCCAAGGCCTTCTGAACCCGTTTGACGGAAACCGGCATCGCAGTTTTTAGCTGCTGTGCAAACAGCGACACTCTTAGCTCTTCCAGCATCCAGCGTAAATCCGCAAGTCGCGGATCATCCTGATCGCGCAGATCCTGTTGCAAGCGACGATACTGCTTTGTAAGCGGCGTAATTTCGCGGGCTAGGCTCGCATCCCGCGCTGGATCGGTACGCCATTTATCGAGACGCAAAAATACGGCCTCCAAATAACGCGGAACATGCTTGATTTGCGCGTCCGGAAGATCGGTCAAAAACTGTTTAAAGACAAGACTGGACATTTGAGCATCCAAATCCAAAAGCATGTCTTTGGGCAATTGAGCACGCATGCTGGAAAGCTTTTTATGCGTGATCTGCCATTGGCTAAGAATGGCTTGTGCGCTGCGAGCCGTTTCCTGGCCGACAAGATTCAAGCGCGGCCGAGCCTGTGCTAAAGACTGATCGAAACTTTCTGCTGAGTTCGGCCAAGGCTTCTTCAAGCAAGCGCGATCAATCATCGCTGCAACTAGTTGAGCTTTCAAATCTTCCTGACTCCCAAAGCTAGTGAAACACAAACCCATTTTCGTGAGGTCGGGAATATTGCGTTCAAAAAATTTAATCGGCTCCTTGAGGGCAATCATAAACAAGCGACGCAGGCCCTGGCGATGGACCTTGGAGGCCACGCGCTCGTCATCAAAAACCTGTAATTCGCAGCTATCGCCAAAGTCCCTTAGGCCCGGAAACCCAACAGCCGTTTGCTTGCCCAAGGGGCTGTTGACCTCGAGCTCCATTAGTTCCGGTAAGGGACCGAAACTCCAAGCTTGGTAACGTTGACCGCTATCCTGGCGACGAACCTGCTCGGACTCCTCGCTCAATCCGGGATTACTGCCCGATGCGGGTCGCGACGAGCTGATCGCCTTAGCCTTTGACCCATCTTCATTTGGCACTTGCTTGACGTTTTGATCACTGCCAAGATTCTTGCCTTGCTGATTGGCTTGATGAGGGTTCTGGTTGAGCGTAGAGAGCGATTGGGCTTGAAGCGAAGTTTTGAGGGCGGCAAAGGGATGATCGGCGCGCTGTGCATTCTGGAAACTAGTCTGAGCAAAACCTCCAAAGTCGGCCTTGAGTTGAGCCAGCATTCTCGACTCAGACAAATAACGACCGTGCTCATCGACTAATTTAAAATTCATCAAGAGGTGGGCAGACACCGTTTCAAGCTTGAAGTCAGTGTTCAACAAACGAATCTGAAGTCGCTCTCGACAATAATCAATAATGGCTTCCACCAAGCCTTTGCCCCGGCGTAGTTCGGCGCGCAATCGAGCCTGCTGACTCTTAAACTCGCTCTGCAACTTTTCGTCAAAATCGTCTGCGTCGTCGTCACCGCTATTGGCTTCGGAATCTGAAGCTGACTGCCACTGTGCCAGACAGAAATCCTGAGCAAACGCCTTCACCGGCACCATGTGACGGCGATGTCTTTGGGGCAAAGACTTGATCAAGGCTTCAGCCTTGTCCTGTAAAAACCCAGGGACTAGCCATTCGCAGGCGGTTGCATCAACTTGGTTGAGCAAGCTAATCGGCACCGTAACACTGACGCCATCGTCCTTAGTGCCCGGGTCAAATTTGTAATCGAGCGAGAACTCTGCCGAACGCATCCTCATCGTCTTGGGAAAGCGTTCCTGGGCGATGCCCTCACTCTCTTTTTTAAGCAAAACGTCCTTGCTTAGTTTCAGCACCTGCGGGCTTTTCTTGGAAGCCAGGGCATACCAGTTCTCAAGCCGCTTGCCGGAGGTAATGTCTTCCGGTATCTGTGCATCAAACCATTCAAAGAGGGTTTGCTCGTCCACCAGTAAATCGGGGCGGCGAATTTTATCTTCCAGTTTACGGACTTCGGCTACAAGATGGCGATTGTGTTCAAGGAAAGGAAGGTGGCGAGCCGCATGACCGGCAATCCAGTCCCCTTCGACCAAGGCCTGTTTAATCAGCAATTCACGCGCTAACTTCGGGTCCTTATCGGCATACGGTACCCGCCTTTGCGCATACAAAGTCAGCCCGTACAACATGCCACTTTCAAAAGCCACCACCTGACCTGAATTTTTCGACCAGGTCGGCTCACTCCAACTGCGCTTGATCAAATGACTCGCGGCAGCCTCCACCCATTGCGGATCAATACGCGCTACGGTACGCGCATAAAGCCGACCTGTATCGACCATCTCCGCAGCCATCAGCCATTTCGGCTGCTTCTTGATCAAAGCCGAACCTGGGTGAATGATAAAACGGGTTTGATGCGTACCCTGGTAGTGGCTATCCTCCGGCGATTTGGTGCCAAGGTTGCCCAGCAAGCCGGTGAGCAGCGCCTTGAGGATCGCCTCCGCTTTCTTATTTGCGGCGGCCTCGTCAAGGGGAAGATCAGAGGCTTCGGCTTTAGACTGGATCACCTCCGGCGGCGCCACCCCCCGAGCAGCCCGACTACCGTCAGCTCCACGGTCAGCTCCACGCTTATCGCCGCGCTTCGCGCCCAACTCACGGAACGCCTCTTGCAATTGAGCATGCACATCATGCCACTCGCGCAGTTTACGTACGGATAAAAACTCTTGGCTCAACTTGGCCGCTAACTTGTTATGGCTTTCCTTGTCGCGCTGTTGCGCCTGCCAGTAGTCCCAAATCTTGACGAAGGATAAAAAATCGCCGCGCTCGTCTGCGAAGCGACGATGCTTTTCATCCGCCGCCGCCTGACGATCCATGGGCCGATCACGCGGGTCTTGCGAAGCCATGGCCGAAGCGATGATCATCACCTCGGATACACAGTCCAGCTCGCGCGCGGCGATCAGCATGCGTGAGGCCTTAGGGTCGAGCGGCAAGCGCGCCATTTCACGACCGATGTTACTGAGCTGACCGTCTTCCTCGATCGCATGTAGCTCATCCAGCAAAGCCAGGCCATCGACGATGGCGCGACGCTGCGGTGCTTCCACAAAAGGAAAGTCATCAATCTCACCGAGCTTCAGTGCTTTCATACGCAGAATCACCGAGGCCAAAGACGAGCGCAATAATTCCGGCTCGGTAAAGCGAGGCCGCTTTAAAAAGTCTGCTTCGGCGTACAGGCGAATACACACGCCATCGGACACCCGACCACATCGCCCCGAGCGCTGATTGGCAGAGGCTTGCGAAATTGGTTCAATCAGCAATTGTTCGATCTTGGCCCGAAACAAATAACGCTTGATGCGTGCTACGCCTGCATCCACGACATACCGAATACCGGGCACGGTCAGCGAGGTTTCCGCCACATTGGTGGCCAACACCACCCTGCGGCCATTACCCGGCGAAAAGATCTTTTGCTGATCGCTGGCACTCAAACGCGAAAACAAAGGCAAAATCTCTACCGGCCCACCAGGACGGCCCCCAGCGTAGCCTTCTACTGTGCGAGAACGGTTGAGGATTAACATTCTGCGCAGATGATCGGCGACATCCCGAATTTCTCGCTCACCCGGCAAGAACACCAACACGTCGCCCGAACCTTTGCGCCACAGTTCATCAATCGCGTCCTCGATACGCGTGGGGAGATCGTTTTCTTCCTCGTCCGGCTCATGCGGCCGATACAGCACTTCAACAGGAAAAACCCGCCCTGACACCTCAATTACCGGTGCCGCCTGGCCGTCCTGAGCGAAATGTTGGGCAAACCGGTCGGCGTCAATCGTCGCCGAGGTCACAATCACCTTCAAATCATGCTTGCGCGTCCCGCTAAGCAAGCGTTTCAGGTAACCCAGCAAAAAATCAATATTCAGGCTACGCTCGTGCGCTTCGTCAATAATGATGCAATCGTAGGCCCGCAAGTTCGGGTCGGAAAGTGTCTCGGCCAGAAGAATGCCGTCCGTCATCAACTTAATACTGGCACCGGCCTGCATGGTCTCGTTAAAGCGCACTTTGTAACCGACATGCTCGCCCAAAGGAGTCCCAAGCTCCTCAGCAATCCGTTTCGCGACGCTATGCGCGGCGATCCTGCGCGGCTGAGTATGGCCAATCAAACCCGCTTGACCACAACCTGCAAGCGAGGCAATCTTCGGAAGCTGAGTTGTTTTGCCGGAGCCCGTCTCCCCACACACAATGACCACCGCATGCTCTTGAATGGCACGCATGATTTCTTCCCGCCGAGCGCTTACCGGCAACTGCTCGGGAAACTCAAGGGAGGGCATCGGCTTGAAGGCCGGTGGCTGCGCTCTCGCCACCAAGGACTTTAAAGACACTCTGGAAACTACGGGCGGGACGGTCTGGGCCGGAATTTGTATCGTCGATTTAGGGGAACTCACCATCAAAATTATAATGCGTCGATGAACTCAGAAGACTTTGTACGTTGGCTAAGGGCCGTTGCCCCCTATATCCATGCCTTTCGAGGCAAAACTTTCGTGGTCGGTTTGTCTGGCGAATTGGTGGCCGCTGGCAAACTGAACACCTTTGTGCAGGATTTGGGCCTTCTCACCGCGATGGGCATGCGTATCGTGGTGGTCCACGGTTCGAGGCCCCAGGTCGCCGAACAATTGCGTCTCAGGGGCGTTGAAGGCAGCTATGCCAATGGCCTAAGGATCACCGACGACATTGCGCTCGAATGCGCGAAAGAGGCGTCAGGGGAAATTCGACTCGATTTAGAAGCCGCCTTTTCGCAAGGATTGCCCAATACCCCCATGGCTCACTCCACGGTGCGGGTTCTTTCAGGCAACTTTATTCTTGCAAAACCGATTGGCATCGTAAATGGGGTGGATCACCTCCATACCGGGTTAGTTCGCAAAGTCGATGCGAATTCAATACGCCTGGCCTTAGAAAGTGGCGCGGTCGTGCTGCTCTCCCCTTTAGGTTTTTCGCCAACCGGCGAAGCTTTTAATTTGGCGATGGAGGACGTTGCAACCAGCACAGCAATGGCCTTGGACGCCGAGAAGCTAATCTTTGTGACAGAGACTGCAGGCGTACCAGCCACCATCGTGAGCGACGGCGAAAAAAAGGTCCTCGGGGAAATTTCAGAACAGGGTGCCAAAAAGCTTCTGGTCGCGAGCGATCTCACTCCAGAAGCCCTCTATTATTTGCGCGAAGCATTGCGAGCCTGCGAAGGCGGAGTCGCGCGCGCCCACATCGTGCCTTACGAAATTGATGGCAGCGTGCTGCTTGAGCTTTTTCAGCATGACGGCGTTGGCTCAATGCTGGTTGAAGAAACCTTGGAATCCCTACGCGATGCCACTCCCGATGACATGGGCGGTATATTGGCGATTATTCGTCCGCTCGAAGAGCAGGGTGTTTTGGCCAAACGAGACCACGCCCAGATGGAGCGCGATATCGAAAAATTCTCGGTCATCGAGCATGATGGCGTCATCTTCGGGTGTGCAGCGCTCTATGCCTACCCCGAAGCCGCAATTGGTGAAATGGCCTGCTTGGCAGTCAGTCAAGCGGTGCAAAGTCAAGGTGACGGTGAGCGTCTTCTCAAGGCCATCGAGCAGCGCGCGAAGGCGGCAGGCTTGAAAAAACTTTTCGTACTTACGACCAGGACCATGCATTGGTTCTTGAAGCGTGGCTTCAAACCCTCCTCCTTCGACGAACTCCCGGAATCCAAACGCAGCAGTTATAACTGGGCTCGACGCTCACAAGTCTTCATGAAAGACTTGGTCTAAATCATTTTTATTTTTAAAGGTACTCACATGACTCGACTAGTTCAATGTATCAAGCTCGGCAAAGAGGCCGAAGGCCTTGACTTTCCACCCTACCCGGGTGAACTTGGCAAGAAAATCTGGGAAGGCGTATCCAAGGAAGCTTGGGCTGCCTGGATCAAGCATCAAACCATGTTAGTCAATGAGAATCGACTCAATCTCGCTGATGTGCGTGCCCGAAAATACCTCGCCACACAAATGGAGAGTTATTTCTTTGGTGACGGCGGAGACAAGCCGCAAGGTTACGTAGCCCCTACGCAGTAACCTGTCGATTGGTGGAACTTGAGCCAATCGGTCAGATCGGGGAAAGGCAAGGACTCGCGCTGGACCTGAGTTCGCCAGCGTACGGTTATTTAAAGTTTGCGGGAGTACTGTCAACTTTTACAACCAGGAGTACTTCTCATGAATCAATCCAAGTGGCTCGCCGTCGGCCTTCTCGCACTTTCCGCCAGTGCCTGTTTCAACCTTCCAGCCGGCCCAGCCGGGCCGCCCGGGCCTCAAGGAATGACGGGTGATATGGGAGCGCGGGGTAACCAGGGTAATACCGGTGCTACTGGTAGCACAGGAAGTACAGGCAATACAGGTAATACAGGTAATACTGGTAATACAGGAGCCACCGGAGGGATGGGCGCCACCGGCGGTACCGGAGCAACTGGCGAGGTCGGCGCCACCGGTGGAACGGGGGCTACTGGAGGTACGGGTGCCACCGGAAATACAGGCGCCACTGGCAATACCGGTGCAAAGGGCAATACAGGAGCCAAAGGCGGCACGACTGGCGATACCGTGGTGATTGTTCCCGCCCGCTAATTTAGCAGGAAGAAAAGCAATCCGCACAGTCAACTCTGTAAAGCCAATAACCCAGAACGCCCGGCAAGTTCGCCCATCACGACTTTGCCGCTGGGCAATGTGCTGCGATTAATCTTTGCCGCTTGCTCGACCAAGGTCCCCAAGGTGTAGCCCTGCGCGAGCCAGCCTCGAATTAAGCCCTCGAAAGAAGGCAAAAGCTTTTGCCCCTCGAGCTCACTGTGAAGCGTAAATACATGGTCACGATCACGCGCCGCCGTCTGCGCGAGCAAGGGCGTGGCCACACTTTGCTCGGTCACGCCGTTCAAGCCAATAAGTTCATCAAAGGTCGGCAAGGTGGTGGGCATTTGAATGCAGCTCAAAGCTGCACCGTTCACGATTGGGGTGAAAGCTGAGGTACCACGCGAGTCCGAAGCATAGCGATACCCTAAGGTCTGCTCGAAGGCCAATGCCGCATCGTTAATCTGCCACCCAGCCGCACCATGCGTTTGAGGAGCGACACCGAGTATTTGAGCTAGTCGATCATGCGCCAAGCGCATCTGATTTTGGGTCCACTCAGGGTCTTTTGCGACGACATGATCCTGCCATAGCACATGATCCCAGCAATGAACCCCCACCTCATGGCCGCTACGGGCCGCCTCGCGAATAATGTCTGCGCCCTCGCGACCAATATCCGGGCTGGGTAGTAGGGTGCCATAAAGCAAGGTTTTCAATCCGTAGTGCTCGAGCACCGAAGTGCGCTGTACTTTAGAAAAGAAACCAGGCCGGAATGCGCGCTTGATGGCACGACCAGTGTGATCTGGGCCGACGCTGAATAAAAAAGTCGCACGCACCTTTAACCGATCGAGTAAGCGGTACAAATTGGGAGTACCCTCGCGGGTACCCCGCAAAGTGTCGACATCAACCTTTAGTGCAATGTGCACGGTCTTTCGCCCGCCGCTGCTTATGAAGCGCCCACCATAATCAATCCACTTTAATCGATCAGGTTTCGCGCCTCGGCCACCTGATCTTTGTAAGCATCAAAGATCCCTTTGAGCGCTTGCTCCATATTGAACTCAGGCTTCCAGTTCAATTCAGACATAGTGTTGGTAATTTTAGGGACCCGATTTTGAACGTCCTGATAACCCTCACCGTAATACTGACCGGAGGAGGTTTCCAACACTTGAACCTTGGCTGCGTTTTCGCGGTACTCGGGGTACTTCGCCGCCAGGCTGAGCATCATCTGGGACAATTCACGAATTGAATAGTTGTTGGCGGGATTACCAATGTTATAGATCTTGCCACTGGCAATACCGCCTTCATTCGCAATGATTTTCATTAGCGCTGCAATGCCATCATCGACATATGTGAAGGCTCTTTTCTGGGCGCCACCGTCGACCAACTTAATCGGTTCGCCGCGCACGATGTGACCCAAAAATTGGGTGATCACCCGGGACGATCCTTCCTTGGGAGTGTTGATTGAATCAAGACCCGCGCCAATCCAATTGAAAGGACGGAACAAGGTGTAATCCAAACCTTCTTGCTGGCCGTAAGCGGCAATCACCCGGTCCATTAATTGCTTGGCACAGGCATAGATCCAACGGGGTTTGTTGATCGGCCCATACACCAGAGACGAATGATCGGGATCAAATTCGCTGTCCGAACTCATTCCATAAACTTCGGAAGTTGAGGGGAACACCACTCGCTTTTTGTACTTAACGGCATGCCGCACAATTGGCAAATTGGCTTCAAAATCCAACTCAAACACACGCAGAGGCTCGCGCACATAGGTTGCTGGTGTTGCGATCGCGACGAGGGGCAAAACGACATCGCACTTACGAACGTGGTATTCGATCCATTCCTTATTGATGGTGATGTCACCCTCAAAAAAATGGAAGCGCGGATGATCCAAATGCTCCTTGACTCGCTCGGATTGCATGTCCATGCCATAGACATGCCAATCGGTCGTTGCCAAAATGCGATTGCTTAAATGGTGGCCGATAAAGCCATTGACGCCAAGGATAAGTACTTTTTTCATAGGGCGAATTCTCTCATAGGGTCCAATCGCGTTATTTTCTAAGGAGCAGCTTGAGCCAGGCACCGTCGGATCCGCGCAAATAGCTGTGGCCCTGCCAGCGTAACAAAGGGCCCACCGTTCGGGTCGCCTGCATCTCCAGCAGGCTGGCAATTTCGGCATGGCGCACCGGCCATGCACCGTCGATCCAAAGCGCAGGCTGGCCCGCAAGCTCAAGATAGGCACCGGGATACGGTGGCGCTACCGCACGAATTAGATTGTAAATTTGTGCAGAGCTCTGGGCTACATCAATTCGACCATCTTCGGCCTTGCGACCGCCAAAGTATGCGCCCTGGCTCAAATCGTTTTTCCGCCGTGGGGCTGTCCCCGCGAGCAAATCAGGGAGTACGCCGTACAAGGCAATCTCAGCAGCAACACACACTTTGCCAAAGACTTCATGAGCCGAATCATCAGGCAAAATGGGTACGGCTTGCTGGGCCACAATGTCTCCCGCGTCGGGCTTTTCAACCATGTAATGCAGGGTGGCACCTGTTCGAGTTTCGCCACGCACAATGGCCCAATTCACCGGCACCCGACCGCGATACTGCGGCAATAGAGAGCCATGCATGTTGAGCGCACCTTGTCGCGCAGTATTCAACAGGGTCATCGGGAGCATATTGCGATAGTAAAAGGAGAAAATAAAATCAGGCGCAATCTCGGTGAGACGTCTGACCCAGAGAGCGCCATGATCTACCCCACCCTTCTCGCCAGAAACATACTCTGGAGTTTCGAACGGGATGCCATGTTCACGACACAGATCCGCGACGCTTTCAAACCAGATGTTCTCGTCAGGACTGTCTTGATGGGTGAGGACTAGAGCAATCTCGACGCCTTGGGCCAGAAGCACTTTAAGACAGCGCACGCCGACGTTGTGATATGCAAACACAACCGCGCTCTTGGCATTGGGGGAAGGTACTGACGACATAAGGTCACTTCACCCGAGTTTCGTTGCCATTGAGGAAAGCTTGCACTACAAAACGAGGCCGTTGGCGGACCTGCTGATAAATGCGGCCGATATATTCACCCAGCAAACCTATACCAAAGAGCGCGACCCCCATCAGGAAAAACAGGATGGCAAAAAGTGTAAACACACCTTCCGCCTCTGACCCCAAAAAGATTCGCCGAACGGCCAATAACACGACAAACGCCCCCGACAAGATCGATAGAGCCAAGCCCGCCATCGAAAACATCTCCAAGGGCATGACCGAGAATCCGGTGATCAGATCAAAGTTCAGGCGCATCAACTTGTAGGCTGAATACTTGCTTTCACCCGCAAAACGCTCCTCATGGCCAATTTCAATCTCAATCGGTCTCTGAGCGAAGGTAAACGCCAGCGCCGGAATAAAAGTATTGACCTCATGGCACTGGTTAATCAAGCTGACGATGTGGCGACTGTAACCGCGCATCATGCAGCCCTGGTCCGTCATGCGAATTCTTGTAATGCCCTCGCGCAGTCGATTCATGGCCCGCGAGGCATAACGTCGCCAAGCGCTGTCTTGACGATTTTTGCGGATGGTACCGACATAGTCGTGACCCGCCAACATGGCCTCGACGAGATTGGCTATTTCTTCAGGCGGGTTTTGCAGATCGGCATCAAGCGTGATGACCATCTCGCCCTGAGTACGCTCAAAGCCCGCCAGAATCGCCATGTGCTGACCATAGTTGCCATTAAATAACACCACTCGCGTGACATCGCGACGAGCGCGATATTGATCCGCCAAGATCGCGGCAGATCGGTCGCGGCTACCGTCGTTAATAAAGACTATTTCATAGCGCAAATTCTTTTGCGCCGCCCATTGATCGAGCGAAGGGTAAAGGCGATCAAACAAAGATTGCAAGCCCTCCTCTTCATTGTAGACAGGAATGACGACAGAAAGCGCCGGACGCCCCTCTCCGAGCGGCTCCGACATGATGGGCAATACTTCAGTGCCGGTCACCCCACGCTCCAGACTACCTTGCGACAATAACGTGCTCATGCCTTAAATCACTTCCTCTAATGCGCTCACGACGCGATCCACATCGTCCAAGTTCATATCCCGAAACAGGGGTAGGCTCACTATCGAACGGCCAACGATTTCTGAGACCGGAAAATCTCCTTCCTTCCAGCCCAAACTACGATACAACTTAAACAAATGCACGGGAGGATAGTGCACACCGATCCCAATCGCCCTCGCCTTCATTTGCTCCATGAACTGCGCGCGGGTGCTGATGTTTTTGCTTCGAACCAAGCGTTCGAGCGGCAGGACTAATTGAAACATATGCCAGTTGGTTTCAATGTCCTCATGCTTCAGCGTATTGGGTGGCAAAACAGCTTGAGGGCAGTCCTCCCAGCGCCGTGAGGCGACCAAAGGAGCCAGTCTTTCAAAATATCGGGAGGCGAGTTTCTTACGCTGCGCCTGAATCTCGGGCAACTGCTCCAATTGGCACAAACCAATTTGCGCAGCAATATCGTTCATATTGAACTTCCCTCCAGGGACTTCAACCTCCATATCGTCGAACCCGCTGCGCTTCACACCTTGCAATCTTAGACGCTCGGCCAAATCGACATTGGCGCCTTCGGGAAACACTAGACACCCGCCCTCGCCCGTTGTAAGGTTTTTGTTGGCCTGAAAACTAAACGAGGCGAAATCGCCAAAACTTCCGATCAGACGGCCCTTCCAGCGACTGCCTTGCGCCTGCGCGGCGTCCTCGACAATCGTTAAGCCTCGTCGCCGTGCAATTTCATAGAGCCGATCCATATCCACCGGCAAGCCCGAAAGATACACTGGAATGACCGCCTTGGTCTTAGGCGTGATGGCCGCTTCCAATTGAGCTAAATCGAGGTTGCGAGTGACCGGATTAATATCTACAAATTTTGGAGTAGCACCTACCGCCAGAATGATATTGGCCGTCGCCACCCAGGTAATGGGCGTAGTGATGACCTCATCACCTGGGCCGATACCGGCCACGCGCAAAGCCACTTCCATGGTGCACGTCCCATTGCTAAAAACTCTTGTGATGCGCCCAAAATATTCCGTTAATTGGGTTTCGAACGCGGCGACCTTAGGCCCCGTGGTTAACCAGCCCGAGCGCAAGACATCGGCGACGGCTGCAACGGTCGTTTCGTCGAGGCTTGGACGGGTAAAGGGAAGAAAAGTCATGCTCAACGGAACTCACACAAAATGGACAAAGGCTCGCACTGAGTTGTCCTCAAGCGCGAAGACAGATTATCTCGCGGGCTTGACGATGGCCACGCGAATGGTATCTTGAGCCACAACCTCATAGGCTACGCCCAAAGCCTGTACTTCTGGCAAGGTTTTGCGATACATCACTGCTGCCGCGCGGGGGCTCGCATTCCAACGCTGGGCAAAGCTCGCCATGTCTGGCAAATATCGATCCGGGGAAAATTTCAAACCGAAGTCCAACTCATCTCGGTCCTTGACCATTAGCGCCGTTTTCTTCAGATAAAAGGGCAATGTATGATCAAAATCATCAACCAAAAACAGGGTGTAGTCTTGTGCTGGTCCCTGTGCAGATTGGCTTTTTATAATCGCTTGGGCCAAGCTGAACGACGACGCTCCGCGATCTCGTAAATTTTCATGTCCCAACATTAGAGTTTGAGTCGCCACAAAAGCACCAAACGCCACCAGCACGGCGGCGCTCACTGAGATTGTCGGCGTTTCACTAAAGGCGCTTGAGGCCGCTCGGCGAGGGTTGCGATAAAAATCCAGACCGTAAGCGAGCAGGGCTGAAGTTCCGAGTGCTACCAAGCCGGCCTGAACCCAGTATTGATAGCGTTGGTACGCAAGTTTCGACAGCGCTGCTTCAGGCATCGACGGAATCCAAAAGCTTGCGAGAAAACCAAGGATTGAAAGCAATAAGATCAGTCCTAGACTTAGACTCCATTGCAGCCTAGAAGACTCAACAAGAGCCAACCCAATGAGCATTGCCAAGGCAGGAAATATCGGCACGATATAACCCGCTAGTTTCGAGCTGGAAGCGCTAAAGAAAACAAAAATGAATACCACCCAAAGCATTAACAGAAGTTTGGGGCGCCAAGCCTTCAAGCCTCCAGGGGACGTGCTGGTCGGTAGTCCTTTGAGCGAAGCTAAAGGGCTAGCAAGCGGCGCGCGCTTCAGAAAACCCTGTCGCAAACCAGACCAAAGATACAGCGTCCAAGGCATCGAGCCCAACAATAAAAAGGGCACAAAATACCAAGGGGGCCCATAGCGTGCGTGAACCTTCGTAAGAAACCGTTCGAAATGTTCATGGATGAAGAAGAATTGATAAAACTCTGGATTGGCTTTCATGACCAAGACAAACCAAGGCGCAGAAATCGCAAAAAAAACCAAAGTTCCTTTGAATATGTGCAAGTGCTTCAGGCGAACGAAATCCCGAGTCCACGCCAGGTAACAGAACAGGACCGCCCCAGGCAGAACGATACCCATTAGCCCCTTCGAAAGTAAGGCTAGGGCCATGGCCGCCCAGCACAGCATCATCCAAAAGCGCTCTTGAGCCGGTGTGGCCTCGTCCCTTTGCGCAAGTAACAAGGCCAACATGGCTGCGTTCATAAAGGTTCCCACCCCCATGTCCAAAGTATTGAAGTGGCCTGCGAAAACCGGCATCATCATCGAGCCCAGGGCAATGGCCCCAAATAAAGCGGGACGTGCTCCAAATAAAATTCGGCCCCCGAAAAACACCATGAGCACGGACAGAAAGCTGGTCAGTCCAACCCAGAGCCGCGCCGTCCACTCGTCTTCACCGAAGGCGGAGAAAGCCACCGCTGTCGCCCAGTATTGCAGGGGAGGCTTGAAGAAGTACTTCACAGAGTTATAGCGCGGAGTGACCCAATCACCCGTGACGGTCATCTCCCGGGCAATCTCGGCATAGCGGCCTTCATCACTTTTTATCAGAGTGCGATAGTCAAGTGTTCCGAACCAAAGAACAGCAAAGATTAACAGCAGTAGCAGCAAGCGCTTACGGGACGGCACAGGGAATTGCATTAAATGGCTAACTTATCCAAAACTCTTAAACGCCCGGCATTGACATGTCAACGCCAAAGGCTCGGCTTACTTAATTGGCTTACTTACTCAGTTGAACTTACTTGGCGAGTTCTTGCAGCCCAGTGGGGGTGGCAATAATTAAGCGGTCCGCGCCACGACGCGCGAACAGGCCAACGGTCACCACTCCGGGCCACTGGTTCACCATGCTCTCAAAGGCAAGTGCATCGTCAATCTGGAGGCCGTGCGCATCAAGGATCACGTTACCGTTATCGCTCACAAACCCTTCACGTACCTTTGGCGTTGCTCCAATCTGCCTGAGCAAACCGGCCACGAGCTCGCGAGCCATTGGAATGACCTCAAAGGGCAGAGGAAAACGCCCGAGACGCTGGACAATTTTGGTTTGATCCACAATGCAAATAAACTGATCGCAGGCCTGTGCAATGATTTTTTCCCGAGTGAGGGCTCCACCACCCCCCTTGATGAGATGAAGCAATGCATTGGCCTCATCAGCACCGTCCACATAAAGCGGAATATTCCGCCCCTGAGCGAGCACCTCATTTAAATCCAATACCGGAATTCCAAGCGCCTGCAAGCGTTCCGTGCTTTTGATTGAGCTTGAGACAGCCCCCGGAATATCTTGTTTGAGGTCCGCCAAGGCGTCAATGAAGAAATTGACCGTGGAACCGGTACCCACGCCTAGAACTTCCCCCTTCACCACAAACTGCAGCGCGCGCAAGGCGGCCTGCTTTTTTAACTGGTCTTGTTGCAACTGGTCTGAATTCATAAATCGATGACGCTCGTCAATGAAAATGCTGGGTGCCGGGCTCAAGCTCATCGGGTAGCTCGGTATGCACAACATCGGCTTTCATGTTGGGAAATAAAGGCGCACCACAGTCCTCGCAAAATTCGGGCTCGCTAATTTCATTCCAGTGGGTAATTTCTTCGATACCGCACTCGCTCAAAAGACCTCGAATTACTTCTAGTTGGGTGGGCTCTTCCTGATCTGAGCCTGCGCCCTCACTTAGCAACTCGGGTCCTAGGATCGGCCAAACAATGCCTTGAGCGACTTGCTCGCCTTGTTGATCCAGACAAAGGCTGACGCGATACTCTTCAATACGCTCCGTGCCAAAACCGGCGATCACAGCTTTCAACTCCTTCGGTTCACGACTAAATGAATGGGTAAGGTAATGCACTCCCGCCCGAATCGCGAACGGGCGCACGCGGCGATCCGACTCACGCATATTGATGTGAAACGCATCTGGCAATAGACACTCAAAACCACATCCGGCCAACATGGGATCAATGATAGGTCGGGCGTTCTCCACCCAAGCCTCTAGGCAAGACACGCGCGTTGCATGATCTTTCGCGTCAATTTGCTGCCAACGAAACACTGGCGCTGCAACCGGTGCGGCCACCACACCCACTAGAAATCGAACATCCGCCAACATATCGGCGCTTTCCGGCAAATCTTTTAAGTCAAATTTAAGTGTGGACTGACTGAGCGCGCCATCGCCAAGCTTGCGAGCGAGACGGCGCACTTGATTGAAATCGCTGGGTAGTTGATCAATACTATAAAGCTGTGGCACCAGGACAAAACGTGTGCCCTCGGCCAAAATATGCTTAGACCAAGCCTGTGTAAGGGCCTTCACTCGCGCCGCGAGAATACCTTCGGCGGGAATTTTGAAGCGGGTCCAGCAAATTAAGGGCGCACTGACCAACAAGACTTGCCAATCTTGCTCGGAACCGTCGGGCAAAGTCATTTTTATGACCGTGGATTCGGCCGACTCTTCAACCGCTTCCACCAAAGCACCATAGGCTTCTTGATCAGTCTGCTGTAAGCGCTCCAGCGCTTGTTCGACCGTTTGAGCATTGCCTCCGTCCAAAAGTCGATCCAAGCGTGCCTGAAGCTGCGACTCCCAGTAGCGGTCCTCTACCCGACTGCCAGAATTGGCCAGTCCAAGTGCAGAAGCGACCAATCGGTCGGCGTCTGGGGATAAAAATGCTTTACGATCACGTCCACTGCGGGACGCGCGAGATTCTTTCATGCGTTACTCTTCTATGAGCTGGTATTTTACCGAAGCGAGCCACTGATGCCTAACCGACGCCAGAAATACCTTTTAATTGCGAGTTTTATCCTGACCGGTACGCTGCTCGGGTGCGCCGAAAGCACCACCGGAAGTTCTACCGGTAGCGCTACAGGAAGTTCCACCACGACAGGCACTAGCGCTGCACCAACAGCCGCCAATACCGAATTCCTAGTGAAGTACATGAAGGAATGGTACCTGTGGAATGATCGCATTCCGGCGGCCGCAAGCGCTAGTCAATACCCAAGTCAGGACGAGGCGCTTGCCGCGCTAAGGGTGAAGGAAGACAAATTCAGTGGCATCTCTACCGAGACAGACTTCAATAGTTTTTTCACAGAAGGTCAACTTACTGGCTACGGAATTTCCTACCTGAAAGTTGACGGTGCCATCGTGCTCCAACAAGTACAGCCCCTGTCTCCCGCGTATAGCGCAGGTTTTAGGCGAGGCGACGAAATTTTATCGATCAATGGCAAAAGCATTGCCGATCTCGCCACCACTGAGGCCGTAAGTGCAGCCATCGGCCCAAATCAGGCAGGCCTGTCGGGCACCTTTGAAGTACGCACACCGAACCTCACTACCAGCGGGTTCCAAGCAGTCCGAACCATAACCATGACCAAGGCGGGGTATCCGGTCAGCTATGTGTTTGCGGCCAATACGCTCGATAGCAACCAGGGAAAGATTGGCTACATTCATTTTTACAGTTTCACTGGCTCGAACCAAAATGCCTGGAATAGCGCCCTCAGTAAAGTCATCAGTGAAGGTGCGACCCACCTCATTTTAGATCTGCGCGACAACGGCGGTGGTCTGATCAATGACTCCGTCTTGCTCGCATCTTCGCTTGGCCCAAAAGGCTCAGCCGATCCAAGCGCGCAGTCTTTAACCGGCAAGGTGGCCGTGCGACTTGAGCATAATTCGCAAAAAAGCCCCCTTAACGTTAATTACAATTTTTCGCCGCAAACGTTTTCAGGACGAATTGATCAACTTGTGATTATTACTAGCAACAAAACCTGTTCGGCGAGCGAAATTGTGATCCAGGCGCTCAAACCTTTCCGAACCGTAAAAACGGTTGGCAGCACCACTTGCGGAAAGCCCTACGGTTCAACGCCCACCACCTTTGGCGGGTACGTGTACTCCATCCTGAGCTTTCAAAACAAGAACGCGACGGGCGAAGGCGCTTACGTAGACGGATTGGTACCCACCTGTGCGCAACAAGATAGCTACTTACGCAGTATGGGAGATCCTCAGGAAAGGTTGCTTGTAGCCGCCCGCCAACTGATTGAAACCGGTGTCTGCCCAGACAGCACGCTGCTCCCGAAAGAGGCCAAACCGACTCCCAGGGATAGTCGCTACGTCGGTGCTGAATTGCCCTTCTGGCGCGGCATTGAACAAGATTCAGGATTCCAATAAAACATGAAACCGGACCAACTCACACGTTTTTTACTCGGCAACGGCGAGGTTCGTGGCCAAATTGTCAAGCTAGAAGCGAGCTGGCAAGAAATTACTGCGCGGCATCCAGGTACCTTGGGTTTGACCTGCCTGGGTGAACTAAGCGCTGCGGCGAACCTGTTGGCGGCCAGCCTTAAATTTGATGGAGACCTCATTCTGCAAATTCACGGCCACGGTGCAATCAAGCTGATGGTCGTGGAATGTCGGCCCGTAGGCCAATTTCGGGCCACACTCAAATTGAGCGAAAAAAACACGGCGCTGGCTGATGCACCACTCACTGAGCTCGTCAACCAGAAGGATAAGGGACGCTTTATTGTCACCTTGGAGCCCTCCAAAACCAGTATCAATCAACGGCCCTATCAAGGTATTGTGCCATTTGAAGGCAACACAGTGGCCGAGGTTCTCGAAAATTATATGGAGCGCTCAGAACAAGTGCCGAGCAGGCTTTACTTGGCAGCCGACGCTCATTGCGCGGTAGGCGTGCTCTTACAGAAAATGCCCGCAGAGGGAGGCAGCGCAGGTAGCCAAGACGCCGACGCCTGGCCACGAATTCAAATGCTCGCCAAAACCCTCAAGCCGCAAGAGTTATTGTCGGACGCTCCTGAGGCCTTGCTTCATAAGTTATTTTGGCAGGAGAGTCTTCAAATCCTCGACCATAGAGAGGTTAGCTTCGCTTGCACCTGTAGCCGAGATAAAGTCAGTGCGATGCTGAAGATGCTTGGTCGGGAAGAGGTCGAAAGTATTCTCACTGAACAAGGCGAAATTAAAACCCAGTGCGATTTTTGTAATACCGAGTATCGCTTCGATCCGGTTGACGCGGCCGCAGTGTTTATCGAGGGCGTGATGCCGGCATCAAGCGGCCTGTGACAGAAAAACCAGAGTACAGGCTACTAGTTCGCGGGTTTGATCGGAGCGGTAGGCGCAAGGCCCGCAGGTTTCACCGAAGCCGGCTCGTTTATCTGAATAAAGATTTCGTTCTTGCGAACCATTCCTAATTCATAGCGAGCGCGCTCTTCGACCGCCTGACGACCCTCCTGCAGATCACGCACTTCTGCTTCCAAGGATGTGTTACGGTTAGCCAGCACATGATTGGCGGAGTGTTGCTTTACAAGCTGTCGATCTAGTTCCCAAACCCGCAGCCAGCCGCCCTTACCCAGCCAAAGCGGGTATTGGATCAGGGCAAGCAAGGCGACTAAGGAAATGCTGAGCAACTTCATAAGACCCGAAGCTTACCTCAACAAACCGGGTCTGGGAAAAACACAAAAAATACCGAGCACTTAGCGCAGATTATAAAACGCGCTTTTGCCCGGATACTCCGCAGTATCTCCGAGGTCTTCTTCGATACGAAGCAGTTGGTTGTACTTGGCCGTACGGTCACTGCGGCTCATTGAACCGGTTTTGATCTGTAGGGCATTGGTGGCCACGGCAATATCTGCAATCGTTGTATCTTCGGTTTCACCCGAGCGATGCGAGACCACGGAGGTATAGTTACTACGCTTGGCCAATTCGATCGCCGCAAAGGTTTCCGTCAGGGTTCCAATTTGATTGATCTTGATCAGAATCGAATTAGCGATCCCTTTGCTGATCCCTTCGCGAAGTATTTTCGTATTGGTCACGAACAAATCGTCACCCACCAACTGAATCTTTTTGCCCAAACGATCCGTCAAAATCTTCCAACCATCCCAATCGTTCTCGGCCATGCCGTCTTCAATCGAAATAATGGGGTATTTATCGCACCAAGTGGCCAGCAAGTTGGTGAGATCAGTAGACGATAGGCTGAGCCCTTCGGCGCCTAAGTGATATTTACCGTCTTTGTAGAATTCGGAGCTTGCACAATCCAGCCCCAAGGCAATCTGACGACCCGGCTCATAACCGGCTTTTTCAATCGCTTGCAGAACCAATTGAATTGCCTCTTCGTGATTCTTGACGCTTGGGGCAAAGCCACCCTCGTCGCCCACCGCGGTAGACATTCCTTTGTCGTTGATCAACTTTTTGAGAGCATGAAAAACTTCAGCGCCATAACGCACGGCTTCACGGAAGGTCGGAGCGCCAATCGGAAGAATCATCAACTCTTGCATGTCGAGATTATTGTTGGCATGGGCACCACCATTAATCACGTTCATCATCGGTACAGGGAGAGCCATAGCACCAGAACCGCCGAAATAGCGATATAAGGGCAGGCCGGATTCTTCTGCTGCAGCTCTGGCCACCGCCATCGACACCGCCAGTGTCGAATTCGCGCCCAGGCGATTCTTGTTATCAGTGCCATCGAGATCAAGCAGCGTACGATCAACGAAGGTCTGCTCGCTGGCGTCCAAGCCCATCAGGGCCTCAGAGATTTCAGTGTTGATATTCTCAACGGCCTTCAAAACTCCCTTGCCGAGATAGCGCGATTTGTCGCCATCACGCAGTTCAATCGCCTCTCGCGAACCGGTCGATGCCCCCGAGGGCACCGCCGCACGGCCCATCGCGCCGGACTCCAACAACACGTCACATTCCACAGTGGGGTTGCCGCGCGAGTCAATAATCTCGCGACCGATGATGTCAACAATCGTGCTCATTCCTTAGATTCCTTCCACAATCACCATATGAAAAAATTCGGTCGCACCAGCTCGTTTGGCGCGTGCTTCAACATACTTTGCTGAGTCATAAAATGCTTTCGCCGCAGCGACGTCGGGAAACTTCGCCACCACCATGCGCTCTGGCTTCCATTGGCCCTCAAGAACGGTCACGGCCCCCCCGCGCGCTAAGAACTCCCCACCCGCAGACTGTATTGCGTCCGGTGAAAGGGCTTGATAGTCCTTGTATTTCTCGGGATCACTCACTTTCACATTCGCAATTACATAAGCAGCCATGGCTATTCCTCGTATGTTTTGATCAGGATGGGGCGGTTAAATGCTGAGCTCTTCGAAGCCTTGGGCCTTGACTAATCGGTCCAGCGCCTGCAAGTGGGTCAGCAGCGCTTTCATTTTCGGCAAGGGCCAGGCGTTCGGCCCGTCGCTCATTGCTTTTTCGGGATTGGGATGGGTTTCCATAAACAAGCCGGCAATACCGACCGCCACTGCCGCACGAGCCAAGACAGGAACATGTTCGCGCTGACCGCCCGATTTATCGCCCTGTCCACCCGGTAGCTGCACCGAGTGAGTCGCATCGAACACGACCGGACAATCTGTTTCGCGCATGATCGCCAGTGAGCGCATATCGGACACTAAATTATTGTAGCCAAAGGATGCGCCGCGCTCACATACCATGATGTTGCGGCCATCACCGCCCGCGTCGCGAGCAGCGCTGCGTGCTTTTAGCACAACCTGCTTCATGTCGTGCGGGGCAAGGAATTGGCCCTTCTTGATGTTCACTGGTTTGCCGCAGGTGGCGACCGCATGAATAAAGTCGGTTTGACGTACTAAGAAAGCCGGTGTTTGTAGAACATCGACCACTGCAGCCACTTCCTTAATTTGATCAATGTCGTGAACATCGGTCAAAACGGGAACGCCGAGCTGTGAGCGTACATCGGACAAAATCTTTAAGCCTTCCTGCATGCCTAGGCCTCGAAAAGAGGTGCCCGAGCTGCGGTTTGCTTTGTCAAATGACGATTTGTAAATAAAGGGGATACCCAAGGCGGCGGTGATTTCCTTGAGCACACCTGCGGTCTCGAAAGCCATTTCGCGGGACTCAATTACACAAGGCCCCGCGATCAAAAACAAGGGCTGATCCAAGCCCGCCTCAAACCCAGCTAGACGCACTCTTGGAAAAATCATGAAACGTTACGTGATCCGATAGAAACAACCTTGCCTTCAACAGTCTGGGGAGACTCGCCGACTTGGCGTCTGTGAGCCTTTTCCATTGCGGCCTTGACGTAGGATATAAACAAAGGGTGCCCGTCGCGTGGTGTTGAGGTGAACTCTGGGTGAAACTGCACACCAAAAAACCACGGATGGATTGACTCGGGTAACTCCGCAATCTCCGGTAAAAGCTCGCTCGGTGTACGCGCGCTAATTTTCAGCCCAGCAGCTTCTAACTGATCGACATAATGGTTATTCACCTCATAGCGATGACGGTGACGTTCATTGACAGATTCGCCGTAAATTTTGGCCGCTAAAGTTCCCGGCGACACCGGGCAACGCTGAGCCCCCAAGCGCATCGAGCCGCCCAGATTGGTATTTTCGTCGCGTTTTTCGACCTTACCTTCACGGTCCAGCCATTCTGTAATCAAACCCACCACACGATGCGGCGCATCTGGATCGAACTCCGTACTATTGGCACCTTTCAAGCTGCATACATGGCGCGCAAACTCAATCACCGCCAGTTGCATACCAAGGCAAATACCGAGATAAGGAATTTTGTTTTCGCGAGCGTAGCGAATCGCCTGGATCTTGCCTTCTGTACCCCGAATACCGAATCCACCAGGTACCAAAATTGCGTCGTATTGATCCAACTCTTTGGGACCATCGGATTCGATTTTCTCAGAGTCAATATAGTCGACAATCACACGGCATTTATTGTGCATGCCCGCATGGGTGAGCGCTTCCGAGAGTGACTTATACGACTCAGTGAGGTCCACATATTTGCCGACCATGCCGATGCGAACTTCGCTCTCAGGGTGCTGCCAGGAATCCACCAGGCGATCCCATACCGTCAAATCGGCCTTGGGTAAATCGAGCCGCAGAATATTGCAAAGTAAGTCGTCCACACCTTGCTCATGCAACATGCGGGGGATTTTATAAATACTGTCAGAATCCCAGACTGAAATCACCGAATCGAGCTCCACATTGGAGAACATCGAAATTTTGGCGCGCTCGTCCTCCGGAATACGGCGATCCGCTCGACAAAACAATAAATCGGCCTGAATGCCAATCTCGCGCAGTTTTTGCACAGAGTGCTGGGTCGGCTTGGTTTTGAGCTCACCGGCAGAACCGATAAAGGGCACCAAGGTGAGATGCACGAAGCAAAAATTGCCGCGCTTTAACTTCAAGCTCATTTGGCGAGCAGCCTCAATAAACGGCAGCGATTCAATATCGCCAACCGTACCGCCGATTTCTACAATCGCCACATCAAACTTGCGTGCCGGATCAGGATCGCCAATGCCAGCGCCTTTCTCGACAAAGGCCTGAATCTCATTGGTGATATGGGGAATGACTTGCACGGTTCTTCCCAAGTACTCGCCGCGGCGTTCCTTCTTAATCACTGACTCATAAATTTGGCCGGTGGTGAAGTTGTTGTACTTGCGCATCTTGGACGAGACAAAGCGCTCGTAGTGACCAAGGTCAAGATCGGTTTCGGCACCATCCTCAGTGACAAACACCTCACCATGCTGAAACGGACTCATCGTACCGGGGTCAACATTAATGTAGGGGTCTAATTTGAGAAGGGTAACACGCAGGCCGCGCGACTCTAAGAGTGCAGCCATTGAAGCTGCGGCGATGCCCTTGCCTAAGGAAGAGACCACGCCGCCAGTGACAAAGACAAATTTCGTCATGAAAGCCTAGCTGGTAAAGGCGAATTATACCTTTCTCTGCCAATCGAGCTTGAGAAGCGCCTCGCCGCCGCCAGAATCCGCGCGTTCAAGCTGCAAAGCACCGCCCAAACCTTCTGCTTTTTGCTTTAAGGATTTCCAATGATGACCAGGGCTCTGAGCAGGCGGACCACCATCGTCGATCACCTGCAAACGCATTTCTTTATGACTGCGACTCATTGAGATCACGACCAGTTTGGCGCCTCCGAGGTTAACGGCGCGATCTATCGCCGCTTCGGCAACACGCTGGGTAAACGCCTCAATGGGAGTGTCAGGAAAACCAAATTCCGATGCGCTCGGAGGGTCACACATAAACTCAAAGCGAATGTTAGGCTCCTTGGCACGCCACTCCTTGGTCAGGCGATCCATGGATTCAAACAGTCCGTGAACGTCCGGGTCGGCCTTTCTGAGGGCCAATAACATCGCCTTAACTTCGGACTGAAGGGTATCGGTACTCCGCAGGCCAATTCGGGCCAACTCAGCCAACTGCGGGTCTTTTTCTTGAAGTCGGTTGGCTAAAGTACTCAGCAAGCTATTCAAAGTAGAAGCCAACATACTCACATCGCCTTCCAACTTTTCAACCACGCGGTTGCTGAGGGAATGTACTTCTTGCTCAAAATCCAATGCGAGGCGATGGGCTGCTGCGAGTTCCTGCTCGAGATGCAAAGAGGCCTGAATCGCCTCATCCCTAAGCTTTTCAGACGCGGGTCTAGCCGAGGTGGGTGTTGAGGGCTGTGGTGCAGGTTTAGATTTTGAACTCATAGGACCTTGCGCTATCCAATTATTTTAAAAACTTACCCTCTATCGGTAGGCGCAAACTGTCCATGAACTTTGCCCAAACAATTTTCGCACCGCCGCGAGCATATACCGTATTGAAAGTAAGTGTCGGGGACATTTCTACCATTTTTAATAAAGAGCAAGAGGAATACTTTGGTAACCTCGGAATCGCACTCTACGATCGCGGACGGGCTCCCCGACCAGTTCCATACTCGGAAAGCGCTCGAGTAAGGCCCGAATCGCAATCCGTGCCTCCATGCGAGCAACATTCATGCCGACACAGGCATGATCACCATGCCCAAAGGCGAGCTGTTTATTAGGTTTGCGCGCAATATCAAAATCATCGGCATTTGGGAATTGTGCCTCGTCGCGATTCGCCGAGCCCACACCGAGCGTAATAAGACTACCAGCAGCCATAGTACGGCCAGCGATTTGCGCGGTTTTCAGCAGGCGCCGATTATTGAGCTGAACCGGGCTTTCATAACGCAAGATTTCCTCAATCGCCGGGTTGATCTGGGCAAGATTGGCGCGCAGTTTGCGCTGTTGCTCTGGAAACTTGGTGAGCAGCACGACCCCGTTGCCGATGGTGTTACTTGTTGTTTCATGCCCAGCGTTCAAAAGAAAAATACAACTATGAATCAACTCCTTCGCGCTTAGCTTCTCCACCACAGCCTGACTCTCACCAGAAGGCTTCACCTCCTCCCCCAAGATCAAGCGCGTCAGTACATCCTCCTCGGGATGGCCAGGATGCCTTCGGCGATCATCGATAAGTTCCTCAAGGTAGGCTGAAAACTCACTCACGGCCTGATTGCCCACCCGCTTGACTTGATCGGACACTACAGGTTCCAGCGCACCCAATATCGCTAAAGACCAAGCGCGCAGCGGCCCTCGGTCAGCATGTGGAATGGCTAAAAGGTTACCAATCACTTCGACTGGAATAGCCGCCGCAAAATCGGCGACCAAATCCAGTTGCCCTTGATTCTGCATTTTGTCTTGCATGGTATCAAGCAGGCGCGTCACTAAGGATTGAACATCCGGCTCGATTCGATTGATGGCGCGCTGATTGACCGCACCCATGATCAAGCGCCGCACACGGGTGTGCAAAGGCGGATCATTGAAGACCAGGCTTGTGGTGTGATGCTCATACAGCGGCGACTCGCCATACTTGGGCAAGAACTCCACTTTTTTATCCGAACTGGCGTCAGGATGGCGATAGACCGCCATCACATCTTCATAGCAGCTCAAAAAGTAGCTACCCTCCTTAAGTTGTCGGCAGGGCTCGAAATCGCGTAGCGCCGCATAGGTCGGATACGGATCATCGTAAAAACCCGGCAATAGATCCGAGAGCTCGAACTCTCGAGCTAATTGTTCGGCACCACTTGAGAAGGAGCTCATTAAGCCTTAACTGCCTAGAGTGGTTTTAAATTCCGAAGCCGTCGTCAGCGGCGATTACCGAGCCGTTCATGAAGTGCGAAGAATCGCTGGCCAGGAGTAGCAGAAGTCCGTCCAAATCTTCAGGCTGACCAATGCGCTTTCTGGGCAGCATTTGTATCAACTTTTGGCCCGCCTCGGTGTCCCAGTGATGAGCATTGATCTCAGTTTTGATGTAGCCGGGGCAAATTGCGCTGACATTTATGTTGTAGCGTCCCCACTCCAAGGCCATGGCTTTGGTCATTTGCACAACCGCTGCTTTGCTCATGCAGTACACGCCAATTTGGGCCAAAACTTTCAGGCCGGCCATCGAGGCAATATTGATAATTCGGGCTTGGCGCTGCGGGTCAAGCTTGGCACGCTTGATCATCGATTGCGCGACGGCCTGTGCAACAAAGAACGAACCTTTGACATTGGTGTCGAACATAAAGTCGTAATCTTCGGGCTTGACGTCGACTAAGCGCTGAGTGGTGGATACCCCCGAGTTGTTGACCAAGATATCAATCGGACCGGTTTCCAGCTCAGCCTGGGTAACTGCTTTCGCGATCCCTGGGAGATCGGTCACATCTAAAGCAACCACCGAGGCCGCGCCGCCCTCGGCTTCAATGCGCGCGCGTAGCTCTTTCAAGCGCTCTACACGCCGCGAAGCAAGTACCACTTGTGCACCGGCTTTGGCCAAAGTCAACGCGAACTGTTCGCCAAGGCCGCTGGACGCGCCAGTGACCAAGGCGACTTTGCCTGAAAGATCGATTCCGGGATTCATTGTGAGCTACTCCAAATTAATTGCTAACTTGGATTCTAGCCGTTTAGGCGCTTAGGTGGTTCAGACTATAAATAAGCCGTCGAGCCACTCACCACAATGGTCCCTGTCGCTGAGGTTGAAGTTACGGCGCTTAAAGTCGCATTGGTGAAAGTCACTCTCTTACCAGCAGCATCGACGATCACTTGACCACTACAGGTCACCGAAGCACAGCTCAGCTTCCACTCTCTCCCCGTAGAGTCATGAAAAAGAACATCCATACCACCACTGTCGGCGGAGACTGCCAAAATCGTGGTCCCATTGGTAAAGTTGATCGTGGTGATTCCCGCAACACTCAGGCCTTGTCCAACGATTGGAACAAAACCAGCTCCGCCACCGGAGAGTGTCAAAGTCGAACCGGTGGTAAGTCCGCCAGAGGTGGTCACGGTCGTGGCGCCAGTACCTACCGATGCAGAAACGCTCGTAGCGCTGCCAGTCGCAGTGAGGTTAAGTGCCAACGGTAAATTAGTCGATGCAACACCTGCGTTTGCCGCATAGGCACTCAAAGCAGCTTGCAGAGCAGCCTGAAAACCAGCCGTATTTGCGGCCCAGGCAGACATTGCAGTAGTTAAACTCACCGGGGTCACTGCACTACTCGTGTACTGAGCCAATGCCCCGAGAACTGCGGCATAAGCATTCGTTGCAGTGGTGTTATTAGCTGCAAAGGCTGGCGCAACCGTAAGAATATTAAGATTGCCCAAACCGGCTTGGGCAGCAATGTTCGCCGCAGCCAGGGCCATGGCAGTGCTGTTAAACGCGGTGCTTACGCTCACCGCTACCTGTGTCAACGGAGTAACAACTCCGACGGCGTTGCCACCAGACAGCGCAAGGATCGACCCTAGGGGTGTCGTCAAGGTGTTCGTCGCCCCAGTCGCCTCGTTTCTGAAGCTTCCGCCCGTGGCCTCAATATACACGTCGCCGGCATAGCTGAGGTTAGGAAAGGAATAGTTACCCGAGACATCTGTAGTCGTGCAAGGCACTAAAGGCGTCGTTGCTTTTGATCCGTTAATGATCGCGTAAACGCAAACACTGGAGTTGCCAACCGGACCTTTAACAATTTGGCCGCTAAGGTTGGTCGACACATTGTTGTCCGAACAAGCGGCTAGGGCTAGTAAGAGCGCCAAAGACAAACCAACACGACCGTGAGACTTCAAAACTACCAACGAACTTATTTTCATGAGCTTTCCAGACGAGTGAATAGGATTCCAAGGTGTGCTTGTACAACGCACAATGAAGCAGACGGACCTTAAGTCAAAACGTCAGGAAGGTTTTCATCCTTTTGGGTGAGAAAACGAAAAACAATCGCAAGCAAATAGAGAGTAATTTCTTTTAAAAACCCATTTTTTTCTTGAGGTCCTGGTCCAGCCACATGCGGGCATGAACCGGAGCCCACCAGAATCCGCCCCCATAAATTTCGCCTTCGTAATTTTTTACCCACGGCCACCAGGCAGCATAGGTATACGCCGTGGGCAGCCAGATATAGGGGGCCTTTTCTAAAATGTCGCGGGTCATTTCGCGCACTAGTTTTTGTCTCGTGGGCTCGTCGCGCTCGCTGTACATGGCACGCATTTTCTTCTCGAAAACCGGATCGTTCCACTGAGCGTTATTGGTGTACTGGCCCTGCATAAAATTCTTGCGCAAGGTTGTCGTCGGGCCACCATGAGAATTGGTATATGCCATGCCCGGATTGTTTTTACCCGCCCGCAGGATGGAGAAAAATGCACCTTGCTCCAAAGGCTCAAACTCCATTTTCACGCCCACCTTATCCAGGTATGCGGCCACCAGGGGACCCAGGTCCATCATCACAGGATCGCAGGCACAAATATGGGCCTTGAATGTAAAGCCTTTCGCATAACCTGCCTCAGCCAATAATTTCTTGGCTTTGTCCGGGTTGTAGACGAACAGTTCCTTGATGGACTCAGGCATCGAAGCGAGTGGCTCGTAGTAGGCTCCGTAGTCGGGATGCTGGGGGAAGGCAAATACTTCAGCGTTACCTCCGAAAAAGCTAGAAACAATCTCCTGCTTATTGACAGCCATGTTCAAAGCACGGCGCACCCGTACATCGTCGAACGGCTTGGTATCGGTACGCATCGCAATGTAACCGGCGCCGTGCTGTAGCCAGCGCGACCACTTAAGTTGCGGCGCACTCTTTTTAAGCTCTTCCGCTGCGCTCCAAGTGATTGATTGCAATACGTCGAGCCGGGCGGTACGCAATGCTGCATAGCGAGCCGACTCGTCTTTCATAATGCGAATACTGACTTTATCCACGAAGGGCAGTTTGTATTCCTGACCCGCAATTTTTTCCTTACCCCAGTAGAGCGGGTTTTTGGTGTAATTTTGAGAGTTGCCGTTGATGTATTCGGTGAGCTGAAATGGGCCACTGCCATTCGCCTTTTTCCAGTCGCCGATACCAGCGTCCACCACCTCTTTCGGATAAATTGAGGAATACACTCCCCAGCCCAAACGGAAACCCCAATCCTCGTGAAAACTCTTGAAGTGAATCACCACGGTATGTTTTTCGGGCCCTTCGACTTTATCCACATGGTCCACGAAGTCGGGGTAGCGCTTAGGACTCGCCAACATGCGGTTATAGCTATAGACCACATCCTGAGAGGTCAGCTCCCGGGCAGCCATCACGCCGACTTTCTCAGGAAACATCACCCCCTTGCGCAGTTGAATTTCAAGTCGGAGAGGGTTTTCGAGCCACTTCCAGGTTTCCGCCAGGTCGCCTTTGTAGGCATCCGAGGGCAAATAGGAGTCTGACTTAAAGCCGTAAGGGCCGCCTTGCGCCTTGGATTTTGAAAAGTCAGCGACAAACAAGCGGTCATAGTAGTGACCAGCGTCCTGGGCCGTCTTGTAGTTCCAGTCACCAGGATCCCAAGATAGCGGCGCCAAGGTGGGAGAGTTGGTGGCAATACTGAGCGACCCGCCATATTTTGGCTTTTCAGCTTGGGCCAAAACAGCCACAGCATGGAACGTCAATAACGCTGAAAACAAGAAAGTAAATCGTTGCTTGCAAGGTGGAACATTGACCGCTTGCATTGCCGTCTCCTCAGGGTTTCGTTTTAAGAATTTGAACCTTCAATGAAGTGTACTCTGGAACGAAACCGCGCGTGAGATTCGTCAAGCGGCGAGAGTGAACGTACCACCTTAAGCCCGTCCGGATACCGGGCCTCTGATCCAATGCACTAAAATACAAAGCTGTTCAAAAAAGGACCCAAAGTGGCAAATAAGCTCTATCCCAGCGCGGCGGCGGCGTTGCAAGGCCTGGTTAAAGACGGGCAGTTGATGGCGGTCGGTGGTTTTGGCCTGTGTGGCATCCCGGAGGCGCTTATCGCAGCTCTACGCGATTCCGCCGTCAAAAATCTCACCGTGATTTCTAATAACGCCGGCGTTGACGATTTCGGTCTCGGCTTACTTCTAGTGAGCCGCCAGATCAAAAAGATGATTTCGAGCTATGTTGGCGAGAATAAAGAGTTCGAGCGTCAGTACTTGGCCGGCGAATTGGAGTTGGAATTCACACCGCAAGGCACCCTGGCCGAAAAGCTTCGGGCTGGAGGGGCGGGTATCCCTGCCTTTTTCACCAAAACCGGTGTCGGCACGGTGATTTCCGAGGGCAAAGAGATTCGTAACTTTGATGGCTCAGACTATGTCATGGAGCGCGCCCTGGTGCCCGACGTGTCCTTGGTTAAAGCCTATATGGCCGACAAATCTGGCAATTTGGTGTTTCGTCGCACTGCTCGCAATTTCAATCCTGCTGTTGCCATGGCGGGAAAAATCACCGTGGTCGAGGTCGAGAAGGTCGTGGAAGTCGGCGCGCTTGATCCAGACGCGATTCACCTTCCTGGCATCTATGTGCACCGCATCGTACACAACCCGAACCCAGAAAAGCGCATCGAGAAGCGTACTCTGAGCGAAACAAAATCTACTGGAAATCCTACAGGCGGAAAGGCTTAAACCATGGCTTGGACACATGACGAAATGGCGGCAATCGCCGCCCGCGAACTGGAAGATGGCTTTTACGTGAACCTGGGTATCGGCCTGCCAACCTTGGTGGCCAACCATGTCCCGACAACCAAAGAGGTCTGGTTGCAATCTGAAAACGGCATGATGGGGATTGGTCCCTTTCCGACTGAAGCTGAGGTCGATGCCGACATCATCAACGCGGGCAAGCAAACCGTGACCACGATTCCCGGCACTTCAATCTTTGGCTCGCATGATTCCTTCGCGATGATTCGCGGCGGCAAGATCAACTTATCGATTCTCGGTGCCATGCAAGTCAGTGAGAAAGGCGATCTTGCAAACTGGATGATTCCTGGCAAGATGGTCAAGGGCATGGGTGGAGCGATGGACTTGGTAGCCGGTGTAAAGCGTGTACTGGTTCTCATGGAGCATGTCGCTCGCAAGAAAGACGGCACTGAAGACCTCAAAATTCTTAAAGCCTGTAACCTCCCACTCACCGGTCTAGGCGTAGTCAATCGCATCATTACGGACCTCGCCGTGATGGACGTCACGCCGCAAGGTTTGAAGCTGGTTGAAATGGCACCCGGCCTGAGCCGCGAACAAGTGCAAGCAAAAACAGAAGCTAAACTGATTTAGGACAGAATATTTATGGAAGTGCAACGTGACTCAATGGAGTTCGACGTCGTCATCGTCGGCGGCGGTCCTGCAGGTCTTGCGGCGGCCATTAAGCTTAAACAAATTGCCCTAGCTCAGAGCAAAGAGATCAACGTTTGTTTGATTGAAAAAGGCAGTGAGCTCGGTGCCCATATTTTGTCCGGCGCGGTCATGGACCCCATCGCGATGAACGAGCTCTTTCCGAATTGGAAAGAGCTTGGCGCACCGCTCAATACGGCGGTGACCGAAGATCGCTTCTTGATGCTAAGCCCTGGCGGCGCGCGCAAAGTGCCCACTTGGATGTTGCCCGAATGCTTTCAAAATCATGGCAACTACGTGGTTAGCTTGGCTAACGTGGTTCGTTGGCTAGGACAGCAAGCCGAGAGCCTTGGTGTAGAAATTTATCCGGGCTTTGCGGCTTCGGAAATCCTCTTCAACGACAAGGGTTCGGTCAGAGGTGTGGCCACGGGCAATATGGGGGTAGGACGCGACGGTAAGCCAACCGACAACTTCCAGCCTGGGATGGAGCTTTTGGCCAAATACACCATGTTCGCCGAGGGCGCTCGTGGCCATCTGGGCAAGCAACTTATTGCTCGCTTTGAACTCGACAAAGGCAAGGATCCCCAAAGCTATGGCATTGGCATTAAGGAGCTATGGGACGTGAAGCCCGAGGTTCACCAGCCCGGCCTTGTGGTTCATACGGCGGGCTGGCCCTTGGATACAGCGACCTACGGCGGTTCGTTTCTATATCATCTTGAGAATAATCAGGTTGCCGTCGGCTATGTGGTCGGACTCAACTACACCAACCCTTATCTCTCACCTTTCGACGAGTTTCAGCGTTACAAGACTCACCCCGAAATTCGCAAATTTTTTGAAGGCGGCAAGCGCGTCTCTTACGGCGCACGCGCCATTGTGGCGGGCGGTTTAAATTGCTTGCCCAAGCTGAGCTTTCCCGGCGGCGTACTGCTCGGTTGCGATGCCGGCCTGCTCAATGCTTCCAGAATCAAGGGGAGTCACGCCGCAATGAAAAGCGGCATGATGGCCGCTGAAGCTGCTTTTGACGCGGTGCAGGCCCAGCGTAGCGGAGACGATCTGACGGATTACAGTACCAAATTCGAATCCTCCTGGCTGCGCGAAGAACTTTATCGTGCTCGAAATTTCAAGCCAATGATGGGGAAGGGTTTGTGGATGGGAACGCTGATGGTCGGCATCGACCAGTTGGTCTTCAAAGGCAAGGCTCCTTGGACAATGCACTCCACGAAGCCGGATCACGAATACCTCAAACCGGCTGCGCAATGTACCCCTATTGAATATCCAAAACCCGATGGGAAAATCTCCTTCGATAAACTTTCTTCCGTGTTTATTTCGGGCACGAACCATGAGGAGAATCAACCAATCCACCTCACTTTAAAAGACGCTTCAATCCCGGTGTCGTTGAACTTGGCAAAGTATGCGGGGCCCGAGCAGCGCTATTGCCCTGCCGGTGTCTACGAGTTTGTCAAGACCGATACGGGTGGTGATCGCTTGCAAATCAATGCTCAGAATTGCGTTCATTGCAAAACCTGCGACATCAAGGACCCCTCTCAAAATATTGTCTGGGTCGTGCCAGAAGGTGGTGGCGGGCCATCCTATCCAAACATGTAAGTCGATGAATCAAAATCTTTTGGAAATAGCGGGCTCAGTGTTCAGTGCGGTGATCTGGCCTCGCATCTTTGTCGTACCCGCTTTTTCTAAGGTTTGAAATGTTAATCGCTTCTCGGTCCGTCCTAATCTATGCCACGGCTGGATTGCTGTCCTCATGTGCGATAGCCCCACCGAAACCCGCGTCGACAACGCCAACACCGGCCACCAAGATCGCTGAAGTCGATACCAATACAAAACCTGGGCTTAGCGCTCTGCCAAAAACGGGACCGAGTACGGGGCCAAATCCAGGGCCAAATCCAGGGCCAAATCCAGGGCCAAGTACAGTGCCTAGTACAGTGCCTAGTACGGGGCCGGGAATCGCACCGAACACTCCCCCGTCAGGCAGCGCTCCTCGGCCAGCGCCGGGACCCGGCACGTTGCCGACCGCTGCGCCCCCTAGCCTGACACCGGGCGCAAGCGCCGCAGCGGCGAGCCAACCTGGCAATGTAGCAGCTAACCCGTCTCGCGCGGTCGTAGCCCCCCCGCCAGCCAGTGGCGCTCGCCCGTTCGCGGACGTCATCAAGGATGCCAAGGCTCAGGTTGGTCTATTCACCCTTTGGACCAAGGACGAAAAAGTTTGGATTGAGATTCTCCCCGAACAGTTCGACAAGCTTTACTATTTCCAAAGCAATTTGAGCCGAGGGGTGATGAGTGAATCCGTCACCTCCATGTCCCGCTCCATGTTGCGCGGCAATGTGGTGAGCTTTAAGAAAATTCACAATGGAGTGCACTTCTTGGCGCGCAACTTTGCCCAAACCGCAAAAGCGGGCACGCCCCTGGCTATTGCTACCGCGGAGGGCACTAGCGACAGCTTGCTGGCCGGCTTGCCCATCGCCAGTGCGCCACATCCCGAAAGAAAGTCGGTTCTCATCGAAGCCAACGCGCTTTTGCTGGGGGATATCCCCATGATTACTGCGGCACTCGATAACTCATTGCGTGCCGGCTACAGCCTTGACCGAGGCAACACCTACTTTCGCGACACCCTGGCCAGCAGTGATTCTGTCAGCTTTGATGTTACAGCGCATTTCGCTGTACCCCGGCTGCCAGTCTCCAACCCGATGCAGTCTCTCGTCCCCGTGCCTCAGGCGCGAGCGATAGCTGGCGTTCCCGATGCTCGCAGCTTTTTCCTTGGTCTGTTCTACACCTTCTCAAAGCTACCCGACGAGGCGATGCGATCACGCAATGCCGATGGCCGCCTGGGGCACTTCAATCAGCAGCAGTGGAACTTTAGCGATCAGGGGTCGTCGCTACCGCAGAAGTTCTTCGTCAACCGCTGGCGCCTAGAAAAAAAGGATCCAACCGCAGCACTTTCCGAGCCCAAGAAACCCATCATTTATTGGCTCGACAAAAACATTCCTCTCGAGTTCAGGGACAGCGTCAAGGCAGGCATTCTGGAGTGGAACAAGGCTTTCGAAAAGATCGGCTATAAAGACGCTATTCGCGTCGAACAACAGCCCGATAACGCGCTCTGGAGCACCCATGAAACGGGTAGAGCTTCGGTGCGTTGGTTCGTGGACTATTCAGAAGGAGCCATGGCCGTTGGCCCGTCGCGCACCGACCCTCGCAGCGGTGAAATTCTTGACGCGGACGTCACCATCAGTAATGGTTGGGCTACTTTGCCGCGCCGTCTCGCCTTGGCGCAATTGTCTCGCCCGCTTCCCGAAGGCTTGCAGACGCACACCTCGTCGGAGCAAAATCGCTTACTTTGGCCAGACCTGCAACGCGGTTTTCTGCCCGCTCCGACGGAGCGATGGACTAGGTTTAATCAAAGTCAGCAGCCTCAAGATTACTCCGCTCAACTGCAAGGGACTCACGGCCACGACGCATCGACCATTGAACTTTGCGCTTACGATCATGCGGCCCTTCAGGAAGCCAGCTTCGCGCTCGATTTGATCGCAATGCGGCAAGGCAGTCTGATGGATGTTAAAGAAGCTGAGCGCTTGGTCCAAGCCGTACTCAAAGATGTGGTGAGTCACGAGGTCGGGCACACGCTTGGGCTACGCCACAACTTCCGCGCATCCACGGTGTATACCCAATCTCAAATAAGTGACCCAGGGTTTTCGCGAAGCAATGGCATTAGCGGCTCGGTGATGGACTACAACGCTTTCAACATCGCTCTCGACAAAGAGACGCAGGGCGACTACGTCAATAGTACGATTGGCCCCTACGATTACTGGGCTATCGAATACTCCTACAAGGAGCTGCCGGTTGAGAGCGAGGCCATCAGTCTCGCAAAAATTGCCGCGCGTAGTAGTGAACCTCTTCTCGCCTACGGCACCGACGAAGAACTGTTCAGTGACCTTGACGGCATGGATCCCGAAGTCAACCAACGCGATGTTGGCGGAGACCCTCTCGGATTTGCGCAACGTCGCATTCAACTCTCACGCGAACTGATCATTCGGCTGCAAACCCGCATTCTTGCTTCCGGTGAGAGCTTCGACGTGCTGACTCGAAATTTTGTAAGTGGAATCAGCCAGCTCAGCCAAGCCTTTTCAATCGCCTCCAAGTACGTCGGCGGCGTGGTTTATGTGCGTGACCAAGCCGGCGGCAGCAGAGCGCCGTTCACTCCGGTTCCAGCCAATCAACAGCGCTCTGCGCTCAAGTTGATCACCGAGCAACTATTTGAAAGCCAAGGGTTCGATCTCAAGCCAGGGTTTGCAAGCCGCTTAACGGAAGACACACTGAGAAGAGGTACTCAACCCCCGGTGGATCGATCTTTAGACGCTACTCTACTCAACATGCAAACTCAGGCGCTTGACCGTTTGATGTCGCCGCGAGTCGCAGAGCGGCTGCAAAACTCGCAGACCAAACTCAGCACCACAAAAGATGCATTTACTTTAAGCGAACTCTATACATCAATTAACCGTTCAATTTGGGGTGACGGTCCGGGCTTCGGCGATGTATCAATCTCGCGGCGCGCACTGCAACGCGAACATTTACGTCGTCTGGCCACGGCCATTCTTCGTCCGGGACTGGGTAGCGCTCAGGGCGATGCTCGCGCCTTGCATCGCCTCACTGCGAAAAGTTTGCTCGCCAAGGCTCAAGGCGCCAAAGCCAATCCTCGCCTCTCAATTGAGACTCGCGCCCATCTGGACGAAGTTGCTGATACCTTAGAGGCAGCCCTAAAGGCGCAGACCAGTCGTATCGTTGGGTAGCTTGCGGGCAGCAATAGTCTATTGACTGCTAGTCGGCGCGGCTGCCTACTTGGTGCCACTCAAGATTGGAACCGGCGACGATAGTGCTTTAAAACGGCCGCATCGTCCTCAAGATCAAACCCGGCCGCACAAGCCTCAGCATAAAGCGCGGCGGCTTTTTTACCGAGAGGCAAATCAAGTCCATGTCTTAGCGCCAATTCATTGGCCAATCGCACGTCCTTCGTTATAACCTTGGTTTGCGCTCGGGGTTCAAAATCATTCACCAAGGCCCGGCTCAAGCGATCATCTGCCATCCAACTCTGACCGGAACTGACCGACATTAAATTAAGAAGTTGCTGAGCATCTAGGCCGAGCCGCTCACCAAAGGCCAAGGCCTCCGCACCTGCCAGCAAATTCAGACCCGCCATTAAGTTATTGGTGAGTTTCGCTTTGGCAGCATCACCGAAATGTTCCGAGATCACAAAGCGTTTTGCGGTCATTTGATCCAAAAGTGTTTCGAGCCCACTCAGTACGGGCGCTGGTGCCGCTAGCATCATACTCATTGTGCCGGCCGCAGCACGAACTGGTCCACCGGAGATGGGCGCATCGACCGCTTGAGCACCTGTTGCCTGAACCGCCTCGCAAAAGCGTTGTACGTCCTCAGGTGCAATCGTACTGTTAAAGAGAACCGTGTGCTCGGCAGTTAATGCGCCGAGCAGACCCAAAGGCTTGTCTGATGCTCCCCAAAGCACTTCCTCAATTTCATTTCGATCTACCACTACAATAAAGATTATCCTGGCGTGCGCCGCAGCTTGAGCAGGAGAAGTCACGACTGTTGCGCCAATACTCGAGAGTATCTGTTCGCGCTCCGCCAGTACATCCCGAACGAAAAGGGCATGGCCGGCAGCCAATAGGCACCTCGCCATAGCGCCACCCATTGCACCCGCACCGATGATTGCGATCGAGAAACTCATAGATTTGTACTCTTCAAATGACTAGTCTTGGAGAAATTCATTGCTGGCGAATACGAGCGTCGCTAATGGAAAAAGGCCAAACAATGTTTGGCCTTTTATTTTCAGCGCGATTTCGACCCAAAAATCGAGACGAATCCTCGTTTATCCTGCCGTGGTCTTAGTAGCCGCTGCGACCACCGCCACCGCCGCCTCCGTAACCACCGCCGCCACCACCCCCGCCGCCGACACCTCCACCGCCGCCGCCGCCGCTACGGCCACCGCCGCCACCGCCGAAGCCACCGCCGGGACGTCCACCACCGCCACCGCCGCCGCCTGGCCCGCGACCACCAAAGCCACCGCCACCAGGGCGTCCGCCGCCGCCACCGCCACCGCCGAATCCACCGCCACCGGTTTTTTCGCGAGCAACGTTAGCTACAACTGCACGGCCTTCAAGCTCCGTGCCATTTACCGCCTCAATCGCAGCATCGGCTTGGGCGGCATCTGCCATCGACACAAAGCCAAAGCCACGTGAGCGGCCCGTTTCACGATCCACCATTACTTTAGCCTCGACCACTTCGCCATGCGGTGCGAACATCGAGAGAAGTTGCGCATCCGTAGCGCGCCAGGGGAGATTTCCTACATAAATTTTGGTTGCCATTCGAACCCGATCAAATAATAAAAAAGTGTTAGTAGCCAGCTCAACACTTTTAGTGCTTAACTGATTCAACACGCAAGCTCATCGTCCAAAACCAACATTTGCAAATGAAAGTCTGAAAACTTCAAACTATTCGCAGGTTTGTCCTTGACAACAATTTGCGCAGAACCATTGTGACACAGGCATCAAAGCTTGCCAATTACAGATCAAAGTCAAGGGAAATATCACATTCCTTCATGGCGAAATTACTACATTTACGCCAAAATAGTGCATTTTTCACGAATTTCGAAACGTCTCATGGTTGAAATTGGGTACATTACGTAAATGTACTAGCCAGTTAGTCTCAATTTTCAACGCTTAGAACACTGTGCATTATTCTCATTTTTAAAAGCTTATGCAAAATGGTCGACAAAGCAAAGCTTGTCGACCTAAAGGCGTTATCGATTCAATGGCAATTAGTCGAACTTCATGCCTAAGCCCACAGTGAAAAAGCTATCGGTCTTCTTCACACCAACACCAGGGTCCGAGTTTTGACGAACCGCTAAGCCCATCGTCACGTTGCTCGACTTCGAAAAGGCTGCACTCAGGCCAGCATCAAAGCGAGCCAAATACTCACCACGATTACTCATGTTGGGATAAAACACAAAGCGCTGCTTTGCACTGAGGGTCTCTGACAACTTGTGCGTGGACTCTTCGCCCAACACCAGGTTCATGTAGCTGTAGCTGGTGCGATTCGAGTTGTCGATGAAGCGAGCTACACCGTAGCTGTCGGAGGTGTAACCGATACCGCCAAACACATCAAAGGTCGTATTTGCGTCCTTGATCACGTGATATCCCAGGCCACCAGACAAACCTGTCCGCAAGCTCAACTTCGCAACGCCGTCTTTCTCAAGATCCAAACCACCAAAAGCAAACAGCTTTTCACTGAGATTCCAGTCGTAACGAGTACCTAGGCGCAAAATGTTTGCTGTAGTGGTACCCGATGCACGGCCATATAACGCAGAACCGTAGATGCTCCACTTGTCTTGCTTGGTAGCGCGCACGCCATCGCCAAGGAAAGACAAGCTTGACGAAGAAGAATTACCAGATGCAGAACTCACGCCCAAAGAGACAGCCGAGCGCCACTGACCGTCTTCCTTGACGGTCACTTGAGCCATGACTTGGGAGCCGGTAAACACTGCTGCAATTGCAGCGACAGAGAAAACAACCTTGGTATTCATTGGAGACCTTCGCGTAGAGACTGAGAAGGTTCCGATTAGACGGGTGAATACTTAAATTAAACGATACAAACCGTCAACAAGAAACGCTTCGCAACACTGCGTCAGATAAAGACCACGACTTAAGGAAGTCATTACGTATTTACCCAAACGCTCTCGTTATTTTGACGTGAATCCCCCGCGAGTCTCAATCTTGTAAAAGATCCAATATTTTTGGCTTCCAAGCAAGCCCTTTTAAAAGCGTGGGCAATATTTCCGGCCTTTTGAAGGGTCCTAACGATTCCTTCGCAGGCAATAAGTGATTCAATTCGATGGCCAAAGTCAAATGCGAGAGCCGGTCTGACTTCTGAAGCGCGAATGCACTCGTTACGACACGGTGTGTCGGCAAATTCGCCAATTTCGCCGCTTCGAGATATTTAGGGATGACCCGAAAATACGCTGCTTGTAAGCCCGCGGCTACGAGCAAAGTCCCGTAGTCCAAAACTCTTCCTAGCGGTATCTTTGCAACGATTTGAGCCACTCGTGCCTCTGCACTCTCCGACATGGAATTCAGACAGCTTGGTTGAAAGGTCGGGCGGTCCGACGCATGCACTCGTCCAGAGCGCTCCACGATCCCAAGAATGCCTCGTTTCCCGCTAATGGAGCTCAAACGCGGGACCAGTTCGCCAATTTTTTTGCAAGGCTCACAATGGAAAACCAAATGAATCGATGTGCCATTCTCAAACCTTATGGATCGACCAGGTAAAAAGTCATAGGCACTAACCCCAGACAAGACCATGTTTTCCTTCAAATACCCAAGTGGCAATGAGAACGAATGCAGGTCTTCTGCGCGAACGACCAGGATTTGTCGAGGTGATTCAAGATCGCATTTAAGATCCCCAACAATGCCAGCGCCTATAAGCAAATCCAAATGATCGACGGCGTTGATCTCGGACGCATGCGAGCGCTTTAGGAAGAGTGCTTCAACTTTAGGCATAGGGTTCCTCGATGCGACGGCCTAAGCGTGTTCATTGCTTCAGAAAAAGATCAGGCTTGACATTTTATACAGTACTGGATGAAAATACAGTTATTGGAATATTTTCAAGTATTCACGATTTGAGTATTCACGATTTAAATATTCACAATATTCACCATGATCACCAGATAAGGCCACCATGACTGTTAAAGCCACCGCTCCCGCAAGTCTCCCGACAGCGACGCCAGCTTTCTCCACCCGTCCCCTCACCGAACGTCAGCAAGAAATTCTGGAGTTGATCAAGCAGCATATCGCGAGAACCGGCTATCCACCCACTCGTGCCGAAATCGCTACCGAACTCGGTTTTCGCTCTCCCAACGCCGCCGAGGAGCATCTCAAGGCTCTGGCCCGCAAAGGGGTGATCGAAATCATGGCAGGCGCCTCGCGTGGCATTCGTTTGGCGGAGCAAATGAGTATTCAAATGGGCGAGCAAGTGGGCAATGCCGTCAAGCTGGCGCTCAGCCTACCCCTCATTGGTCGAGTCGCTGCCGGTAGCCCCATCTTGGCGCAAGAGCATGTCGAAGCGCATTACGCGCTCGACCCCAGCCTGTTCAGCGCCTCGCCCGATTATCTTTTGAAAGTGCGCGGCATGAGTATGCGCGACGCCGGCATTCTGGATGGCGACCTGCTCGCCATCAAGCAAGCCAACGATGCTCGCAACGGCCAAATCGTGGTAGCACGTTTAGGTGAAGACGTCACCGTGAAACGCTGGCGCAAAACCGGTACCAAGGTCGAGCTGATCGCCGAGAACCCCGATTTCAAAACAATTGTTCTCGATAGCCGGACTGATGAATTTTCGCTTGAAGGCATCGCGGTTGGTTTAGTGAGGGGAGGGAAAGGGCTGTAAGCCTTTTATTGCCATGGAGTAAGCGCTCTTACACACTTTAATTTTCAGAAAGGCATGCTGCAATGAGTGCATTACGCAAATCCGACGACTTGCTCAACAATCTGAGTGGCCTGTGGCGTGCCGATCAACTCGGCCATAGCGCCGTGGCCGCTCTGTCCAGTAGCTACCCCAAGCTCGACCGCGAGCTGCCCGGTGCAGGCTGGCCTCTCGGTATGCTCACCGAACTCATTACCCGTGAAGCAGGCATCGGCGAACTACGCCTGCTCGTGCCCCTCGTCCGCCAACTCACTCGTGAGGGCAAGGTGGTTATTCTGCTCGCCCCACCCCACATTCCCTATGCCCCCGCTCTGGCCAGCTTTGGCATTGATCTCAAACATCTCATCATTATTCAAGCCCCTAATGCGGCCAACCGTCTATGGGCCATTGAGCAAACCTTAAAGAGCGCCAGCTTCGGTGCACTGCTGGCCTGGTTACCTCAAGACAAAACCAAACCCGAGCACCTGCGCCGTATGCAGCTCGCAGCCCAAACGGCACAAGGCCCAGTCTTCCTGTTCCGTCAACTCGCCGCCCAGTTCGAATCCTCGCCCGCACCGCTACGCCTACTTCTCCTCCCCAAACCCGATCAAAAACTCGCCGTGCAGGTGCTCAAGCGCCGCGGCCCCGTCTTGGCGATGCCCATCCTGCTCGACCTGCCGCAACCGATCCAAGCCATCAAGCTCAAACCCAGTTTGGTGAAGGACAACGAACACCCAGCCAAACAAACTCAGCATGTGAGTGGCTTGGCAACGGTGCATAGCGGGGCGGGGTTGGCTGTGGTGGTGAGTTAGTGCCAAAACCCCAAGGGGTCGTCTGGCTTTTAAAGCTTCGATACGGAGTCTTACGTAATAGATTTTCGAACTGGCGCCTTCGATATTTGGGTCTTTCGACAAGACCCCGACGCCATAAGATATTTACTGCTGAGCAAATTCTCGTGCTTGCGGCCGATCTCAAAAGTCTACATACAAGCCGGCAGCTTCGACAACCCGGTAAAGCATGAGCGAGGCGAAGTATTGTCTATGCTTACCAAGGTTTTTCAGACGGTACTGCGCGAGAACTTAGGACTCCACCAGAGTCACCTAAGCGTCTCATCGGATTCATGACTCACGAAGAGAACCCCAAGAAAACCTAAATTGCAATAAACCAGCAGTTTAGCAACTCAAACGAATCATTGATCAACCTTTAGACGATGCCCTGCGCCCATCAACATGCTCTGGCTAGCCCTCTACTTCCCCCGTCTTTCCATCGAGATAGTCGAACAGGCCTTCTTGATCGAAGAGCCATGCCTAGCGAGCGCATCAACTCGCCAAGTGCTGACCACATCAGAGCCGCCGCCTCTCGCTATCAGCAGCACCACCCATATTCTCTCCAGCAATAAAACTGCAACCACTCTAGGCGTGCAGCCCGGTATCAAACGCGCCACTGCGCTGGCTCTGGCCCCTGATCTCAAACTCTTCACCCAAGACCCACGCCGCGAGCAGCAGGCCTTAGACACCATTGCACTCACCGTCTTGCAATTCACACCCAATGTGAGCATGCAATATGAAGTAAGTTTAGAGGCGACGCTAGGCCTCAAAGCACTCTCCAGTAACGATCAAAACACGAGACCGGCCGGTTTACTCTTGGAGCTTGAAGCCAGCCTCTTGCTGTTTGGCGGGCGTGAGCGACTGCTGGCGCGTCTTCAAGCTGCGCTGAGTCCAGCCCCTTTTACCCTAAGACTGGCGCTAGCCCCGTACCCCAGCAGCGCCTGGCTCCTAGCACTTGCGAATTTGGGCCACGGACCAGGAAAAGAAAAACCCATCATTACCGCCGAACATGACGGCGAACTCAATTGCCGCCTCGCCCCGCTCTCTTTAAGCCTACTGAAAAGCTCCCGCCCCCATCTCGAGGTTTTAGAAACAATCGGTGCCCGCAGCATCAAAGATCTCGTGCAATTACCGCGCGCAGGTCTGGCTCGGCGTTTCGGCAAAGCCCTACTCACTGAGCTCGACCAAGCCTTAGGCAAAAGCCCAGAGCTGCGTCACTTTTACGAAGCGCCGCTCGAGTTCAATCAAAAACTCGAACTGCTCTGGGATGTCGAAAACGCTCAAGCCTTGCTCTTCGCCGCGCAACGTCTCATGCAACAACTTTGCCAATGGCTGACCTTGCGCCATGCGGCGGTCAGTCAGTTAGAACTCTTAGCCGAGCATGAGGATCGCCCTGCCACTCGCTTTGAGATTCGGCTCACCGAACCCAGTCGCGATGTGAACCGCCTGGTGAGCTTGCTGCGTGAGCGCCTGAATGTCTCTCAGCTCAAAGCACCGGCCCATACCTTGCTCCTGAACTGCCAAGAGATCGTCGCCATGACCCCACCGACGCAAGATCTTTTTCCCCTGCCTCAAACTGCTCGAGAAAGCCTGGGTCGTTTGGTGGAACGCTTGCAGGTGCGCTTAGGGCGTGAGCAAGTGCAGCAGGTCCTGATTGCTCAGGACCATCGTCCAGAAGATGCCTATGAACTCCGACCGCTTGAAGATTTCAAAAGTATCGGCAAGAAAAGCCCAGAAACCAAGGCCACTAAGAATGCACTCGCCGCAACCCTAGGCTCCGGGAGCGGCGCGATGGTGAGCTCCAGGAGCGCATCGACGGGCGGACCCTTGCTCACTCACCTGCCTGGACTACCTCGCCCACTATGGTTCTTCCCCAAGCCTATATCCATCACCGAGCGTCAAAATCGCCCTTTTTACCAAAGCCAGTTGAACCTTCTCGCCGGTCCAGAACGTATCGAAAGCGGTTGGTGGGACAACCATTTGGTACAGCGCGATTACTTTATCGCGGAGGACGAACAAAACAATTTATACTGGCTTTACAGGCAACGTTTTCCTACGCCGGGATGGTTCATTCAAGGTCGCTTTGGTTAGCGGCCATCCGCGAAAACAAACCCGACCTCAGACTAGCAATCGCGCCGAAAAAACCTGCGCCCATCCTCACAAGCAATTCAAAAAACGCAAGCATCCCAGGCACCACCGTCAACACCGCCATCGCCACCGTCAACACCGCCAACACAGGCCCAGCGCATGACCCGATACATCCTCGCACTAGACCAAGGCACCACCAGCTCGCGCAGTATTTTGTTCGACCGCGCAGGCAACATTCAAGCCACAGCGCAACGCGAGTTTGAACAGCACTTCCCCCAGCCAGGCTGGGTCGAACATGATGCCAACGATTTGTGGACCTCCCAAACGATAACCATTGACGAAGTCATCACCAAGGCGGGTATTAGCCCCAAGGACATCGCCGCCATAGGCATTACCAACCAACGCGAAACCACCGTCCTCTGGGATCGTGCCACAGGCGTTCCTCTGGCCCGCGCCATCGTCTGGCAAGACCGGCGCACCGCCGATGTTTGCAACCGACTCAAAGCCGAAGGCCACGAAGCTCGCATCGTACAAATTACCGGTTTGGTACTTGACCCCTATTTTTCGGGTACCAAACTGTCGTGGTTGCTCGATCACATTCCAGGTGCGCGCGCGCGCGCAGAAAACGGAGAACTTGCTTTCGGCACCGTCGACTCCTGGCTCGCCTATAAACTCAGTGGCGCACAAAAAATCCATGTCACCGACTTCTCCAACGCCAGTCGCACCTTGATGATGGACTTAGCCTCCGGACAGTGGAGCCCGGAAATGCTCAAGATGCTCAATGTTCCGGAGGCCTGCCTTCCGACGATTGTGCCTTCGCAAGGCGTGATCACCCAGATTGAAATTCAAGGCCATCGCCTACCGCTCGCGGGCATGGCCGGCGATCAACAGGCCGCTCTGTTCGGGCAGGCTTGCTTTCAGCCCGGTATGGCCAAAAACACTTATGGCACGGGTTGCTTCTTGCTCATGAATGTCGGCTCAAAGCCCGTCGCGTCTCACAATCATCAGCTCAGCACGGGTGCATGGCAAATCGCCGGTGGCAGGACCTATGCATTGGAGGGCTCAGTGTTCGTCGGTGGCGCCGTGGTGCAGTGGTTGCGCGACAACCTTAAGTTCATCGACAAGGCCAGCGATGTCGAGCAACTCGCCGCGAGCGTCCCACACAGCGATGGAGTCGTCTTTGTACCGGCGTTCACTGGCCTAGGCAGCCCGTATTGGGACCCCAATGCAAGGGGCGCTCTGCTCGGTATCACAAGGGGGACAGGCCCTGCCCATATCGCTCGGGCAGCGCTGGAAGCCATCGCTTTGCAAAGCGCCGATCTCATTGCCGGCATGCAAGCCGATGCCCGCCCAATCACCGAGTTAAGAGTCGATGGGGGTGCCACGGCCAATAACCTTCTCATGCAGATCCAAGCCGACCTACTCGGCGTGCCCGTGGTCCGACCTAAAGTCACTGAAACGACGGCACTTGGTGCCGCTTATCTTGCCGGTCTGGCCATAGGCTTTTGGTCATCGCTCGACGAAGTCGCGACGCATTGGCAAGTTGATCGAATATTCCGCCCTCAGATTACCGTAGACGAGCGCCAAACCCGGCTCGCTCAGTGGAAAAAAGCGATTGAACGATCAAAGCATTGGGCTGACTGACTTTGCACGAATAAAGTTCAATTGACAGGCAGGCGCGCTTGTTGTCAGAGCGCTCCAAATGAATATGAATTAAAGCCCCCAACATAGAACCAATGCAAAGCGAATAAGCCAGGGTTATCATAAGCCTTATAAGACAGAGGGAGACTGGCATTGGCTCAACTACTCATCATCAACCCAAACACGTCTGCAAGCGTCACCGACAAGCTTACGAGGTATGCGCAAGCGCAATGCACGGGCGATCAAACGGTACAAGGTTTCACGGCGCGATTCGGTGCAAGTTACATCGTTGATGAAGCTAGCTTTGCAATCGCCGCGCATGCCACCCTCGATGCCTGGGCCCATTCTGCATCCCTGCCCCACCTAAGGCCTGCCAGCGTTCTGGTGGCCTGCTTTGGTGATCCGGGACTCACCGCACTGCAAGAAAGCTGCCCGGTACCAGTGACCGGCCTCGCTCAAGCCGCATTTTTGGCGGCGTCAAAATATGGTCGCTATGCGGTCGTCACCGGAGGCGAGCGTTGGAAACCCATGCTACAAAGGCTAGCCATGACCTTGAATCAGCAAGACCATCTCGCGGGTATCCATACCGTGGCGCCCAGCGGCGCAGACTTGGCTGCAAATCCTGACAAGGCCCTTGGGGTATTAGTACAAGCCTGCAAAGACGCTCAAGTCTTTTACAAAGCGGAGGCAGTTATTTTGGGAGGTGCAGGCCTAGTCGGCCTCGCAGAAAAGATTCGACCCCAGCTCAGTATGCCAATCATTGACAGCGTGCAGGCCGGCGTTGCAGCGGCACTGGGTCTTATCGGTCAGGCCTCTCAAACGACTAAGCCAAAGCTTGCCCTCGACTTGCAGGGAGTTTCACCGGACTTAGTCAAGATGTACAAAGCTTAAGTCCCAAGTGCGATTCAAGGCTTGATGTGATCCACAATATCTGTGATCAGCACGTCGAGGCCCCAACCCGTAAAACGCTCCGCCAACTCCACATCGTTCACGGTATATGCGGCTACCCTCAAACCTTCGGCATGCGCGAGAGCGATCATCTCGCGCGACAATTGACTGAAGTGTGAATCAATGGCCACGCAACTCAGGCGCTTGCAACGCGCCACCCAATCCCCAGGCAATTGATTGACTAAAAGGCCGCGCGGCAACTCGGGGGCGGCCTGCCTGGCCGCTTCCAGCGCAGCCTCGGAAAAGGACGTGAGCAAGGGCGGAATATCTCGCCCTGCAAACAAGTGACGGGCCTCCAGGGCGATAGCTGCACCGGTCTCAGCCTCTCGACCAGGACAGGGCTTAATCTCAATATTGGCGACGCAGTGGTTGGCGTTCAACCATCGAGCGATCCTCTCCAGGCTCGGAATCGATTCACCCGCAAAGGCGGGTGAATGCCAGCTTCCCGCGTCCAATTGAGAGAGCTCACCAAAGCTTTTTCCGGCCACCCGGCCCCGGCCGTTACTGGTGCGCTCAAGAGTTGGGTCATGCATCAACAAGGCCACGCCGTCAGCGCTCAGCTTGGCATCAAACTCAAACATTCTGTATCCGAAGCCTGCACCATGACGAAAGGCAGCAAGCGTGTTCTCAGGCGCTAACTTACCTGCACCGCGGTGAGCGCAGCGCTTGGGGTAAGGCCAGGTATCGAAACGCACGGGAGTTGGGGGGGCTGGCTTTGGTAAACCCATTTGGCTAGAACTCCATCCTGCTTAAAAATCAACGTAAAAGGCTCAATCTTACTTGTCGGAATCGACCAGGCCTTTGACAAACCACTTCTGCATCAGCACTACCACCAAGACGGGTGGAATCATCGCCAACATCGCTGTAGCCATGACCAAGTGCCACTCAGTAGCGGCATCACCGGCCGCGAGCATTCTACGAATACCAATCACAATACTGTACATGCTCTCGTCGGTTGTGATGAGCAAGGGCCAAAGATACTGATTCCATCCATATACAAAAAGAATCACGAACATGGCAGCGATATTGGTACGGGAAAGAGGTAGTAAGACCGACCAAAAAAAGCGCAAGGGACCGGCGCCATCTAACTTGGCGGCTTCAGCAAGTTCATCAGGCACGGTCATGAAAAACTGTCGGAACAAAAATGTCGCCGTCGCCGAGGCCACCAAGGGCAAGATTAAACCCGTATAAGTATTCAACAACTTAAGATCCGACATCACCTGATAGGTCGGCATGATGCGCACCTCCACTGGCAGCATCAAAGTCACAAAGATCATCCAGAAGAAGAAAGTCTTAAAGGGAAAACGAAAATAGATCAGTGCGAAGGCTGAGAGCAGAGAAATGAAAATTTTCCCAAGAGCAACGCCGAGCGCCATGAAACCACTGACCATCATCATGCGGGCCACCGGAGCGGACAAATCTTGCGAGCCGCCCGCGAGAACCGCCGAGTAATTCTTGATGATTTGGGTGCCGGGAATCAAAGACATCGGGGCCGCCACCACCTGCTCAAAGGTCTGAGTGCTGGCCACAAAGGTCACCCACAGCGGCAAGCCCACCAGACACACCCCCGCGACTAAAATCGCATAGGTGAGAAAGGTCATCCATGGGCTACGGTTCAGCATTAGTACTTTACCCTGCGCTCAACATAGCGGAACTGAACAAAGGTTAGGCCAATCACAATCGCCATCAATATGACTGACTGGGCGGCCGAACCCCCAATGTCGAGGCCGATGAAGCCGTCGTGGTACACCTTGTAGACCAAAATTTCAGTGGCTTTGTTAGGGCCTCCACTGGTCGCCGCATCAATAATCGGGAAGGTGTCGAAGAACGCATAAACGATGTTCACGACCAGCAAAAAAAATGCCGTCGGTGATAGCAGCGGAATCACAATTGAGCGAAAGGTTCGCCAGGCACCTGCACCATCGAGCGCCGCCGCTTCGATCAGCGATTTAGGAATGGATTGCAGTCCCGCCAAGAAGAAAATAAAGTTATAACTAATTTGCTTCCAAATGGCTGCGATCACCACCAGCAGCATGGCCTGCTCACCGTCCAGTACGTGATTCCAAGATATGCCAAAGCCCTTAAGCCAGTGCGATATCACGCCAAGCGAGGGGTTAAAGAGGAACATCCAGAGCACTCCCGCGATTGCAGGTGCGACCGCATAGGGCCAAATTAATAGGGTTCGAAACAGCAAAGCGCCTTTGATGGCGCGGTCCGCAAAGTAGGCTAACAGCAAACTGATCGAGAGGCCCAAGAACGTGACGAGGACCGAGAAAAACGCCGTCGTCTTGAAAGCGCCCAAGTAAAGCTCATCGGCAAAAAGCTTTTTGAAATTTTCTAAGCCAACATACTGAATATCAGTACCAAAGGCATCTTGCACGAAAAAAGATTGATAGAGGGCCTGAAACGCAGGCCAGAAAAAGAACACCACAGTGATGATTAACTGTGGTGCCAGCAGCAGATAGGGAAGCCATCTTTCTTTGAAGATGACACGCTTTTCCATTTCCTTCCTGCCTGCTTGATAAGGTCTAGTGCTTTACTGACCCGTGGCTTACTCTTTGGCTGTTTTCTCGAAGCGAATCAAATGCTCATTGGCGCGCGCCACGATTTTGTCCAGAGCCGTCTTGGCATCTTGCTTGCCACCCCAGACGCCTTCCAGTTCCTCGTCGATCACGTCGCGAATTTGCACAAAGTTACCAAGACGAATGCCACGGGATTTTTCAGTGGTCTTGGCCAGCATTTGCTGCACGGACACATCGGTACCGGGATTTTTTTCATAAAAGCCCGACTTCTTGGTCTCTTCGTAAGCGGCTAAAGTCAAAGGCAAATAACCCGTCTCCTGATGCCACTCCGCTTGAATGGCCGTCGAAGAAAGGAAGGTAAAGAACTTGGCCACGCCTTTGTACTCTTCCTTCTTTTTGCCCGACATCACCCACAGGCTGGCACCACCAATGATGGTGTTCTGAGGGGCTCCAGCGACATCGGCATAATAGGGCAACTTACCGATACCAAAATTGAACTTGGCATTGCGCTTGATATTGCCGTAAGCCGCTGAGCTCGAGGTGAGCATCGCACATTCGCCTGCGAAGAACTTGGCTTCAGGTTCATTACGTCGGCCCGCATAAGTAAACCAGCCGCGCTTGGCCCAATCACTCATATTGCCGATGTGTTTGACATGCAAAGGGGTGTTCACCAGCATGCGCGCCGAGTTCGAATCAAAGCCGTTGTTAGCCGTGGCCACCGGCACGTTATGCCAAGTGGAGAAGTTCTCAAGTTGTACCCAGCTTTGCCAGCCTGTGGTGTAGCCACATGTCGAAGCGCCGGAGGCTTTTACTTTCGCTGCCGCAGCCGTCACTTCGTTCCAAGTGGTCGGAACCTTGTCGACACCGGCTTTCGCGAAGGCATCCTTGTTGTAATAAAAGACGGTGGTGGAGCTATTGAAGGGGAAGGACAGCATATCCCCCTTACGGGTCGTGTAATAACCGGCTACAGCAGGAATGTAGGCCGAGCGATCAAACTTTTCGCCCGCCTCCTTCATCATGCCCTCGACAGGGACTATCGCACCCTTGGCCGACATCATGGTGGCCGTGCCCACTTCAAACACTTGCAAAATATGAGGGGCATTGCCCGCACGGTAGGCCGCAATTGCTGCCGACATGGATTCCGCGTAAGCCCCCTTGAAAACCGGTACTACCTTGTAGTCAGGCTGGCTCTTATTGAAACGATCTGCCAAGGTGTTGAGTCGATCACCAAGGGCACCGGTCATCGAATGCCACCATTGAACTTCTACAGCGGCCTGGGCGCTGGTCCATCCTAGGCTTAGAGCCAGTGC
>JANOPA010000062.1:0-79412 GCA_031421635.1 Betaproteobacteria bacterium | reverse complement strand
GAATGTTTTGATGCGTCATCCGCATCGTTGGGTCGCGCCCAGGTAAATGCCAATCGGCGAGGGGGCGTGTTCTCAAGCACTTTTCCGACCATGTCAACGATATCGGACCCGTCGGCGCGTTGATGCACCCACTTGGAACCGGGCTTCCAGTCAGACACGTTGACTCGTGCGCAGCCCGCACTCGGATCGACCCACCACTGACGCATTTGGTCTGTCTCGGTGATGGCTTGCCATAACTTCTCGACGGTGCTTGCAATATAGGTGACATACACGTAACTAGGCTTCACCATGATCATTTCCTTCCAGGTTGGTTTTAAGGTTATGCAGTGCCTTGAGGCGCTGGCGTTCAAATTTCCCAATCCAGCGTTCGTAAATTTCATGGAGTGGCACAGGGTTAAGGTAGTGAAGTTTTTCGCGCCCATGCCAGACTACGGCAATGAGGTTGGCATCCTGCAGTTGCCGGAGGTGTTGGGTGACGGCTTGGCGTGTCATGTCCATGTGCTCGCAGAGTGCGGTGAGTGTCTGGCCGTTGTCGAGGTGTAGTTGATCAAGCAGATTTCTGCGCCCTGGATCGGCTAGCGCTTTGAAGACTTTGTCGACGTCCAATTACACCGCTTTATGAGCCAAGGCTCGACTGGGAGAGCGCGCGCTCACGATCCGCTACTCCCAATGGTCGAGTTTGAGGTCATCAGGAGCGGGTGAGCCCTTGCCGTCTTCGAGACCGACAATCCGTCGACGATGCTTAAGGCGCTATAGACAGCATTCGAGGATGCGCCCTTGATTCCGACTTTATGCAAAATATTGACCACGATGCCCCCACCCCATTGAAAGTAAGTGTGATGCATTATATGCAGGTATTTACTTGCATGTTAAGACGCAACCTTGTCCAACGGCCTATGAGACTGAGACGGCTTCTGATTCCTTCTGTAAAACCGAGCTGCCACAATCACATGTCGCACAAGCCGAGATCTTTTTAGATTCTCTTCACCGTATCCGTTAAGATCCGGTGGCCCGCGAGTGGCTCCCTTGTGAGTTGCACATGCTAAAGGAAGGATCAAGGTTTGGGTGCGGACATAGATTTCGAATCACAGTGTCGGGCCTTGGTGGCGGAGTTGGGTTTGGGTCGGCCCGAGGACATCGTGTCGATTCAGGCACTCGCAGGAGGCGTGTCTTCAGATATCGCCGCGGTGACCCTGCCGGATCGAAAAATATGCATTAAGGGGGCCTTGCCGCAATTGAAAGTGGCGGCGCAATGGTTGGCCCCGGTGCACCGTAACGTCACCGAATACCGTTGGCTGAGTACGGTTGCGACGATTCTCCCCGCGGCGGTTCCGAAACTGTACGGACAATCGACGGCCTTGGGTGCTTTTGCGATGGAATACCTTGATCCTTCGCAGTACAAAAACTGGAAAGCGTCGCTCCTGGCCGGCGAGGTGGAGCCTGAGACGGCGCGCGCGGTGGCTCAGTCTCTGGCCAAGATCCACGCCCTTTCCGCCACAAAAACGTTTCCTGCGGCGGACTTTCAGGACAAAGCGGGCTTTCACGCCTTGAGGCTTGAGGCCTATCTTGAGTTTACGGCGCTCAAGCATCCTTCGATCCGGGATCAGTTGTTCCAGATTGCGCAGGAATTTCACGCCGCTCAAATCGCCTTAGTTCATGGCGATGTGAGCCCAAAAAACATCTTGGTCGGCGCGAAGGGGCCAGTGTTCCTTGATGCAGAATGTGCGGTAATGGGTGACCCGGCTTTCGACATCGCTTTTTGCATAAATCATTTTTTGCTCAAAGCGGTGCATCGGCCTGCTCAGGCCTCTGCCTTGGTGGGCCTCGTTGGACATTTCTGGGAGGCCTACCAAGGCGGGCTCAACTGGGAAAGCGCGCCAAGCCTTGAGGGCCGAGTGGCGCGTCTCTTGCCTGCTCTGCTGCTCGCCAGAGTTGACGGAAAGTCACCGGCCGAATACTTGAACCCTGAGCAACAGCAGCTCGTGCGAGTCCTGGCCATCCGATTCATCAAGCAGTCGCCGCAACATCTCGAACCCATACTGACGGCACTTCAGGAAACTCTTAGGTGATCACGTGAGCGCAAGCGAAAACACTAGCCGAATTACGCAAGTACAAGCCCTGCGGGTTTGGGACTCGCGAGGGTTCCCGACGATTGAGGTCGAAGTCAAAACGGACGACGGTCACATCGGTCGTGCTATTGCGCCTGCGGGCGCTTCAAGAGGCACACGGGAAGCGATCGACCTTCGAGACGGCGGTGAGCGGCTGGCTGGGAAGGACGTGCAGCAGGCGATTCGCGGTGTGCATGAGCTTATTCAAGCTGCATTAATCGGCATGGACGTGAGCGATCAGGCGGGCATCGATGCCCGTCTCGTTGCTCTCGACGGCACGCCTCTCAAAGCAAGGCTTGGAGGAAATGCCACAGTCGCAACATCGTTGGCTGTTTTACATGCGGCGGCCTCGGTCAGTCGACGACCGCTTTGGCAATATGTTGCTGAGCGTTACGCGACGACACCTTCGATACCGCTCCCGGAAATTCAAATTTTTGGGGGTGGCGCGCATGCGGGGCGTCGGGTCGACATTCAGGATTTCATGGTGATGGTGCCGGGTGCCAAGACTTTCGCAGAAGCGCTGGAAGTGACCGCCGAGATTTATCACGCTGCGGGTAGTCTCATGAAGCGTCGCGGCAAGCTTGCCGGCGTGGCCGACGAGGGCGGTTGGTGGCCAAGCTTTGACTCCAACACGGAAGCACTCGAAACTTTAGTGCAGGCCATTGAACTCGCTGGCGAGAAGCCGGGCGAGCGCGTCGTCATTTCGCTCGATATCGCGGCTTCAGAATTTGGCAGTCAAGGGCACTATCGACTTGCGCTTGAAAACCGCGAGCTGGATACAGAGCAAATGATCAGCATGCTGGGCCGATGGCTGTCCGACTATCCGATCGTCTCCATCGAGGACCCGCTGGCTGAAGACGACTCTCAAGGCATGCGAGCCTTCACCCAGGCATTCGGTGCTCGGGTGCAAATTATTGGAGATGACTATCTTGTGACTAATGAAAAATTAGTCGAGGAAGCGATCCAGTTTGGTGCCTGCAATGCCGTACTCATCAAGCCTAATCAGGTCGGTACGGTTTCCGAGTCCATCGCAACCTTCAAGCGCGCGACAGACGCGGGTTGGGGAACCATCGTGTCGGCCCGTTCTGGTGAAACCGAGGATGTGTCGATCGTGCCCCTGAGCATTGGTCTGAATGCGCGTCAGCTCAAGGTCGGCTCATTTGCACGATCGGAACGAATGATCAAATGGAACGAAGTGCTCAGAATCAGTCAGGCGATGGGCGCGCAAGCGCGCTTTAGTGCGGGCGACTCGCTCGCGAACACATGGTGGGCAAAAAAGTCGGGCAGCTAAGGCCGTAGGGCAGCCGAGGCTTGAGGCGGCTGAGGGTTAAGGCGGCTGAGCCTCACGGCGGCTGAGGCTTTACGGTAGCTGAGGCCTTAGATCTGTCCTGCCCTCAGCTTGACCATCGCGGTGAGCCAGGCATTTAAGGGAGCGTCAAGTCCGTGAAGCTTTGCAGTTTTGCTGACGTAGCCGTTCAAGGCATCAATCTCGGTCGGCTTACCGCGGGCAAGATCCTGAGCGGTTGATGAGTATTGCCCGGACATGGCTTTCATCACCTGAAACACCGCCGCTTCATGGTCTGTGTCCTTGAGTTGTACGCCATGGGCCTGGGCAATGGAAACGGTTTCGCGCACCAGGGCAGAAATCAAAGTCTTGATGTCTGGCTGTTCAAGCATTCGACCATACGGCGCCTGGGTTAATGCCGAGATGGCATTGACCGCGCAATTCACGATGAACTTGGCCCAGAGTTCTCCCATCACATTGTCACTCACCGTGCAGGGCACGCCCGAGGCTTCAAACCAGGCGGCGATGTTCTTGAGGGAAGAGGAGGTAAATCGCTCGGCGTGCACATCGCTCGGCGCTTGAAACGGGAACGCGCCTATCGAAAGATCACCGCGCCCGCGATGCAGGAGCTTGCCTGGGGCGCTCATTTCCACTGCGACATAGACGGCGGCCGGTATGGCACGAAAACCCGTGGCCTCAAATATTCGCTCAACATTGTCCACGCCGTTTTGAAGGCTCAAAATAGCTGTGTCAGGTTTTAAATGAGGGGCGAGTGCCTTGACAGTTTCGACGGTGTCCGTGGTTTTGACGCAGAGCAAGATCAGATCGCAGCCCGCCGCCGCCGACAACTCCGTACTGGTTTGCAAGCGGACTCTGCCCGAATAGTCCTGACCGATAATCTCCAGGCCATGATCTGCAATCGCTTGCATGGCCTGTGCGCGGCCAATGAGGGTCACCGCAGCCCCTGCCTTCGCAAGCTTGGCGCCAAAAAAGCAACCCACTGCACCTGCACCTACCACCGCGACACGCGGCCATTTCACTTGACTCATTTTGATCTTGATCGTTTGGTTGGTCTGGGGCTGAGCCTAGCGTGAAGCAGTAAGGTAATGCGTGATTGTCATCTCTTGCTTTCCTATTTTTCGACTTTTGTTTATAACGATGTTCGTCGTGAGTCGGAATGCATCGCAAAGATAAGCGATCACAGCCAGTGGCTCGCTGGGGCTGCCACGGCGGGATCCGCACGGCGCATTCGCTTGCGCTTGTCGATCTCGACGACGCTATTCATGAAAGCACCAGCTTTGCCACTCTAGCCATCCCCTCATCGATTTCATCATTAGACAGGGCACAGAAGGGGAGGCGTAAAAAACGCTCGCCGTCTTTTGGATTCAGGAAAAAACCGCGACCGTCGGTCAGGACCAAACCAAGCGTTTTGCTACGCTCGAGAAGGTCGTCCATACGGGAACCTTTGGGTAGGTTGACCGACAGGAAAAAGCCACCCTCCGGCTCTAGGAAGTCCGTCAGGCCATGCGCCCGAAGTTGCGAGGCCATGCGCTCTAGGCGTGGGCCGTACAAGGCACGAATACGAGTGAGCTGAGGTTCGAGCAAACCGCGTTGCAAGAATTCGTACACGGTGGCCTGCCCAAGAAAGGCTCCCGAAATGTACGTGTCGTTTGCGGCCTTCGCTAGTTTGGCGATCCAGGCCTTATCACCCACTAACGTTCCAACACGCACTCCGGGGCTGATCTGCTTAGTGTAGGAACTCATCTGCATGACTCGAGCCGGATTTAGTTCAAACAAGCTCGGTACATCAGAACCTTTATAACGCAATGCGCGATACGGAGAATCTTCTAAGATCATGATGTCATACCGCTCGGCAAGCTCAACAACTTTTTTGCGCTTTTCGAGGCTCATGCAAGCCCCTGATGGATTTTGGAAATCCGCGATGAGATAAGCGAATTTTGGTTTGTTCGTTTTGACCGATGCCTCGAACGCTTCAAGGTTCACGCCATCGGGCTCGAGAAGTACATCCACCACATTTAAGCGGTGACGTTTTAATAATGTGAGCGTGCGATCGTAGGTCGGAGCCTCGACCAAGACAGTGCTTCCCGGCTCGAGAATGACGCCGAGTAAGTCCACAAAGCTCAGGCTGCCGTTGCCCACCAAAACCTGGTCAACCGTCACGCCGTATTGCGTCGCCAGCAATTCGCGGAGCGGATTGAATCCATAACCCGTGCCATAGCGCATGGCCTCGAGCGCTAGCTGGCGGTCCTGCATTACGCTTTGGGCGCAAGACGCAACGTCCTCCAGTGGATACGACTCATCGGCGGGCACGCCTCGGGTTAGAGCGATTTGATTCATGAAGTCTCGTAAAGATTTTTGAGAGCCTAAGCAATCAAAATTATGAAGCATGAGCCGGTCATATTACATCCAATTTTCTAAGTTCTCGGCCTAGATTATTTTTCACCGAGCGCCCGATACTCGGTCTTGTCCCGTCTGTGTTTTGCGCGTCGATCATAGCGTCGGCACTTTCACGCATATTCGCAGCCAAGCAGGTGAAGTTGCACTTTTCCTAAAGCGCCTTTAAAAAGGCGATGCGTATTTTTGGGATGAGCTCTCAACCTGACTAGTGGCCTGGCTTAGACTTTGTCCAGCGCTGACCCGCTTGAATGGCCTCAAGGGAACGCTTTCTCAGGATATTTCATGTTCAAGAATTTTCACTCTATATTCGGTTCTGTCGTACTCGGGGCTATTTTGGCCTTCAGTGTGAACGGGGATGCTAACGCTCAATCCCAATCTCAAACCCAGGCGAACTTCCCGTCCCGTCCAATCCGGGTCATTGTTCCTTATGCCCCAGGCGGTGCCACTGACATCATGGCGCGTGCCGTGGCTGGAAAGCTCACGGAGATTCTCGGACAACCCGTGCTCATCGACAATAAGCCTGGTGCCAACACGGCTCTAGGTGCCGAGCTGGTCGCAAGGGCGCCCGCAGATGGCCATACCTTGATGTTCACCAATGACGCGACCTTCGTGCTCAACCCTGCGCTGTGGAAGGCCTTGTCCTACAACATGGCGCGTGACTTCACGCCGGTAGCGACCGTGGCCTATTTGAACCTGACTCTTACGGTATCGGCGAGCTTGCCCGTCAACAATTTCGCTGAGTTGGTCGCCTGGACCAAGGCCAAATCCGGCACGATCAGCTATGGCTCCTACGGCGTGGGCAGTCAGGCCCATTTAATGGGTGAGATGTATAAGAAGCTCAGCGCCACGGACATTGCACATGTGCCCTATAAGGGTTCGGCACCGGCGCTGACCGACGTGATCGCCGACCAAGTTGTATTTACCTTTCCGGCGATTCCCACTATCCAGGGTTTTTTGAAATCGGGCAGGGTCAAGGTGTTGGCGATCTCTGGTAGCAAGCGTTCACCCCTGCTACCTGATGTCCCGACCTTCAGCGAGGTCGGCTACAAGGATATGGACATTGGTGCCTGGTATGCCTTCTTCGCGCCCGTCGGCGTGCCCCGTGAAATCGTTACCCGCCTGAATGCGGCGGTTGCGACGATGCTCTCGAACCAGGACTTCATCGACAAACAATTGACGCCGCAGGGCATGTTGCCGATGAACCTTAGCATCGATCAGGTAAATGCCCTGATTCGTAGCGAAAGTGAACGCATGGCGCGTATCGTTCGCTTGTCCGGTGCCAAGGTGGAGTGAGCGCAGGCGACGGTTGTGAGTCACCTCACCGCAACTCACCCCTTCAGTGGTTTTCAAAGAGCTAAGAAATACTCAAGCATCTTTCAAAATACGTTGCTCGGCTTCACGCTCGGCGATGGAGAAGTTCAATTGCACAAAATCCAGATCACCGGGCTTGATTGCTTTTTCCAGGGCATCATAAGCACCTGAATGGTAGTGGGTGACGCCCAAGTATTTCAACTTGCCGGATTTCTTCCAGTCGCGCAAGGTAGCGAGATGGGTCTTTGTGTCTTGAAGATTGTGGACTTGCATCAGTTCAATTTTTTGGCGCTGTAACTTTCGCAAGGAGTCATTCATTTGGGCGATGCCAGAATCGCGACCACTCGTCCAGACTTTTGTCGCGAGCCACAATTTTTCGTTGATGTTGAGTTCGCTCGCCAACTCGCCAATAACCTCTTCCGCACTTCTAAGGTGTTAACGAGGCCGGCACGGCTTGCCCTCATATTGATAGCGGCTCTGCTTGTATTCACTTCCGTTCCAGCGCATGACCGGAAAGCAAAAGCCTGGTCCGCCGACGTCAATGTCCGGCCAGCCCCCAGCTCCTTTCGTAGCAAGGAAGTTGGGGATGCCGACGCCCGCGGTAATGGCCTTCCAACTACCATTCGGCAGCTTGCTGACGACGGTGTAGCCGGTTCCGGTATTGCCATAGCAAAAGGTGCTTTCTTCGGTCACCACGGCCTCCGGTAAACCATCCCCATTGAGGTCGCGTACTTCCTGAATACTGCCCGGGGAGGAGGGAGCACCCGAATTTCCGGTGTCGCATAAACGCCATGCCTTGCCCTTGAGTTTGTAGCCTGCCGCCTTAAACACAGCGGCTTGTTCGGCGGCCGGGAGCGCAGTGGGCGCCGCGAGCGCGGACGCCAAAAATATAAGCACCGATGCGCTGCCAAACAAGAAGTAAGAAGTAGACATGTAAGTCGCCCCGCAAAATTAAAGGCAATGCCGAGACTAACGTTGAACGCCGTCTGATGATGGCGAATCAATAGAGATACTACGCGGCTTTTTTCTTGTTGGCTAGGGTGGCAGGTGCGCGTTTAAAGGCAAGCTTTACAGGCCTGTTTTGCTCTTGCGGTACAGGTCCCCGCAGTGCAATAATCAGAAATAGGACTTGTGGCGCTTTTGGAGAGGGTATTGTGGGCAGCGGTTCAGGCTCCGACGCCTCCAGTGAGTGGCGCGTCATCCTGGAAGCTTTGTGTGATTGAAGGCGTAGAGCGACTCGCTCAATTTGTTGCGCGGGCAAAGCAATATGCCTACGAGCACCAGCCTCCAGGGCAACACTGGCCTTGGACCGAGCGACCCGACTTCGCCCCCATTCCTTGGCTCACCAGCCCTGGCGTGCACGCAGAACTGGGTTCGCCCATGGGGTACCCGGCTTGCGTGGCGGTACAGGCGCAATCGGGCGTGTTCTTGTCCCCTTACTTACCCATGCAGGACACAGGGTGGTGGCACTTGCACGCTCTGCCGAGCGTGCCGTGCAACTAAACCGGATGGGCGCAGTCCCAGTGATCGGCGACGTGTACGACGAAGCAGGGCTTGCACGAATCGTCGCAGAATCTAAAGCGGAGATTGTGCTGCATCAGCTCACCGCGTTCGGCACGAAGAATGGGGATCCTTACGCTGAAACGATCCGCGTGCGCATTGATGGGACGCGTAACCTCATCGCCGCCGCTCGCGCCGCTGGGGCACGACGATTTATCGCCCAAAGTATTTCGTTTATGTGTACCCCAGCCGGTAGCGGACTGACCGATGAAGAAACTCCGCTTCATCTCGATGCTCCCGCCGGGGTGCGACCACTGGCGAACGCCATCGCATCGCTCGAGCATCAGACGCTCTCAGAAAACGCAATGTTAGGGACGGTCCTGAGGTACGGATGGTTCTATGGGCCTGGAACCAGCTACGACCCGCAAGGTACCATTCCTACGGCTATCCAGAGGGGCGCAATGCCGATTGTAGGTGCCGGGGCCGGGGTCTATTCTTTTATCAATCTGCTTGATGCTGCTGAGGCACCCGTAAAGGTGCTAGCGCACGAAGTCAGTGGCATCTACAATATTGTTGACGACTCGCCAGCTCGTCTGAGCGAATGGTTGCCATTTGTTGCGAAGCTTCTCAAGGCTCCTGCGCCTGGTCACGTGGACGAGGCTGTGGCTCGGCAGCAGCTTGGCGACATGAGGGTTTACTACATGAACGAACAGCGCGGTGCATCGAACGCCAAGGCAAAGCACGCATTCCATTGGCAGGCGGCATATCCTTCGTGTCGAACCGGGTTTGAGGCGCTCTATTTGGGTGGTTCTCAGGACTCACCAGGATTCCAGCCAAGGTCGTAATTCTGTTTCGTGCGTCCACGCGTCGCGGGGCTGTGTGTGAATCTCCCAATAGGCCTGCGCGATGCTGTCCGGATTCACGATGCCAAGCTGATCCTTCATCTTGTAGCGCTCTGGGAAGTTCGAACGAATGAACTCTGTATCGATGGCGCCGTCAATAATAGAGTGGGCGACGTGAATGCCCTGAGGCCACAATTCTCTAGCCATGCTTTGCGCCAAAGCGCGAAGTGCATGCTTGGCACCCGCAAAGGCGGAGAAACCCTCGCGTCCTCGTAAGCTCGCGGTTGCACCAGTGAAGATGATGGTTCCGCGACCCCGCGGCAGCATCACCTTGGCTGTTTCCCGTCCCATCAGGAACCCCGAAAAACAGGCCATTTCCCATACTTTTTGATAGACCCGAGCGGTTGTATCGGTGATTGAAAATCGGACATTGGCACCGATATTAAATACGGCGACCTCGATCGGTGCAATATCTCTCTCAATCTTCTCAACGAGCGCGATCATCTCGTCTTCCTTGCGGGCGTCACTTCCAAAGCCGTAAGCCTCACCGCCGCTGTTACGAATTTCGTTGACAAGCGGTTGCAGTTTTTCCTCGCTGCGGCGGGTAACGCAGGCGATATAGCCTTCGCGCGCGAAGCGTCGCGCGATAGCACCGCCAGTGGCGTCACCGGCTCCAATCACAAGTATGGCTTTTTTATCGCTCATGTCGAACCTCTCCAAAGCACTATAATATTCCAAGGCCGAGGTTGGAACCTTTCTAGCAATTCAAACCTAATGACCAAGGAGAAATGATTATGTCCCGCATGATTTTCGTTAATCTTCCCGTCACCAACCTCAAAGCATCAATGGACTTTTATAGCGCTTTGGGTTTTCAGAATAACCCTCACTTCACCGATGATACGGCGGCCTGTATGGTGTTGAGTGAGGTGATCAATGTGATGCTCCTCACCCACGCAAAGTGGCGAACTTTTACCATTCGTCCGATCCCGCCTTCAAGTTCAAGTGAAGTCATGCTGGCGGTGTCTTGCGAAACTCGCGCTGCGGTTGACGCCATGAACACCGCGGCTGCCTCGAGCGGAGGGACGGCCGACGTTAACCCAGTGCAAGATCTAGGCTTTATGTACAACCGCACGTTGGCTGACCCCGATGGGCACATTTGGGAACCCATGTGGATGGACCCAAGCGCTATCCCCAGTTGAAGTAAAGCGATGAACACTTCTATCTTTTAAATGAGCGTGGAACATGGCAAGAAGATTCGTAGACCTCTCGATTTTTTTAGAAAACGATGTCGCATCAGACCCTCCGGGTCTGGAGCCGAGAATCGAGTATTTCACTCACGAAAACACTTACGAGCAAATCGCACCTTTCTTTCCTGGCCTCGGTAAGGTCAATCTACCTGATGGTGAAGGCTGGGCGGTTGAAATGGTGCATCTTTCCACTCACAACGGCACGCACCTCGATGCGCCTTATCATTTCCACAGCACCATGGATGAGGCCTTAGGGGACAAGAAAAAATCCATCGCCATTCATGACGTACCGCTTGAGTGGTGCTTTCAGCCCGGAGTGAAGCTCGACTTTCGCCACTTTGCGGATGGCTATGTAGTGAGCGCTGCGGATGTTGAAGCCGAACTCGCGCGTATCAAGCACACCTTGTCGCCTCTCGAAATCATTGCGGTAAACACCCGGGCAGGTTCACGCTATGGGCATCAGGATTATGTCTCCGCGGGTTGCGGGATGGGCTATGAGGCCACCATGTATTTGCTTGAACGTGGTGTGCGCCTGACCGGAACCGACGCGTGGAGTTGGGATGCTCCCTTTGTTCATACTGCGAAGAAATATAACGAAACAAAAGATGCCTCGTTGATCTGGGAGGGCCACAAGGCTGGGCGGGATATTGGTTATTGCCACATCGAGAAAATGCATAATCTCGAAGTGCTTCCGGCGACCGGCTTTTACATTAGTTGCTTCCCACATAAAATTCGCGGTGCTTCGGCGGGCTGGACACGTGCCGTAGCCATATTTGACGACGCGCTCATGGCGCTTAAAGCTTAAGCTGACTCGGGTTAGGCACGAAACTGCAGGGCGCTCAGTAGAAACTCAAGGCATAGACCGGTGGCAAAAGCATCTCAGCGACCTGCCAGGTTTCGCCCGCGTCGTAAGAAAACCAAAGATGGCCAGTACTCGAGGCCATAGCCAACTGCTTGCCGGTCTTGTCCACAATCAGGTTGTGGCGATAGATGAGATCAAAACAGGCCTGTTGCGGTAGCCCCGCGCGGCACTCTTTAAAAGTTTCGCCTCCGTCATCGGTGCGTAGCACACACAAGGCACCATTGCGCGCAAAACGTTGAGCGTCGGCCAGTGCTGGAACGAACCAGGCTCGTTTGCCGTTATTCGGATCGACGGCAAGCGCGAAGCCGAAGTCTTGTCCCGACCCTTTGTTGAGCCTCATGAAGGTTTTAGCGCCGTCGGTGCTTCGGTATTGCCCGGCGTGATGTTGTATCCACATGACCTCAGGGGAGCTGGCGCACATTACTAGGCGATGCGGATCTTGCTGATTGAGGTTGCCGCTTTGCTCTGGTGGCAGGAAGTCGGCCTCCTGACCTTCACCAATTAATGCCCAGGTTTGCGCACGATCTCTGCTTTCCCAAACGCCGCCGCAAGAGATGCCCACGGTGAGATGCTTGGGGTCGCGAGGGTCTATCAGGATAGAGTGAATACCTGCTTGGTCGTAACCACCGCCAAACCAATCGCGGCGCTTCTCGTTGCGCCAAAGAGATTCAACGAGTTGCCACGACTGTCCGTAATCAATTGATCGAAACAACCCTGCTGGAATGCATCCCGCCCAAAGTTCCCCGGGAATATCGGCACCACCCACCGCAAGCTCCCAAACCTGTTCAAGGTTCCAAGGTGTTGGGTCGTCGAACCACGGTCCTTCACTTGGCTTGATTGGGAATGCGGGTGCGGCGACGTCCTCCCAGGAATTGCCTTGGTTGTTTGAGCGCTTCAGTTTGACCCCGAAGTGTCCGAGATTTTGTGCCGCGTACCAGGTGCCGTTTCGCTCATCGACCAAGACTTGGCTGAGTGCGTCGCCGGCGAAATGGTGTCGGGCGATTATCGCTTCAGTGGCCGAGGTATGAACTTCAAATAAGCCCTTTCGGGTGGCAAGCGCAATCTTCATGTCACTATCCTCCAGACAAAGCTTGAATAACGTCGACACGGTCTCCGGCGACGCACGGCCATGCAAGATTTTGGCGATCTCGGTGTAACTTGCCGTTAATGAACACGGCGACATGTTGGCGAATATGTCCTTGATCGTCCAAGACGTAGTCTTTCATGGCGGGTGCGTCTGCGAAAGCGCGCAGTAAACAATCGCCCAGGGCCCCTTGGTCAACCTCTTGATCAGGGCAGGGCACATGACTGCGTAAATGGGCTGCAAAACGTACTAGAACCATGTGCTAATTCTCGCATGAGCGCCTAATATTAGCCAAGCCTCGACCGGATTCTGAGTCGAGGCCCGAAGTTAGATCCAGGGCTGCAATAGAATGCTGAGCCATCCCCCGTTTTTCCAGGAATCCCGCGATGAATATCACTACAGGCCGCCCCGTCACAATGGCCCCTTCCGGCATGGTTGCTTGCCCGCACTCCCTAGCTTCTCAGGCGGGTGTCGACGTACTTCGGGCGGGCGGCTCGGCTGTCGATGCAGCAATCGCTGCCAGTAGTGCACTTGCCGTGTTGTATCCCCACATGACCGGAGTGGGCGGCGACGCCTTCTGGCTCATTTACGATGCCAAGAAAAACCAAGTGCGCTATCTCGATGGTGGTGGTCGTGGTGCAGCCGCCGCCAGTGCTTCGTGGTTTCAAGACCGAGGTCACAAGGAAGTTCCTTTTCGTGGGATTTTGCCCGCAACCCTAACAACACCGGGGGCGGTATCGAGCTGGGCAGAAGCCCACCGCCAGTATGGACGTCTACCTTTCAAGCGAAATTTAGAAGCGGCGATTGGTTATGCACGCGATGGCATTCCTGTCACTGAGCGTCTGGCCGGTTGGATTGAAGCGACCGTCCCCGATTTGTTGCCGCATCCAGAAACCGCTGCGATCTTTTTGCCTGAGGGTAAAGCGCCGCGAGTCGGTAGCAAATTACGCAACCCCAATTTAGCTCGCACATTGACGGCCCTAGCGGAGGGCGGCCATGCGGGCTTTTATGAGGGTGAGACCGCCCGTGAATTGGCTCGTTTCGCGAAAGAGAAAGGAGGCTTCTTTACTGAAGCCGACCTCAAGGCACAAGCAGCGCGTTGGGGTGAGCCACTGATGGGTCAATATCGCGATGTCACTATTTACGAAACACCCGCACCTACTCAAGGCTTCGCTGTTTTAGAGATGCTCAACCTCCTGGAGCCTTTCGAGCTTCACAAGAAAAGTGCACTGGGCGCTGATCATGCTCACCTGATGGTGCAGGCCAAACAAATTGCCTACAACGATCGCGATCAGCATTTGGCCGACCCGCGCTTTGCCGATGTCCCTATGGATCGTTTGATCTCGAAGGCCTACGCGGATGAGCGGCGTGCCTTGATGGATCCGGCGCGGGTGCTAGCTTGGGACAAAATTCCCTCGTATGGAAGCCTTAAAGGCGATACCGTGTTTATTGCAGCGGTTGATGCCGAGGGTAACGCAGTGGCGCTGATCAATAGTCTGTACGGTGTGTTTGGCTCCGCCGTCGTGGCGGGCAATACGGGTATCGTGCTCCAGAATCGCAGCGCCTATTTCTCACTGGATCCGACCCACCCCAATTGTGTTGCTCCTGGCAAGACGCCGTTGCATACACTTATTGCCTCACTCGCTTTCCGTGACAACAAGCTTTGGGGCGTAGTGGGTTGCATGGGCGCCGATGGTCAACCCCAGATTCATGCGCAGACCTATGTATCCATGATTGACTACGGCCGCAACATTCAAGAGGCGGTGGAAGCCCCGCGCTGGCTGTCCGGTCGCTTTGCTCTCGGAGAAGATCGCGACACGCTCCACATCGAATCGCGCTTCCCGCAAGAAACGATCGATGAATTGGCCAGGCGGGGTCATAAGCTCAATCGTTGGGGCCCTTTCAATGAACTCGCAGGTCATGCTCACGGCATTACGATTGACCCTGAAAGCGGCATGCGACTAGGCGGCTCTGACCCTCGTAGTGATGGTGCCGCAATCGGATATTAGGGGATCTAGTCTCGCTTAGTGGCTTAGGCGTAACATGGCCTATGGACACTAAGCTAACCAGTTCCGAGCGCCTTCAAACCCTCGGCGAAGAGATCGCGAATAGTATAAGCCACGGCCTAGGCCTCGCGCTCGCGCTTCTAGGCACGCCCTTTCTCCTGATGGCTACCGCTAAACGTGGCGATGGAATTTCCATCGCGGCTGCGGCCGTATTCAGTGTGAGCATGATACTGCTCTATGGCGCTTCCATGATCTACCACGCCCTGGCGCACAATCGCGCCAAGCGACTTTTCAAAGTGCTGGACTCTAATTGCAGTGCTACCCTCGGCCGGTCTGTGGGGGTTGGTCGCAGGTGGCCTCGCTTACACGGCTGGGGTTGTCTTCTATGTCGGTGACTCTAAATGGCGCTACGGCCACTTTGTGTGGCACTTATTTGTGCTTGCAGGTACGGTTTGTCATTTTGTGGCGGTGTACGGATACGCGTCCTGATTCTTGAGTGAGCGACTTCGTATTAAAGCGACTTGAAATCAATCTGCCCTTCGGGACGTATGGATAATTCCCCACATCGACTCCCAATCGCCTCCAGCCATGTCTGTGACCTTACCGTCGTCCGCATAAAATTTATTTGGAATTTGGAAAAAGGCCAGCATCAAACCACCCTTGGGTGACCAGGCTGAGTGGCGGCTTCCGGCGGGCCGCCAAATGAACTGTCCCGCCTTGCATTCAATACCTTCTTCGGGACCGGCCTTATCGACTAAGTGACCTTCGATCACCCAGGTTTGCTCGATTTGCACGTGCTCGTGATCCGGCAACATGGAGCCGGGTGCCATGCGCATCAGGGAGCTTGCCAAGCCACTGGCACGATCAAACAAGAGCGTCTTGATCTCAATGCCTGGATAGCGCGTGGCCTGCCAAGGAAGTGCCTCTACATCCACGAGTCGAGAGGCCAAGGGAGCAAGCGCTGCATGGCTTGGAACATTGGGGGTAAGTGCGGTGGTCGGGATGCTATTGGTGGTGGGTTTAAGGGAGGGAGTAAGGGTGGGATTTAGGGTGGGATTTAGGGTGGGATTTAGGGTGGTGCTCATGGGGCAGGCCTTTTTACGAGGGTCACGTTACACTGCGACTCAATCTATCAGAAATCTGAGAGGAGGCTCGATGATTGATCTACATTTTGCACCTACGCCCAACGGCTGGAAGATCTCCATCATGTTGGAGGAATGCGGCTTGCCATACCGGGTGGTACCGGTCAACATTAGTGCTGGTGACCAGTTCAAGCCCGAATTCTTAGCGATCAGCCCCAATAACCGTATTCCGGCAATCGTCGATCAAGACCCGAGCGATGGCGGTGCTCCTATTAACGTGTTTGAAACGGGCGCCATTTTGCAATACCTTGCCGACAAGACCGGCCGCTTTATATCTGGCGACCTGCGCGCACGGGTGAAGGTCAATGAATGGCTGATGTGGCAGATGGGAGGCTTGGGGCCGATGCTTGGTCAAAATGGACATTTCAAACTTTATGCACCCGAGAAAATTCCTTATGCCATTGATCGCTATGAGCGTGAGGCGAAGCGACTCTTTAAGGTGCTCGATACCCAATTAGGGAAAACAGGATCCTTTGTTGCGGGTGACTATTCAATCGCAGACATCGCAATCTTCCCCTGGGTGATGACCCATAAGCGACAGGACATTAACCTTTCTGAGTTTCCCAATATTCAGCGCTGGTATGCCGAGATTCGCGCTCGTGAAAAAGTACAGGCCGGACTAGCCGTAATGCGCGATGTGGTGCCCAAGGGTGGCGCTCAACACGACGATAAGGCTAAAGAGATTTTATTTGGCATCAAGAAAGAGGCTTCAAAATGAAACAACTGGAATTTTTCTATGACCTTTCGAGCCCTTGGACTTACTTGGGTTTTACCAATTTGCAAGGGGTCGTGGAGCGCACTGGAGCGTCGGTCATTTATCGTCCGATTCTGGTGGGCGGTGTGTTCAATGCGGTGAATCAGGCCGTGTACGCGCAGCGCGAGAATATGGACGCGCCGAGAATGAAGCATTACTTTCAGTCCCTTAAAAACTGGGCGGCCTGGACCGGCCTGAAGCTTGACTTCCCTTCGCCCTTTCATCCCGCCAAGAGTATTCATGCCATGCGTATGGCGTGTGCCTTGGAGGGCGATCCGGCGGCACTCGAAAAATTCACAAAGGCTGCGTTCGAGAGCTATTTCCTGAGAGCGGAAAATCTCGACGACCCCGCGGTGCTGGTGACTGCGGCCAACGGGGTCGGCCTGGATGGTGCGGCAATTCGAGAGAAGTCAGTGAGCGATGCCGTAAAGGCACGCTTACGGAGCAATACTGAAGAGCTGATTGCTCGGGGCGGATACGGCTCGCCGACCATGTTTGTCAATACCACAGACATGTTTTTTGGTAACGACCAATTGCCTTTAGTGGAGCGGGCACTGGCGCTTGCCCAGTAGTGCTAGGGCTCAATGGTTTCGAGTCGTTTGCGTATCAAGTAGCGATGCAGTCCCTCAAGCACGAGTTCGCTTCTCTGGTTGTGTACGGTTGCCCGCATCGCGATGAGGCCCGTGGTATTTTGAGGGACTAGCTCAGTAATTTCCAACATCGGGTAAAGCGTATCGCCCGCATGAACTGCGCCTAAAAACTTCGCTGAGCACTCGAGCATGGCCACTAAAGAGTCGCTCACCATATGAGGAAAGACGCCAGCCCCAGCGGCGGTTTGAATCATCACTTGTAGGCCGTGCGCCAACATCTCAGGATGCCCGCGGCGCTTACAGTACTCACGGTCGTAATGGATCGGATCGTTATCGCCCGAGGCCAACTGAAACGCCGAAAAAAGAGCGTCAGTCTGAGTTCGCGAGGGTATCCAAAACCTTTCGCCGAGCTGAAAATCCTCGAACCATCGGGTCTCGGAAAAGCGATGATCGCGGGCGACATCAAAGGTGGAGTTCATCGGCGGTCTCGTGTCAGAAAATCGCCATGTCCGATTACCTGCTGCTGCGCTGTCATCAGGGAGCAGACTCATCTAGAAAGGCTTGCACCGCGCGAAAGAGCTGCAAGCGATTTTTTTCGACGAGCACCGTATGCGTTCCTTCACCAATTTCGAGATAGGACTTATAGGGAGCGTTCTTCATCTCTGCGAACAGACCTTGGGCCATATATGAAGGTGTGTCGGCATCCCACTCAGCCTTGATGAGCAAGGTTGGCACGCGCAGCGCTGCGGCGTCATAAAGCTTTTGACCCTTGAGCCAGCCCCCGAGAATGTCAACCATCACACCGTTAGGCGCGCGCAATACCGGCGGGCTCTGCTTAGCACCCTCTGGGTCGCTTTCCAGCATAGCCTTGGCCCATTGATCAAACCAACCGGCCGGAATAAGTAAGGCTTGTTTGTCGGCGGGTACACCACGATACCAACGCTCCTTGGCCGCCTCAACGGTCACGGTGCGGTAGGCCGTGGTGGGAGCGGGTGGCACGGGGGTAATCGTCGGTGGTACCCACACTGGTGCGAACAATACGAGCTTGTTAATCAACGTGTTATTGCGGGTGGTGTAGAGCGCCGTGGTGGTGGTGCCCCAAGACCAGCCGAGCAGGTTCAGTTTACTCACGCCGCGCCGCTTCAGGATGAAGTTGACCGCTGCTGAAATATCGCGCGCAGCGTCCTCGGTATTGGCAAAGGGAGGATTGGCCGATGGAGCTTGTGACATCGCCGCAGGACGCGTTGAGCGGCCATAGCCGCGCACATCGAGCATGTAAACGTCGTAGCCTCGGGAGGCGAGGTATTCCATCCAGGAGAAACCGCCCACCTTAAGGTCGAAATAGATTTCGGACGGATAAGTGGCGCCATGAACAAACAGTACAGTTTTTTCCGAGGAGAAGGACTTCATTTCACTGGGCGTTTTGTTGCGCAAATAGAGTTGAATTCCTGGGTCGGTGGCGGGAATCATGAACTCTTCAGTGCTGAGCTTGGCGGATTCAGTTGGAGCCATCGTATTACACCCGGTTAATTGGAGAGCTAGCAGAGCGGCCAGGAACGTTAGGACAAGCGGCCGGACGAAAGTGCCAAGCAACAATCGAGGGGCGCAAATCATGCGTGGCAGAAGGGAAGAATTCAAGGAGGTGCTCCAGTCGAGTTATCGTACTTTGATTTTGCTCGCCTTTTGCAAACAAGGCCTTGAAAGCCAAGCGGCCGTGAAACGCTTAGACTATTGATCAGAAACAAAGTTTAAAAATCCGACCTCGCGGGTGAGGCTCGCCAAGAATATTCTTGGTAGATACTTAGTCTTTGGAAGGGTGAAAATGAACAACACGAAGCCTCACTCAGATTCGACTAGGATGCAGCTTCTGCGCGTCTCCTGGAGCCGATGCTGCGAGGGCTTGAAGGCTTTCACGGCAAAAGACGGTCGACTCCAAGAGCAGCAGGTATTTGAAAAGCTATGGATGCGCTACACGGAGACATCGCGTCAATACCATAGCCTTCAACATTTGCTTGTCGTTTGACGGATCAGCGGAAAATCGCCTTATTAGCCATCAGCTCGACCAGTCTTTTGCCGGTCGTAGATGCGATGGTCAAAATCCTGGTGCAAGACTATTCGGTGGTCATGGTCGCTTGGGTTCGAATGGGCCTGAGCGCGCTGTTTTTAGGGACGCTTGCTGCGCGCAAGACCGGCCTGGCTGTTTTTAGACCTTTGGCCTGGCGCCTGCAGATATTGCGTGGCCTGTCAGCCGTCTTGGGCACCGGTATGGTGTTTCTCGGCTTTCGCGTCCTGCCACTGGCTGAGTGCCTGGCCATTGTCTTCTTGGCGCCGGTATTGGCTAACTTGATGTCGCGCTACGTCCTTCACGAGCGCGGTAGTGCCCTAAGCTGGTGGTTGGCCCTGCTCAGTTTCGTCGGTGTGTTGGTGATCGCAAGGCCAGGAAGTGCGCTCTTTTCCTGGAACGCTTTGTTGCCCTTTATGGGTGCGATGGGCTTGGCTACTTTCCTGACCCTCACCCGTGCGGTGGCACCCCATGATGATCCTGCTGTCACCGCCTTTTTCGAGCCGTTTTTCTTGGATGGGTCGTGTTTGGAGATAAGCCAGACCTATGGTCTTACTTAGGGATGGCCATGATTGCCGCCGCGGGCATCGCGCTGGTGCTCAAGAAGTAGCGCCTTACTCGTCCCGAATGTTGTTGCGCAAAATACCTACGGCATCGACTTCAATCTCTACCGTATCGCCCGCTTTCATATAGATCGGCGGTGTGCGCTTGTTGCCTACCCCACCTGGGGTGCCGGTCACGATCACATCACCCGCTTCGAGCGGGGTGAATGTGGAGATGTAAGCAATCTGGCTGGGAATGCTGTGAATCATCATGTCAGTGGTGGCGCGCTGAAGCTCGATGCCATTGAGCTTGGTGGTGAGCGTCATTTTCTGATGAGGTTTGATCTCATCACTGGTGACGAGCCAGGGGCCAAAGGCGCCACTATGCCACCAGTTCTTTCCAGCGATCCACTGGGTCGTGAAATTTTGCCAATCGCGGATGCTGCCTTCGTTGTAGCAGCTATAACCGGCAATGTGGCTCCAGGCATCCGCTTCCTTAATGCGTCGGCCGCCTTGGCCGATGACAATGGCAATCTCGCCTTCATAATCGAAACGCACGGACTCAGGTGGGCGAACCAGCGCCTGCCCATGACCCACTTGCGAATCCGCAAAGCGCGTAAAGATTGCCGCCTTCTCAGTGACCTCGCGCCCAGTCTCGCGCACATGGTCGGCATAGTTCAGTCCGACGCAAAATATTTTTCCGGGATTAGGGATCGGCGGGAGAAGTGTCAGATCGGCCAACTTGAGGCTGAAGGTACTTTGCTTGGCAGCATCAGCCGCTGCACCGATGAGGTTTTTAGCGATCAGGGTTTTGAGGTCGGGTGCTTGATCACCCAACACCGGTGTCAGATCGAGTACGGCTTCACCTTGAACAATGCCGTAGCTTGCGATGTTTTTGTTGAGAAAGCTAATGAGCTTCATGAGTGTTCCTAGAGAAATTTAATAATGCTTGGCTGATCGCCTCTAACTGGGCCGGGTAATTAGCCACCCCGAGAATGTAACGGTCTGGTCTCAGAATAACCGCACGCACCGCGTGAGAATTGAACCATGCCTGCATTTCTGCCCCCTCGATGGGGAGGATTTGGACATTCCAATCTTTCCAACAGTCACGTGTAGAGGGGCTAACTTGAGAAGTCAAAGCCTCGTCCCCAATGATTGCGAAGTGCGTGCCCAGTTGTTGGTCCAGCCAAACGCTATCTCTGAGCTGGGGTTGCGGAAAGATCTGACCGGTGGGACTCTCTCTCGACGCAACAAAGCCTTCAGCTGATCCATTGCTGAGTTCACTACTCAGACCATGACCTAGCTTCGGAGCTGGAAACTGAAATACTTCCGGAGCACCGGCTAGAAACCTCTCGTCACGCGCTTTTGCTTTTGCTGGGTCGGTGGTCTGAATAATGTCGCCGATTTTCACGGCGAGTTCAATAAAAGCGCGTACATGGGGCGAGCGCTCGCTCTCGTAGGTGTCGAGCAATCGCGCGTCTGCACGACCGCTCAAGACGGCTTGCAGTTTCCACGCCAAGTTCGACACATCGCGGATCCCGGCGCACATGCCCTGACCCAGGAAGGGCGGTGTTTGATGTGCCGAATCCCCTGCTAGCAACAGGCGAGCGTTTCGCCAGCCCTTGGCAATGACTGAGTGAAAAGAATAAATCGTGGCACGCTCGATCTCGGCATCGCCGGGCTTGATCCAGTGCTTCACTAAAGTCCATAGGACTTCTGGCTTCACAAGTGCGGCCGCATCATCGCCCGGCATCAACATGATTTCCCAACGTCGACGGTTTCGCGTGACGTTGCAATAGGTCATCGGCCGTGTCGGATCACAATATTGCACCGTATGCTCAGGCAGCGAGGGGACCTCTCTGTTAAGTACCGCATCGAAGACCAGCCAGGGCTGATCCAGCCCAAGGACTTCCATGCTGCTACCCATGGACTTACGAACGATTGAGCGAGCACCGTCGCAACCTACAACATAGCGCACCCGCCAATCTTGCGTGGGGGAAGTTTGGACCTCTTCCCTAGTTTCATATTCAAAGTGTCCGATTTCATTTTTTTCGCTGAAACCTTTAGACGAAACTGTAGTGAGACAGACCTGCTCTTCATCCGATTGAACCGTGATGACTTCGCAGCCGAGCACCACTGCGACATTGAGAAAACGTTGCGTACCCGCACGGAGTACAGCTTCGAGATCAGGTTGATGAAAATAGTAGTTGGTCGCGCATCCATGTGGGCCGTCAAAATGTACTGCACGCGGTAGAGGGTAAATTGCCTGCTCTTTTTCAAGCACTAATACTGAAAGGCCCGCTTGGCCCAACTGGTTGGCAAGTAAGGCTCCCACTGGACCAAAGCCAACAATTGCGACGTCGAAAACTTTCGGTATGGAGGGATCAGGCACTCCGAGAACCCGTCATCAACGCGGCGAGTTCGCGCTGCCACACGTCATGCGCTTGAAACTTCGGGCGACTGCGGGTGATGCGCTCAGAATGAGCCATGATGGCCTCGTCCGATTGGCTCATGTCGACCGGCTCACGCAGCGGTTGCTCGCAATACCAAGGGGTGTCCAGGAAAATTTCTATGCGATGACCCTCGGGGTCGCGGAAGTAAATGGAGATGGCATTACCGTGGGTGACTGGCATCATGTCGCTGACATCGGGCTCGGCGAGAGCGCGCTGATGCGCCCACTTGAGGGTTTTCAAATCGGGCACACGAAACGACAGTTGATTGATGACACTGTAGGTTGAGTCGACGGGCCGACCGCTTGCCAAAACAATCTGATGGTGCTCGGAAGGATCGCGGCTTAAAAAAATCAAATGCACCGGGCCTAATTGGCCGCGATCAGTTTCGGTAAACCCTAGAACCTCTCGGTAAAAGCGACCCATGCGTTCGAGATCACGAACGTAAAACCCCATGTGGCTAAGCTTGAGCGCTTCTGGGCGCGCAAGCGGATTGTCTAAGTCCATCATATGGCTCTCCTTCGCGATATTGCTCCCAGTATTGCTTTGAGTCTAGCGCACTACTTTAGGAGCGATGACCGGTGAGCAAGGCGAAAAACTTACGCACGTCTTCAACATACAATTCTGGCTGCTCGAAAGCCGCAAAATGCCCGCCCTTGGGCATGGTTACAAAATGACGAATATCGGGAAAGCCGGAGGCAAGCCATTTCTTCACTGGGGGCACAATCTCTTTGGGATACACGGCAACGCCAACCGGCACTTGTACTGGCCCCATGCGACTACGATCCCGTCCAAAGCTTTCCCAGTACAGTCGCGCGGAAGACGTAGCTGTGTTGGTCACCCAGTACAGCATCACATTGTCCAACAGTTCGTCACGCGAAAGGATGTTCTCCGGATGGCCATTGCAATCGGTCCAGGCCCAGAACTTTTCTAGAATCCATGCGGCCTGTCCTGAAGGTGAATCGGCCAGGCCATAACCTAGGGTTTGGGGGCGGGTAGCCTGCTGTTTAGAGTAGCCCGAGTCCCAGTCAAGGTAGTGCTTGGATCGGGCCAAGGCATCAAGCTCTTCCGGTGTAAGGTTGTCATTGCTCAGGGGGCGTGATCCCATCGCAAGCGTAATGTGAATGCCTCTGCAATGAGCGCTATCGGATACGCCGATTGCACGAGTGACGGCGGAACCCCAGTCACCGCCTTGGGCGAAGTATTCAGAGTACCCCAAGCGAGCCATCAACAGCCCCCAGGTTTTGGCGATACGCTCCACCCCCCAACCCACTTCCCGCGGTTTGTCCGAAAAACCAAAGCCGGGTAAGGAAGGGCAGATCACGTGGAAGGCATCGCTCGCTGCGCCACCGTGGGCCGTGGGATTGACCAGGGGCTCAATCACCTTTTGAAACTCCACGATAGAACCCGGCCAGCCGTGAGTGATCAGAAGTGCCCGTGCATTAGGATGCGCTGAGCGCTGATGAATGAAGTGAATGTTGAGCCCGTCAATCTCTGTGGTGAACTGCGCGAAGCGATTCAACAAGCTTTCGCGTGCGCGCCAGTCGTAGTTCTCAGCCCAGTAATGGCAAACGTCCTTCACCCAGGAGAGCGGCGCTCCCTGGCTCCAATCTCCCACGAGCTCTTGATCCGGCCAGCGCGTCGCACGAAGGCGAGACTTTAAGTCGACAAGTACTTCTTCGTGTATCGCTATCTTGAAGGGTTTGATTGAAGTCATGATGCTGGCCTCTTGGGGTAGGAGGGGGCTGTGGTGGGGTGTATTGGTCTCAAGGATGTCTTGGGTAGGCGATCCAGTGTAGCCTAGGCGATCTCGACTCGCTTGGGTGAGATGGGCGTGATTCCCGGGAGTATGGGAGCCAAAAGAAATCCCCGCGGCTTACAAAGACATTGATGTCGTCATGTCACATTAAACCGACCTGGTTGAGGTGGTACACAGCTTACGCCGAGCGCTTGCGCCAGCGTCGCGCCAAGCATGACGAGAGCCGTCTGGTGGATCGGATTGTCATCTCGGATGAAAAGGAGTTGCGCCGCAAGCGCCAATTAAATAGTCAAGAGCTTGTTGCACTAAAAAAGCTCGTCCGGGCCTTTTTTTTGCGACGAGGAACCACGTTTCTCAGTTGCAGGATCAATATTCCTTGCATATTGATCGTTGGATGAGCAATATGCAAGGATGATTGAAAAATTTCCCGCTCAGCTTTCATCACAAGATATTCCTCGGACTTTATTGAAGGAGGCTCTAAAACAACTCGATTTCGCCCCGGCTGTGGCCCTATTAGGCCCTCGCCAGGTGGGCAAAACGACGATGGCTAAGGCGATCAGTGCCCATTTCCCAGGCGCGGTTCATCTCGATTTGCAGCTTCCCGAGGATCGCCAAAGATTAAGTGGCGCTAGCGCCTTCCTGCAATCCCATCGGGATCGTTTGGTCGTCCTGGATGAGGTGCAATATGTTCCCGAGATATTCGCTCAACTGCGGCCGGAAATCGATGCACATCGCACCTCAGGGCGCTTTCTTCTTTTGGGCTCCGCCTCAGGCAAGTTGCTTAGGCAAAGCTCTGAATCCCTCGCTGGAAGAGTGAGCTACCTCGAATTGACGCCAATCCAGATTAGTGAGCTACAGTTAGTTAACAGTGATGCGGAATCGCTGATGCACAAGCTCTGGTTAAGAGGCGGCTTTCCATTAAGCTTTCTCGCCCCAAGCGAGGTCTCGTCCTTTGATTGGAGGCTAAGCTTCATTTCTACTTTTTTGAACAGGGATCTACGCGAGTTTGGCGTCAATGTGCCTGCCCAAACCCTGCATAGATTCTGGCGAATGAGCGCACACCTGCACGGACAGTTGTTTAACGCATCTTCAATGGCATTGGCCTTGGGCGGCATTTCTCACGCCACGGTAGGACGCTATCTCGACTCCTTGGTCGATACGATGATGCTTCGTCGGCTGGAGCCGCATTTTGCCAATGTAGGAAAACGACTCACCAAGTCCCCGAAACTTTACGTGCGCGACACTGGGCTTCTCCATGCCTTGCTCAACCTCAATGGCATGGACAGCTTGAGTGGTCATCCGATCATTGGTCGGTCCTGGGAGGGGCTAATGATCGAACAGATTTTCGCCCTCGCGCCAAAAGGTGCCGACCTTGGGTTCTACCGAACGGCGGCAGGAGCAGAACTCGACCTTGTGGTGGATACCGGCAGTAAAAAAATAGGTTTCGAAATCAAGTTTTCAAAAACGCCGACCCTTACTAAAGGGTTCTGGCAAGCCTGTAAAGACACTGAGGTTGCACATGCCTATGTGCTTGCACCTGTGACACAGGGTTGGTCGATTAAGTCTCACCAAGACCACACTGTGGACGTTATTTCACCGTTCCAGCTCAGCGATGTCATGAGTCAATGTCGATACTAAAATTATCGATCCGGTCATTTAAAGCGCCTTAAATAGACTGAGCTGTACTGAGTTCTGAAACTACCCATCCACCGGCCGAGCCGGTGTCTTAAGAATCTTTTGATAAAACGCAAGGTTCAACCATCGTCCAAATTTGAAGCCCGCCTCGCGTACCGTGCCCGAATGTTCAAATCCAAACTTCTCATGCAGCGCGATGCTGGCTTGATTGCTGGCATCAATGCCGCCTACCATCACATGTACATCGCGAGCCTCGGCTTCTCTGATGATCGCCTCAAGCAAGACCGCACCCAGTCCTTTGCCACGATGGTCCTTCTGAATGTAGATTGAATGTTCGACCGTGTACTTGTAAGCGGGGAAGGCACGAAAAGTGCCGTAGCTTGCAAAGCCCAGTAGCTCACCACTATCGGCTTCCAGGCCGATCACCGGGAAGTTGTTTTGGCGTTTGGTGGCGAACCAGGCCACCATGCTTTCAATCGCTCTGGGCTTGTAATCGTAGAGTGCGGTCGAGTTGGCAATCGCGTCGTTGAAAATATCAAGGATCGCTAGCCTGTGCTTTTGTTCTTCGCAATCAACTTTGCGCATGGGGGCCTTTGGATGTGGGCGGCTTATCGACATACCCGTAGGTCAAATTAGTGCGCCCCTCGCCAAACTTGGCATAGCGTACTTTGGCGTGGCTGATGGCATCGTCGCTCAAGGCCTGTCTTTGCTTGGCATCGAAACCGTAAAGTCGCGCATTGTTCTCGCCAAAAATCAGATTTTTCACCTTGCCATCGGCCGCACCGAGTGGCGCGAGGCCATGAGTGCGCTGCAGCTCCTCAGGAATTTCCAGGCGACGAAGGGCCTCGATTTGCCACTGCGGCGCGCCCGTCCAAATGGCGTCCGTGCCCCAACACACATGATCCGCACCCATGCCCTTGATGAGCTGGCCCATCATCACTGCGCTCAAGCGAGGCTCGGCGATCGTGCTTTGCGCAAACAACTGACCGACATCGGCGTACACATTGCTCACGCCGAACTTGCCAGGAATCTCGGCCAGATCGGTCACCCATTCCACACGTCCAGTGCGCTCGAATTGCGCCCAGGCTGCACCCGAATTGCCGCCGCCGCCAAAGCGATAGCCGCCGTGATAGATAATGAAATTAAGTTGAGGCCAATCCTTGGCGGCTCTGCCGACGTCGCTAACATCGCAGTGGCTGACCAGATGGGGGAACTGTTGTTCCAGGGCAGGCGGGAACAAGCCTTTGTGAATGCATACATTCTTCAACCCTGCCTTGGCAAATTTTTCGTAAGCGGGGTAAACCAACTTCTCATCATCTAAGCGCCAAGGGTGTTTAGAGAGATTCTTATGGGTGTTGTCACCAATCGTATAGCCCTTCATGGAGTCGGGCTTTTGAATGGCGATAGCCTCGTCAATCGCCTCCATCCAGCCGGGATAGCCGGGTGTGAAAATGGCGTGAGCGAAGGCCCGCTTACTACCGGCAATACCATTGATGGTCGCCCGCGATTTGGCTTTCATGTCATTGGTCAGAAACCAATCGCTTTTCACCTCAGAGGGCGCGCCGCTGATGCAGGCCACCTTGGTATCGCTATCAAGATAAATTTCCTTGAGGTAGTTGGCAAATTTCAAATCTTCAAGGGTTTGCTGCTTTTCACCCAAGGCAGGGTTCCAACCCGCTTTTCCGACCGCCGCACGGCTCGCCACGAAACCTTCCAAGCGGGTGTCATCGCGTAAAAAATGAGTGTGCATGTCCATGATGAACTGCCCGCTCAGCTTCTTGGCGCGTTCATTGGCGAGTTCCGGAGTCTGAGCCTCCGCTTGAGACACGGCGAACACCGGACCATATGTATCGTTCATTGCGAGGAAGGCAGTCGCCATGCCCGAGGCTGTTTTGAAGAAAGCTCGTCGGGTTTTGCCCTGATGCTTCGCCAAGCTGGCCCCGAGCGATTTCACGCGCGCTTCAAACTCTCTTTGCTTTGGAGTTTGCCGCGCGGGCATAAATTCATCGCTGGACACTGATTGCACCGGAATTGGGGAGGGAAAGAGGACGCTTTCAGCGGGTTGAAGTCTTGCAAGTTCTTGGTCGGATAAGAATCCCATGGCGTGCCCTTCTAAACAATGATTGATCCACGTCGCTTTTTGCACGTTTACCACTAGCCCGCGATTGAGCTCACCGTGGCGGCTGACCCTGCACCCAAAAAAAGTCTCTCAATATTGGGGTCGGCCAACAATTGACTGGCTGGCTGATGCAGAACGCAGCGCCCTGATTCCAGGGCAATCGCTTCATCAGAGATTTTAAGCGCGCTTTTGACATTTTGCTCCACCATCAGAACGGTAGTACCTTCGTTGACCAATTTTCTGAGAAGCTTGAACAAGTCTTGAACGACAATAGGCGAGAGACCGATCGACGGTTCGTCAATCAGCAATACTTTCGGGCGTAGCATTAGAGCGCGGCCAATCTCTAGCTGTTTTTGCTCCCCGCCAGAAAGAGCACTGGCTTGGCTATGCAGGCGCTCTTTCACTCGCGGAAATAGTTCGATTATCTTGGGGATGCGCTCGCGCGGACTCTTCCTCGTTAAGATAGATGAAGACGGCGTCATCAATCGCGTTTTGAGTGAGGCCCTTGGCAACACCGGGATTGGTCTGGGTGTCCATATCGGTCGCGACGATTTTTTTACCGAGGATGCCGCCCGCCGCATTGATCTCGTTAATGGCGAGTTTTACGCCATCACGAAAGTAGGTGCCTGCGGTCACGCCGCCGCCCGATAATTCCACGATATTGGCGATCTTAATCACTGTCTCCGGATTTTTTTGCGTGAAGGTACTTGAAATGAGTCGATCAGCAAACAGATCTGTGACTGATTTGTACCGTTTGGTACATAATATAAACAACCCAACTCAACCCAACCCGCTAGGTTCGCCGCGATGCCAAGAGCGCCTTGAACAATAGGGCAAGCCTTTTCGATCTCAATCGCTAACGCGATTAATCACGCTAGTTTTAGCGACCACACCCGACGTGCTACTTACTAGTAGGCCATGAGGTGAGAGCCCTGTGGGTTTGGCAGGGGACGGGGCTGTCCCTTATCGTCGATCGCCACGTAGGTGACGGAGGCCTCTGTGACTTTGATGTATTTGCGTTGAGCGCGAATGCGTTCAGCATAGACTTCCACTTTGACCGTGATGGAGGTACGCCCGACTTTTTCAACACTACTGAAAAAGGATAACAAGTCGCCGACTCGTACGGGTTGCTTAAAAATAAACTCATTGACCGCAACGGTCGCCATGCGTCCCATGGTGTAACGGGCCGGAACTACGGATCCCGCCAGGTCCACTTGTGCCATCACCCAGCCTCCGAATATGTCCCCGTTGGCGTTACAGTCGCCGGGTAAGGGAATCACTTTGAGGACTAACTCCTTGTCTACGGGGAGATGTACTTCAGGAGCTTCACTCATTTTGTGGTCCACTGTGGTTTACGTTTTTCGACGAAGGCAGCCAGCCCTTCCTTGGCATCGTCCGTGGATAAGACATTGCAAAAAGTTTCTACTGCGCCGGATACGCCTTGGCGGTAGCCAGTATCGTTGGCCCGCATGAACGCCGCGCGCGACATGCGCATTACCTCGGGCGATTTCTTGCTCAGTACTTGAGCTAGTTTTCTGGCTTCTGCATGAATGGTATCGTCCGGAGTCAAGCGACTAATCAGCCCAAGCTCCAGTGCTTCGTGCGCGTTAAAGGCGCGGCCCGTAAAAAGAAGATCGAAGGCGCGGTGCTTGCCGACGATACGTGGCAGATGGGTGAAGTGGATTGCCGGAGGTACACCCACATCGATCTCTGGATAGCCGAAGGTCGCGGACTGCGCCGCGATAATGATGTCGCAGGAAATCGCCAAGGTCATTCCACCGCCTCGCGCCGCACCGGCAACCACGGCGATGGAGGGTTTGCCTAAGTGAAATTGCGCGTCGCAAAGCTTGGGGTAGAGTTTTTCTAGGAGCCGATTGGCCTCTGAACTTGTTGATTTGCGCAGGGCGTCGAGCTCTAACCCGGCGCAGAATATCTTGGGGTTAGCGCTGGTCAGCAGCACGGCCCGCACCGAGGTATCGTTCTTGGCAGCCTCTAAGGCGAGCAAGATTTCATCGATCATCGCCTCGCTCATGGCATTGGCAGGGTCGCTGGAAAGTTGGATTTCCGCGATGTGCTCAGTGACTTGGTAGTTCACGTGCTTGAGTTTTGGGGCGTTCATTTCGATCTGCTCAGGTGAGGCGAAAAGCCGATGGGTCCACAAGGCCGTAAAAAGGAGACATCGTGACGGGGTCTGCCAATGATATGCCAAACACCCGTGTGACTTGCTAGCCTAGGGCGTTACAAGCTGTGTGGCGTGCACGATGGTCTTTAATTCCGGCACGCAAGACCCGCAATTGGTGCCGCACTTTAAAGTCGTTTGCAGCGAGGCAAGAAGGTCTTGCGCGCTACCGTGGGTGCCAGCGAGATGGGTTTTTATTTGTTCCGCACTCACATTAAAGCAGGTGCAAACCTGTGTTCCTCGAGCCTTGACGGCGACCGGTGGCGTGGCACCCGGGACAAGCAGCAAGCGCCCGAACTCTTGGGCAGGAAGCTCTTCTTGCAACAAGGTTTTGATCCACGACTCGGCTCGAACATCGCCTGACAGCATGAAGGCTTGTAAGGTCGATCGTTTGCCGTCTCGGGTAAGACGCATTGCGCGACGCTGGCCTTTGCGCGGGTCGGCATAGCGAATCGTTTCAGTCGTATCGAGGCCGAGCAAGGCCTCTACAGATTCAAACCACTCTTTGGAGGCTGCTTCGTGACCGGCCGCGCGGATCAAGAGCCCTTGCCTTTGATGTTTCGCTTCGCTCAAAGGTGTATTACTGGCAAAGGGCACACAACTCGCAAAAGGGACCAAGCGCATCAATTTTTGAAAGGTGCTGCGAGATCGGTGCACCTGATCCTCGGGCAGCCAAGCCACACCGAGCATCGACCAAGGTAACTCAGCTTTCAGGATTTTTACGGCACTATGCTTGAGCTCAGGTTGTTTCGAAGTGGGGCAGTAGCTCGAGGTGGTCAAGGCATTGACGCCTCCCAAGGGCTCGCCTGTGCTTGCGCAGCCGCTCAAAAACTCCGAGCCCCAATGCATCGCGATAAAGGCCTGACTCGGAGCGAGTTCGGAACTTGATTGGACCGGCAACAAAATTGAGCCGCGTTTACTGGTGACGTGAGCCAGATCGCCGTCTTTGAACAGTCGACGGGCCATGTCTTGCGGGTTCATTTGAACCACGGGCTCAGGGACATGACCAAACAGGCGGCCGATGGTGCCAGTGCGGCTCATGCCATGCCATTGGTCTCGTAGCCGACCCGTGGTCAGACTAAACGGATAGCGCGATTCGCGAGCTTCCGCAAGCGGCATATAGGCAACATTCGCGAATTTTGCGCGGCCATCGGAGGTGGGGAAAACGCCATCGTCATAGAGGCGTGCCTTGCCGCTTGCTTCGCCCTCACGGATCGGCCACTGCTGCGGCCCCACTTGGTCCAACAGGGCGTAACTTAGACCGGTAATGTCTAAATCGCGTCCCCGGGTGGATTCACGGTGCTCGCGCCAGATGGATTCGGGGTCGGGGTAATTGAAAAGGCTTGATGCTGCATGAGAGCCAGACTTGGCCGTCGAATTTGATTGGCGATCCTCAAGTTTCTCCTCTAAACGACGGGCAAAATCGACAACGATTTTCCAATCGTGAAGCGCTTCGCCAGGTGCGGCAATGGCGGCGCGTACTCTCGAAATTCGTCGCTCGCTATTGGTGACCGTTCCGTCCTTCTCTCCCCATGTGGTGGCGGGTAGGAGCAAATCGGCGTAACGACAGGTCTCCGTGGTGGCGAAGGCCTCTTGCACCACGACAAACTCGGCCCGTTCCATCGCTCGGCGCACGGTGTTGACGTCTGGCATCGATTGCGCCGGATTGGTACAGGCAATCCACAGCGCTTTGATTTCTCCGTCGGCGGCCGCTTGAAACATCTCTATGGCGGTCTTTCCAGGCTTGTCCGGAACTCTATCGACCCCCCATAGTGCCGCGACCTCGGCGCGATGCACTGGGTTGGCCATGTCGCGATGGGCCGAGATGAGATTGGCCAGGCCGCCGACTTCTCGTCCACCCATGGCGTTGGGTTGGCCGGTGAGTGAGAAGGGTCCTGCGCCAGGGCGCCCGATTTGAGCGCTGGCCAAGTGCAGATTGATCAAGGCGGCATTCTTCGCCGTACCACTGCTGGACTGGTTCAAACCTTGGCAATACAGACTCAAGGTGGCGGGCGAGGTTGCGAACCACTGCGCTGCCTGGAAGAGGTCTTGTTTGCTAATGCCGCAGGTTTGCGATACCAAGTCAGGGGTGCAGTCGCGCACGGTGGCCTTGAGGTCTTCAAAGCCGTTGGTGTGCTTGGCGATGTAAGCCTGATTCACCCAACCCTCCCACATCATGATGTGCAGCATGCCGTGAAACAGCATCACGTCCGTGCCGGGCAGCAATGGCAAATACAAGTCTGCTATTTCTGCCGTATCGGTCTTGCGCGGGTCGCAAAAAATAATCTTTAGATCGGGCTTGGCCTTCTTGGCGTCTTCAATGCGACGGAACAGAATTGGATGGGCCCAGGCGGTGTTGCTGCCCACGATGAAAATACAATCGGCGTGGTGAATATCCTCATAGCAGTTGGGCGGGGCATCCGCACCAAGGGTCATCTTATAACCGGCCACGGCGCTACTCATACACAGACGAGAATTGGTGTCGACATTATTTGTGCCGATCAAGCCCTTGGCGAGCTTATTGAAGACGTAATAGTCTTCAGTCAGCAGTTGCCCTGAGATATAGAAGCCGATCGAGTCGGGGCCATGCTTGGTGATGGTCTCGGCAAAGCGACTTGCGGCATGCTCGAGTGCCTGATCCCAACTAATGCGCTGAGGGTCTTCCGGGCGCCGGGTTCGTTGCATCGGAAAGAGTAGGCGCGTATGTTGTGTCACCACCGCGCTGGCGGTCAAATGCAGGGTTGAGCCCTTGGTACAAAGGCGACCAAAGTTGGCTGGGTGAAGAGGGTCACCGCGCACGCCGGTGATGCCGCTCTCATCGGACTCGATGATCACGCCACAACCTACGCCGCAATAAGGGCAGGTTGAATGCGTATCCTTGTGGGTCATTAACTGCTCTTAACAGAGTCTCTTAGGAACGGACCGGCCAGAGGCTTTGGCAAATCGATGGCATGATTCTCCAACTCCAGAGCGTCCAGAAAAACAAAACCATTTTCCACCTTGAGCTTGAATTGTGGTGTACAACCTTCGTCAGGTGCTCTGGCTTTGCCATCACTTAGAGCAATGGCCCAGTTATGCAAAGGGCAGGCGACGTGCTTGCCGAACACGATACCTTGTGAGAGCGGCCCGCCCTTGTGCGGGCAACGGTCGAGTAGCGCGAAGACCTCATCGTGGTCGTTACGAAACACAGCCACATCAATGCCTTGCTGACGGGCAACGCGGCGTGATCCCAGCACGGGGATCTCGTTGACCGCACAGATCTTTAACCATGTACCTGAAGTACTCATACTCATTCCATTACTTACGCTGATGCTCTTACCCACGTTGCTTGCCTGTCCCAAGCCACTTTCACTGGTCGACACGATGCTGCTCATGACGGTGTGAGTGCTTCAAACTGACGGGTATCGACGGCCGCTTTGTCGAACTCAAACCAAGGGTCGGGTTCGCCGTCGAGCGCGAATTGCAGTTGCTCCCAGAGCGCTTTGCGGCCTTCATGATCTTCCAGAATCTTTTTCTTGACATAGTCGAGTCCGACGCGACTCACCCAGTGAACGGTGCGCTCAAGGTACCAGCCTTCTTGTCTGTATAACTCCAGGAACGCGCCCGAGTATTCAAGCACGTCTTCGGGTGTTTTGAGTTTGCAGAAGAAGTGCGCCACTTCGGTTTTGATGCCACCGTTGCCGGCCACGTAAATTTCCCAGCCGCTTTCGACCCCAATCACGCCGACGTCCTTAATGCCGGCTTCGGCGCAGTTACGAGGGCAGCCCGATACGGCCAGCTTCACTTTGTGCGGTGCGTACATGCGCCACAACGCGCGCTCCAAGTCTTTACCCATTTGAGTGCTATCTTGGGTGCCCATGCGGCACCATTCACTGCCTACGCATGTTTTCACCGTGCGAAGCGCCTTGGCATAGGCATGTCCGCTCGGCATACCAATGTCTTTCCACACGTTTTGCAGATCTTCTTTTTTGACCCCGAGCAGATCAATCCGTTGACCGCCTGTGACTTTGACCGTGGGGATTTTGTACTTGTCGACCGCGTCTGCGATTCTGCGTAGTTCGCTTGACGTCGTCTCGCCGGCCCACATCCTCGGGATCACGCTGTAGGTACCATCCTTTTGAATGTTGGCATGGCTACGTTCATTGATGTAGCGGCTCTGCGGGTCGTCTTTGGCAAGCTTTGGCCAGGTGGAGATCAAATAATAGTTTACGGCTGGGCGGCAGGTCGGACAACCGTTAGGGGTTTTCCAATCCATGAATTTGAATACATCGGAAATCGCTAGCAGCTTGCTGTTGCGAATAGCCTCACGCACCGCTTGATGACCAAAGTCTGTGCAGCCGCACATGGCTTTGAGTTTTGGAGCAGCGGAGTAGTCGCCGCCCGCTGTAAACATCAGAATTTGCTCTACCAAGCCCGTGCACGAACCGCAAGAGGCGCTAGCTTTAGTGTGCTTGCGTACCTCATCAAGGGTGAACAGCCCTTTGTCCTTAATGGCCTTGCAAATCGTTCCCTTGTTAACACCGTTGCAGCCGCACACTTCGGCCGTATCTGGCATGGTCGCCGCCTTGTTGTGTCCCTCATGGCCCACGTCGCCGATATTGCTTTCGCCAAACATCAGCTTGTCGCGTATGTCCGAGACCGAGCGGCCGTCGCGCAGCAACTTGAAGTACCAACTACCGTCGACCGTGTCCCCGTACAGGCAGGCACCGATGAGCTTGTCGTCCCTGATGACGAGTTTCTTATAGACGCCGCCGATCGGATCACTGAGGACGATCTCCTCGGTATTCGCGCCGCCCATGAATTCTCCGGCAGAGAATAAATCAATGCCCGTCACTTTAAGCTTGGTAGAAGTGAGCGAACCCGTGTAGCGACCGATACCAAACATTGCTAAATGATTGGCAGCCACCTTGGCTTGTTCGAAAAGCGGGGCGACCAAGCCATAGGCAATGCCGCGATGGGCGGCGCATTCACCTACGCTATAGATCCGTGCATCCGTTGTGGTTTGCATGGTGTCTGACACGACAATGCCGCGATTGCAATGCAAGTGCATTTTTTCTGCAAGTTCGGTGTTGGGGCGAATGCCCACGGCCATCACAACCAGGTCGGCTGCAAGCTCTACGCCATCTTTGAATTTGATGCTACTGACCCGACCTTCGGCATTGCCGTTGAGCTCCTGAGTCTGCGCACCAATCATGAATTTCAAGCCGCGATCTTCAAGGGATTTTTGAAGAAGCTTGCCAGCAACGTCATCAAGCTGACGCTCCATCAGCCAGGGCATGACATGAATCACGGTCACGTCCATGCCACGCAGCATGAGTCCGTTGGCCGCTTCCAGGCCGAGTAGGCCTCCACCAATCACCACCGCCCTTTTGTACTTGCCGGCAGCGGCAATCATCTCATTGGTATCGGCGATATCGCGATAGGCGATTACGCCCTTCAGATCCTTGCCGGGAATGGGCAAAATGAAGGGGTTGGAACCAGTACAAAGCAGCAGGCGGTCGTAGTGCTCTTCCGTGCCGTCCTCAGATTTGACGATGCGACGAACCCGGTCTACAGCGACTACCTTCTTGCCCGCATGCAAGGTGATGTTGTTTTCCTTGTACCACTCCCAGGAGTTAAGAACGATTTCGTCTAATTGCTGCTCTCCTGCCAGTACGGGCGACAATAAAATTCGGTTGTAGTTCGGATGGGACTCTGCGCCAAAAATGCTGATGTCATACAGGTCGGGGGCAATTTTTAAGAGTTCCTCAATCGTTCGTACTCCGGCCATACCGTTTCCAACCATCACCAACTTCGACTTTTTCAACCCATTCTCCCAGGAACACTAGCCTTTACAAGGCAATTGCCGTGCCAAGGTGGAAGAGGGGGCTGTGGTGCCCAGTCGGTCGAATTCGCGGTCACTCGCGCATCGATTAGAGCGACATTGCACCACAAGAGACATTTGCAGACTGTCGACTCCCTGTTTTGGTGCGCTTCATTCAAGGCGAGGCGTACTGCTTGGGCATTGAACTTGCTTAAGATGCGGCTATGGCATTTCAAATTGATATTGGGTTTACCTCGTTGGCGGGCGGCAAAGAAATCAATGAGGATTTTTGCGCCGCGATGCTACCCGAGCCGGGCAATGAAGCAAAAGGGGCCATCGCAGCCATTGGAGACGGCGTGAGCACGGGCGGCATGGGACGAGAGGCCGCCCAAACCACGGTCACCTCCCTTGTCCGGGACTATTACTGCACCCCGGAGACTTGGGATACTACGGTGTCGCTTGATCGCGTGATTAGTGCTCAAAACGCCTGGCTATCCGCGCAGAATCGACGCTGCGCGCCAGCGCTTGGACTCACGACCCTCACCGCCTTGGTATTGCGGGGTCAGACCTATTCACTGGCCCACGTCGGCGACACCCGGGCGTACTTGCTGCGCGCGGGTGCGACCACTCAACTCACCAGTGATCACAGTGTCACCCATCCTGATTTTAGACATCAGCTACTGCGCGCGGTGGGCTTTGAAGATCGACTCTTGGTGGACTATACCCAGGGCGACCTCATGGTGGGCGATGTATTTGTCTTGCTCTCGGATGGCGTGCACGGGGTGATCAATCCGGCGAAGTTGCGAGCCCTGACCGCTGAGCTGGTGATTGCCGCTGATTCTCAGGCGCAAGTGATGAGCGAGGCCTTGGTTAATGCCGCCCTACAGGCAGGCTCGCAGGATAATGCCAGCGCGTTGGTGATTCGCGTCTTGGGCTTACTCGACGCGACGCTCTACGACCAAAATCGCCTCGCACAATCATTACCCATTCCCGCCAAGTTTAAAGTGGGCGCACAGGTCGACGGACTGACTGTGACCTCAATCATCGCCGATAACGGGATCAATATCATTTATCAGGTCCGTGATGTGGCGAGTAAGAAGCTCTATGCGCTCAAAACCCTGAACCCAGCGCGCGCCCATGATCAGGATGAACGAGCCATGTTGGCCCATGAGGCCTGGGTAAGTCAACGCATGCAAACCAGTCAGGCCGCCGCATCCTTGGTGCAGTTGTATGAGCTTGCCCCGGCCTTAGTGGAGTCCGGTATGCCGCCTTCGGCATTTTATTTGCTATACGGCTGGCATGGCGGCGAAACCTTGCAAAATCTAATAGATCGCAAAGTGCAATGTAGCGTGCAGCAGGCGCTCTCGGTTGCGACACAAACCTTGAAAGCCTTGGGTGCCTTGCATCGGCAGAACGTGGTGCATCGCGACGTAAAGCCCGCGAATTTGCATCAGGGTGAAGATGGCGTGTTGCGCTTACTGGATCTCGGCGTGGCGCTCACCGGGCGAGAGCCCGAATCAATGCGTAAGCTGCATGCCGGGACACCGAGTTTCGTAAACCCGGAGCAATGGGGCTTCGACGCTCAGCAGGGGGAGACCGAGCCTCAAGGGGCCAATGCCAAGAGTGATTTATTTGCGCTCGGCGTAACGCTTTATCAACTCCTCACACTCAAGCTACCCTACGGGGAGGTTCTGCCTTACCAGAGCGGACGATATCGGCGTGACCCGGTCGCTCCAAGTCGCCTCAATCCTGAAATACCGATTTGGTTGGATCACATTATTCTCAAGGCCGTCGCGCTTGATCACCACAAGCGATTTGAAACGGCCGAAGAGTTTCTTTTAGCAGTTGATCGAGGCGCGTCACGTCCCCTTTCGGCGCCAATGAACACACCTTTGATTCAACGTGACCCGAGCGTACGATGGAAAATCGGATTAGGGCTCAGCGTGCTGTTTAACCTAACCCTAATTTACTGGTTGTTTTTTTTGCCTACCTCGGGTTAGTGCTAAGGGTAACCAGTGCATCCCGAGGCATCTCTCCAACCGTTCATGCAGCGGCGACTCTTGCCCGCCCGCCTTTTTCAGCCCAGGTGCGAGTCCAACGAATTTGCATGCTGCGCAGCATGAATAGCACGATCACCGCACAGAAGGCGAATCCGACGAAACCCCAGAGGTAAGTTCCAGTAAGTTGCTTACTCATACCCATTGCGTTTGGAATCAGGCCGCCACCTAAGGCACCAATTTCACCAATCATGGAACCTGCAACGGCCGTCGCAGCAGGCCAGCGCAGCGGCACTAATTGAAAGAGCGCACCGTTGCCCGCACCAAGAGCTGCAAAGCACAACATGAGTAGTAAGGTCGTTGCGACCAACGAGCCTCCCGCGAGGCCACACAGCACTAAGGTAATGGCTACGGTAATCAGGACGGCGGTCAAGGTGTTGACCCCACCCCAGTGATCGGAAATCCAACCGCCTAGAACCCTTACCGCGGCACCCATAAACGCGGCGAGCATCGAGAGCTGACCAGCTTGCACCTTGCTGACGCCGAATTGATCATGATAGTAGGAGGGTAGAAAGGTTGTCAGGCCAATGAAGCCGCCAAAACTTACTGCGTAGATGATGGAAAATGCCCATCCGTCTTTTTCGAAGAGGCAGGAAATGTGCTCTTTAAAGCTTGCATGCTTGTCGACATCGGTGGGTTCTTTGGCCATGAAGATCATGCCAATAATGGGCAAGAGCATGGCCACTGCGGCGATGCCATAAACCGTCTGCCACCCATAGCGTTGTGCCAAAGCCGGTGCGACGAGCACCGACACCGCCGTGCCGACATTGCCCGCTCCCACCAAGCCCATGGCGAGGCCCTTGTAGCGCGCAGGAAACGAGCCAGAGCCGAGGCTTAAAGCCACGCCGAAGCTTGCGCCAGCAATGCCAAGGAGAACACCCATCGCCAGTAAGCTGTTGTAGGAGTCGACATAGAAGTAGCCAAACAGTAGAGCGACAATGATCATCACCATCTCAACCAAAGTGGCGTTCTTTCTTCCAATATATTGCGCCAAAATTCCGAGCGGAAAGCGCATTAAGGCACCGGCGAAAATCGGTATTGAGAGCATCACCCCTTTTTGAGCGGGAGTGAGGTTGTAAGTCTCTGAAATAAACGGAGCCATGGCGCCATTCATCACCCAGATGCAGCAAGAGAATCCGAAGTAGATAAACGACGAAAATAAGGTCGGCCCGTGACCAGAACGAAGGAAAGTCTTGAATGAATTCACTGATTTGGTGCCAAAAAGAGATTGAAAAAGAATATGCACCTTCCTAAGCACATTCCATGCCACTCACTTTATCGATTTGCCCTGAGGTGATTCAAATTACTTCATTGCGAGCCGAGCCCCAATCCGTACTTCCGTCAATTCGACTCAGGAATTAAAGACTGCTCAAAATTGTAGGTGGACGGCTTTTACACTCAATCTTGACCGTGAATTCACGGGCGCGTTGAGCGAGATCCTCTCCTTCGAGTCGAATGCTTGCGTCACTTGGGTTCATTCGAACACCATTGGCGTCCAAGAACATTTTGACGACTTCGGGCTTTACTGCAAAGTTGACGTTTTGCGCCATATCTCCTGTCACTGCCGCGGCGCGCATCACGTCGAGTTTGCTCACGACGATGCCGACTAGGTTGCCACTTTTATCCAGTAGTCCTCCGCCGCTATTGCCGGGAGAGACCTGTGCCGAAACCTGGATTTGGCTTGGATCGTTGGCGATACCGGCAAGGGAGTTGACAATGCCCGTGGTCACGATCAAGTCGGCGGAAAGCAGACCCGAGAGTGGATAGCCCGCTGCCATGACGCTCTCGCCATTGATTGCATTGCGCCGCAAATTGATGGGCTTTTTGATCGGGAGAGCTTGTACTTCGAGCAAACCTAGATCGTTCTTCGAATCTTGTGCAGTGACGGTAGCGGGGTAGCGCTTGCCATCGAAAATGGCCTCGACGGCCGTACACTTGTTGATTACATGACTTGCCGTCAACACCCGTCCCAGGCTAATCGCCACACCGGTGCCAGAGGATGGGCCGGATTCACACACCTTGCCATAGATGATTGAAGGAATGGTACCGGTTGCAATCTTGCTCACGGGTGTGTCGGTGAGCGTGCGATTGGACACCAGGACACTGCCCAGAGTGTCCTTGAACACCTGGTGCGAAACAATGCGAGCGGTTTTGGCGCTACAACTGACTTCCCATCCGAAAGAGGAGGCGCGATTGTTGCCGTAGGTTCGTGTCGCCTCATTGCCATAAACATTGTAGGTTGTGACTTTCGCTAAGTCATTGACCTTTTGATACGAACTCGCACGAATGAAAAGTAAGTTGGGATCATTTGTGGGACCAGACACGCCCATAAATTGCCAGCCCTTGGCGCTGAGTTCACGATTAATTTCGTCACCGGTGAGCGGTTTGGCAACCGTCGACGAAGTGCTACCCGGCGCGCCGATTCCGCTAGTGGGTCGAGGGGCGTTGTTTGCGCAAGCACCCAAGACCAGGACAGTAGAACCTAAGGTTAGGGCGCGGGTGATTAAACGTTTATGATTTAGCATGGTCTCGAGGCAAAGTGTGCGCGGCGTAAAGTCCGCATCAAGCTGCACACTAACCGGAGCCATGAGACCCGTCAATCAAAGGGGTGATCTGGAATGAAAAATATCACCCGAAAAATCGCGCTTCTGATAAACGGCCACCGCACTGCCCCCAGCGGCAGGTACGGTGGAACTAAATCACGCTCCTAAACGATTGCGAGGCGTTTCGCACTGGCTTGCGGCTTCTTGGGTAACGTCAAAGTGAGCACGCCGTTTTCATACTTTGCCTTCGACTGAGAATCATCGATTTCGATTGGCAAACTGAAGCCTCGAGCAAACGCACCTGAGTAGCGTTCGTTGCGTAGCACTCTCGCCAGCACTTCCTGGCTTGATTTCGATGGGTCAGATGTTGGCGCCGTTGTGTCGGCCTGGGGCTTGACTGAGTCAGTCGCGTTTTCGGCGCGGATGTTTACCTGATTGCCATCAATTTCCACTTTGATGTCATCTTTACTAAAGCCCGGTAAGTTACCGACAAGGGTATAGGCTGTGTCGTCTTCATGAACATCTACGGCAAAGCCTGCGGCCACGGGCCGACGAGTATTCACGGCCTTGCTCGGTTCTTCAAAAACACCTTTAAACAAGTGCGGCAAAACTCTTGCTAACTGAGCGTAGGTGGTAGGGTCATAAGTAGCGAGGTAGGTCATGAGGTGTTCCTTTGGTTTCAGAGAGCGCATCGGCTCGATGTTCCCCAGTTAAGACCGCAGCAGGGTGTTTTCAATAGGACTAGCGCGATAATAAACTTGCAATGGGTGCCTATTGATACCTCTTGAAAATGGCGAACCACGCCCCAGTCACTAAAGCCCATCCAGCACTAGCCCAAACGTTTCAGCGCCCCAAAATTGGAAGCGCAATTGCGTAGTCTTTGATCCTATGCGCAAGCATCCCAAAGCTGCCCATAGAGAATCAGTTTGCTGAAGTTAATGAAGGCAGATCTTTCCGCGAAAACCGACAGCCAGGGCATAAAGCCCGGGGTCGGGTAATGATGTTCAACCTGGTTGAAGTACTCTAGTGGGGGGAACGCTTTGGCGCTTTGAAATCCCGGCGCTGCTTTTAAACCCGTTCGATCAAAATGGCGATACCCTGACCGACGCCGATACACATGGTGCAAATCGCGTACCGTCCACCCACACGATGTAGCTGATTCGTAGCGGTAAGCACGAGGCGGGCACCCGACATGCCGAGTGGATGGCCAATGGCAATCGCCCCGCCGTTGGGATTGACGTGCACCGCATCGTCAGGCAAGCCTAGCTCACGCAACACGGCAATTCCTTGAGCGGCAAAGGCTTCATTCAACTCGATGACATCGATTTGACCAATCTTTAAACCCGTCTTGGCCAGCAAGCGCTGTGTTGCGGGTGCGGGGCCAATACCCATAATGCGTGGGGCAACGCCGGCGGTGGCCATCGCAACAACCCGAGCGCGTGGCGTCAAGCCATGTTGCTTGATGCCTTTTTCAGAGGCCATGAGAATGGCTGCCGCGCCGTCGTTGACGCCTGAGGCGTTACCCGCAGTGACCGTTTTTTCCGGAGCATTCACACCCTTGAGTTTGCCGAGCGCTTCGAGGGTGGTTTCGGGCCTGGGATGCTCGTCAACCGAGAACATCACTGGGTCGCCCTTTTTCTGTGCAAGGGCGACGGGAATGATTTCGCTGGCAAAGAAACCTGCGTCCTGCGCTTTTTTCCAGCGCTGTTGACTGTTGTAAGCCATCCGGTCTTGTGCTTCACGCTCGATTTTGTAATCGGCGGCAACATTGTCTGCGGTCTCCGGCATGGAGTCGACACCATATTGTTGCTTGAGCATTTTATTCACAAAACGCCAGCCAATGGTGGTGTCAAAAATCTCGGCCTTGCGGGAGAAAGCGCTATCGGCCTTGCCCATGACGAAGGGGGCTCGGCTCATCGATTCAACGCCGCCTGCGATGGCAAGATCCAGTTCGCCGGTTTTCAAGGCGCGGGCCACGGTGCCCACCGCATCCATGCCTGAGCCGCACAAACGATTCACTGTTGCGCCGGCCACGGAGGAGGGAAGTCCTGCAAGCAATAAGGCCATGCGAGCAACGTTGCGATTGTCTTCACCCGCTTGATTCACGCAACCGTAAATGACCTCCTCAACGGCAGCCCAGTCCAATTTTGGATTGCGCGCCATTAATGCTTTAAGAGGAAGCGCTGCGAGATCGTCGGTGCGCGTATTGGCTAGTGCACCACCATAGCGGCCGACAGGGGTGCGAATCGCGTCACAAATATAGGCTTCAGACATTTTGGTTCTCAAAAAATATTGTGGAAAGGCGACTAAGCTCATCCAAGGTGAGCCCAGGACATAGCTTGAGCACTTTAGGGGCTCGACCATCTGGGTGTAATTCGATCACGGCGAGATCGCTATATATTCTTGCCACGCATTGGATCCCGGTGAGTGGGTAGCTGCACTCCTCAACCAGTTTGCTTTCGCCTTGCTTGGTGAGATGCTCCATCATGACAAAAACCTGCTTGGCACCAATCGCTAAATCCATGGCCCCGCCTACTGCAGGTATTGCATCGGCCGATCCCGTGTGCCAATTGGCGAGATCGCCCTTACGAGACACTTGGAAGGCGCCCAACACACAAATATCAAGATGGCCGCCACGCATCATGGCAAATGAATCGGCGTGATGAAAAAAGCTTGCCCCTTTGACGAGCGTTACAGCTTGTTTGCCAGCGTTGACCAGGTCCCAGTCCTCTTCACCTTTGGCCGCGACCGGCCCCATCCCGAGTACACCGTTCTCACTGTGCAAAATGATTTCGCGATCTGAGGGAATGTGATTTGCCACCATCGTGGGCAAGCCAATGCCGAGATTGACAAAGGCTCCTTCGGGGATGTCTTGTGCAACCAGCGCAGCCATTTGATCACGGGTCCAGGCGGTAAAGTTTGCCGCCCCCTTCGTGACATTAGAGTTTGGATCGCCGACCAGCGTTGCTGCTTTTATGGGCGCGTTCATGCGGCCTCCTTTTTAGGTGCTTTGGCACGGACTCGCGCGCTCGCAATGTGAACGACACGCTGTACGAAAATGCCAGGAGTTACGACCGTTTCGGGATCGATCTCTCCGAGCTCAACAATCTCGTGTGCCTGCACCACCGTGATTCTTGCGGCCGTGGCCATCACCGGTGCAAAGTTGCGTGCGGTCATTCGGTAAGTGAGGTTACCCCAGCGATCGGCACGCAGGGCTGAAATGAGTGCGTAATCGGCATGAATTGGATATTCCAAAACATATTGCCGTCCATCAATCTCTCGGGTTTCCTTGCCCTTGGCGAGGTCAGTACCATAACCCGTGGGCGTAAAAAACGCACCGATGCCGGCGCCCGCAGCACGAATGCGCTCCGCGAGGTTGCCTTGAGGCACGAGTTCGAGTTCGATTTGTTTGGAAAGGTAGAGAGAATCAAAGACATGGGAGTCGGCCTGGCGAGGGAATGAGCAAATAATTTTGCGGACCCGGCGCGCTTTCATGAGTGCTGCCAAACCGGTTTCGCCGTTGCCCGCATTGTTATTCACGATGGTGAGATCTTTTGCGCCGTGCGCAATGACGGCGTCCAGCAGCTCGGTCGCCATGCCCGCACCCCCAAAGCTTCCAATCATGATGGTGGCGCCGTCCTTCAGGTCGGCGAGGGCCTTCTCGGCGGATGGAAATATCTTGTTGATCATCGGGCGTGTCTTTGTCGGGTGTTGTCGCCGGAGCCCGCAGCAACGACGATGGAAGCCACGGATCATTAGCGAAGCTTAGATTTTACGCCCTTGACGTCTCGCGTTTTCGGAACAGTGCTTCGCCGAGCTTCTTTACGGCATGGCGCCAGGAAGTTTGTCAATATCTTTCCTGAGCCACATTAAAAGCAGTAGGCCCGGAATCGCAGCCGCTATGCTCCACAAGAAGAAAATGGGCCAGCCAAAGGCTTCGACCATCACGCCCGAGGTCGGGCCCACATACACCCGGCCCACGGCAGCCAGGGCAGAGAGCAGGGCAAACTGAGCCGCTGAAAAACGTTTGTCGGTCAGTGCCATCAAAAAGGCTACAAAGGCGGAGGTGCCCATACCGCCGCAAAGATTCTCCACCAATATGGCGCCCGCCATCAATTCGTAGCTTTTTGGCATGACCGAGAGCGCCCAATAGCAAAGATTGGAAACCGCCTGCAAAACTCCAAAGAGAAGAAGGCTGTTGAATAGCGGACGCCTGGCCAACCATGCGCCACCGACCAGAGCGCCCACAATGGTGGCCACCAGGCCGACACCCTTATTGACCACGCCGACTTCGGTTGCACTGAAACCTACGCCGCGAATCAGGAAGGTAGTGGAAAGAGCTGAGGCGAAAGCGTCGCCGAGCTTGTAGAGCACGATCAGCGCCAATAGCCAAAGCGCTCGTTCGCGGGTAAAAAACGCGTCCCAAGGCGCCACAAACGAAGGGAAGCCAGATTTCCTGGCAGCGAAAATGGCCGCAACCAAGGCCGCCATCATGGCCAGCGTTTCCCAGCCGAGCTTTGCGAAGCGTCCGTCGATGTGCAGGCCTTGCCCAAGTTTGTGCAACACGTAGTACGTGAGCCCACCGGTGACCAGCATGGCCGCGAAGCCTCGCAATTCAAGAGCTGCACTGCTTTTGACTCTCTCCGCGTTGTTCAGGCTTGGCGAGGTCCACGATACGAAAACCAACAAGGCGAAAATGACACCAATGGCGCGATACGTGTTAGGCCAACCGATGTAATTCTCGGCGAAGATCAGGGCCAGCGCGCCCGAGACCAACATGGCCAGACGGTATCCCAAGACGGACACGGCGGCACCAACGCCGCGCTCCTCAGAGGGGAGAATGTCACTGCGGTAGGCGTCAAAGACAATGTCCTGACTGGCGGAGAAAAATGCGATTAGAACTGCACAAAGGCCGACCGCTGCCACTTGGGTCTTTGCGTCAAGTGTGGCCATTACAAAGCACAGCGCCGCTAAGGCGGCTTGGGTGAAAATCAACCAGCCTTTGCGTCTTGGCATACTGGGTGGCTCAAAACGATCAAGGAGGGGCGCCCAGACAAACTTAAACGTGTAGGGTAGGCCGGCAAGGGCGAAAAAACCAATTGTTTTGATGTCCAGGCCTTCGACGGTCAGCCAAGCTTGCAAGGTACCCGTTGATAGAGCCAGGGGTAGTCCGCTCGCAAAGCCTAAGAAAAGCATCCAGGCAATTCTGCGGCTGGCAAAGATCTGGCCATAGGTTTGACCCATGGTTTTTTTGGGTGGGCCCGAAAGAGCTTGCAGATTGTCTCCTTCGCCACCAGATGGGGTTGGTTGTTGACGATTGTTTGCAGATTTGATGTTTTGACTCACGAAAGCGGTTTTTTTCGCTATGCTACCCGCTGATTTCAAAAAGTAGATTTATGGAGAGCCAATGAGCCACCGTTCGCCACGCCTGAAAGCCCTTTCTGGCGCGATATTGACCGTCTTTGCTTTATCGACCTTCGGTTTGGGTGGTGGGTTGTGGTCCAGTCCTGTCTTCGCCCAACAAAAGCAGGCTACACCCACCCAAACTGATATTGACAAGGTTGAGGGCGTGAAAGTCGGTCCGAAAAGCCGTGCCCTGCGTTTTGCCAGCGCCGACGAGGTTGAACGCACTGCAGGAGTTCAGTATGAGCAGCTCAAGCAGCAATCGAAACAGCAAGGTGCCTTGGCACCGGATGATTATCCTCCACTGATTCGGGTCCGCAAGATTGCCGAACGCATGATTCCGCACACCATGCGTTGGAACGAGCGCGCCAAGACTTGGCGCTGGGAAGTGAATTTGATTGGCTCCAAGCAAATCAACGCGTTTTGCATGCCTGGTGGGAAAATTGCGTTTTATACCGGAATCATTGACTCACTGAAGCTTACCGATGATGAAATAGCTACAGTTATGGGCCACGAAATTGCCCATGCCCTGCGCGAGCATGGCCGTGAACGAGAGGGCAAAGCTCGTGTGGCGCAGGTTTTTACCATTGGTGCGTCGGTTCTTTCGTCAATCCTTGGTTACGGAAATCTCGGTGGGCAGGTCGCTTCCCAAGCCACGCAGCTAACCCTCCTCAAATACGGCCGGGAAGATGAAACTGAGGGTGATTTGCTGGGTATGGATATCGCGGCACGGTCGGGGTACGACCCTCGCGCCGGTGTAAAGCTATGGGAAAAAATGGCGGCTGTGTCGAAGGGCTCGCCACCACAATGGCTTTCTACCCACCCCTCGCATGCCAAGCGGATTGACGATATCAAGAAACATCTCGTTGAAACGATGCCGATTTACGCGCTTTCGAAAGGCGTAAATTTGGCAGATTTACCGCCGTACCAGTCTAACTTCGGTAGTCCGGTACGCTGATCCTTCAGTAAACCCAACCCTTAAGGGTATCGCACCGGGCGATACCCTGAATCGCTAATAGGTTGTCTGGCTTGATGTTGCGTCGCATCAAGTACACTTCTTAGTCTATGAATGCACCTTTGACGACCCAGCTTTTCGACCCGAACACGGCGACCCCAGCCCGTTTGCGGGAAATCCCCTACAACTACACTTCATTCTCTGATCGCGAAATCGTGATTCGCCTGCTTGGTGAACAAGCTTGGGCCGATCTGGGAGCGTTGCGTACCGAGCGTCGCACCGGTCGATCTGCGCGTATGTTGTTCGAAGTGCTGGGCGATATTTGGGTGGTCAAGCGTAATCCCTATCTTGAGGACGATCTTGTCGAGAGCAGAAAGCGCCGCGCGATGTTGGTGGAGGCTTTGCACCACCGCTTAACGGAGGTGGACAAACGTCGCGACAGTCCCCTGGCTGCTTCGGTGACAGGCCAGATGCAAACCGATCGTGAAGCGCGCGTGGATTCACTGTTGAAGGCCGCGCGCAAGGCGGTTGAGGCGTTTGAAGATCATTTTCGACATGTCTACGACCTGCGTGAGGCCACTCGCAAGAAGCTTTCCAAATTCACCGATAAAGACAACATCAAGTTCGACGGAATGAGTCGTGTCTCGCATGTGACCGATGCCACCGATTGGCGGGTCGAGTACCCTTTCGTGGTCCTCATGCCGGATAGCGAATACGAGATGGCAGGTTTGGTGTCGGGTTGTATCGAGCTTGGTCTCACCATCATTCCGCGCGGCGGTGGCACGGGCTACACCGGTGGCGCGATCCCTTTGACGGATCGTAGTGCGGTCATCAACACGGAGAAGCTTGAGCGCCTCGGAATGGTTGAGCGCTCCAAGCTGCCTGGTTTGGATTATGAAGTCGCGAGTATTTTCTCGGAGGCGGGTGTGGTTACGCGCCGCGTCACTGAGGCGGCTGAACAGGCTGGCTTGGTGTTCGCAGTCGATCCTACCTCATTGGATGCCTCATGTATCGGCGGCAACGTCGCGATGAACGCGGGCGGCAAGAAGGCGGTGTTGTGGGGTACGGCCTTGGATAATCTTGCCTGGTGGCGCATGGTGGACCCGCAGGGCGACTGGTTAGAGGTCAGTCGGCTGGCGCACAACATGAGCAAAATTCATGACGTCGATGTGGCAAGTTTTGAGCTCAAGTGGTACAAGCCGAAACAGATGCAGATCGATGGCTCGATGCGCGGCGAGCCGTTTCGCTCGGAGCAACTCGACATTCCCGGCAAACGCTTTCGTAAGCAGGGACTCGGCAAGGACGTGACCGATAAATTCCTGGCCGGTTTGCCTGGTGTACAAAAAGAAGGTTGCGACGGACTCATTACTTCGGCACGGTGGGTCTTGCACCGCATGCCCAAAGAGATTCGTACGGTGTGCCTGGAGTTCTTTGGTCAGCCTAAGGAGGCCGTGCCTTCTATCGTTGAGATCATCGATTATCTCAACACTATCTCGAAAAACATTCAGCCAGACAAAGATCGGGTGCCCGCGATTCTTGCCGGCCTGGAGCATCTTGATGAGCGCTACTTGCGTGCAGTTGGCTATGCCACCAAAAGTAAGCGTGGCGGTTTGCCCAAGATGGTGCTGATTGGCGATATTGTGGGCGACGATGCCGATGCGGTCGCTCGCGCCACGTCAGAGGTGGTGCGAATTGCCAACAGCCGCTCGGGCGAAGGCTTTGTGGCCATTGCACCTGAGGCGCGCAAAACCTTTTGGCTTGATCGAGCGCGCACGGCCGCAATTGCCAAGCACACCAATGCCTTCAAGATCAATGAAGACGTGGTCATCCCCTTGCGGCGGATGGGTGAATACACAGACGGTATTGAGCATATCAATATCGAGCTATCGACCAGCAATAAACTCAAGCTGATTGCTCGCCTCAAGGACCTGCTCGCGAATCCAGCCGGGCTGCCCTTGGCCCGACCAGACGATGTCTCTATGGAAAAACTATCCATGGAAGATTTGCTCGAACAAAGAGTTGGGCAGGCCCTGGAGCTACTCAATACTACCCAAGCGCGCTGGGAGTTCTTGCTGTCGCAAATGGATCAGCCCTTGGTCAGCGTGCGCGCAGCGCTTGAAGGTTTAGGCCTCGGGCAAGCCCTCGTGACGGCGGATACCCTTCTGCAAAAAGATCCCTCGGCCCTGCTCTTTAATTTGCTGCAAGATCGCAGCATCCGAGTGTCCTGGAAGACTGAAATTCGTGCGCCGCTCGAGCAGATTTTTCAAGGAGCCGCTTTTCAGCCAATTCTGACGCGCTGCCAAGACATCCAGAAGGAAGTGCTGCGCGGCCGGGTCTTTGTCGCGCTACATATGCATGCCGGTGATGGCAATGTTCATACGAATCTGCCGGTCAATTCAGACGACTACGAAATGCTCAAGGAAGCCGAGGCGGCCGTCGCACGCATCATGGCGCTAGCGCGCTCCCTGGATGGTGTAATCTCGGGTGAGCATGGCATTGGTATCACCAAACTCGCCTTTCTTACCGAGAGCGAAACTGCCGAATTTCGGGCTTACAAAGAGCGCATTGATCCCGACGGTCGCTTTAATAAGGGCAAGCTTTTGCCAGGTGGCGATATGCGTAACGCCTACACGCCGAGCTTTGGCCTGATGGGTGCGGAGTCTTTGATTTTGCAACAGAGTGATATCGGCTCGATTGCCGATTCGGTGAAGAATTGCCTGCGCTGTGGCAAGTGCAAACCCGTGTGCGCCACCCATGTGCCGCGTGCCAATTTGTTGTACAGCCCACGCAATAAAATTCTCGCCACCTCTTTGTTGATTGAAGCCTTTCTCTATGAAGAGCAAACGCGGCGCGGTGTGAGTATCCGGCACTGGGACGAGTTCTCAGATGTCGCCGACCATTGCACCGTGTGCCACAAGTGTGAGCAACCTTGCCCGGTCGATATCGACTTTGGCGAAGTGTCGATGAACATGCGTAATTTGCTGCGTAAGATGGGCAAGAAGAAATTCAATCCCGGCAATGCGGCGGCGATGTTTTTCTTAAATGCGACCGACCCCGACACCATTAAGTTGACCCGGCGTGCGATGGTGGACGTGGGCTTTAAGTTGCAGCGTTGGGCGGTAGATTTTTTCCGGGTCGCCGGTAAAGCGCAGACCCGTAAACCTCCCTCCACGGTCGGCAAAGCGCCCATCAAAGAACAGATTATTCACTTCGTCAACAAAAAGATGCCGGGCAATTTGCCCAAGCGCACCGCTCGCGCGCTACTGGATATTGAAGACAGTAATTACGTGCCCATTATCCGCAGGCCCGACACGGCCGTGGATGCCGAGGCTGTTTTTTACTTTCCTGGCTGTGGGTCGGAGCGTTTGTTCTCTCAAGTCGGTTTGGCGACGCAAGCCATGCTTTGGGAGGTTGGCGTACAAACGATTTTGCCGCCCGGATATCTGTGCTGCGGTTATCCTCAGCGTGGCTCGGGTCAGTTCGACAAAGCTGACAAAATCATTACCGATAACCGCGTGCTGTTTCACCGGGTGGCCAACACCTTGAACTATCTCGATATCAAGACTGTAGTGGTGAGTTGCGGTACTTGTTACGACCAGTTGCAGGGATATCAGTTTGATAAAATTTTCCCAGGTTGCCGGATCATTGACATCCATGAGTTCTTGATGGAGAAGGGCGTGCATTTGGAAGGGGTGACCGGTACCAAGTACATGTATCACGAGCCCTGTCATACGCCGATGAAAACCTACGCCTCAAGCAAGGTGGTCAACACCTTGATGAACAGCGAGCTCAATGGGAAGGTCGAAAAGAATGATCGCTGCTGCGGTGAGTCCGGCACTCTAGGAGTGAGTCGGCCCGATATTTCAACCCAGGTTCGCTTCCGCAAGGAAGAGGAAATGAAGAAGGGTGTGGAGTCGATACGGATTCAAAGTATTGCCGCGGCGAGTCCTAACAGCACCGATCTTTCGGTGATTGAAGCGAAGCGCTTTGAGGGGCCCGTCAAGATATTGACCTCTTGCCCTTCTTGCCTTCAAGGCTTATCGCGCTATGAAGGCGATACTGGTGTTGAAGCGGATTACATCGTGGTGGAAATCGCTCGCCACTTACTTGGCGAGAACTGGTTGCCTAAGTTCGTGGAGCAGGCCAATGCAGGTGGCATCGAGAGAGTGCTGGTGTAGTTGAAGCCGACACGTTCGCCTTTGCGGGCGAACGTCTTGGTCGATGAGTCGCTCGCGTGAAGTCCTACTTTGGTTGCGAATAGGCCTTCGAAGTCTCCCAAGCCATCTCTTGCAAATGGCGAGCTGTTGCAGCATCCAAGCCGGCGGTATAACTGTTCCCGATCGGGTTTACGCCATGCAACGAGGCCAGCACCGTGCAGGCAGCAAGATAAGTTCCGGCTACACTGGGGTGGCGTTTGTCGGCAATGTAGAGATTTAGCTCGGGCTTACGCGCGATGGAACGTGCGAAGGCGAGGCCGGCAGGAATCACATGCGCATTGTTTTGACGGCCCGCCGCGCTGTAAGCATCCGCTAGCCCTTGAGTCATTTCTGGCTTGTCGGCGTAGGCCCAGGTCATCAGGAATACTGGCTCGGCGCCGTTGGCTCGTACGGTGTCGCTATGGCGCTTGGAAAACTCAAAGAACGTCGCGCGCAAGGTGGGGTGTACCGGGCACTGGCTACAGTCCATCAGAATGGTCGCGTCGAAATTGCGACCCGCAGGGTTAAAGCGTACCTCGTTGTCTCCAACGAAGGAATAGCGGCCAACCGCATTGGGTCGGAAGTAGGAACCCACGTCGTGCCAGTCCATACCCGAGCCACTAATGGTCAGCAAGACGCTGCGATGGGAAGCGCGCTCCTTCTCGACCGAGGCCCGAGCGAGCTGGCCGACATGGCCACTCATCCCATTGTTGTAGTACATGAAGCTATTGCCGACATACATCACAGAGCGAGGCGGGGATTCGGTTCCGGCTTTGCGGGCTACGGTCGGCAACTGAGCGCAGGCGCCTAGGCTCAGGGCCAGCGCCAGAGAAAACAGTTGTGTGGAGGGGAAACGCTTCATTTGAAATCCTGAGTGGAGGTTTGTATCAACGGCTTGCATTGTCCAGGATTTAGGAAGGTAAGGGCGCTGTTGGTTTCAACCCATCATTGCCTGAGCAGATGAGGCTTATTTGGCTTAAAAGGCCAATTCATTTTTGCGTAGATGATCATTTCCGTATACGATTCGCGCCTCAATGAAACGTATACGAAGTGATTCACCATGCTCGTAATGCCCTGGGCCCCAGACTCTACCGACCCGAGCTCAGCCATTCGATCTACCGCAGTACCCCTGGCCCACCGTGTAAAGGACACCTTGTTGGCGTCCATTCTTAGTGGCGAGTTTGCCCCTGGCGATCGCATCACCGAGCCGGAGGTTGCAGAGCGCCTGAAAGTCTCGCGAGTGCCAGTGCGGGAAGCTCTGCGCGAGTTAGAAACGGCCGGACTTTTGGAGTCGCGCAAGCATATTGGAGTGTTTGTCCGTCGCCTGAGTGTCAAAGAAACGTCGGATCTTTACGTTTTGCGAAGCCTCTTGGAAGCTCATACTTGTAGAGTAGCGGCTGATCAGTCCGACTCTGCGCTAATCCTGCGCTTGATGAGTCTTCTCAATCAAATGGATGACGCAGCGTCGTTAGGCGATTTAAGCGGTTATTACAATGGCAATTTGGCCTTTCATTGGGAGATCGTGGCTGCCTGCGGCAATGAGCAAATCACTGAAACCTATCAAGGCATTGTGCAAAAGCTGCATATGGCCCGTTTAACGAACTTGTCGAGTAGTGCAGGCATGAAAAATTCGCAGCGCGAACATCTTGCGCTGCTGAAGGCGATTCGCGGCAAGAAAAGTGGGGAGGCCAACGATCTTGCCGTCCGACATGTTTTGGATGCTTCGAATCGATTGACCAAAGGTGAACCTCTATGAAAAATGTCATAAGGAAGTCTCAACGTCGTGACGTTTTGCAAGTCGGCTTGGCCAGCGTTGGCGCGGGCTTGGGCTACACCCTTGCAGGGATGGGCTTGTCTTCTACGGCTTGGGCCCAAACCTCCACCACCCCGGCATGGCCAAGCAAGCCAATTCGGCTCATCGTGCCGGTCGGCCCTGGCGGCGGTGTAGACCTGGTCGGACGACTGGTCGCTGAACAATTAGCCAAGGTGTTGGGGCAGGCTATTTTTGTGGAGAACATCGGTGGTGGTGGTGGGTCGATTGGTTCCTTGGCGGCGGCGCGAGCGACCCCTGATGGCCACACTCTAATGGTGGGCTATGTCGGCACCCACGGCACCAATCCTGCGCTGCGTAAACTGAACTACGATGCGCTCGCCGATTTTTCACCCATTGCGATGGTGGGCGGCACGCCGAATGTTTTAGTGGTCTCACCGAGTTTCCCGGCTAAAGACTTCAAACAATTTGCGCAGATGATGAAAATCGACGGCGACAAGCTGAGCTACGCGACGTCCGGTCCTGGCACCTTGACCCATTTAATTATGGAGCAATTGAAGGGCGCATTGAACTCAAGCGCCGTGCATGTGCCCTACAAAGGCATCGGCCCCGCGCTTATCGATGTGCTGGGAGGGCAAGTGCCTATTGCCTGTCCGGGGCTTGCAGCAGCCTTGCCTCACATCAAAGCTGGTAAATTAAGGCCGCTTGCCATTACTGGTATCCAAAGACATCGGCTCTTGCCGCAAATTCCGACCTTCGAAGAACTTGGTTTGCGTGGCTTCGATGGCGTGCAGTGGTACGGAATTGTTGGACCGGCCAAGCTACCGGCAGAAATCGTCAAGCGCTTAAACCTTGAGATCAACAAAATTATTACTACTAAAGAAACCCGCGAGCGCCTGTCGGCCGAGGCGCTCGAACCTATGCCTATGACACCAGTGCAATTTGGCTCGTTTATAGCGCAAGACATTTCGCGTTGGGCCAAAGTTGGCGTGGCGCGCGGCATTCGATTAGATTAATTTTATAGAGCATTTATGGCCACTAACACCACTGTACAAGCAGATCACAACGCCCCACCCGTTACTCGTCTTCTGGCCGAGTTTGTGGCCACCCATCCCTCCAAAGGCTGGAGCGACGCCGTCGAGCAGCAAGCGCTGAATACCTTTATGAATTGGTTGGGCTGCGCGATTGGTGCCGCGGATCATGAGTCGGTGCTGTCCTCAATGGCGGCGGTGATGGAGCTAGATCCAGCGCCTCAGGCGACGATTTTAGGGCGCAAAGAACGCGTTGATATGGCCAACGCTGCCTTGATCAACGGCATCTCTTCTCATACCTTTGATTTCGACGATACTCATCTTAAAACGATTATTCATCCGGCTGGGCCGGTCGCCTCGGCTCTACTTGCCTTGGCCGAAAAAACCGGTGCGAGTGGACGCGAGTTGCTCGATGCGCTTGTCATTGGGATTGATGTGGCTTGTCGTTTAGGCAACATGATGTATCCGCAGCACTATGATCGGGGCTGGCATATTACTGGTTCGACCGGTACCTTGGGAGCCGCGGCGGGCTGTGCTCGGCTGCTAAAACTCACTGCTGATCAGACTCAAATGGCCCTCGCGATTGCAGCTTCGCAGCCAGTAGGCTTGCGTGAGCAGTTCGGGACGATGACCAAGCCCTTTCATCCTGGCGGTGCGGCGCGGGCCGGGTTGATGTCTGCGCTCATGGCCAAGCATGGCTTCACCGGCTCGAAGCGTGCGATTGAAGCGCCGCGCGGTTTTGCACAAGTGGTGTCTACCAAATTCGATTGGACCGAAGTTACGGGTGAGCTTGGCGAACGCTTTGAAATCTCCTTCAATACCTACAAGCCTTTTGCTTGTGGGATCGTGATTCACCCAAGCATTGATGCCTGCTCACAACTGCGGGATGTCCATGGCGTAAAAGCCGACGAGATTGAACGCATTGACATTAAGGTGCACTCCCTAGTCCTCGAGCTTACCGGCAAAAAAACGCCCAAGAATGGCCTCGAGGGTAAGTTCAGTGTTTATCATGGTTGTGCCAGTGGACTGATGTTTGGCAAGGCCGGAGAGCCTGAGTTTAGCGACGAGGTTGTGACCCGCGCCGATATGGTGGCACTTCGTGCCAAGGTACATGCGGTGGTGGACAATACGATCGATGAAGCTGCAGTTGATTTAGTCGCCACCTTGAAAGACGGTCGTCAAGTGAAGGTGTTCGTTGAGCATGCGATCGGAAGCTTGGAGAAGCCCATGACCCAGGCGCAATTGGAATCTAAGTTCAGTGAGTTAGTGGTTCCCGTACTAGGTGTGGTTAAGTGCAAGGCCTTGCTGCAAGAGTGCTGGTCACTCTCAAGCGCGGTCAACTTTAAGGCGTTGCTTGCGCAAGCGGCTCGAGCCTAGATATGTTGCAACGCAACATTTCCTGGGGAATGGTTTTTTTTCTGAAAGTCACTGCGACCTGTAGAATTCAGCCTGTCCAAGCGCCTTCGCCCACCTTATAAAAGGAGCATTCCATGCCAGGCCTACTACCTAATGTTGACCCGAACGGTCTCCTAGAATTTTCCGTGGTCTATACCGACCGTGCCTTGAACCACATGTCCCAAAGCTTCCAGGGGGTGATGAAGGATATTTCAAGTATCTTGAGAGAGGTCTATCAGGCTAAGTCTGCCGTCCTAGTGCCAGGTAGCGGTACTTTTGGTATGGAGTCTGTGGCGCGCCAATTTGCGAATGACAAGAAAGTTTTGATTATTCGCAATGGTTGGTTCAGCTACCGTTGGACGCAAATTTTGGACATGGGCAAGATCTCATCCGAATCGATTGTAATGAAGGCCCGTCGCGTGAGTAACGCGAAGCAGGCTGCCTGGGTGCCCGCACCCATTAATGAAGTTGTTGCGACGATCCTCGAGCAAAAGCCGGCCGTCGTCTTCGCTCCGCATGTCGAAACTTCGGCCGGCATGCTTTTGCCTGACGATTACCTGCGTGCAATGGCCGACGCCGTACATTCTGTGGGCGGGCTTTTGGTGCTGGATTGCATCGCCTCCGGTGCTCTGTGGGTAAACATGAAAACCACGGGTGTGGACGTGCTGATCTCGGCACCTCAAAAAGGTTGGAGTAGTTCACCTTGCTGCGCCATGGTGATGTTGAGCGAACGTGCACGCGCGGCAATCGACGCAACGACCAGCACCAGCTTTGCCTGCGACCTGAAGAAATGGTTGCAAATCATGGAAACCTACGAAGGTGGCGGTCATGCCTATCACGCAACCATGCCTACTGATGCTTTGACGCGCTTGTGCGCGGTCATGAAAGAAACCCAAGCTTATGGTTTCGAGAAAGTTCGTGCCGAGCAAATTGATCTTGGGACCAAGGTACGCGCCTTGTTTGAAAGCCGTGGTATTCCGAGTGTTGCTGCTGAAGGGTTCAAGGCACCTTGCGTCGTGGTTAGTTATACCGAAGATGCTGAAATCCAGTCCAGTAAGAAATTCCTGGGTCAAGGCCTTCAGACTGCGGCAGGCGTGCCATTGCAATGTGATGAACCCGCTGACTTCATGACCTTCCGTATTGGTTTGTTTGGTCTTGAAAAGTGGCATCACGTTGAGCGCACGGTCGGGCATTTGAAAGCTGCCCTCGATACATTGCAACCCCAGGTTGCTCGCGCAGCCTAGGCGGCTGGGCGGAAGGACGTGCGCTACGACTGGTGAGAAATCAGTCATTCGAAGCGCCTGGATTCGAGCCCAAAAAAACGCGGCCTTAGCTGCGTTTTTTTATGGGCACAGCCGCAGTAGCTTTAGGTGGTTTGGTTTTTTTGGCCGGATTGACAGGCACTTTAGCGGGCGTGGCTCTAGGCTTTGTAGTAATTTTCTTCGGCGCGCTCTTAGTGCGTTTTTTTGGCATATCGCGCATCGCGATCGCCGCTTCCAGTTCGTTCATAGCCTGCGCGGAGTACACGGCCAGTTTTTGCATGCTGGGTATGGAAGTATGGCAAGCGGTGAAGCCAAAGTTCAAGTACCCCGCATAGCTTTGGCAAGTGATGTTTAGTGCTTGGCCATGCGTGATGATTGAAGCAGGGTAGGTCGCTAGCAACTTGGCCCCCCGAAAATAGAGCGGCTTATCCGGGCCGGGCACATTCGAGATCGTAATGTTGAACATCGGTCGGGTGCGGCCCCCCATTCCGGTCAAGAGAGACAAAAGGGTTGGCGCCATCAGTAACATGGTGTACTGAAGCATGGCTTGCTTGGGTAGACTCTGCACATGGTCTTTCGCATGACGCACGGAGCTGCGAATTGCTTCAAGGCGCTCGAGTGGGCTTTCAAGGTCAGTCCCTAGGGTCGCGATAATGAAGCTGATAGCATTGCCGCCGCTCTCATCGTCGTGAGGGCGCACCGAAACCGGAATGCCAGCAGTCAAAGACTGATCCGGAAGGTTGCCGCGCTCTAACAAAAATTTTCGTAATGCGGCACCACAGACGGCCAAGACCACGTCGTTAATCGTGCACCCCGCCGCGTTCGCCAGAGTGCGAATTCGCTCCATCGAAAACTGCTGCGTGGCAAAGCGACGCTTCTCGCGGACCCGACCATTGAGCACCGAGCGCGGAGCACTGAAGGGCACGATCATGCTGTCGCTCGAGCTCGCTGAGCCCTTCAACATTTTTCCAAAAGCAGTGATTAACTGCGGAACTGATTTCACCTGTCCACGAATGGCTTCCATACCCGCAGCCGCGGCCTGCGCCATCGTTGGTGTGGAGAACGCGTCTTGCGCTTTGCGTTTCGAAGCGGCGCTCGTGGGCAAGGGTGCAGCCCAAAAAGGGACGATCTTTAAACTACTTTTTTGGTCGGTGGACATGGCCCGTTGCAGCAGCTTCATGCCGCCAACACCGTCCACCAATGAATGATGAATCTTGATGAACAGTGCAAAGCGGCCGCCCTCCAGTCCTTCAATCAAGGTACATTCCCAGGGAGGTCGGCTCAGGTCTAAGGGTTGGCTCTGAAGGCGGCCCACCAACTCGCCAAGTTCTCGTTCGCCTCCAGGCCAGGGTAGTGCCGAATGCCGAACATGGTATTCAAGGTCAATGTTCTGATCCTCAATCCAAACGGGCATCGGGTTCATGTTGAACGCGTACTTTAATCGACGGTTCCAGGGAGATGTGAATTCGCGGTGATTGCGGAAGTCACGCATCAGTCGTACCAGAAAGTCATTAGGTGCCTTATCCGGTAACCGAAACTGCAAGAGCCCGCCGACATGATTAGGCGTAGCACGGGACTCAGTGAATAACCAGGCCGAATCAAGAGGGCTTAAACGGACAGAACTCATGGAGATAATTCCTAACGATCAAGTGTAAAGCTTCAGTGGGTCAAAGCCCTTGCCTAATACGGCTCGAGAATCGCCGCCCATCCATTGATCGATCACGCTCGCATAAACCTGTCGAAAGTCGACGGTGTGGGTCAGGTTGTCGGTCTCGTTGAGTTTGTTCAAATCGACCGGTGCGCCGTGCAGACCACCGCGCACGCCCGGGCCGATTAAGAACATGGGGCCGGCTGTGCCGTGGTCGGTGCCGCGATTGTTATTCTCACGAGGTCGGCGTCCGAACTCTGAGAAGACCAGCATCGAGCAATCTTGTGCTCGGCCAATTCGTTGCATGTCCTTGAAAAAGGCTGAGATGGCATCTGAGCAATAGGTGAGCAATCGCGAATGCACATCCGCTTGCTGCACATGGGTGTCGAAGGCGTTATTGCGGTAGCTGGCGTAGTAAATGCGAGCAGAATGTTGGGCAGCGATCAGTGCTGCCACCTTCGGGAGCTGAGTCGGCACGATGCCGTAATCCACCGGAGTTTTATAGCGCGCGATAGCCTCGCCAATCGCCTGGGCTCCGTCGGTGGCGCTACGTGCATTGGCTCTTAAAAAGGCCAGATCTTCAGGAAGGCTGGTGTGGTTCTGCGCAACGCCGGTGAGCAGGGCTTGGCTGGCGGCCTCCCCTTGCCGAATGAGTGCGCTAGGGTCTTCAAAAACTAATGGTGTGTGTTTCGTACCCGCCACCGCAAGTGACTGAGCGGCATCAATATTGACGACGGGTGTCGCCACCCCAGGTGCATAAAGCGAATCGGCGAGTCGACCAATCCAGCCGTTTTGGCTGCCGCTATTTGGGGAGGCCGTCTGCCACCAAGCCATCGACTGGAAATGCGAAAACGACGGGCGCTCGTATCCACAGCCATGCACCACCGCAAGTTGTCCGTCTTTGTACAAGCGCTCGAAACCCGCCATGGCGGGATGAAAACCGAAGCGATCATCAATGCGCCTCAGTTTGTCACGCGCGATGCCCAATTTGGGGCGTAGTCGGTAATAGGCATCATCGCCGTAAGGCACCACGGTGTTCAAGCCGTCATTGCCGCCGGACAGCTCGAACACCACCAGGATGCGCTCTTTAGAGGAAGCTCCTGAGCTCCGGCTCTGGGCCATGCTCTTATGCATGAAAGGAACACCGAGCCCGGCGACAAGCCCCTGCTCAATGAGACGGCGGCGATTCGGGGAGAAGTAATGGTTCATCCTAGTTGGTACTCCGGTAAGCTGAGCATGATATGGACCAGTTGCCTCAAACTGTCTTCCATATAGGTCTCCGCGATTTTGAGTTGATCCGTGCCGAGCTCGCGTCGCAACCACTGAACGAGTTCGGTTCTTTGCCCTGCGCTAATCGGCACTGTGAGAAAACGAGCGAGCAAGGCATCAACGGCATCGTCGCAGGTCTTGGCTTGCGCTTGTTTCATGAGATCCGAAATCTCGACCGAGGCGGAGTCACGCAAAATAGGCTTCACCTTTTGAATCGCCAACTGATAGCCCCGAAGACTTGCATAGCGGGTGTTGAAGTCTTCGTCGCGATCCGCCATTTGAATAGACATGGATTGCTCGCCGGGAATCGCCTCGGGCGCGGTGGCTCGGCTGATCTCATCACCGCGATTGATTCTTCTAGCGACTTCGCGAATTTGCGGGTCGGGCGAATAACGATCCGGTGGAATGAAGGCGATATCCGGGAACAAAATATCGCGTACAAAATTGCCCCTCGCAACCAAGGCGCTGGGCGTGATCCAACTACGACCCGAGGGCCAACCGGCCACCGTAGGAGGGTAGAACAAACGCTGGCCAAGACCGCCGGTCGTCGCGTTGAAGTCCGGCATGCCGGGCAAAGATTTGACGCCCAGCCTGCGATAAGTGCCAATGGCCAGTTCGACCGGACTCTTGATGTGCTCGCCTTGCGCCGAATAAAAGTCCCGCGAAAGTAGAAGCGCCTCCATGAACGGAGCAATGTCGTAATTCTTTTGGCGCAAAAGGCGCCCGAGTGATGCCCGCGCGTCGACCGTGAGCTGCTCTCGCACAAAATAACGGTAGAGTTTCTCGGCAATGAATTCAGCCGTCTGGGGCTGCTCCAAAAGAATGTCGATGACTTGTACACCGTCGAAAGGTCCAGTGCGACCTAGAACCGTTTTCGTGCCGCCATCGTGTTTGCTGAGATCCTTTTCAAATTTGAGCCCTTTGAAATTCCAGCCCGTAAAGGCTCGCGCCGCTTCGCGAATATCGAGCTCGCCGTAGTGTCCAATGCCGAGCGTGAATAGCTCCATAATTTCGCGCGCAAAGTTTTCGTTGGGCGCTCCTTTGACATTCACGCCTGCGTCCAGGTAGGCCAGCATGGCTGGTTCTTGTGCCGCTTCAATCAGTAAAGTGCGGAAGTTGCCCAGGCCTTTGGTTTGGTAGAGGGTGAGCTGCTGCTGCATCTTGCGCACATCGCGAACTTTCTCTTCGCTGGTGGCAAAGTGGCCATGCCAAAACAGGGCCATTTTCTCAACGAAGGGCTGGTCGGTGACGACCATACGATTGGCCCACCACTGGCCAAGCCGCCCCGTCTCCAACTGGCTAGAACGCAGCCAGTAAAAAAACTGATTGGTGACCGGCTGCATGCGCCGAGTACCCTCCGGCTTGACATCAATGCCTAAGGCCCGGCCATTGCGTTTCGCGGCTTCGGTAGTCGCCGGGCGGCTTGGCGGGAAGGGGTCCATGCCGGGCGCATCGATAGGAGAGGGATCGAATGCGGCAAGCTTTTGCTGAGTCTCGCCGAAGATTATTTGCCGCACGGCGGCCTGTGGCGTTCGTTTGGCCATTGCTTCGATTTGCTCGGGCGTGCCGCCGAAACCGGCTCGCTCGAGCAAGTGCGCTGCAAGTGCGGGATTCCAGGCTTGCGGGCTAATCTCGGTGAAAATGCCTCTCCCGGACGCCAAGTCCGCGGCAGCCTGCCTGGGTTGTGCCGACCCTGGCGGAAGGTAACTTAGCCCGCAAAAAACCAGTATTAAGGTTACAAGTTGACGCTGACCCACGGTGCCTATCCTTGGTGTATAAATGCGAAAGTCGATGGTAACAGGGCTTGTCTTGTCTTACACATTCCGTTCTATTTGGTGGGCGAATGCGACTGGCTTCATAATGCAACGGGCTCAAAAGGGTGCATCCGTACGTCTGATATGGCCTACCCCTTGGCGGGGTAAGTTACGCGGGTCAAACCTGCTCCACTAGTATGGCCAGACGCAAAAATAATAAGGTTATCGTGATGAAATTTCGAGGTTTAGTGAGTATTGCTTTGTTCCTGCTCGCATCGAGCTTGTGCGCTCAACAGGTGTATCGAAGTGTTGGCCCTGACGGGAAAGTCATCTACAGTGATAAGCCAATTGTGGCGCTAGATTCCAAGGCCGGGCATCTTGATTCAGCCACTCAGTACGCGAAAAGCGGCGCAAAATTTGATACCAAGACAGCTTGGTATCAACCACCTTCCGGCAGCTCTAGCGTTTTCGCGTCGGCGACTGCTGAGCGAGTCGCCAATCTCTATCGAGCTCAGGGGTTCTCGGAAAATCGAGGCCAGTCCTACGGCGATCCAAAGCGCGCTAATGCGCAGAAGAAAATTGTCGATCATGACTTAGAGAAGTCGGTGTTTGCGGTTCTGGGTTATGAGGATATGGTGCAGCAGACCACGGCGGCCTGCGCAAAAGTTCAAGCAGGCGAAAGCAAGAAACATGTCGCCGCCTTGACCAACTGGATGCAACGTAACTCGGCGGTGCTCACTCAGAACAAGCGCGTGTTAGCCGAAGCCTTTGGAACGTCGCAGCGCGTTTTTATGGAAGAAAACACTCGGGCTTCCAATCAAGCGAGCATAGAGCCGATTCTCAAGTCCCCGCAGGCTATGCAGGAAAAATGGTGTGAGCAAACCGCACTGGAGATTAATCGTGGAGATTCCGATTTCAAAAACAAAACCACCATGACGACGGCTCTGATGAGTTACTCGCTGCCTTATCAATCCCCTGAACCGTGGATGCGTGGGGCAAGCCCAGAGTACGCGTCGTCGACGAGCCGCCGTTCTCGGTAGCTTGATAGCGGCTTTCAGCGAAATGTACCCTCGCAGGTTCATCCGTGGTCTATGCTGACTTCATGTTGCGTGGAGGCGTAGTCGCACTCCTGGCCATGCTTGCTTTAGTCATCTGGAAAGATCGTCGGCAAGCACCTGCGATGAGCGTCGGATTAGCACTCGCGCTCGGGCTGATCGTGTATGTGATTCAAACAGCACCTTTTTTCCAGAGCGTTGCCAACCGCTACCTGGAAGTTGCCTTAGTGGCGTTGTCCAATGGCAACAGCCCTCTGTTCTTGTTTTTCGCGCTCGCATTGTTTGATGACGAGTTTCGATTTCGGCCCTGGATGCTGGCTTTCAGTCCATTGGACCTTTTAACCGGGCCTTCAAATCGCATTTCGGTGTGACGCCGACCGTGTTTCGAGAGAAATGTAGCGCCGATTCCGTAATCGGTTAGTCGATTTCACTTTTCGGCGTGATCACGGACCTCTTTTTCCGCATGCTGGTAGTTCCTTATGCTCACCACCAGTCTGGAGAAGTTGATGTTGAATTACCAAGGGGGCCGCATGGCCCGAATGCTTTTGCCGGAAGCGGACCAATTTGCGTATGCGTCGTCCCTACCTGCAGCAACAGCACCGGACACGCGTTGGAATTACAGCAACCTGGGTTACGTGGTGTTGTCCAGATTGTTGCGCTACTCGATTTCGCCCATCACCCATTGTTTGCGCCGCTTGGCATACGTAGCGCCGTGCTTACCTTTGATACGACCGAAACACCTGCCGGATCGAATTTGCCACACCCTTTGCCTGGACGATGGGGTATGAAAGGGGCTCCGCCCGACGCCTATTTCGCACGAGGTTATCTCGGACAATTTATGGTGATTGTGCCTAGCCTCGATCTGGTGGTGGTGCGACTCGGTATTTCGTTTCGACCAGGAGGTGATATTGACGCGGTCGGAAAAATGGTCGGAGAGATTGCCGCTTCCCTCACAGCGTCATCGGGCCTGTAGCGCCCTGCTGCAAGCGGCACAAGCTTGCACCTCGTGTATCTGACAAGACAGCCTCGTCGATCATTCTCACGAAATCTTGGGGGCGTGGTTTCCAAGAAACTTGCTGCGCAATTCGCGCTTGAGGACTTTACCGGTGGCATTGCGCGGCAAAGCCTCGACGATGGCAAGGTCGCTGGGTACTTTAAACTTGGCCAAGCGACTCGCGCAGTGACTGACGAGCTCTGCTAGTTCGATGCTCGCCCCCGGTTTGAGTGCCAGCACGGCTAGGCCCACCTCACCCCACTTCTCACTAGGTACACCGATAATCGCGGCCTCTGCCACTTGAGGCAGTTGATACAGCACATTCTCGACTTCGGCCGGGTAAACGTTTTCCCCGCCGGAGATATACATGTCTTTCCAGCGGTCGACAATATATACAAAGCCCTCGACGTCAATCTTGGCGGCGTCACCGGTCTTGAGCCAGCGCCCTTCGAAACTTGAGGCTGTGGCGTCTGGCCGGTTCCAATATCCTGGGGTAATGTTGGGGCCGGCAACCCAGAGTTCGCCGATCTCTTCTGGAGCGCAATCACCCCCCGAGTCGTTGACGATGCGCATCTCGGTATGCAGGAGCGCCTTGCCGGTCGAACCGATCTTTCGGAGCGCGTCATTGGGGTCAAGGAAAATACAGGCGGGGCTGGTCTCGGTCATGCCAAAGCCCTGCAATAACTTTACGCCGCGCGCTGCCCAGGCCTGCATAATAGTGAGGGCGCAAGGCGCGCCTCCAACACCGGCCATCCGCACACGAGACAGGTCGGTTGATTCAAAATCCGGGTGCTGCATCATGAACTGATACGGCGCAGGAACCGCGAAAAAATGAGTAATGCCTTGAGCCGGATCACCGAGCAATCGAAGCGCGCCACCGGGATCGAACGTTCTCATAATCACCACAGTGCCGCCTGCGTGCAAGACCGGATTAGAGTAGCAGTTGAGACCGCCAGTATGAAACAGTGGCAATACATTGAGGTGGACCGTGTCCAAGCCAATATCAGCAGGAATGCCCAGGTTCACGGCGTTCCAAAAGTTCATGCCGTGGGTGATCATCGCGCCTTTGGGATGCCCGGTCGTGCCCGAGGTATACATGATGGTTATAAGATCATCATGGGTGAGCGCCTCTCTCCCTGCGTTTTTCCCATCGAAGCCAGAAAGGGCCACTTCATAGGGGTTCGATTTCGACGCGCTGTTAATCTCGAGAAGGGTATTAATGTTGCAGCGGCTTTGTAGCGCTCGCGCGGATTCCGTGAACATGGCATCGTGTACCAGGATGGACGGCGTGCAGTCGGTCAGAATGTAGTCCAGCTCGGTAACTGTCAAACGCCAATTGAGCAACACAGCAATGGAACCGGTGCGGGCACAGGCAAACTGGAGGTCGAAATATTCGACACCATTCTGAGCAAGAACCGCGACCCGGTCTCCGCGCCCTATGCCCAGCGACTTAAGGTAGGCAGCCATCGCGTCGATTCGGCGGTCGAGTTGTCCATAGGTGAAGCTACGCCCTGTGCCGAGGTCGCGAATCGCCTCCTTGTTGGCGCGCTGAGTCTTGTGATGGCCGATCCAGTCGTACGCCGAAACTGGACCATGTCCTTTTGGGCGAGAGGCTGTCATGGAGGCTTGAGCCTGTGCGCTGCTCACGAAGTCCGTTGGAGTTTTTGAAGACATGAGGGTCCGTCAACGATAGGGTTGTCTGATAATTTTAGCCGCGTTTGGATTCGAGGAGAATCATCATCAAGGCCGCCAAAACCAAGGGCTTCTCTGCATTAGGCTCCAGGCCCTCAAGTGCCGTGATATCAAACTTCCTTTCAAAGAATGAAGGTCGTTTGCGAATTTCTAGCCGCTCTGTCCCTGAGGTATCCACGACGGCGTAGCGCGGGTGCAGCAAAAATCCCGCCAATGCCCCGATGAAAGGGATTTCTGAGATCAGACTATCCAGCACCTTGACCCAAGGGTTCGTTTCCGTAACCGTATAGGCCACGTCTGAGGTCACGTGGCTTCTTCCGAAATCGCCCTCCGAGCCGGACTGTACGACGCTTAAACTGTAAGTGGACTTGAACCAGGACTTGACCATATGGCGCTGTAGTTCGCCCATCACCCGCCCTTGCGCGTCGGCAATGGTGTACTTCGCTCTGAAGTCAAGAATACGGTCAGCTTTGATGGTAAATAAGAGCGTATCCATTTTGGCGCTCTGGTAAATACTCACGGCTTCTTTAATCTTGGTCCAGGGCTGCTTCACGTAACCCAGAGTATTGCCTTGGTTGTCGATCAGTTCAAACTGATTGGAGATCGCAATGAGTTTGAAGCGAAGTGTGAGCGGATAAGCTAGAGGCGTGCCTCCCAAAAGATCTGACATACGCGAAGATTTCCTTTATGTGGTGAGTGCTGCACGCCAAGTCATATTATCGCGATTCTTCCTCGTCTCCACTCCAATTAGACCATTCATCCTTTAATAACGACCGTTCATGGTTAAGCGGTTGTTTACAACGACCTCCCGTCCCTAGTATTCGGCCACTGCCGTGAAATCGATCACGGTTCCGTCGAGCTAACCCGCTCGAATCGTTTGCATTTTAGGTAGGGCCGCTATGAAACAAGTTAATGTAGAGCACGCAAATTCAGGACTACGAGCGAGCGCTCTGGTAGTGGCTACGGTCATCGCACTCAGCGCCTGCTCCTCGGGCGATCAGGCTTCGATTTCGAGTACCGAAGCCGATTCCGGGTCGATCGAGGAGAAGGGGCGCAGAAACAGGCCGCCGCCAGCACCTGCACCCGCACCCGCACCCGCACCCGCACCTGCACCTGCACCTGCACCTGCACCTGCACCGGCCCCAGCGGGTGAGGTGAATCATGACGGTCGTGTGCTTTCCGCGATGCCGCAATTCTCGGCGCCCGTAACCTTTAATACCCCGGAGGCGGATGCGATTCTCGCGGCCATGCAGATCCTGCCGAAAACCAGCGCTTGGAATGAAGATATTCGCGCGCGCCCAGTGCTGGCAAACTCGACGACCATGATTGATCTAATCGGCGCGGGCTTGCCGCTTCAGTACAACCTGGACATGGGTTTTGTGATTGTTCCCCCGAACCAGCCCAAGATCAACTTTGGCCTTACGCTTTACGCTGACGAGTCCGATCCTGGTCCGTATCCCATCGCGGATCAAACCCCGATTGAAAACTGGCCTCTGGATGGCAGTTTGCTTTCCACGTTGCAAGCGAGTGGCACGGGCGACCGACACGCGATTATTGTGGACCCTTTGAATCAAAAGCTGTATGAGCTTTACCAAGCCTATCGTACTGGGGCCGGTTGGACTGCGGGTGTCTCCGCGACCTTCGATCTCAACACCAATCGACAACGGCCCTTAACTTGGACGAGCACTGATGCAGCAGGGTTGCCAATCTTCCCGGCGGTGGTTCGCTACGACGAGTTGGCACGCGGTATGGTCGAGCACGCCATGCGCTTTACGGTCCAGCGCACCCGACGAGAATTTATCTATCCGGCCAGTCACTACGCCAGCAGCTCCACGGATCTGAATTTGCCTGCGATGGGCCAGCGCTTTCGCTTGAAAGCCTCGGCCAATCTCACAGGCCTGTCACCACATGCTTTGGCGGTTGCCAAAGGCCTGCAAAAATACGGCATGATCGTCGCCGACAATGGCGGCAGTTGGCGCATCAGTGTTGCGCCAGACGCCCGAATCAAAGGGCTTGATGATCTACGTCGCTTTATCGGAAGTGACTTTGAGGTGATTCAAACGACCGGTGAGTTCGGGGGGCCACGGGCGCCTTAGTGCGGAGGTCCGTGAATAAATGATGACTCGAATCCCTGTCAAGTAATTCACGGAAGGCCACACGAAACGACTATAAAACTTGGGCGCGCCATTTGGAATACCCGGTTTTGCGGAGTTCGCAAGCCGGGCAAGTCCCGCAACCGTAGCCCCAAGGATGTTTGATTTCTCGTACGCCGTGATAGCAAGTATGCGAGTCGTCGAGCAAGATATCAATGAGCGCTGAACCGCCCAATTGCTCAGCCATTTGCCAGGTCTGGGCTTTGTCGATCCACATGAGTGGGGTCTCGAACAAAAAGCGTTGCCCCATGCCAAGCGATACCGCCACTTGCATGGCCTTGATGGTGTCGTCTCGGCAATCTGGGTAGCCGGAGAAGTCTGTTTCGCACATGCCCGCCACGATGACGTTGAGTTCGCGGCGATAACCGAGCGCTGCGGCGAGATTCAGAAACAGCAAATTGCGACCCGGCACGAAGGTGTTCGGCAGGCCGTTCGCGTTCATTGCGATGGCGACATCTCGAGTCAATGAGGTGTCGCTAATTTCTCCCAACACACTGAGCCTTAAGCAATGATCGTCACCTAGTTTCTCGGACCAGTTGGGAAACTTGCGACGCAGCGATTGCAAAACGGTTAAGCGTGCATCAAGCTCAATGCGATGCTTCTGACCGTAATCGAAGCCAAGCGTTTCCACGTGGGTGTAGCGATCCAAGGCCCAGGCCAGGCAGGTCGTGGAGTCTTGTCCACCGGAGAAAAGTACTAGCGCTTTGTGCGGGATCATTTCGGTGCTGAGGGCTCTGATTTTTTGGAAAGAGTTGACCAGGCGAGAACAGAGTTTTCGTCTTGAGTGCGGGTTTTATTAACGGAGTTGCTTGCATCTAACAGGCAAAGGTAAGCACGCAGGTCGAACTCATACTGATGATAGTTAGGCTCCATGTGTGTGCAAAGTTGATAGAACGCTTTGTCATGCTCGCGCTCCTTGATGTGGGCCAATTCATGCACCGTGATCATTTTTAAAAACGCCTCGGGCCCGTCTTTGAAGAGAGAAGCAATTCGAATCTCTCGCTTGGCCTTCAACTTGTTGCCTTGCACGCGCGAAGAGGTGGTGTGGGTCCCTAAGGCGTGAGTTAGTACGTTGAGGCGTGGGTCAAACACGACCTTTGCGAGCGGCTCCGAGCTGCGCAGGTAGTCCGACTTCAGCGTCATCACATAGTCATAGAGCGCTTTGTCAGTCCGCACTGAATGCGCTGCACCATATTTTTTAAGCAAAATGTCGCCGAGTGTGCCCGCTGCCAAGAGCGCACAGACCTGATTGGTCAGGGCGACGGGATAGCCGCTTAAATATTTCAAACTCAGTTCAGAAGACACAGCAATCACACGTACATAACAAGAAGTTGAAGTAGCATAGCAAATGCTTGTCCGCAAACTCCGCATTCAAGTTGTTGCGCCCGATTCAGTCTTAAAACAAGGTAGACACATCATGACCGCAGACGAAAGATTCAAACAGGCTGCTATTGAAGCAGGTTTCCCCTTAGACGCTGAACTCAAGGCGGGGGGTAATTATGCTCCCCTCGTGCGTAACGGTAATGATCTCTACATAAGCGGTCAGTTACCCAGAATCGGCGACGTGGTAGTTGTCATGGGCCGGGCGGGCACGGATGTGACGGTCAGCGAGGCCCAGCGTGCGGCCAGGGTGTGTGTGTTGCGCGCCCTCCTGATTTTGCAACGCGAGCTCGGTAGTTTGGACAAAGTGAAAAGCATTTTACGAATCACCGTCTATGTTCAAAGTGCTAGCGACTTTACGCGCCAAAGCGAGGTTGGCGACGGTGCTTCAGATCTTTTGCGAGCGGTCTTGGGCCCTGCAGGCATGCATTCCCGTACCTCGATTGGCGTCTTTCAGTTGCCCAAGAACGGCACCGTGGAAGTCGATATGATTGCCTGCGCCCTTTAACAAAGAGGATCATTTCCATGAGTTCAAATTCACGTCGTGACTTCGTTGTCGGTAGTAGTGCACTTGCGGTTGCGTCTGCCCTACCTGGGGCGGTTCAATCTGCGATGGGTCCCAACGATAAATACGATCTTGTTATCCGCAATGCCAACGTCCTTGATCCGAGTCAGAGCCTGTCGGGTAAGCGCGATATCGGCATTCGCTTTGGAGTGATCGAAACCATCGCCGAGAGTATTCCCGCTGAGCGTGGTCAGAGGGTGATGGATGCGGGCGGTAAACTGGTCACGCCAGGTTTGATCGACCTGCATTGTCACACCTATCCCTACGGCTCGGCGATTGGTATTCCTGCTGACGAACTAGTAGCCCATCAGGGCACGACCACGGTGGTCTCCGCCGGAGACGGTGGCGCCAATAACTTCGCTGGTTTTCGGCGCTTTGTGGTGCCTGCTTCGCGGACGCGGCAGTTTGCCTTTGTGCATATCGCGGTGGCAGGGTTGGCAGGCTTTCCGGTGCCTGAGCTATTCAATATTGAGTATGCGCAAGTGGATGCGGCTGCACGTGCCGTCGCTGAAAACGCGGATATGGTCATCGGTGTCAAAGTGCGCATGAGCGAGAACGTGATCGCTCGTCACGGCCTGGAGCCCCTCAAGCGCTCGATTCTGGCCTGCGAACGCTCGGGAGTGCCTGCCAAACTGATGGTGCACATTGGGGGCGTGGCGGATCGCCAGTTAATGTCGCAAATTCTCGACTTGATGCGACCCGGTGATGTGCTCACGCACTGCTATTCAGGTGCGCCAAACAATGCGGGTGATGGCACCAACATTGTTCAAGATGGCAAACTTTTGCCCGCCGCGCTCGAGGCTAAAAAACGCGGTGTGATTTTTGACATTGGTCATGGAGGAGGCAGTTTCGATTACACCGTTGCCGAGGCCGCTATTGCACAGGGCTGCCCTCCCGATACCATTTCATCGGACATTCATGTGTTCTCTGGCAATAGCCCTGGCATGCCCTATCTACCTTGGGTGATGAGCAAGATTATCGGCCTGGGATTCACGCTACCTCAAGTCATCTCAATGGCCACCGCAGCTCCGGCCAATGTGATCGGACGAATACCGAAACATGGCACCCTCAAGCAAGGAGCCCCGGCCGATTTGTCGATCATGGATGTTGTAGAAGGGCCGGTCTCTTTTGTAGATACGCGCAACAATAAGCGCGAGGGCAAGGTGTATCTCAAACCGGTGGCGACGGTAGTTGCTGGGGTGGCTTTTGGTCGACCTTATCAATCGCCTTTTAGCGTGCGTTGACTTTACGCGCTTGCAGAGGAGGTTGGGCTAGGCGACTTCGCTCATGTCCCCCGGTGTCGGCTTGACAGCCGCTCCTCCTTCCTTTACTTCGCTACGCCGCCTACCCCAACCCCCTCTGCCAAACCTGTGTTTGGTTAGTGACCCGAAGCGGGCTCACCTGGGGAAAAGGGGAGCACCTATCTGGGCGCTCCTAGCAGGCCTGGCGGACAGCCGCGGGGCAGAGAGCCTCTTTGGCCTGATCTCGCTCTAAACTAGAACTATCGGCCGCGCGTGGAAAAGAAGTGCGCTAAGTCGCCTAGTTGCGCATCGCTCAAGCCACGTAGAACTGAGGCCATCATGGTGTCTCTTCCTGTCGTGGTGCCGTCACGAAATTGCTTCATGTTGGCGAATAGAAAATCTTCCCGTTGAGCGGCTAGGCGTGGCATTTGCTCACGACCCGAATAGTCTGGAAGATGGCAGTTACCGCAAAGGCCTTGCTTCGCAAGATCTGCGCCGCGCTTGGCTTTAGCTTCGTCCAGTGCTGAGGTACTGGGCTTGGCGGGGAGTTCGGAATAGATTTTTGCGAGCGCAGTAAAGTCTTCGTCTTTAACTTTATCGAGCATGCCTTTCATCGCAGGGATTTCTCGCAAGCCTTCACGAATGACCACAAGCTGGTTTTCGATAAAGAGCTTGGGTTGTCCGGCTAATGAAGGCGTACCTGGCATGGACGAGTTTCCGTCCGCGCCGTGGCATGCTCCACACAAAGGCATCAACGGGTGCGACTGCGCTTGCACACTGGCCACGCCCGCGGCCAGGCCGAACGCAAGGCAAGCGTGCGCAAGAGCCCGGGTCGTCCATCGACCGGACTCAAGCGCTGCTCGCGCAAGCAGTTTTGCGAGGGGCAAATTAGCCTGCGTCATGCATTAACCTGCGTAGCTAATGCGATAGATAGCGCCTAACTGCTCGTCGGAGAGAAGTAATGAGCCATCAGGCATTTGCAGCATATACGCTGGGCGGCCCCAGAAGCTGTTATTGCTTGGGTCCATAAAGCCAGTGATAAAAGGCGTGACCTGTGCATTGCTGCCATCAGGATTGGCTCTCACCATCACCACATCGTAACCGCTCTTTTGGTTGCGATTCCACGAGCCTTTACGTGCCACAAAAGCCGCGTTTTGATAGGCGGCCGGGAACATCTTGCCGGTGTAGAAATGAACACCCATTGTGGACACGTGAGGGCCCATTAATGCGACAGGTTTGGTCACGCCCGCACAAGCATTGTCCTTCTTGATATCACGGTCGGGCAACGTACCCATGTGACAGTAAGGGAAGCCAAAGTTGGAGCCATTCGCCGCCAAAACATTGAAAGTGTCATCGGGTGTGTTATCGCCCAGCCAATCGCGACCGTGGTTGGTAAACCAAAGTTGGTTGGTGGTTGGATGGAAGTCAAAGCCCACGGTGTTACGCACGCCACGTGCCAATACTTCCATGCCTGAGCCGTCTGGGTTGTAGCGACGGATTTGAGCATATTCGGTCGGTTGTCCACCGGCGGTAGGTGGCTCGCAAATATTGCAGGGTGCGCCGAAGGGCACGTACAACTTACCGTCTGGTCCGAAGCGGATGTATTTCCAGTTGTGATGTTGTTCTTTAGGAAGATTGAAGGCAGCCGTCATATCAACAGGCGCGACATTTGGGTTTTTATCGATGCCGTCAAAACGCAAGACTTTGTCGATTGCCATGACATAGAGCGAGCCGTTACGGAACTCAACACCGGCTGGCTGGACCAATTTATCCACAACGACCCTTGCGCTTCGAGTGCCAGCCACATCGCTGACTTCATATACTCGGCCAAGGCCACGCGTACCGACATAGATTTTGCCGTTGTCGCCTTTGACCATGGCACGTCCACCGGGGATGCCCGTTGCCCAAATCTCGGCTTTAAAGCCTGGAGGCAGGTTCATTTTTGAAAGCGGAATATCGGCCGCTGCCGTCACGGTGTTTTTACCGGCGACGGGGGCCAGGGGCGAACTCTCCATTTCTCCAGTTTGGCCTTGTTGCCAAGCTTGTTTGACAGCGGGTGCGGCCGGTGCAGCAGCAACTGGCGCACTAGGCTTCATCTGCGCGCAGCCCACCACAAAAAGCATGCTTGCCGCGGCAATAATGGGCGTCGCTAATCGTAGGTTATCTAGTCTTAGGGTAGTCATAGGGTCTCCAGGTAAATGCCCACGCTCTGATGTTTTTAAGGCGAGCAGGCGGGTATTGAACCATACAGAAAGTCAGCCTGCTCTTTAAAGGGAGATTGGCTGGAACTCTGGTTCGAATTTAGAGGGCTTCCCGGCGTCACGACGTTGTCAGAAAGCAACCAACTGTCCAGAGTTCGGAATGGTTCGGCCCGTCTCCCAAAGCGTAGTAGTCCAGATCGCGCCTCGCGACGAAATGATGTCGGACTAGCGCTCGCGTCCGGCGCGCCTCAATACCTGGGTGACTGGCTCAATGAGGTACTGAAGCGGTGTGCGCTTCTCCCCTTGGATATACACCTCGGCAGGCATACCGGCCTGTACTTTAACGTCGCTCGCTTGTGCAAGCGAGGCGGCATCGGCTTCCACCATGGCCACGTAATAGGGTTGGTTGGTGGCGCGATCGAGCAGGCGGTCCGGCGAGACGTAGAAGACTTTGCCATCCACGAGGCCTGTCGTGCGATAGCGAAATGCCGTGAATCGGATTTTGGCGGGCTGACCCTGAACCACGCGACTCACATCTTCGGTACGGATGTGTGCTTCAACCAGTAACCTTGGGTTGGAGGGGACAATGTCGGCAATCGGCTCGCGGGGCGACACCATCGATCCCGGTGAAGTGAACTTTAAATTCATCACATCGCCTGAGGCTGGAGCGAGAATCACCTGGCGTTTTGAGGCATCACTGGATTTTCGAAGCTCTTGCTGGATCTCCGACAGTCGTCCGTTAGTTTCCTTGAGCTTATCGCTGGCTTGCTGGCGATAGTCGCCTTCCAGTGATTTGATGCGCAGGTCCATGTCGAACATGCGTTGCTCTGATTTGGCCAACTCACCGCGCCGCTCCTCTAACTTGACGCCGTAGTCTGCTACTGTGGCTTCAAGCTGCGCGATGCGGGTTGCGGAAATAAAGCCTTCGCCTTGCAAGCGGCGATTATTTTCAAGCTCGATCTTTTGGTGCCTGAGCGATTCAGAAGCCTGAACGATTTGTAATTTTAGGGATTCTCTTTCTTGTGCAATCTTGTCGCGTTGTGAACGTAGCAGTGCGCTCTGGCCGAGCAAGGCCTCGCGTCGCGCCGAGAAAAGGGCTTTTTCCTTCTCGATCTGTTCCTTGAGTCGAGAATCTTTATTGCTTGCCAATTGAAGATCTGCCGGCCATTTGACACTCACCGCCAAGGTTTGCTCGGCCTCAAGACGAGCGATCGAGGCACGCTCGACATTAAAGCGGTAGCTCAGGCGGTTTTGATCCGCGTCCACGGAAACATCGCCCAGCACCAGTATAGGATCGCCCTGGTTGACACGCTGTCCGTCTCGGACCAGTACTTCGCGGACAGTGCCGCCTTCAGCATGTTGCACCGGGCGTCGATCAAGATCGACCTTGACGAATGCACTGGCGACCACCGCAGATGACAGTGGTGCAAAGGCCAACCAGGCGAGTACGGGCGCGAGTCCGAATAGCAAGACTAGTAAGGCGATGCGCGCAAGTCGCCGAACCTCGGACATCTCTTCTCGCAAAGGAGCCAAGGCCGGATTGGGCATGGGCATCGCAATCGCATGTGACTGTGTATGCACTACTTGGTTCATGGGTTCCCGCCGCGGTTGTTGGCGGCGCGCTGCGCCGCTTCGGCCATGTTCACGACTTGGGCACGCGTGGGTTGCGGGGTTGGCTGGGCCAGAGGGGTTTGAGTGAGCGGTACGGGCCTGCCCGGAGTTGAATTTTGAAGTGCTTGGGCTGAAGTTGATTGATTTGTAGGCGCCTGAGCTAGCGCTGGCTTATTCGAGACCGCTTGAGCGGATGCTGCCTGCGCTTCGGCGTGGGCTTGCATTTGGGCCTGCATCTGCACTTGCAGGGGAAGCTTTGCCGGTATTTGGACCTTGGGCTGAACTTTGACCGCACCGAAGGTGGCTCCAGACGCGAGAGAGTTGGGTATCCCTTGACCCTGTGTTAGCGGCGTTGCATACCTGCTGCTTGGCAGGCTGGTCGGTGGGCTGTTTTGCGGTATGAAGGACGTACGGTCTGGTTTGTTATTGGGTGTGCTGTTAGACGAGTTGACAGGAGCATTAACAGGAGCATTAACAGGAGCATTGACGGGTGCGCTGTGCGTTGAATCGTTCGCCGCGCTATTTTTGCCTGGACCCGCCACTGCCGCCTGCGGCTGCAAGGCCCGCATAACTTCTGCCGTCGGTCCGTAGTGCTGGGCACGTCCGCCTTCAAGCACGAGCATCTTGTCGACATGCTGAATCAAGGTTGAGCGATGGGTGACCACAATGACCGTGACTTTGCCGCGCAGCTCGGCCAAGCTCGCCGCCAAAGCTTGCTCACCGGCACCGTCAAGATTGGAATTCGGCTCATCGAGTAGCAGCAACTTAGGGTCGCCATAAAGTGCGCGGGCCATGGCAATACGCTGACGCTGGCCGGGTGACAACATGGCGCTGCCAGGATCAATCATCGTGTCGTAACCATTGGCGAGGCCTAGAATCATTTCGTGTACATGAGCGCGTCGCGCGGCGAGCACCACTTTGGCGGGGTCGACCATGCCGAGCCGCGCGATGTTTTCACCGACGGTCCCAGGGAAAAGCTCCACGTCCTGCGGGACATAGCCCATATGCGGACCAAGCTCGGCTCTTGGCCATTGATTGATATCTGCTTCATCTAGCCGGACCACGCCCGCATTGGGTTTCCACACGCCAGTCAAAATGCGTATCAGGGTGCTCTTGCCCGCCGCGCTGGGGCCAACCACGGCCATGACTTCGCCTGCCGCGAGCGAAAAAGAAATTCCGCCCAGAATCACCTGATCGCCCTGCGGCGCGCGGTATACCAAACCTTGCGCTGACAGGCGACCGGACGGCGCAGGCAGGGCCATATGCATCGGTACCGCATCGGCAAGGTCCAGCATGCGGCCCAAGCGACCATAAGCGGCGCGGCCCTCGGCAAGTACGCGCCAACTGCCGATGACCTGCTCAACCGGCGCCAGAGCGCGTCCCAACAAAGTCGTGGTCGCGATCATGACACCGGCAGTAGCTTCGCCCTTGATCACCAGCCAAGCACCCAGCCCAAGCATCAGGACCTGCACGGCTTGGCGTACCGTGCGTGTGATCGCTGCCATCATGACCGATTTGCTCGCGGTTGGACGTTGCAACGCTGTAGCCTCGGCATTCTTCGAGCGCCAGCGCGCCAACAAGGCGTCGGTCATGCCGAGCGCCTGAGCGACCTCGGCGTTTTGTAACGAAGCCTCCAGATAGCGCGAAGCGCCCGCCGCGGCCCTCTGAAGTGACTCGATGTCGCGTCGCGTGATGAAATCATTAACTAGCGCCAAGGCCAGCATGACCAAGGCCGCAATCGCCGCGCCAAGACCTAGTAAAGGGTGCGCGAGGGCAATCACTCCCACATAGACGATCACCCAGGGCGCATCGAACATGGCCAGCAGGCCCTGCGACGAAAACAAACTACGCAGCGTTGAAATGTCGCGCAACCCCTCCTGCGGCGCACGCCCGAACCGGCGAGCGCCTTCAGCAATTGTAATACGTGCGATAGCGGGCGACAAAGCCTCCCCCACCACATTGCCGGCCAGGCCTTGCATGCGGCTGCGCAGGTAATCCAGGCAAAGGAGGAGGAACAAGGCCACGCCCACACCGAGCGTCAACATCAACAAAGTGTCTTCGCTTTGGCTGGTCAAGACCCGGTCGAAGACCTGCAGCATGAACAGCGCGGGTACGAGCATGAGCAGGTTGACGAAGAAAGACAGGCCCGCTACGTAGAGTAGAGGGCGTCTTAGGAGGACTAGGAGGGGTTTCATGTGGATAGGGGGATTCTATCCGGTTGATGATACCGCCCTACCCGGTGGGGTGGGCGGTAGTCTGTCACAGTCCTACTTTGATGTCGTTGAAGTCGAAGGTGTCGGCGGGGTTGCTCAAGGTTATTGTTGCGACGAGGCTGCGTCCGACTGAGTCTCCTCCGTTCGAATCGAAGTATAGGTTGCCGGTTACGCTATCGTAAATCACATGGACCCCCGCGCCAAACGTTGCTCCGGCCGCGCTTCCTGCCGAGGAGCCGAACTCGCCAGCTGCCAGGGTGTTTCCAGCGGCGGTGGTCAGGCTTGTAAAGGTAGCGAGTGAGAACTCCAGGAAATCGCCCGAGCCAGCGACGCCCGAAGCATTGAAATCTGTGATTGAGTCCGGGGCATTGGCGGGCGTATCAAAGACGAAAGTGTCTTGTCCTGCGCCGCCCGTCATGATGTCCGATCCCAGGCCGCCAACGAGGCGATCATTTCCCCCCAGACCATTGATTGTATCTGCGCCGGCTCCACCGCGAAGCTCATCAGTCGAGGCCGTCCCTGTCAGCGTATCGTTGAAGGCCGTTCCGATGACGCCTTCGAAATTGCTGTAGGTCACCGTGCCAAGGCCTGCTGCGCTTGCATTGAATGCGGCGCCTGCGCCTTGCATTAAGGTGAAGTTAAGACCAGCGGCGCCACCGGTGAAGTCGATGAGGTCGTTGCCGCCAGCTCCGTTCAGGATGTCGTTGCCGCCACCGCCTCGGATGATGTCATTACCGGCGCTTCCGGTGATGTTGTCAACTAGCGTGGTTCCAATGACACCTTCCATGTTGAAGTAGGTATCGTTGTTGCCCAATCCACCTGTTGCATTGGCAATGTTGTTTGGGGTGCCAATTGTTCCACCTTGGGATAACGTAAAACTGATTCCCACCGTACCGTCTGAGAAATCTAGCAGATCTTCGTTACCTGCGCCGCCGTCCATGCTGTCGTTGCTTCCTATACCTCCGCGCAAAATGTCATTGCCTGCGCCTCCTATTAGCGTGTCGTTGCCGTCGTTACCGATTAGGAGGTCATCACCCGCCGATCCAGTGAGGGTATCTGCACCATCGCCGCCTACAAAGGTGTCGCCTGCCGCGCCTCCTGTGAGGTTATCAGCGCCACCTCGACCGTCGATGTAGGAGGCTTGGTAGGCACCGAGTCCGCTGAGGTCTACTGTGTCCGCTGCGTTTCCGTTACTCACAGCTTGGGCGTCTACCGTGACGGTTGACGTCGCTGTACCGCCGTTGCCATCAGATACGGTATAGGTGAAGCTGCCTGTGCCGGCTGCATTGGCACTGTTAAAGCTTATGGTCCCGTTGACGGCGTCTAGTGTTAGTCCAGTTATATTCGTTGCACCACCCACCGAGGTAATTACCAGCGAGGCACCATCTATGTCGGTATCGTTTGCGAGTAAAGAGTTCACTGAGAACTTGGCTAATGTGCTGGTGGACACGAATAGCCTGTCGCTTGTTGAGACGGGATTGTCGTTAACCGCAGTTACAGTAATGCTTACTGTATCGTTGGCCGTTGAGAAGGCCGAAGTACCGCCTGTGCTCGCTGCACTTACCTTCGTTCCTGCGATACCTGAGGTTTGATCCCATGCGCGGAACGTTAAGGCATCCGATACCGTACCGCTGAAGTTTGCGCCGCCCTGAAAATAGACCCGGGTACTTGCATCGGCCGAGAGCAGCAATGCAGATGCGTCGGAAACTGCTCCGATCTGCGTCCATGTCCCGCCATTGTTGATGGAATACCAAAGCGTGCCGAGTGTAGTGTTGGCGCCGGTGACTGCAATACCGGCAAGTGCGCCCGTGTCAGCATCGGAAATATTGTTAAGGCCTCCGGCGGGTGGATTGAAGTCCACTAAACTAGTGATTAGTGTGCCCACGACCCCGCTTGGTGCTCCGGCATCTTCTGATATTGTGTTCAGAATTGGTGATGCTGCGGCAGTGAGCAGGGGTGCGTCGTTGGTGCCGGTGATGGTGAAAGTAACGTTTTGCGTGCTTGAGTCAATCGTACCGTCGTTGACCTTGACAGCATAGGTGACGGTTAACGTCTGTCCTGCACTCAGGAAGTCGAGGTCGGCCGCGGCCGGGTCGTAGGTGTAGCCAATAGAGGTGGCCCCGCCATTAGACGTAGCCCCGGTGAGACTAAACGCTCCACCCGCAGTGAGGGCCGTCGCGCCCGCAGGCAGAGTGAAGGCACCGCCGTTGAGCAGCACGGTTGGGCTACCAACAACGGAGGCGGTCAGGGTGTCGCCGACATCGAGGTCGCTGACGGCGAAGGTACCGGTGATGGCGACCAGGTTCTGGGCCGAGGCTCCAGTGAGCTCAGCGACAGAGGCCGGTGTGGCTGTGGCACTGAGTACTGGGGCATCGTTGGTGCCGGTGATGGTGAAGGTGACGTTCTGAGTGGCGGAGTCAATCGTGCCGTCGTTGACTTTGACACCATAGGTCACCGTCAGGCTCTGACCGGCGCGTAGGAAGTCGAGGTTGGCCGCGGCCGGGTCGTAGGTGTAGCCGATGGTGGTGGCGCCGCCATTAGACGTAGCCCCCGTGAGACTAAACGCTCCACCCGCAGTGAGGGCTGTCGCGCCCACAGGCAGAGTGAAGGCACCGCCGTTGAGCAGCACGGTTGGGCTACCAACAACGGAGGCAGTCAGGGTGTCGCCGATATCGAGGTCGCTGACAGCGAAAGTACCGGTGATGGCGGCCAGGTTCTGTGCCGAGGCTGAGGTGAGTTCCGTGACGGAGGCCGGAGTGGCTGCAGCACTGAGTACTGGGGCATCGTTGGTGCCGGTGATGGTGAAGGTGACGTTCTGGGTGGCGGAGTCGACCGTCCCGTCGTTGACTTTAACTGCATAGGTCACCGTCAAGCTCTGACCGGCGCGTAGGAAGTCGAGGTTGGCCGCGGCGGGATCGTAGGTGTAGCCGATGGTGGTGGCCCCGCCATTAGACGTAGCCCCGGTAAGACTAAACGCTCCACCCGCAGTAAGGGCCGTCGCGCCCGCAGGCAGAGTGAAGGCACCGCCGTTGAGCAGCACGGTTGGGCTACCAACAACGGAGGCAGTCAGGGTGTCGCCGATATCGAGGTCGCTGACGGCGAAGGTACCGGTGATGGCGGCCAGGTTCTGTGCCGAGGCTGAGGTGAGTTCCGTGACGGAGGCCGGAGTGGCTGCAGCACTGAGTACTGGGGCATCGTTGGTGCCGGTGATGGTGACGCTGACGGTGCGCGACACGGAGCCGCCTTGTCCGTCGAGGACGTTGAAAGTAAAGGTCTCGAGCTTGGTCTGGCCTGCGGCCAGGTACTCGACGTCGCTGGCGGCGAC
>JANOPA010000061.1:0-31544 GCA_031421635.1 Betaproteobacteria bacterium | reverse complement strand
GGAACTCCACGCGGATGCAAACCGCGAAGGGTGCCAAACTCCAGAATTGATGTTCAAATCGAGACCAGAGAAAAACATCGATTTATCCAAACAAATCATTAACTTACACGCGCTCAATGTGAAAACGTTGGGACACTACTGGTGCAAACTCGTTTGAAACTTCGCTGTAATCACTTTTATTCGGAGACGTACTCATGTTGGGCCCATCCAAAACCGGATATCTTCAAGTCGACCCCGAGCAAGGCACTTTCCGAGTTGCCCGCCGATCCTTCCTCGATGAAGATTTACTCGACACCGAGCGCGCCGAAATCTTCGACAAGTGCTGGCTTTACGTAGGATATGCCTCTGAGATTGCCAAGCCGGGAAGCTTTGTCACCCGATCTGTCGGCGGCAGAAACTTGATTTTTGTGCGGGACAGCACAGGCGTCGTTCGCGCCCACCTGAACTCCTGCCCACACCGCGGTGCCACCGTTTGTCGTGAACGCAGCGGTTCAGCCAAGTTCTTCAATTGCAGCTATCACGGTTGGGTGTTTGCGGCCGACGGGAAAATGCGGGAAATTCCGGGTGTTGAAGCCTACGCACCCGGCTTTAAAGAAAGTGGTTGCGCCGATTTGGTCTCCGTGCCTCGACTCGAACAATATCGCGACTTTTGGTTTGTCTGTTTCGACAAGGAGGCGATTTCCTTGGTGGAATACTTGGCCGGTGCAGTGGAATATCTTGACCTGATCGCAGACCAGTCCGACAAGGGCATGCAACTGGCCGGTGGCGTGCAAGAGTATTCGATTCGCGCCAACTGGAAACTCCTGGTCGAGAACAGTTTTGATGGCTATCACGCCCTCTCGACACATTCCACCTACATGGATTTTCTGAAGAACTCAAATGGCGCACTCAGCCAGCCAAACGTATTTGGGGTGGCACGTGATCTCGGCAACGGCCATGCTTGCGTGGAATACACGGCCCCCTGGGGCCGTCCCGTCGCCAACTGGGTTCCTGCCTGGGGTGAGCACGGCAAAACCGAGGTAGAAAGTGTCTATGCGCGCTTGTTGGCGTCGCAAGGAAGGGAGCGTGCCGATCGAATTTCCCGCTATAGCCGCAACATCCTCATATTTCCGAACCTCGTGATTGTGGACGTCATGTCTCTCACGATTCGTACCTTCTACCCGCGCAGCCCAAACTCAATGGAAGTCACCGCCTGGGCCTTGGCGCCTTCAGAGGAAAACGCCTGGATGCGCAAGCAGCGGCTGAGTAGTTTTCTTGAATTTTTAGGACCTGGCGGCTTTGCCACTCCCGATGATGTAGAAATGCTGGAGCAATGCCAAAAGGGCTATCAAAACCAAAAGGAAGCCGGTTGGAACGATGTGTCCAGAGGAATGCTTAAGGCCGCCCCAGAAACCATCGACGAGCATCAGATTCGAGTGTTTTGGCGACGTTGGCATGAGCGCATTCAAGCGCAGGGATCAAGCGAGAATTCTTTAACTCACGACGGGCGGAGCGCGACACCAAGCGCCGCAAAGGTGGCCTCATGAACGTCGACGCCTTGCCCGCCACAGAGACCCCGCCGTTTCGCTATCGTAAACCTGGCTACGTCGCTCTCAACGTCACGGACTTCGAACGGTCGGTACACTTTTACCAAAATTTGGTCGGCCTCAAGTTAGAAGAACGCACCTCAGAAGCACTCTTTTTTCGATGCAGTGACGATCATCACAACCTTGTGCTTTACCAAGCCAAAAAGCCCGGCGTGAAACGTATCGGTTTTGAACTCGAGTCCCCCGACGATCTTGCCAAAGCACGTGGGTGGATCCAGGCACTAGGCTGGACCATTGAAAGCTTGAGCGCCGAGCAAACAGGTTTTCTTCATCAAGGTGAAACCTTCCGCTTTCGTCTCCCCGATTGCGCGATTCAGTTTGAGTTTTACGCACACATGGACCCGGCGACCTCGCCCTTTGTCGCGACCCAGGCCAAGATTCAAAGGCTTGGGCACATTGTGATCAGTGTGCGTGAACACGAGAAAGTGATGGCCACACTAACCGAGAAACTCAGCTTCAAAGTATCCGATCACTTTGGCACTCAGGTCAGTTTCCTGCGCTGCTTTCCAAACCCATACCATCACTCACTCGGTGTCGCGCGTGGAGATTCCGACCGCTTTCATCATGTCAATTTCATGGTCTCCGATGTCGATGACGTGGGCCGTGCCATGAACCGGATGCGCAAGAATGATGTTGAGATCGTCTATGGGCCAGGTCGGCACGATATTTCAAACTCTATCTTCCTATATTACCTCGACCCCGATGGTCTGACCGTTGAATATAGCTTCGGTATGGAGGAGTTTGGCGAGCACAACCCACGACCCGCACGACAATTGCCCATGTTGCCGGAAATCCTGGATGCCTGGGGCGGATTACCTGCAGCTCGCTTTGCAAAAGGCGGTAGCATTGAAGAGGCACGTTCATGAACACTTTCCCCGCGCGCACCGACGTTGAAGTTTTCTTATACCGCGAAGCCCTGCTTCTGGACGAGTGGAAGTTAGTGGAGTGGCTTGCACTCTTCACAGACGACGCGGTATATCACGTGCCTTCAACCAGCGTCGCTCCTGATGCTTCACCAGACGATACCTTATTCTTCATCGCAGATGATCGCTTTCGGCTTGGCGAGCGCGTCACACGCCTGGGAAAGCGTGGGGCTCACGCCGAGTTTCCGCATTCCAAGACGCGTCATATGGTGAGTAATATTCTCATCGACCCTTTACCTGACAATGAACTTCAAGTGACGGCGGCCTTTTATGTGCATCGTTCCAAGGAGGGCAATACCGACACTTATGTCGGCCAATACCGCTATCACCTGTGCGTGATCGAAGGCGCACTTCGGATTCGTGCCAAGCGCTGCATCCTGGATCACGACACACTTCGCCCACAAGGTCGAGTGAGTATTATTCTATGAGTGAACGTGAGATCATGAATGCAGAGGGCCAAAGGCGCTTCGAAGCTCAAGTTGTCTTAGTTACCGGGGCAGTGCGCGGCATTGGTTTTTCCATCGCCAGCCGCTTGGCGAGCGAAGGCGCTTCACTGGTCATTGCGGATCTCGACCTTGCTCAGGCAGAGCTGGCATGTGCAGAGTTGCACGCTGCACATAAAGTTGAAACGCTGGCGTTTGGTGGAGACCTATCCGATCCAGCCACCGTTGAAAACCTTCAAAAAGCTGTCGAGAAAAAGTTTGGGGTGATTCAAATTCTGATCAACAATGCCGGTGGCGGAGTTATCCTGCCATTTCTGTCTCATACCCTCGCCACACTGCACAAAACCATTGATCGCAACCTATGGACTGTCTTGTTGTGTTCGCGCGCTTTCTTGCCGCAAATGATCGCGAACAAGTATGGCCGCATCATTAATCTAGGGGCAGACTCGGTCCGAAACGGCTTAGCTGATCACGCGGCCTACAATGCCGCGAAAGGTGGCGTTCATGGCCTCACGACGGGCTTGGCGCGCGAATTCGCCAAGACCGGAATCACCATCAACACCGTGGCGCCATGTGCGGTCAACGGCGACCAACTCGCTCAATTCATCGTCACAAAGCCCGACATCGCTGCGCGATTTTTAGATGTTATTCCGATGGGACGCGCTGCCGAACTGCGCGAGGTCGCCTCCATGGTGGCGTACCTCGCGACCCGTGAAGCGTCGTTTGTCACTGGGCAGGTGATCAGCGTCAATGGCGGTAGTACGATGTTGTGATGGTGGCACGACAAACGACAATAAAGAATCCTACACGGCGAGTTCAAGCAGCGCGCAAAACCCAGGCTGAGCGCTCGCTGGCCATGCGCGCCCGAGTCTTGCAAGGGGCCATAAAAGTACTTTCCGACAAAGGGTACGCAGGCTTTCGAACCGCTGAGGTTGCACTTGCAGCAGACATTTCACGCGGAGCGTTGACTCATCATTTCCCCACCAAGGATACCCTTGTACTGGCCGCCCTGGAACATGTGTTTCGCAGCGCCGCAGAGTTGGGCCGCGCCCATGCCCATAAGGTTCACAGTGTCGACGAAGCGATCAATGCACTGCTCAAAGACAGTCGACACTTCTTCTTTAGCGAGTTGTTCCTGATCGCCATTGATCTCTCGATCTCTGGCGGCAAAAATTCACAGGACGGTCAACGTATTCGAGAAATTTCTCGGGCCCATCGCCTGCCTGTGGAGGCGGCTTGGCTCGATGCTCTGGTTGAATTAGGCGTCCCAAAACCACTCGCCGAGGATTTGCTTTGGCTCACCATCAGTATCGTCCGTGGCTTTGCGTTACGACGAATTCTTGCCGATGAACCAAGTCGCTTCAAGCGACTACTAAGCTTGTGGCGAGATATGGTTCAGGTGTATCTCAAAAGCAGATCTATCGCTTAGGAGTAGGGGCTGTACAAAGACGCATCAATCGACCGAGGCGCCCGATGCCTTAATGACCGGAGCCCATTTGCGAATCTCGGCTTCAATAAATTGTGCATAGTCGTTTGGACCCAAGGGCGCAGCCTCGGCGCCGACCTCTTTTAGGCGAGCGACAATCCCCGCATCGCCAAGGGCGGCAACGATCTCCGCACCTAAGCGATTAATGAACGCTGGTGGGGTGCCAGTGGCTGCCGAGATTCCGAACCAAGACGTGACGTCAAAATCGGTAATGCCCGCTTCTTGCAGCGTGGGTATGTCCGGGTGAGTGCTGACTCGTTTGCCTGAAGTGATGGCCAAAAGCTTGAGGGTTCCAGCCTTTACATGCGGGGTATATTGCGGAAGGTTATCGAGACTATAGGTAATTTCACCGCCCAGCAGAGCCGTCAAATTAGCTGCCGTTCCCTTGTACGGCACATGGGTCGATTCAAGACCAGTTTTTTGGGAAAGGAGTACGCCACAGAGATGGGAGGTGGTACCCGATCCAGCCGAGCCATAAAGGGCCTGTTTCGGGTTTGCCTTGAGATAAGCCAACAGATCAGACACACTATTGATGCCGCGATCACTACGCACGGCCAAGGCATTGGTTAAGGTCGCGATTCTTGCTACGGCAGGCAGCTCACGCCTAGGGTCGAAGCTTGGCTTCTTATACAAGGTCACGCCAATGCTATTGGTGGCCACGTTGCTTATGAAATAGGTATAGCCATCGGGAGCTGCGTTGGCCGCAACACCCGCTGCCACCATACCGCCCGCACCGGGCTTGTTCTCAATCAAAATATTTTGACCAAGCCGTTCACGCAAACGAGGTTCGAGAATTCGCACGAAAATATCGCTGGTACTCCCAGGTGTTCCCGCCGAAATCATTCGAATGGGGCGAGACGGCCACACTTCCTGCGCGCTCACTGTGCCGATGCTTGCTAACCAGGGATACAAAGCAGAACCCGTCACGGCCGAGGCCCGCTTCAAGATGTTGCGGCGGTCTATCGTCATAATATGGTGACCTCTCAAACAGTCAAAAAATGGATGCATTTAACAGAGGTCAATCTACACCCGCTTGGTTTTAAAACCTTTAGTCAATCTTTAATCAATCTTTATATTTGCCGCCCGTATCACGTTACCCCAAGTCTCACGTTCACTTTTCAAAAAATTATGCAGCTCGCTTCCCGACATCGCTCTCGGGTCAGCCCCCATTTGAAGCAGTCTTTGCTTGGTCTCAGGTAGCGCCATAATCTTCATCGTCTCCGCTGCGATTAAACGCACCGCCTCGGCCGGTGTACCCTTTGGCGCAAAGATGACGTTCCAACCTGAGATGGCGTAGCCCGGAACCCCTTGCTCGGCCACCGACTTCACACCTGGCAAAAGTTCACTGGAGGAAGGGGTCGTAATACCTAAGGCCTTCATTTTGCCACTCGCAATATGGACTCGAATCGAGGCCACAGTATCGGCCATAAACTCAATCTGTCCACCGATTACATCGGTCACCGCTTGGGCACTGCCTTTGTAGGGCACACCATAGAGCGGTGCCTTAGCCTGAAGCTTGAATAACTCAAGAGTCGCGCGCGAAGTTGTCGTGGTGTAGGCCACATTAATTTTATCGGGTCTGGCTTTCGCGGCCGCAATGAGCTTGGCAATCGAATCGATCGGATTACCCGGGGCCGTCGCGAAGGCCAAGGGCAACACCCCGGTCATCACCACCGCTTCGAAATCGAGGTCAGGATCAAAGCCCAAATTAGGATAAAGATAGGGCGCGGCTGCGTGGGTTCCATTGGTTCCCATCAATAGTGTGTAGCCATCGGCCGGTGCTTTGGCGACCTGCAGCGTGCCGATGTTGCCACCTGCGCCCGGTTTATTTTCCACAAACACGCTCTGCCCAATGGCTTTCGATAACTGGTCGGCGATATAGCGAGCCGCGACATCCGTACCCTGTCCTGCCGCGTAGGGAACGATCAGTTTGATAGGTTTATTGGGGTAAGCCGACGACTGAGCATGCACATCGCTTGGGGTATTTGCGACAAATGCCAGTATGCACAGGGCCGTCAAGAGAGCAGCACAGATGGAATGGCGACGAATCATGGTGGGTCCTTTCAAGTAGGGCTCCTCTCCAAACGAGTTTAAGTTAAGTAATGGTGCTGTTGCACTAATATTCTGACCAAAGATTCGAATCACTTTATTCACGGAGCACCACACTAGTAAGACTTCGGCAGGCCAAGCGCTTTCTCAGCGATAAAGTTTAAAATCAAATGTGGCGAGATGGGCGCGATTCGGGTGAGCATCACTTCACGCAAGTATCGCTCCACATGAAATTCCTTAGAGTAGCCCATGCCGCCATGGGTCAGCATGGCCGTTTCGCAAGCCCGAAAACCGGCCTCTGCGCATAGGTATTTGGCTGCATTCGCCTCTACTCCACAAGGCTTACCTTGATCGTAAAGCCAAGCTGCGCGCAGCATCATGAGATCGGCGGCCTCCAACTCCATCCATCGCTCGGCAAGGGGATGTTGGATGCCCTGATTCTTACCAATCGGTCGATCAAAAACGATGCGATCCTTGGCATACTGCGCGGCTTTCTTAAGTGCTATTCGCCCCAAGCCAATCGCCTCAGCCCCGATGAGTACCCGCTCAGGATTCATGCCATGCAAAATATACTCAAAGCCCCGGCCCTCTTCGCCGATACGATTTTCTATCGGTATCTCCAGATCATCGATAAAGAGCTGGTTTGAATCCACGGCCTTGCGGCCATGCTTGGCGATTTCATGGACAACAATCTTCGCACGATCAAAGTCGGTATAGAAGAGGGTCAGGCCTCTTGAGGGAGCCGCCGGATCAGGCTCTGCGGTGCGTGCAAGAAGCAGAATTTTATTGGCCACCTGCGCCGTCGAAATCCAGATCTTCTGGCCATTCACCACATAGCGGTCGCCTTTGAGCACTGCGCGCGTTTTGAGCTTGAGGGTATTCAAACCGGTATTAGGTTCAGTAACACCAAAGCAGGCCTTGTCTTTTCCGGCAATCAAAGGGGGCAGAAAGCGCGCCTTCTGTTCACTGGTGCCGTGGACAACCACTGGATGCAGACCAAAGATATTCATATGCACAGCAGAAGCACCCGACATGCCCGCCCCAGACTCGGAGATGGTGCGCATCATGATGGCGGCTTCCGTAATGCCCAGGCCGGCACCTCCTACTTCGGCGGGCATGGCAATGCCAAGCCAACCTGCATTAGCCAGCGCGGCATGAAAGTCGTGAGGAAACCCGCCCTCTTCGTCCTTGCGCCGCCAATAATCTGCATCAAAGGGCTTGCAGATGCGTTCGATCGCTCTTTGAATTTCGAGCTGGTCATCCGTATACGAAAAGTTCATGCATCGCTCCGGGAACTGGCTTGCACAACCCCAAGTTCTAACAAGTCAGCAATCTGTTGATCGGTATATTTCATTTCGGTTAAGACTTCGCGGGTATGCTCGCCTAAGCTTGGTGGTCGCTCGCGCCCACCTGGCCGCTCGCCATCAAATCGTAGCGGTTGCGACACCCCTTTCAAGGTTCGTCCATCAATGCCCGGATATTCATACACCATCTGAGAAGCTTGCGTATGAGGATGCGCCGAAAGCTCACCCAGCGAATGCACCGGCGATCCGGGTACGCCGGCTTGTTCAAGTACTTTTAGCCAATCGTCACGTTGGCGGGTGCGCATAAGCGCGGCCACCTCAGAAACGCACTGCGCACGATGAGCGACGCGATCAGCATTGGTCAAATACTCAGGTCGCAGAGCAAGCTCCGGAACACTGGCGAGCTGACAAAATTTGACCCAAAGCGAATCATTGGCGACACCGAGAATCATAGGGCGATCGGCGGTATCAAACACTTGGTAGGGACATAACGACTCATGCCCTGAACCTGCCCGTACCGGTTCGGTGCCGCGTTGCCAAAAGCCTTGCAAGAAATAAGCGAGAAAGGCCACCGAGGTGTCAAATAGCGAAGCATCGACTTTCACACCCTGCCCGGTCCTGGCGCGCTCCAGGAGCCCGCCAAGAATTCCAATCAAGGCGTGCAGGCCGGTGCCTTGATCGACTGGAGAGAAGGGGCTCCGCCCGGGCGGCCCTCCGGGCTCACCGGTGATTGAGATCATGCCGCTAAAGGCCTGCAGGACCACATCAAAGCCCTTGCCATCGCGCATCGGTCCAACTGTACCGAAGCCGGAAATGCTGCAGTAGATTAGCCGAGGATTCAGAACCTTCAGTGAGTCATAGTCAATGCCCAAGCGCCCTGCCACGCCCGGCCCGAAGCTCTCCACAACCACATCGGCTTGAGCCGCCAGTTTCTGACAAATCTCAAGCCCTTGCGGAGATTTAAGATCAAGCGCAACACTACGCTTACTGCCATTGGCACTCATGAACACTGTGCCCTCACCACCCTCAAAAGGAGGCCAGCGCCGGGTGTCGTCCCCGCTGCCATTAGGCTCGATCTTGGTGACTTGCGCGCCCATATCGCTCAAATATTGAGTGCACAAGGGACCGGCGAGCACCTTCGAAAAATCAAGGACCTGAACACCGGTAAGTGGAGCGAAGCGATTCAAGAAGTTTCCTTGGGAGTATAGTGAAAAGGGTATCGTTGATTGAGACAAGGCCAGAAGACATGACGCCCATAGATATGAAGCCACAGACCAAAGAGCCGCAAAACAAAGAGCCGCAAAACAAAGAGTCGCAAAACAACGGGGCGCAAGTCAGAGAATTGAGATACATGCGCTCCTTGCTCTTTGTACCCGGCGACAGCGAAAAGAAGCTGATTAAGGCAGCGGCCAGCTCGGCTGACGCGCTGATTCTCGATCTTGAGGACGCCGTCACTGCCGCTCGTCGACCGCTCGCACGTGACATCGTACGCAATTATTTGCGCGGACGCAGCAAGAATAGCGGCCAGCAAACCTGGGTTCGAATTAATCCGCTGACTGATCGCGAAACCAGTCTGGGGGATTTGGCGGCGATCGTCGCGGGTGCGCCGGACGGCATCTTGCTGCCCAAAGTGAGTTCGGCCCAAGACGTGGTGATGCTTGATCATTGTTTGAGCGCGCTGGAGACGCGCGAAGGCGTGGCGCTTGGCACGATTCGTATTATTCCGGTCACCACAGAAACGCCGCAGGCGGTCTTGGCACTGTCGAGTTATCAAGGATGCTCTGAGCGTCTGGTCGGATTGACTTGGGGTGCGGAAGATTTGTCCGCTGCGATGGGCGCGAGCTCGAACCTGGACGACACGGGCGAATGGGAGTTTACCTACCGTATGGCCCGCTCGCTTTGTCTGCTCGCGGCACACGCCGCTCTGGTACAAGCTATCGACACCATCACTGTTGACTTCCGCAATGACGAGCGCTTGCGTCGCGAAGTGCGCGCCAGTCGTCGCGCGGGATTTAGCGGCAAGATGGCGATTCATCCCAACCAAGTCGCGCTCATTAACGAAGGCTTCACGCCCGATGCCGGCGAACTTGAACATGCTCAAATGATTGTTGACGCGTTCGCAGCCAACCCTGAGGCCGGAGCACTCCAGATCGCTGGGAAAATGGTGGACAGACCCCACTTGGTACAAGCTTTGAAAGTGCTCAATCGCGCTTGAGCATGAGCGCGCTGCGCTTGCAGGTCATGACGATTTCATTGCGCTGGTTGTAACCTCGATGCTCAAAAATCACAATGCCATTCTTTGGGCGAGAGCGACTCTCACGCTGCTCGACGACTTCGCTCTCAACATGAATGGTGTCACCGTGAAATACCGGCAAAGGAAAGCGCACATCGTCCCAGCCAAGATTTCCGACCGTGGTCCCTAGCGTGGTATCGCCCACCGAAATTCCCACCACTAGCCCTAGCGTAAAGGCACTGTTGACAATACGTTGACCAAATTCAGTATGCTCCTTGCAGTATTCCTCATCGAGATGCAAGGCGGCCGGGTTATGGGTTAGGGCACTGAAAAAGACATTGTCAGCCTCGGTCACCGTGCGGCGAATGGGATGGCGAAAAATCTTTCCGACGGTAAGTTCTTCAAAGTATAGTCCGGCCATGGAAGGCTCCAATAAATAAGGCAATTAAATCCGGCAAACGACGCCTATAATAGTATGCTAGCGTACTACAATTTATCGACTTACGTAGTCCGGTATTGCGGTCGATGCACGCAAGTTGAGTGACCTACATCTAAACAACCCATCCTGAGGAGCGAAACCGTATGGCTGAGCCTAAGCGTGCAAGACCCCAACCCACTCCTGAAACCTCCCATTTTTGGGCCGGTACCCGAATGGGCGAGCTACGCCTGCAACGCTGTGATGCCTGTAGTCACATTTACTTTCCGCCTCGCCCATTTTGCCCGTCCTGTGCCTCACGCGCCGTATCGGTGTTTGCAGCTTCGGGACGCGCCAAGCTTCACAGCTATGTGATCAGCCATCGCGCGGCTCCGGGTTTTACTGCACCCTACTCGATTGCGGTTGTAGAGCTCGAAGAAGGCCCACGCATGATGACAAACATCGTCAACTGCCCGCAAACACCAGAGGCCCTGCAACTCGACATGACATTAGAAGTGGTCTTCGAAGCCCTCGACGAAACCATCTCTCTTGCCCATTTTCGCCCCTCTCAAAGCTAAGCCATGAAACCAGGATCAATCGCAGTCGTTGGCGCAGCCGAAACCACCGAGCTCGGAGTTTTACCCGGCATCTCAGAAATTCAGTTGCATGCCGACGCCGCTTTAAACGCACTGAGCGACGCCGGCCTCAAACCCTCAGACATTGATGGCTTCGCGACCGCCAGCCATCAACCTCAGTCCATCGCGCACTACCTTGGTATTACCCCCACCTGGGTGGATGGCACCTCGGTGGGAGGTTGTTCATTCATGCTCCATGTGCGCCACGCTGCCGCAGCGATTGCTGCTGGCTATTGCAAGACAGTATTGATCACTCACGGTGAAAGTGGGCGCTCTGGAATCGGTCAGGTACGACCACCTGCGATTGCCTCAAGCTTGGTCGGACAATTCGAGGCTCCCTTTGGCACCTTTGGACCGCCAAGCCTGTTCACCATTCCGGTAATGCGCTATTTGAAGACCTTTGGATTGAACGAATCGCATCTTGCCAACGTGGCCGTAATTCAAAGGGAATGGGCCGCCAAGCATCCGCGCGCCAGCTTTCGTAATCCCATCACGGTGGACGATGTTTTAAACTCCAAGATGATCGCTTATCCCTTCCGCCTACTAATGTGCTGTCTAGTGACCGACGGCGGGGGCGCTCTAATTCTAACCTCGGCCGAGCGTGCCAAAGACATGCCGCAACCTCCGGTGTATTTGCTCGGCAGCGGCGAGAGCGTCGAGACGCCGATGGTGAGCCAAATGGCCGACTTCACATCCTCGCGTGCTTTCCGGATCGCCGGTGCCAGTGCTTTCGCCGAGGCTGGCATTAAGCATCATGAGGTCGACCACCTCATGATCTACGATGCTTTTGCGCATTTGCCGCTGTACGGCCTGGAGGATTTGGGTTTCGTCAAACCCGGTGAAGCGGCTGCGTTCATTGCCGATCGGCATACTGCTCCTGGTGGGAAACTGCCGATGAACACCAATGGTGGGGGCTTGAGCTATATGCACTCTGGCATGTACGGTATGTATGCCCTGCAAGAAAGCGTGCGACAAATGCGTGGTAGTTCACCAGCTCAAGTGGCGGATGCAAAGATCTCGGTATGCCATGGGGTTGGCGGAATGTTTGCGGCTAGTGGAACAGTGATATTCTCGAAAAATCGTCCGCAATAAGGGCAGCCTAAAAGCCCGCCATCAAGGAGTTCGCTATGGCCAAGTACAACCACTTTCTCATGAATTGCTGGTATGTCGCGGCCTGGGACCACGAGCTCATCGAGGGCAAGCTTTTAGCTCGCACGATTCTTGAAGAGCCGATGCTGCTCTATAAAGGCGAAAGTGGCCGCGCAGTGGCTCTTGATAACCGCTGTTGCCATCGAGGTGCAAAGTTGTCGAATGGCCGACTCGAAGGCGACTGCGTGCGCTGCATGTACCATGGCCTGAAGTTTGATGCCACCGGCAAATGCATTCAAATTCCGGGGCAGGATAGCGTTCCAGAAAAAATGGGCGTGCGCAGTTTTCCGGTGGCTGAGCGCGACCATATCGTTTGGGTATGGATGGGCGATGCTGCTTTAGCGGACCCAAGTTTGATCGTCGATGTACCCTACCTGCGTGACCCCGCTTGGCGAGGCATCGCCGACTACATGCATTACCAAGCGGACTACCGCTTGATCGTCGACAACTTGGCAGACTTCTCTCATCTCGCCTTTGTGCATACCCACACCCTTGGCGGTTCGGAGGACTATGCCTTCAAGACCAAGCCAGTGGCCGTTGAGCGACTGGACAACGGCTTTCGGGTCGAGCGCTGGAGCATGAATGCTGCGCCCCCGCCTTTTCATCGTCTAGTGGTGCAGGACGACGCCTTACTGGATCGCCGAAATATCGGCTTGATGCATATTCCGGGTGTGTTCTTTTTGGAAACACTTTTTGCGCCAGCCGGGAGCGGTGCCGAAAAAGCCGAGGCCGAGCGCACTATTGCAGGCACGAAGCAGTATCGCAATTGCCAGTTCTTTACCCCAGAGACCCGCAACACGACTCACTTCTTCTGGAACTACTTACACAACTACAATTTACAAGATCCCACCATCTCGCAATCACTCCACGACAGCATGGTGCGCGGCTTCATGGAAGATAAATTCATCATTGAAGGTCAGCAAGAAATGCTTGATGCCGACCCAGATTTCAAGATGCATGGTATCGCCGCCGATGTTCCCCTAGCGCATTTTCGCCGCGTTTTGCAAAAGCGTATCGACCTGGAGCAGAATCTCAAAGTTTTACTTTGAACTTTTGCGATTGCATATAAAGTACACCTGCCATCACGACTGCACCGCCGAGCAGTTGCGCTGGCAAGGGCGTGACGCCATAGAAAATCAGCGAAATTAAAACCGCAAACACTGGGACCAAGTTTTGCCACATTGCACCGGTTGCAATTCCAAGTCGCGCTACACCCATATTCCAGGCGACCGTTGCTAGTGCCGTACAGAGGACCGAGGCCATCAACAGGTTGCCCCAGGCAACAGGTGTGGGATTCAAGTTAGGTTCTCCCGTGAACCCGAAAACGCGCGCAAATCCCCAGATCAACAACAGCCAGGGCACTGCACCTAAAGAACTCAAAAAGGTGCGACGCAGTGCTGGCGTGTCGCTAGTAAACCAGCGCTGCGCGAGAATTGAATACGCAGTCCAACTGGCCAAAGCTAGAACCAACAACAATTCCCCGCCTTGCAGACTCATACCCTCCCCTGTGGCAGCGGCCCGGCCATAGATGGCGATGGCAGCCCCCACAATCGTCAGAAGCGTTGCACCCCAAAACCCTTTCTCCAATCGCGCGCCGGTCATCATTTTCGACACCACGGCAACGTACACGGGCGAACCCGCTGTGATTGCTGCAGCCGTGATTGGCTGAGTGTAGTTAAGCCCCAGATTGAAAAAAAGCAAGAATGCGGCGACACTTAAGCTCATGATCGCCAGTCGCGCAAAAGAGATCGGCGAACGCAATTGTCGCGCCCCCAACGTAGCCCAGACAATGGCGCCCAAGACGAGCGAGGCAATGACATAACGGCTCGGGGAAATCCAAAAAGGATCAAAGCTCTTAAGCAGTGACGTCGTGAGCGGAATATTGAGGCCCCAGAGCACGCTTGCCGTCAGATAACTTAGTGTCCCGGTTAACAGGGAAGGGGAAGTCATGAAGCCTTTCAGGCGGATGGTCGTGATCGCTCTTTATGACTGATTCGTCAAGCGATCAAAGTATATCGTTCCGCTCGCTCAGAAGTCTTATTTCATTGCACTTTCTCGCCATCGGTTTACACGGGCACGGCGCGCCGAGAGGACCCTCTAGGCCTTCATCAAACCAATGTTTGCGCCCGCCGCCCCGCCAAAACCAGACAAGCTAGGCAAGCTCGCTAGGAGATCCACTTGAGGGTTGAGCCAACGCAGCAAAGACCCTGCATACTGCGATACGCCGAGGTTAGGGATCCAACGCCCCTGAAGCTCCCAGCTCTTGGTCGGGTCCGCTGCGTCATTGGGCCCACCGAGTGCAAGGCTAGGGTATTGGCCCACCTGAGCTTTTGGATTGACTCCCGCTCCAATCACGAGATGCTCATTTCCCCACGCATGGTCCGTGCCACCACTGCTGTTCGGCTTAAACGTTCGGCCGAAATCAGAGGCGGTGAATAGTGTGACTTTGTCGGCTAGGCCAAGATTCTTGAGCGCGGTGTAAAAGGCCGCTACGGAGCGACCGATATCGGCCATCAGATTGGCGTGAGCATTGAGCTGGTTGCTATGGGTATCGAAACCACCCAAGCTCACAAAGAAGATATGTCGCGATCCGCCTAAGGTTCCGCGCCCAGCAGGCTCGACCATTTTCGCGACTTGATAGAGTTGCTTGGCAAGCCTCGAATTGTTCGGCGCGGCCAAGTTGCCGAAGGCAGCGTTAGTGGTCGCGTTCGATCCCGCATCACCGGGCTTGATTTTGATCGTACTTTCCAAGCGACGACTCAAGTCCATGGCTGCGCGTTGCTGGCCAGCATACGTCGCATGGAGTTGATTCGGCGAGGCTTGCGCAATGAGCGCCTCCAATGCAACCTTACGCGCATCTGGCTGACTCCCCACCCAATACCCATTCAAGCCAAACGTGCCACCTGGTTCGGGCAAGGCTAGCTCGTTGTTACGCAAACCCGTACCGAAGCGGGTGTTACCCGCGAATGACACCACCTGTCTAAAGTCGTTTTGCTCAGCACCGGCACCGCCCCAACCGGTTTGATTAATCGTCGTCGAAGCACCACTTTCCCACTGCCTTTGCTGATCGGAGTGCGAGAACAAACTCTCGGGCACTTGGACCGCATTGTTTTGATCACGCCATTGCACATATTGGGCCTGAGTAAGGGAGCGCGCGAGCGGGCCAACGTTGTGCGCAATGGCCATCGCTTGGTCGTTCCAAACACTCGCAAGCGGAGCAAGCCCAGGATGCAGCCCAAAGCGAGATCCGGTTAATTCCACCAGCCCTGGTACACCGGCACTACTTCTCGGAAGTGCCAAGCCTTTGCGAACAGCCAGGTAATCACTATAGCCCGCGCCCGCCACTGAATCGTCCAAAGGTACGACCGTATTCAAGCCATCATTGCCGCCAAACAAGAACAAGCACACCAGGGCTCGATAATCTGTAGTTTGGGCCTGTGCGAGAGTTGGAATACCAAGGCCGGACATTGCGAGACTCGCTCCCGAGCCCAGGGCAAGGCTAGCGCTCGTTCCAGTGAGGGACTTTAGGAAAGAACGACGCTGAACATTTAGCTCATGTCGATTATGGCTATCATGACGATGGTCGTAGCTCATGTAATGGATATCCTTGTGATCAGACTATTTTTGAATTTGAAAATGGGGCGACGCCAAGATTAAATAGGCGGCGGTCTTCACGCGCTCGCGCTGCCAAGTGGTTTGATTATTGGCATCGGCCAGCCAGGTGTCGCGTGCGCTGTACTCCGCCAGAGCGATCGCCACAGCGGCCTGGCCACTAGCTCCCAGAGAACCTCCCGTAAGCAGAAGATCCAGACGAGCCACCAACTTAGGAATATTGTCTGCGTCGGCTTCAAAGGTTGTGTAGCTCAGCTTTGTGCCCGTGCTTCCCAACAGGTCGCTATTAGCGAGCAAGCCAGCGCCTTTTCCATACCACCAGTAGATCAGGTCATTGGCAAAATTGAACCAACCTAAACTGGTGTTCGCATTGGCTAACTGGAACTGCGGCGCGACCATGCCTTGGGCGCCCGGCAAGGGGTAATCGGGCGCGTAAAAGTTGAAGACCGAGGGACTGTTGAAGACCGGTTGAGACAGACTCGATCCCCAGCCATACTTGCCCATTCGTTCGCCATCGGTGTAACCATTTAAGGCTCGAACCGCGCTTACCATCATGATCACCGGGTCACGCAGCAAGCCTCCCGTAGTGCTATCGGCTGAGGCATCCGACCGAGCCTCGTTATCCAACAGTATGGCGGCGACCGTCGCGCTTAGATCTCCTTTGGCACCACTACCGAAAGTTTCGTACTTGCCTGCATTAAATGCTGCAGCAACTCGTCCGACATAGGCCGGGCTTGGGTTGCTGCTGACCAGGGATTGAATCAATCGCTTCGAAATGAAGGGAGCAATGTTCGGATGATTCATCAGCGAATCTACAACGGCATTGAGAGCCTGGGTCGGGTTGTTTCCGGCAGATAGGATTGTTCCTGACAATAAGGCGCGCAGCCGAGTATCGTGCTGAGCGGCCACCGGGAACATCGCTCCCTTAAGGTAGATTGGGTTTTTCCAACCGCAATTGCTAGTGCACCAAGGATTCACGCCGCCCAGGGGGAAGGTCCAGCCAGTCAGCGAAAATGCATATTCGCGCACCATCGCGTTGTCATAGGTGGCCTGACATTTCCCGCCTTTAAGGGTGCCATCCGCATTCAGCTCACAAGTACCTATCGAGAACAGTTGAAGTAGTTCCCGCGCAAAGTTTTCGTTCGGATCAGTCGCATCGTTGTTGACCATGTTTAGGTACTCGCCCATGACAGGGTGCGTCGCAACTGCGATGAGAACGTCACGGTAAGTGCCAAAGGCACGCTCGCGAAGCATCTGAAAATAGTCCGCGAGTCCGTACGTGCCGCTCACCTCAATCTCGGACACGACCAGAATTTGTGATAGCGAAAAACCGAGCTTCTGACGAAGTTGATCGGTACCGATGGAGGCTTGTTTGAAGAAATCTAACTTGATTAGCTCGCTTGAATACCAGTCGCGCCAACACTTATCGCGCTCTGGCGTACCGGCCGCAAATTGATCACAAAAACCAGTGTTCTTATCGGGCCATTTATGAATTGCATCTCGGTCCCGGTAGCCGAAGGTCGAGGTCGGCATGGCAAACTGTTCGGCCAACCAGCGTCGCGGACCTTTAGTTTTGGCGTCCTGAATGCCCGCTTCACTCGGCCCAAAGCTTGCTTGCTGTAAAAGACGAAACGCGCCTTTTTCAGTGATGGGTTGCTCAGGGGGCGCGCCTTGGAGTAACAAGGTTGATGGGCCATTCACCGCAATCGTTCCGCTTGAGGCCGGCGCGACCTCGCCATTGATCGTCGGTGCATCTGTGCCACTCGGGCTGCTGGCACTTGTCGATTTGCCCGGAACTGCTGCGACGATGTTCCCTGGGAGGATTTGCGCCGAGTTAGTCCCAATCGAAGTTGCCGCAACTGAACTCGCGTTACTTGATGCATCAGTGCTTCCACCACTACAGGCGGTAAGCAGCTTCAAGGCGAAGAGACACAGAAGGTGTTTTTTCATGCAGCGCACCACTTCAGGCAAACATCGTCATGGCGGCAAGCGCCCGCCGTGACGACGCAAGACTCGTAAGATTGACTGGTACTAATGCGCCTGGCTTTGCAGCCCCGTTACGAATTTAGGTCTGCCAGTTGGGCGTCGTTATAGCTGGGATTTTCCTACGAATTAGTCCTCGTGTGGCGACCAATGGTCGGCTGTTGCCGACCATTGAAGGGGTAAACGCTCGCCTGTCGCAGCCAGCCGGACGGCCATCGGAACTCGATGTGGATTAGTGCACAAGCGACTTAGACTCGGGAGACTATAAAAACTAGGCGGGAAATCCGTCGCTCAGCCATGTGGGAAATTATTTTTCAATCTTGGCCCGCGTTGCTCTTACAGAACGTCGATCAAGTTCAAGTGCCAGCCCGAGCGGGATCATGGCGTAAAGCTTTGCTTTGCGTCACTTTCATGATCGGATGTTTATTGAGGCCTATCGAGTCTCAGGGACAGGCACGCCCCGACGCTGACGAGCCCGCGCCTTACAGCATCGCTTGGCACTACGGGGCCAAACCTCCACTGGATAGCCTAAGAATTTTCGAGAGAGTGGTGGTGGAGCCTGATCACGGCCTGGATCCAAAGGCCTATCGACTCAAAAACAAAGGCAAATCTGAGCTTTACGCCTACATCGCGATTGGGGAAGTCCAAAAGAGTCGAAATTACTTCAGCGCAATGCCGCCGGAGATGTTGCGAGGGGAAAATAAGGAATGGGCAAGCCTGGTGATTGATCAAAGTCACGAGCAATGGCCCGAGTTTTTCGTGGAAAAGATTGTGACTCCGCAATGGATTCGCGGCTACCGTGGGTTTTTCTTGGACACCATGGACTCGTACCAACTCATCGCCAAGGATGAGGCTGCCCGAAAAGCTCAAACCCAGGGTATGGTCAAAGCCATTAGGCTGCTCAAAGAGAAGTACCCGGACGCCAAGCTTGTCTTTAACCGTGGCTTCGAATTGCTGTCGGAACTGCGCCCCTTAGTCGAGGCCGTCGCCGCAGAGTCGCTGTTTAGAGCCTGGGACAATGCTGCTAAGTTATACAAAGAAGTCGCTAGCGACGATCAAAAATGGCTGCTTGATCGCCTCAAAGAAGCTCAGGCAATGGGCCTTACGGCAATCGCTATCGACTATGTCGATCCACGGAACGCAAGTCTTGCACGCGAAACCGCGAATCAAATCTTCAATCTGGGCATCACTCCATACGTAAGTGACGGATTACTTCTTACCGTGGGTCGCGGAATCTGGGAGCACACGCCTCGAAAAGTTCTCTTTCTTCACGACACAAAAGTTAACAAAGACTCCCATTTTGCGGGTGCGCAACGGTTTTTGGTCACTCCTCTCCAGTACCTCGGTTATCGCGTGGATCTGGTCGATCTGCGCGACGAGGCAGTGCCCGACGGATACCTTGGAGACCAATATGCGGCGCTTATCGTGCAAGTGACGAGTTCGGATACCTTAGCCAAATTCAAGCTGGAGCCGTTTATACATCAAGCCCTTGAACAAGGATTAAAGCTTATTTTCTTCGACGGACTGGGTGAAATACTTGAGGGAAAGCTCGCCACCCGACTGGGTTTAAGCCCTTTACGATCAAGACTCCAGGGCCCCTTCACGGTCCAAAACAACAGCCAAGGGCTGTCTCCCTATGAAGTTGAGGTTAGCCCGAAACAGCCGGGCAGCACTACTTTTCGGCTGAATGGTCCTGGTCAAGCTCTAGTGTCGATTACCGACAGCAAGAACCAACGCTTTGATGCGGTCGGCATCACGGAGTGGGGCGGCTGGGCTTTAATGAGCCAAGTGTTCACAGTGCTGAAAGATGGTGACTATACGCGCTGGGCAATTGACCCCATCGCCTTCCTCGAACGAGCACTTGATGCCCCGAAATTCCCAGTCCCTGACGTGACCACGGAGGCTGGTCGACGGCTCTTGATGGTGCATATAGACGGCGACGGATTCGCCTCAAGAGCGGAGATTCCAAAGCTGCCCTATGCGGCAGAGGTGATGCAAAAAGACTTTATCTCTCGCTATAAGGTGCCGCACACTGTATCCATCATTCAAGGTGAAATTGCGAGCAATGGCCTCTACCCCCAGTTCACAGCCGCGCTCGAAAAATTGGCGCGAGATATTTTTGCGCTCGACAATGTCGAGATCGCCTCGCACAGTTTTTCTCACCCCTTCTATTGGTATCGCGCCGTTGAAGAAGGTGAAAACCCAAAACTTCGCCTCCCTATTCCCAATTACAAGGTCGACCTAGAAAACGAGATCGCGGGCTCGGCACGATACATCAACGAGCGCCTTGCTCCGCGGGGCAAGCGCACTAAAGTGTTCCTGTGGACAGGCGACTGCGTACCCACGGCCGAGGCCATTGCAATCACCTATCGCCACAACCTCTACAACATGAATGGTGGCAACACCACGATCACCAAAGCGCAACCTAGCCTAACCATGGTGGCACCGCTTTCAATACGCAAGGATGGCGCCTTGCAAATTTACGCGCCAATGCAAAATGAAAACGTCTATACCAATGATTGGACCGGTCCATTTTATGGCTTTACGCGACTCATTGAAACGTTACAACTGACCGACCACCCGAGACGTCTCAAGCCCGCCAACATTTACTACCACACCTATTCGGCCAGTAAGCCCGCTTCCATCGAAGCACTGCATAAAGTTTATCAATATGCGCTTGCACAACCTCATACCGCCATTTATGGTTCTGAGTACATCGAAAAAGTTCTCGACTGGGAAGATCTTGCAATCGCTCGCGATCTGCGCCAAACCGACCCTCTAGCGTTATCACAAAACTGGCTATTAGTCGGTGAGGGGTCGGTACGTAGCTTTCGACTTCCAAAAGCTTCAAAGCTCGATTTGCAGCACAGTAAAAATCTTGCAGGAAGCAGTTTGCTTCATGATGGGCTTTATCTACACACCAGTGATGCACGCAGCGAAATACGAGCTAGCAAGCCTCTCCAAGTCGTGAGTCTTGGGTCGCATTCCTATTCGCAGAGCGCTACTTCCGCCTCCTCTCAGCCGTTATTTTCTGAGCTATCCCATGCCGTCGGCAATGCTGCGCTTATCGCCACTGAGATTGTCCAGGTGATGGCCCAGGAAGCGCTTCCGACAATACTCGATGCTAACGGGACAATCAGCGACTTTAACCGGCTGGAGCACGGCTTTAGCTTCCGACTACGAAGTCACGGCATCGGAGAGTTTCGCCTGCATCACGCGCCACACTGCAAAGTCACGAGCGATGGTGAAACCCTGAAGACCGGGTTCGAACTTTCTGCCAACCTTCCGCGCCGATCGGCCCTCTCCTCGCTAGGTCTTCATGACTACCGCCTCCCTGAAACCCATCAAAAGAGCTTGGTACAAGTCCTCTGCTGATGACAGCAGAAAGAGGCTCTTCCCCGCTGGCCTAGTGCTACTGCTCGCGGGGATCTTGCTATGGCTGCTTTGGCTCATGGTCCCCACCAAGACCTTGCAAAATCAGCTTGGCGAGGCGAAGCAAAGCGACGCACTTACGATTGCTTACATGCAAACCTGGGTCCTCGCTGACCCACAAGACTCAGACATGCGGTTTTTGCTGGCCCGTCATCTTCTTATTGCTGGGCGCTATGACGAAGGACTGCGGCTCTCAGTCGCGCTTATTCAAGAAGCAAAAGACAGCGCTGGCAAGGAAGAGCTGTTACATAACGCCCAGATGCTCAAGCTTTCAGTGATTGAAGCACAAGCCTTCGCTTTCGAGAGTGGCGACCCCAACCGAATACGCCTTCTTAACGAAGCACGCGCTTGGCTAGCCGGTGTCGTTGCAGACACCAGCGACAAGGTCATGCTCGGAGTGTATTTGCGCCGTTCAATGGCTCTGGACGATCTCACACTGACTAGGTTAGTCATGGCAAAAATTAATCCAGGCCGCTTTCGGCGCGACCTTGGAGACAATCCATCAAACCGAACCACAGAGATCGCGGATGGCGGTTTAGGCACGGGTGCTGACCCCAATCGCGCTCAAGACACTGAGAATACGGGTTCCGCTCACGACATCATCAATACACCTGAGGCTCGCGGCAAGGACGCCGTTGCCAACGGCCGGTGGCAGGACGCGGCTGACATCTATTGGAAAATGTATGACCACGCCCGTGCCCCTAAAGCCAAAAGAGACCTCTTGCTTCTGCTAGTGCGCAATGAGCAATGGGGTAATCGTTTACCGCTCTTCTTCAAAGCCCTCGACTCCCGTCTGGGTAGCCTGCCCGACGACAAGGATCTTTTAAAGAAACTAGCCAAGCTAGCGCTGGCGGCAAACCGGCTTGACATAGCCGAAAAATTCGTGAGGCAGCTCATGCAGTTCTCCGAATCTATCATGCTTCCTGGCCGATTTGAACGAGCGCTTTCTTGGCTTAATCCAATCGCCATGGCTCACGCGCAAGCACGCTCTGAGAAATCCGACGACATTCAACGTGAATGGGAAACTGGTGTGGCCCCCGTCAAACGCGAGAAGCCTCCACTTCCCAAGGCGGCCTTTGACGACGAAACCTTCCTCATCGCTTATCAAGTCTTTTTGAGCAAAGGTAACCAGGAAGACGCCTATAAAGTCGCGGCGCTCGCCATCAAACAAATGCCAAACAATGGCGTGTGGCGTCATAGGCTCGCCCAGATCTCTGAGTGGACTCAACGGCCGGACGAGGCTTTGTCACATTGGCGCTATATCGCCCAACATTTTGCTCAACTCCCGACACCCGCCCCGGACTCCAAAAACATCTTGACTGTAGAAATTGCATGGGCAAATGTCAAGCGCCTAGCAGGTATGTTAAACCAGCTACCCAGCTTGATTTTAGTCCTCGAGCACGAGCAAAGCATAAACCCGCAAGATCTTGAAATTGACCGAGCCATTCTTAAACTCGAAGAGACCCAGGGCAATACTGACCAGGCGATCGCTAGACTACAAAAGCGAATCAAGAAAATTGGTGCTCCGCTTAACCGAAAACTTTTTGAGGAGCTACTGGCCCTAGCCGCGCGACTGCACAATTCAGATTTGCTAGTGAGTACCATTTCCCATATGGATCAGGTGCACGGGAAGGACATTCCTCGCGCAGTCCTCATGGCAAATTCTTTCGCAGAACGCGGTCAAATCAAGCTCGCGTTTGAGGCCCTTGCTGCCGTTGAGTCGCTCGCCAAGAATCGAGAAATATTAAGCAGCACAGTTGACAGGAAAATACGCTACTGGAGCACATTGGCGGATTATGCTTTAGGCTCACAAAAAACTTCCGTCGCCGTCGCTGCATACAGCCACGCCCTTGAACTAGGATCGGCGCAAAGCTCCGACCTGGAGCAGCTCGGAAGCTTACTTGAAGAAACTTCCGTGGTGCAAGCAGCGGCAGTAATCTTCCAAGCCTTCCTCATCGATCGCAAAATGACCACCTTCAGGCGCGCAGCGATTCTTTGGCTACAGGGTGATGGCGAACAAGAGCTCCAATTGGCGATGGGGTATCTACGCGAGGACCAACGCCAGGAACTCGCTACAAACTTAGATTTCTTGAAAGCGCGAGCAAGTTACTTTCAAGCTCAGGGCCGATTTCAAGAAGCCTTAGGCGATTACCGAGCGGCCATGCGCATCGAGCCCAAAAACCCAAGTTTGCGCGTGGGCCTCGTTTGGCTTTTAATGGCCGCCAAGAAGGCGCCAGCACTTGAGCAGCTACTCAGGCAATGGCATGGCATTGCCATGAAAGACTCGGCCTATTGGGGGGCCTTTGGGGCCGCCTACCTGACGCTCGGAGAACCGCAACGCGCGCTGCCGTTCTTCGCGAAGCAAGCCAAGGAAAATGACGACTATTTGTGGCGCCTGAGTTACGCAGATGCACTCGAAACAGCGGGAATGCCCGATCCCGCCTGGACCCTCCGACGCAAGGCTTGGACCGAATTGCGTAAAGTGCCAGAAAAGGATCTTTACGCCCGTCATGAGACTAGAGATCGAGTGGTCGCGCTAGCGCTTCAATTCGGCCCGGCGGACTCTGCAAAAAAACTTTTGGCCACTCTGATTAGGGATCGGGAACTCCATATCGCGCGTCGTCCGCGCGACAACGACTCGTCACGGGACGCCGCACAAATGGTCTCCAGCAATAGCGCGGCCCTGGCCTCATCGCAATTACTCGCCGAAACCGTGCGTCGCACTTTGAGTGATATGCCTCAGATCGATCCGACGAAGACAAGACACGCTTCGCGAGATGATCGAACTGACAAAGCCGACGAGCGCTCAAGTGCGAGTGAAATAGCGCTCTCATATTTGCTCAGTAAAGAGGGAGTAGAGTCTGCGCGTGCTTGGCTATTAACCCGGTATGCGAACGCACTTAGTCGCCCCGCCTGGGCCAATCTCTCGGTGGCTCTCTCGACCCAGGACAAGACCCAACTCGCTAAGCTGCTCGATGAGGTGTCAGACTGGCTACCACGCTATGATCGCGTTGAAGCGATGAAACAAATTGGCAGGACCGCAGACGCGCAAACATCAGCCTTTGAAACGCTGGCCTCTCGACCCGACAATCAAGAAGCCTACCGATCCTTTTTATCGACCCTCTCTGAGGACGTCAGTGGCATTAGCCTCTCCTCCGCCTCGGGACGGTTCTCAGACCTTACCTTCCAAGACACCACACTTACCGGAGCCTGGCGCTTCAATCAACGCTGGTTAGTGACATCCAGCGCCGCCAAAGGGACGCTTGCGTGGGAAAACGCCCCCCCCGGCAACTTGAGTACACTTCTGCCGCTTAGCACTCAGAAAGTGACCTTAGGTGTAAAAGCAGTTGTGGAGAAAGGTTCTATTGGCCTCAACGTGGAACGCCACCATTTGCTTCGCGAATTTACTGCCTTGCAAAGCGAATGGCAGGCTAGTTTCGAGCGGGGTTGGGGGATGAACTTAAAGCTTGCCCACAATACTCCTGCTAGCGACACGCCGGCGCTAAGAATAGCGGGCATGAAGGATTCATTGCAAGCACGCATCAGCCATCAGATCACGGGGCGCGATTCGGCAAGCCTGTCGATTGGTGCGGCACGATATTTAACACAAGCCAATACAATGCTCGGCTCTGGGTTCAATTTCAGGTTTGAGTACGCGCACCAAATCGAAAAACTTCAGCCCGGCTGGACCTTTAAGATGGAACTGGCCAGAGTTCAAATTAATCGACGGGCAGGCTCTGATGACGTGACCGATGTGATTACCCCGCCAGGATTCAACCAGCCCTCAGAATTCTTTTTACCCAGGAGCTACTCTCAAGCAGATATATTCTTAAGCACCAGCGAGCCGTATCGGGCGCAGGGTCGAGGTCCTATTCAGCCCTTCGCGCAGTTGGGCATACGCTACAACTCGCTCACTGGCGCGGGTTACAATCTGCGCGCGGGGCTAGCCGGCTCCGTGCTAGGACACGACTCCTTTTTACTGTATGTTCAAAGCTCCAGTGCTACGCCTGGGTCCAGTCACGGCTCCACCGAGATTGGCCTAAAATACAACTACTTTTTTTGATAGAAAACCACCATTGGTGGATTGATAATGTGTTCATGGCTATGCCTCAACGATCAGCCTTCATTTTGTACTGTGAGACCCTACGATACCTAAACGCTAGGTATCGGGCACTCGCATTGCTCGCGCTCTCCCTCCTGTTCGGAATTTTGACCGCCTGTACAACCACTCAGGTGCAGGGCCTTCCTGCCGAACTCGACAAATCGGCAAGTTGGGCGCTCCTTCCCATTCTCAATCTTACGGAAACACCGCAAGCGGGTCTGCGCGCTGAAGCCATTTTGGAGAGTTTAATTCGCGCTGGCGGTGTTAGAAACCTCAGGCGTTATCCCTCTAGCTTCAATACTGAGAGCATCTTCGATCCTGTCGAGCGCAAAGCGCAGGAACAGGCCTTGGTGTGGGCCAAAAGCGAGAAGATTCGCTTTGCCATTTCGGGAACAGTCGACGAATGGCGCTATAAGGTCGGGGTAGACGGGGAACCAGCCGTGGGCCTCACGCTTCAAATCCAGGACCTCAATACTGGTGCGGTTATTTGGACTGCAGCCGGAAGCAAAAGCGGCTGGAGCAGGGAGGCCCTATCGGCTGTTGCCCAGAAGCTGATAGCGCAACTCACGGCACCGATCAATGCGACACCTAGCTCAAAGTAGTGAACTGCATTAGCATCTCACTGTGATTGATTTTCTAAAGCGAATTTCGTCTCGGTTTCGACGGGAACGTACCCAAGAAATCTCCGAAGCGTTTGTTAGTCTTCTCACCAAGAGAAATATAAGCATGCTTGCGGAGTCTTTGTTTGCGCTTGCTGCAGCGTTAGCCATGAACATCTGGCTGGACTCGAGCGACCCCCTAGGAGTAAAGGAGGGCTTTCCGTGGATATGGTTGGTGCCCGCCATATTTACTTTGCGTTATGGGAGCTTAGTTGGACTGATTCAGACCTTTGTTCTCGTCGTCATCTGGTTTGAGTACGTTCGCTTTTTTGGTCCGCTCAATCAACCCCTCCCAAAGCAGTTTTTTCTGGGTGGCTTCGTACTAGTCCTAGTGCTTGGCCAATACAGTGATGTGTTTCGATCAAGAAACATAAAGACAAAGGAGGCAAACGGATACTTAGAGGATCGCTTACGGGCGATTACTCGGCATCACTATCTGCTACGTTTGTCCCATCAAAGGCTAGAGCATGAACTCTTGGTCAAACCAGTCACCTTACGCGACAGTCTCGATGCCATTTTGCCACTTGCCCAACAAGACGCTGGCCGCTTAACCCAGACTCAGGCCTTGCTCAGTCTGATTGCCCAAAATTGCGAAGTCGAGAGCGCTAGTCTTTTCGCAGCCTCAGGCGATGCGTTGCTACCTACGCCCGAAGCTCACATCGGTGATGTGGCCGAGCTTTTCGCTAACGACCCACTCATCGAAAGAGCCTTATTCGAGAAGCGATTGATTCACGTGCGCTCTGAGCAAGCAACGATCTTTTCAAGTAAGTATTTGGTCGCCGCGCCGGTGGTCTGTTCGGACGGCACCTTACTCGGTATGTTAGTGGTGAGCAACCTGCCCTTTCTCGCACTGAACGCTGAGAATTTGCAACTGATGACTGTAATGCTTGGGTATTACGCTGATGCGCTGCTCGCGAGTCGCGCCATCCGCCCCATCAAGGTGGTTTTCCCGGCCTGCCCACCAGATTTCGCATTAGAATTGATACGTACCAAAAGGCTCTACGACCAGGCCAAAATCGAATCGAGCCTTTTAGCGTTTCGCGTTCCTCATGGCCAGGTCAACAATAGTCTTTTCGATTATCTCCAACGAACACGACGGCAAACTGATTTCTGCTGGGATTTCAACACCCCGGAAGAATTCGTACATATTCTCTTGATGCCCTTGGCGGGCTATGCAGCGGTAGAGGGCATACTGCAACGCATCGAAGACGATCTAAAAACCAAGTTTGACCTCGACTTCACCAGCGCCAGAATCGTGACACACTACCAGGCCATTGACCGCGTCGAAGTGATCTGGAGCCTTGATGATCTTCTTAAGCTATGCAAACTGAACATGTCGCCACTGAATCGACCGGTATCGCAACCCGCGTAAAGCTCGGTATCGACGTGGCAAAACGAGCCGCGTCGATCGATAGGGTCTCATTAATCTTGAGCCTCACTCTAGCGGTGATCGCTATCTTCGGCGAACTCGCAGGTTTTGGATCGCTCGCAAGCAACGACGTAACGATCAAGACGAGCAGTTTGGAAGTGGCACTCAGTCTGCATGTGGCCAGTGCCGCGATCGCCGCGTTTGCAGCGCTCTTACAAGTCCCCGCTACGGCCAAAGAACCGAAGTTGCTCACTTGGGGGCTCGCTTTTCTTTTGTGCCTGTCGGTTCCTCTACTTGGTGTCCTACTCACACTTTCCGCCCAAATTGGCTTTGCCTTTCGCGCTAAACATAAGGTTGAACCCATTCTCGCAGTTGATGAGCCAGTATTTTCCGTACAACGCGCCTCAGCCCAACAGAGGCGCAAAGTGTCGGCACGGGTCAATGTTATGGATACCTCGCTCTCCGCTGGCGAGCGCATCAACGCTCAGCTCGCTCTGCAAGATGCGCCCGGGAAAATTTCAGCGGATCTGCTGCGCTCCTTATTGACGGATTCAGTAGAAGACATTCGCCTGCTGGCCTACGGCCTGCTTGACGGAAAAGAGAAAAAGATTTCGCAGCGCATCTTGACTGAACAAGAGCAACTCAAGACAACCAATGAACCGCAAGAAGTTTATGCCGCGCACCGCCGCTTAGCCGAACTCAACTGGGAATTGATTTATCAGCGTATGGTACAGGGCGACATGCGTAGATACAGTGGTGATCAGTCAATGGAGCACGCTAGGCAGGCCTTGGCCATCAAACCAGACGATGCCGGCCTCTGGTTCCTGTGCGCGCGCGTGCTTTTGGCGCAGGAGCGGCCGGATGGGGCTGAACATGCCTTGAATTACGCCAGACGTCTGGGGATGCCGGAAGTTCAGCTATTACCCTATTATGCCGAGATGGCTTTCGAGCGTAGAGATTTGAACCAAGTTCAACTCAACTTGAGCCAATTAAAAGAAAAACCCTCTTCGAAAACCCTGGGCGCTGCCTATGAATACTGGAACTAAGGAATCGCCCTTTCCTACCGCGCCGCATGTCGATGTCATGTTATTGCTAGAAGGCACCTTCCCCTTCGTGGCCGGGGGAGTATCGAGTTGGGTGAATCAAGTGATTCGCGGTTTTCCCAATTTGAGTTTCGGCGCAGTTTTTTTGGGAAGCAGACGCGAAGATTACGGTGAAATGCGCTTTGCCTTGCCTGATAATTTTATTCATCTTGAGTGTCACTACATGCACGACACCAAGAGCCTGCCGCCGATGGGCAAAGTGTACGAGGATAAAAAGTCATTCGAGTTTAGCGAACAAATGCATGACGCATTTCGGCAGGCTCGCACCGGGCCGGGCAAGAAGGACGCCGAGCAAAGGGCCAGCGACATGCTGCGCACGGCCATTCCGATGCTTCGCGACGGCGGCGGACTGTCTGAGAATGCATTTTTATATGGCAAGGAGTCTTGGGCAAGAATTACCGACAGCTATCGAAAGTATTCGACCGACCCTTCGTTCGTCGATTATTTTTGGACGGTCCGCATCATGCACGGTCCAATCTGGACGATGCTCAAGATTGCCGACTCCCTCATTCCCGCCAATTGTTATCACACCATCTCAACCGGTTACGCCGGATTTCTTGGCGCCATGCTGCGTCACAAAACCGGTAAGCCCTTGTTACTTTCCGAGCATGGCATCTACACCAAGGAGCGAAAGATTGATCTCTACCAATCCTCCTGGATTCGAGATAATCGCAGCCACTTTGAGAAGGACCCTGGTCAACTTGGTTACTTTCGGGAGATGTGGATTCGTCAATTCGAGCACTTGGGCAAGCTCTGCTATCAAGCCGCAGATAAAATCATCGCGCTCTACGAGACCAACCGCTTACGTCAAATTACAGATGGAGCCCCCGCCGAGCGCACTATGAATGTGGCCAATGGCATTAACTTGACCCGACTAGCTGCATTGCGGGAAAAGCGTCCCAAGAAGATCCCTCAAACGCTGTGCCTCATCGGACGAGTTGTACCTATCAAGGACATCAAGACTTTTATCCGGGCAATGAGAACGGTGGTGCAAACCCTACCCGACGCCGAAGCGTGGATCGCCGGGCCCGAGGATGAGGATAAAGCCTATGCTCAGGAATGCCATGCCATCGTTGCTTCGCTCGGTCTGAGCGATAAAGTCAAGTTTCTTGGTTTCCAAAAAATTGATGACCTCCTGCCGAACGTTGGTCTGGGCATTCTGAGCTCGATCAGTGAGGCACTGCCACTCGTGCTATTGGAGGGCTTTGCGGCGGGAGTGCCCGCCATCGCAACTGACGTGGGCTCATGCCGTCAGTTGATTTTTGGCCTCGACGAAGCCGATCAAGCCCTAGGTGCATCAGGTGACATCGTGCAAATCTCCGATCCTGAGGCCCTCGCCAATGCCGCCGTAGCTCTCCTGAGCAACGAAGATAAATACTACGCAGCCCAGCGCGCTGGCATTGCACGCGTTGAAAAATACTACACCCAAGAAATGATGTTTGGAAAGTATCGGGACCTTTACGATTGGGCCGTAGCAACAGGGCAAGCGGTGGACGTTGCGAATAAAGTAATAGCGCATTGAGATGGCAGGCATAGGGTTTGAACTCAGAAAGCTAATCCGAAAGGACACTTTGCTGTCCTTGCTGAAGGCCTATGCGTTCGCGGGGCTCATCAGCTCGGGTCCCTGGGTTTTGTCCATCCTAGGAATGCTTCTGATCGGCTTTCTGGCTGTCTCGACCAGGGGCTCCGATCTCGCGGTGGTTCAGTTCCAAGTCACTGTGACCAATATTATCGGCTTGAGCCTAGTGCTCACCGGAGGCTTTCAGCTCGCCTTCACGCGCTTCGTGGCCGACCGCCTTTTTGAGAAAAAAGCAGATATCGTTTTTGGAAACTATTTAGCGGTATTACTGGTCGTCACCGCCATGGGCATCTTGCTTATCGTACCGGCGGCATTTCTCTTTTTTCAAGACACCAGCTTACTGTACAAGTTACTTTTGCTAGGCTGCTTTGTGACCGTTTCCTGCATTTGGATTTCCACGGTTTTTCTTTCTGGTCTTAAGGAGTATGTTGCGATTGTCGGGCTTTATGGGCTTGGCTATGCGGTGGCCACGATCGCGGCGGCCTTGCTCAAGGGCGGAGGGCTTGAAGGGCTGCTCACCGGATTTTTGATCGGGCAAGTGGTGTTATTGGTCGGCATGCATTGCTTGATCGCCCGCAACTTCAATATCGCCAGCAAAGTGAGCTTCCTGGCGTTTGACAAAAAGCTTCGCTATCCGACCTTGTTTTGGATTGGAGTGTTGTACAACCTCGGCGCTTGGATCGACAAGGTCATTTTTTGGTATTGGCCGAGCACCTCTACGCCGATCATTGGCATCTTGCGTTCTTCAGTTGTGTATGACCTGCCGGTGTTCTTGGCCTATTTATCCATCATTCCTGGCATGGCCATTTTCCTGGTCAGAATTGAGACGGATTTCGTCGAATTTTACGATGGCTTTTACAACGCGGTGCGCGAAGGGGGGTCGCTTGAGACCATTGAGAAACATCGCAATAGCATGGTCGAAACGATTCGCACCGGGCTTCTAGAAATCCTTAAGATACAAACGATCGCCATTTTAATGTTCGTGGTGGCGGGGGCAGCCGTGCTGAGATTTATTGGTATTTCTGAGCTGTATGTGCCCCTCCTCACCATTCAATCCGTCGCGGCAGGTTTACAAGTTCTGTTTCTGTCAATTTTGACGGTGTATTTTTACCTGGATGAGCGCCGAACGGTGCTCATGCTGTGCATTCTTTTTGTGCTGAGCAACGCCTCGCTGACCTTCATTTCGCTACGCCTTGGTCCCGCCTATTATGGTTATGGCTTCGCTATTTCGCTGTTGATCAGCGTTGTGGCGGGCGTGAAGGCACTGGAAAAGTCGATGGCTGAGCTTGAATACACTACGTTTATGCGACGCTAGATCTGGCAGTGACTAATGGGCTAAAGGGTAAAGGCTCGGTGAGTACCGTATTGAAATAGGTTAAGAAGAGGTTGAAGATTAAGGTCCGAACAAACTGATACGGACTTAGTGATGGGTGAGCTTGAGAGTGAAGTGGTTGTACCGGTGGTTGCCGGGTTAATACAGGG
>JANOPA010000060.1:0-27495 GCA_031421635.1 Betaproteobacteria bacterium | reverse complement strand
TTCAGTACAAGGCGGAAGTCTTTCTGATCAGCAATGCGGAGAAAGTAACTTGGTTGCACTCAGTGCGACTGACCTTACCTCCTACCGTGAAGTAGGTTTGGGCTATAGGGATAGCAATCGTAAAGTTCACTTTGCAGTTTGGTTTTGGGACTATCCTTAAGAAAACAAACCTTTAGCCGCATTGTCAATTTAACTTTGGCGGGACGAAAAACAGCGAGACATATCTATTAGGCTTTTATCGATATTTACTCACCGCACGATGAGATCGTCCAAAGTATATGCACGAAACATACCGTTGCGCTGGGTTGCGGTGCCGCTTGCCCTATCGCCCATACAAAGCCTGCCAGCTCGCGTGCGACTGCGGTGCTCACTTGCACCTTGAGTTTGCCGCGCGCTTCCAACTTACAATAGCGCGAGCACAAGCGGGTTTGTGATTTCCAAGTAATGTCTTGAATCTCTTGGGTCGTGCGTTGAGCTCGGCTTTGGATCACTTTGCTCTTTCGAGCAGGATGCCGATAGGTCCATGCGGCCTCAATGAGCAGCCGGCGAACATGCCCATTGCCAGTTTTGGTAATGCCAGCTCGAGATTGCTTAGCCGCACTGGAATGTTCGCTGGGTACGACGCCAAGGTAGGCCATGAGTTGCGGTGCGCTAGCAAAGCGCTTCAGATCGCCCAGTTCCGCGACAATGGTTGTGGCGATGAGCAGACTCATCCCACGCAAAGCCATCAAGGCCTGAATGACAGGCCAGAATATCGATTCGCTTGCCGCACTTTGATTGTGCTCATCAAACACGTCTGTCCGGCACCCGTACTGCGGTGAGTTCTCCAGCACGGTGCAGACGGGCCAACGACAAGGCGTCACGTCGATCCCTCTTGACCCGATCGCCCGTCTTCCTTGGAATCAAGGACGGTGCGACCACCTGGCAATCCCATCCCACTTGGCGCAGGTGATGGAGACCTATGTCTCGGACGTGTAGACATTTCACACCATTTTCTGACAGAAATTGGGCGAGAGTCGAAGGCAGCTGATTGTCGACCAATAGGGTCATGCAGCAAAAAGTATGGTGTGATCCGTTTGTACCGCACATACTCAAGAGCCGCAAGAATGTCGTCGTTTTCTAGTAAAGGGTAGTCCTCTAGAATCTTTTTGTGAGACGCTCCGGAGTTTAGAAGCCCCCAAATATCCGTCACGCGCAAACGTTGCTCGCCAATGCACGTTCTCCCGCCGCATTTGCCTGGTTCGATGGTGATTCTGTCGCGTAGTCGGGGATTCATGCCGTTCTAAAGTGCTTAAACTCACTAAAAGTATCGCTTTCCTGAGTTGGTTTTGCAAGAGTTCGGGGCAAGGCTGGATCTAGCAGTTCCCCAATGTGAAGAAGCCCCACAGTCACCTGCGGGGCTTTTTCTATCCTGACCGGCCAGTGCCTTGGCTTTTTCAGCATCGGTTTGCTTCTTCGCGCTACTTAGGGCGGTATTCCCTCGCCTAGATGCTTGTGGTAATCTATTTTCATGACCTATGACCATCCCCGTATTTCGATTGATCCTGAGCGTCGCTTTGGGAAGCCTTGTGTGCGTGGAACCCGCATTTCGGTAGGGGACGTATTGGGTTGGCTAGCAAGCGGTATGAGTTTCGACACGATTATTTCTGATTTCCCGCAACTCGCAGAAGCAGATATCTTGGCCTGTCTAGGCTACGCCGCCGCCCGAGAGCAAAACTCTGCGCGGATATCATTGGCGGCGTGAAACTTTTACTCGACGAGAATGTATCGCGCCGATTGGTTGCGACACTTGAGGTAACGTTTCCCGGCACGACCCACATTGAATTCGTTGGGCTCGCTGGGGCCACAGATGTAGCGATCTGCGAATTCGCGAGCCTTCACGGGTTTGTCGTTGTAACCAAGGATGAAGACTTCGACCGACTGGTCGCGCTTCGGCAATTTAACCCTAAGTTAATAAGATTGGTCCTCGGCAACGCCAGCAACGAGCAGATATCTCAGGTGCTTCTAGGATTAGCCGCGCGGATTGTGGTGGAGTTAGAGAAATTAGATCTCGGGATAGTAGAGATTGGGTAGGGACCGACCTCTGACGCTCTCGCCTAAAACCTGTGTCGATTTGGATTGTGCTGCGTGGTCTTCGCTTCCCCAATGTGAAAAAGCCCCACAGTCACCTGCAGGGCTTTTTCCTTAGGAAGTTTTTACAAGCGCTACCAAGAAGCGGTCGCTAAACCGCTCTTGGGTATCAACTAGCAGTAGCCTCGCCACCCTCACCCGCAGTAGCCGCTTCCGCAGCCTCGGCCGCATTGGCATCATCAAGAGCTTGTAGCTCCTGAGCGGCCAGTGCCTTGGCTTCTTCAGCATCGGTCTGCTCCTTGGCTTTGCGAGCTTTGTGGAACGCAAGACCAGTACCCGCAGGGATCAGACGACCCACGATGACGTTCTCTTTCAGGCCACGTAGCTCGTCGCGCTTAGCCCTTGGCAGCCTCGGTGAGTACCCTTGTGGTTTCCTGGAAGGAGGCCGCCGAGATGAAGCTGTCGGTGGAGAGCGATGCCTTGGTGATACCGAGCAACAGGTTAATGTAGCTGGCTTCACGTTTGGACAGGTCGCGCATCTTGTCGTTGCGGTCGAGCACTTCGCTGCGCTCAACTTGTTCGCCCAGGATGAACTCGGCATCGCCAAGACCTCCGATCTGAACCCGACGCAACATCTGGCGAACAACTACGGGCTTTATTAATCTTCACGCCTTGTAAGCGATACACGTCCTGCACTTCGTCAACGATGTAGCGGGCCAGAGCTTCGATACCCAGGAGACGCAAGATGTCATGCGGGTCGGCGGGGCCGTCCACAATCATCTCGCCCTTGTTCACGACGTGACCGTCATGGACCAGAACGTTTTTCTCCTTGGCGATCAGGAACTCATGGGCATTGCCGTCGAGGTCGGTGATGACCAGACGCTGCTTGCCCTTGGTGTCTTTACCGAACGAGACCGTACCGGTGACTTCGGCGAGCATGCCGGCGTCTTTCGGGGAACGGGCTTCGAACAGTTCGACCACACGCGGCAGACCGCCGGTAATGTCGCGAGTCTTTTGCGATTCTTTCGGTCTGGAAAAAATGGCCTAAACGTGTAAGTAGGGGTAGCGCTTCCCTGGTAAAAGGTCAAGTAAATGGAATGCAGGAATGTCGACTAAAAGTCGCCATTGGTGAATGAACGGATGCCCAGGAGCGTAGTCTGGGTTCGAAATGACAGAATCAAAAGCTAGCCCACCGGGCTGGGCTGTTGTTAGCTCATATTCATACTCGCAAGTTAATGGCAATCGTTGGAGTGCGTACACCCCACACCCACTTTGAAGGTACCCTAGCTTAAGTCCAAGGTTTCTTTCTATTTCGAAGGGCATTCTCCCGAGCAGCACTTTTTCTTGGCAGACGTATCCATGGAGTGCCCGGGGGCGAGAGGGCCCTATCTGAAGAATTTTTACGATCCGGCTCGGCCCTTTCAAAGACCATGCCTCGCGTTTCCGGGCCTCGGGGATTTCATCATCTAAGGGCTGTTGCCGGGCCATTTTCGATCCTTGATTTTGTTGTCAAAGTTTGAACTTTAGGTGGGCACCGAAAATTACTATCGATAAATTCATGCGCTAGTCAGGTGGCAGTCTATTGCATAGAATTGGGAATTGGAATCTCCCAAGCAAAAAATTACTTTCTACACTTTGCGAGCGATGTGGCGAAAGACCAGCCGGATCTCTGGCCCAGACCGCTTCCAACACCGCTCTGGCTCTAAGAATATCTTGCCCTTCTGAGGCTGCCGTACACTTCTTGCCTTGGATGGCAACTTCTGTAAGTATCCGGGGTTCCTCTGCTAGGACTAACCCGCGTTGTTGCCTACGGCCCACAACAATGCTTTGTGCCACTGACCAAGCGGCCGATCTGATACTCCACGCCAATTAGAGTGATTACTAACACTCTCGCCTTATCAGTCCGGGCATAATACTGTCGGAAGTGATATCTACCTTAGCTCCCCCCAAAACAAAAACAATCTCTATGACCGCAAGTGCATTCAACGAAATCTCAAAAATAGAATCCAGTCTTTGGGATGCCGCCGACCAATTGCGGGCGAATTCCAAGCTCACCGCCAGTGAATACTGCATGCCGGTCTTGGGCGTGATTTTTCTTCGCCATGCCTTTAACCGTTACCAAAGCGCACTAGCGTCGATTCAGTCCGATCAAGCCAGCGGCAAGCTGCCCAAACGGCCCGTAACGGCTGCGGATTTTGTCAAGCGTCGCGCCTTAAAGTTGCCCGAGATTGCCCAGTACGACTGGTTGTTAAAGTTGCCTTCCGGCACAAATTTGGGTACGGCACTGGTGGAGGCAATGAACGCCATCGAAGCCGATTTCGAGCCACTGGCAGGTCAGCTCCCCAAGGACTACGACCGCTTCGACAACAAGGTGCTGGAAGATTTACTCCGCAACTTCGATTCCGCCGCGCTGCGCAATGCCACAGGCGATGTCTTCGGCCGCATTTATGAATACTTCTTGATGAAGTTTGCGATTCAAGGCGCACAAGACAATGGCGAGTTCTTCACGCCGCCCTCACTGGTGCAAACACTGGTCAACGTGATTGAGCCTGACCATGGCGTGGTGGCGGATTTAGCCTGCGGTTCGGGCGGCATGTTTGTGCAGTCCAGCCACTTCATTGAACATGAAGGCTTGGACACCATGAAGCGCGTCACCTTCTTTGGTCAAGAGAAAACCGCAACCACCATTCGCCTCGCCAAAATGAATCTGGCCGTGCATGGCCTGGAAGGCGACATTCGCGAAGCCAATTCCTTTTACGACGATGTGCATCGCTTGCAGGACGGCCGCCCTCTCTGGGGCAACTGCGATTTCGTCATGGCCAACCCGCCTTTTAACGTGGACAAGGTAGACGCCGAGCGCGTTAAAACCGACCGCCGTCTGCCCTTCGGCCTACCCGGTGTGAACAAAGACAAGCACGTCTCCAACGGCAACTATCTGTGGATTTCCTACTTCCACAGTTACCTGTCTCCAAAGGGGCGAGCTGGTTTCGTTATGTCCTCCCAGGCCAGTAGCGCAGGCCACGGCGAAAAAGAAGTACGCCGCAAACTGGTCGAAACCGGCGATGTGGACGTGATGATCGCCATTCGCTCCAACTTCTTCTACACCCGCACCGTGCCCTGCGAACTGTGGCATTTCGACCGTGCCAAACCCGCAGCCCGAAAAGACCAAGTCTTGATGCTCGACGCACGCAACATTTACCGCAAAGTTACCCGCAAAATTTACGACTTCTCACCCGAGCAGCAAGCGAACCTTGCCGCCATTGTGTGGCTCTACCGTGGGCAGCAAGACCGGTTTCTAGGCCTAGTGCAAAGCTACATCGCCAAACTGGGGACTGAGGCTAGCCTAGTGGGTGCTGCACTCACTCGCTTTGAATCGCTCCAAACCGAATGCAGAACTCCTATAGAGAGCATCCTACCGAAGGTCGCCGATTTGGCATCGTTGCTTGTAGATAAGCGACAAAACTTGAAAGACGTTTTTGCGGAATGGGCCATCACCGCGCAAGCCTATGCGTTTGATCGCGACGCATTAACAAAGGGCTTGGCAAGCTATTGCAAAACCTATGCGAAAGCGCCCATCACCAACACGTTACAGCATAAGGCGCGGCAAGGCTTTGATGGTCTTGCGGATTCGGCGCGCGGCTTGAGTAAACAGATTGACCTTCTCTATAAGTTCGCCGTTCGCGCGGTGCAGAGTACTCAAGAGCTTGCTTCGGACGAAGCCGTTTCCAAATTGTATGAGCGAATCGCCGTTAGTAAAAGCCTCAAACAACTTGAGGAAGCACGTAAAGCTGCCATTGAACAGCTCAAACTTGCGGGGTATTTTCATCGGCAGATTGCTTGGTTGCAGGATCGCTTTCCAAAGGCGGAAATGGCGGATGTGCTTGGGCTTTGCAAAGTAGTTACACAAAGCGACATTGAGACTGCTGATTGGAGTCTCGCACCAGGGCGTTACGTAGGAATTGCAACGAATGCCGTGGATGAAGATTTTGATTTTGAACAAACGATGCGTGACATCGACTTGGAGTTGACGGATTTGAATCTTGAGGCGTCAATCTTGGCCTCCAGAATCCACTTAAGCTTTGAGGGGTTGGGAATATGAGTTGGCAGGTTTGCCGACTCGGTGATGCCCTTACGTTGAAGCGTGGGCATGATCTACCGGAGCATTCGCGCAAAGATGGCGACATACCAGTCGTATCTTCTTCTGGCATCACTGGTCGGCACGTCGAGGCAAAGGCCTTGGCACCAGGGGTTGTCACTGGCCGATACGGAACAATCGGTGAAGTTTACTTCATGCAAGAAGATTATTGGCCTCTTAATACCGCGCTTTATGTCGTGGATTTTAAGGGGAATGACCCACAGTTTTCTGCGTATTTCCTCCGAAATATTTTGAAGGGCTATCAAAGCGAAAAGGCTGCCGTGCCAGGGGTTGATCGGAATGTCCTGCATGAAATAATTGTGCGCAAACCGAAATTGGCTGTTCAGTGCAGAATCCGCGGTGTTCTTTCCAGTTATGACGAACTTATCGAAAACAACAATCGTCGAATCAAATTGCTAGAAGAGTCCGCACGATTACTTTACCAAGAATGGTTCGTCCGTTTACGTTTCCCAGGCTACGAACACACCTGTATTGTTGATGGCGTACCGGAGGGTTGGGCGAGAAAATCCTTGGGCGATCTTTGCAAAGAGTTGCGTGAGCTTGTGCTGCCATCGGCATTAGAGTCGGAGACCCCCTACATCGGCCTCGAGCACATGCCGCGCCGCTCTATATCCTTAAGCGAATGGGGTAAGGTGGAAGATGTCACGAGCAGTAAGAGCCAATTCAAAGCGGGGGCAATTTTATTTGGAAAGATACGCCCTTACTTCCACAAAGTAGGCGTGGCGTTTGTTGATGGTGTGGCATCGTCCGATGCAATCGTGATCGAGCCCGTTGCTGAATGGTTACACGGCCTAGTTTTAATGACTATGGCTAGTGATGAATTCGTTGCCGTCACTGCTCAACAAATGAAGGAAGGCTCCAAGATGCCTCGCGCTGATTGGAAGCAAATGCGAGGCTACGCTATATCACTACCACCAATGGGTTTGTTAAGCTCTTTTGATCAAGTCATCCAGCCTATCGTTAGCCAACTCAAAGTCTTGGCGTTTTCGAATCAAAAACTCCGAATCGCCCGAGACCTGCTCCTCCCTCGCCTAATGAGTGGCGAAATCACGGTATGACCCTCGAAGATCAACACATGGATCGCAAGTCGCTGCGCACCATCACCGGCAAAACCGCCGACTGGGATGCCTTGGCAAAAGACTGTGTGTGCTTTGCCAATAGCGCTGGCGGGCGCTTGTTGATCGGGATAGAAGATCGCGAAAGTTTGCCGCCGCTTGGTCAGGTGATCGATGTCAATCTCCTCGAACGTCTGCGTAAGCGCATCGGCGAGTTAACAGTCAATGTGCAATGCCTGCCGAGCGTGCAGCATGCGGCCAATGGCGCTGAGTTTATTGAACTGGCGATTGAGCGCTCCCCCAGTGTCGCTTCTACTCGCGATGGGCGCTATTACCTACGGGTGGGCGACACTTGCCAACCCGTGTTGGGGGACGACGTATTGCGCTTGGCCAATGAACGGCCCGGGCGACCTTGGGAAGCCATGGATAGTTTCGTGGCGCTTCATGCCACCGACCCGTTAAAGCTTGCCGCCTTTGTTCAAGCGATTCAAAGCTCAGATCGGGTGAAGAGTTCGGTCAAAGAAAAGTCTTCTTCCGAGTTGCTGATGCACTACGGCTTGGCTTCGCATCAAAGCTTGACTCGCTTAGGAGTTTTGCTGCTGGGGACGACTGCAGATCGGCGCTCTCTTGGCACCGCACCGATTGTTCAGGCCATCAAGTACGACGAGCGCGAGCAAAAAATTAACAAGTGGATATGGAACGATAGCGCGCTCTCACCCCTGGAGTTGGTGGATGCCATCTGGCAAGAAGTGCCCGATTTTCGAGAGAGCTATGAAGTGGCAGAGGGCATGTATCGCCGCAGCGTGCCTGCCTATGACGAAAAGGTGGTGCGTGAGTTACTGGTGAATGCACTGGTGCATCGGCCTTATACCCAAATGGGCGATATTTATTTGAACCTTCATCCTGAGCGCCTGGAGGTGGTGAACCCTGGGCGCTTGCCCTTGGGGGTGACTCCACGCAACATGCTGCATGCCAGTCGTCGGCGCAATGAGGGTTTGGCACGAGTGTTTCACGACTTGGGTTTGATGGAGGGTGAAGGCAGCGGCTTCGATTTGATGTATGACCGGCTTTTGTCGCAAGGCCGCCCGGCCCCTGTGTTGGAAGAAGGCATTGATTCGGTCAAGGTCACGATTCAGCGCCGCATTGTGAAGCCTGAGGTGATGCGTTTGGTGGGGGAAGCCGATGCCCGTTTTCAGCTTACGCAGCGTGAACGGATTGCGCTTGGGGTCTTGGCACTGTCCGAGGGCATGACCGCACGAGAGCTGAGTGCGGCCTTGGAAACCCAAGGTGCCGAAGCGCTTGCCGTGTGGTTAGGCCGCTTAACCACGCTTGCCTTGGTCAAAAGCACCGGTCGTACCCAAGGGATGCGTTATTTTGTAGACCCGGCCTTACTGCATGGTGCCGAGCTGACGGTACCCACGACGCTTCTTCGCATTGAGCCGCATCGCCTCACCGAGCTTGTGCGTGAGGACTTGCGCCGCTATCCTTTGTCCAAGATTGGTGAGATCAGCGCTCGCATTGGCCCGGAGGTAAATCGCTCGCAACTAAAGCGCACTCTGGCTGAGCTGGTGGAGCGCTTGGCTGTGGTGAGGGAGGGCGAGCGTAGCCGTGCCCGCTATCGTTTAACTCTGGAACCTTCTGGCCCCCAAAAATGACGCTCCACCCTTTGGCTCAAAACTACGCTAATCGACCAACAAAACCCCAGCTTTTGAGCCAAACGCATCCAAACAAAAACCGTAAGTTATTGTTTTATATGTGTTTTTTGCGATACAGTTGGGCGCCGAATGCGCCAATGCTGAGCCAAAGCCTGAGCCAATAGAATCCATGGCCTATACCGACATCAACAGCGAAGATCGCCTTGTACAGGCTGCCTTTGCCGAGCATCTGGAAAAGGAACTCGGCTGGGAAAGCGTGTATGCCTGGGACAGTGAACGCTTTGGTGAGACGGGCACCTTGGGCCGAGCGAACGAACGCGAAGTGGTGTTGGTGCGCGATTTACGTGCCGCGCTCATCAGGCTTAACCCGGCCCTGTCTGAGAGCGGAATCAATGAGGCGGTGAGCAAGCTCACCCATCACGACTACTCGCGTTCCCTGCTTCAGCACAACCAGGCCTTTTACAAAATGATTCGCGACGGGGTGCCGGTGAGCTACCGCGACACTCAGGGCCAACTGCGCCATGCGCAGGCGGCGGTCATTGATTTTCGGCAAGCGGGGAACAATCGCTTCTTAGCCGTGCGCGAGCTCAAGCTCACCGGGCTGCGCACCCCCAATTACAACCGCCGAGCCGATTTGGTGTGCTTTGTGAACGGCTTGCCACTCGTGTTCATCGAGTTGAAGGCGGTCTACAAGAATATTCGGGCGGGTTTCGACGGTAACCTGAGCGACTACCTCGACGAAAACGTGGTGGCCCATGCCTTCCATCACAACGCTTTCCTGGTCGTGAGCAATGGCGACAATGCGCGCTATGGCTCTATTACCAGTACCTGGGAACACTTTGGCGAATGGAAGCGCTTGGATGAGCGAGACGCAGGAAGTGTGGCCGCCCAAGTGTTACTCAACGGCATGCTCGCCAAAGAGCGCTTGCTCGATATTGTCGAAAACTTTATTTTGTTTGATGCCAGCAAGGCCGGGAGCGTGCGCAAAGTGGTGGCGCGAAACCATCAATTGCTTGGGGTGAATTTGGCCGTTGAATCGGTCGCGCGCCAAGAAGCGATCAAGCGGCAATTCCCGGTAGCACAGCGCCTGAAGTATCGGGTGGTGGAATGGTCTGCGCCTAAGCGAGAATCCGTTGCGAGTAAAAAGCAAGCGCTTAACGATCTGGCGTATCTCAAAGCGGCCGAGCCACAGCCGAAGTTTGATGCCCCCGAGTTTGAATCCTTACCGGCTTTAACTCCGCCTGTCGTCGATCTCCTTGCACCGGCTTCTAGAAGCCTGCAACTGGTGGAGCGAGTGCACCCCGAACTTGGCAGGTTGGGTGTGCTGAGGCACACCCAGGTCAGCGGAAAGTCCTACTCCATGGCCTTCTTTACCGAGAAAGTACGGCGCACGATTGAGGGTAACTTCACGTTTGTGATGATGACGGATCGCGACGATCTGGACGGCCAAATCTATAAAACCTTTGTGGGTTGCGGCATTGTTGGCGATGAAACACCGCGAGCAAGCTCCGGCAAGGAGCTAGAGAAATTGCTCACGCAAAATCATCGTTATGTTTTTAGTTTGATCCATAAGTTCAATCAAGCCATCACACCCAACCAACCCTATAGCGATCGCGACGACATCATCGTCATCTCTGACGAAGCACATCGCACACAATCGGGAAAGCTCGCGCGCAATATGCGGCTCGCGCTCCCCAATGCGGCCTTCATTGGCTTCACCGGCACGCCCTTGTTTAAGCATGATGAGCTAACCCGCCGTATTTTTGGTGACTATGTATCACGCTATGACTTCAGGCGCAGTGAGCAAGACGGAGCCACGGTCAAACTCGTTTATGCGAATCGCGGAGAAAAGCTCGGTATCGCCCGGCTAGACCTGAATGAAAAGATCGCCGATGCAGTCGATCGCGCTGATCTCAACCCAGACGAAACCGCTTTGCTGGAGAAACTCCTTGGCAAGGACTACGAAATTATCACGGCCGATGCACGTTTAGCGCGCATTGCCAGTGATTTTGTGGAGCATTGCAGCATGCGCTGGGAATCCGGCAAGAGCATGCTCGTGTGCATCGATAAAATTACCTGCGCGCGCATCTTCATGCTGATTGAGCCTCTTTGGAAAGCCAAGGCGGCGAGCGTTCGTGCCGAGGCGGACGCGACCCTCACGGCAATTGCCAACACCAATGAGCATGAACGCAAGCAGCAGCTCTATGCCAAGCGAGAGCGCCTGCTGAGCAAGGCCGATTGGTTGGACGAAACGATCATCGAGATCGTAATTAGCGAAGCGCAAAAAGAAGTTGCGGACTTTAAGCGCTGGGGTTTTGACATCATCCCGCACCGCGTGACGATGAAGCGAGGCTTCGAGACACCCGATGGCAACCGCATCGATGTTGAGTCGGCGTTTAAAAACCCAAAGCATCCTTTTCGGGTGGTAATTGTCTGTGCCATGTGGCTCACAGGCTTCGATGTCGAGAGTTTATCAACCCTCTATATCGACAAACCTATGCGGGCGCATACCTTGATGCAGGCCATCGCCAGAGCGAACCGAGTGTATCCGGGCAAGGATTTTGGCCTGATCGTCGATTACAACGGGATGCTCAGAAGCCTACGTGAGGCCTTGGCTCAATATGCCATTGGCGACGACACTTCTGCCGACGATGTGGTCGCCCCGCTTGAAGACCGAGTGGGTGCCCTGGTCGATGCGATTGAGGTGACCGAGGCGCATCTTAGAAGCCATGGCTTTGATACAAGCACCATGGTGGGCACCACAGGGTTCGTCCGCATCAAGGCGCTCGCCGATGCAAAGGAGGCGGTTTGCACGAACGATGATGCCAAGCGGCGCTTCGAGATTTTTTCCAGAGTTGTCTTTGCCAGGTTCAAAGCTCTAATCACTGAGCCCACCGCCGTGGATTTTGCTGAGCGTCACGACAACATCGAAGCCATTTACAAGAAGCTGTCGGAGGCGCGGGATACATCGGATGTTACTGATTTACTTAAGGCCCTGCATCGCATTATTAACCAGGCGATCGAAACTCGGGACCAAGGGCGGGATCACGCTGAAGGCCTCATGGTGGATTTATCCAAGATCAACATGGAGAGGCTGCGAGATGAGTTCGGCAGGAATGTAGCTCGAAAGGCGAGCGTTATAGACGACATTCGCCAGATTGTCGAAGCAAAACTTCGTTTGATGCTGACCCAAAATCCGCTTCGAATGAACTACGAGAAAAAGTATCAAGAGATTATCGCCGACTACAACCAGGACAAGGATCGCGCAACCATCGAAGCCATCTTTGCTCGACTCTTGGATATTTCCGATAGCATCGATGTTGAGCAACGACGAGCGCTCGAAGAAGGGTTAACCGAAGAACAGCTCGCGTTGTTTGATTTGTTGGGTCGCCAAGATTTGACCAAAGTGGATCGCGAGCGGGTTAAGCAGGCCAGTCGGGAGCTTCTTGATGGAGTATTGAAGGTGATTGAGCCATTGGATCGCTGGACGGAAAAGGAACAAACCCAGGCGGAGGTTGAAACGTTTGTGCTGGATCGTGTTTTTGAGGCTCTACCTGAGCCGCCTTATACCCCTGATGAGAAGCAGCAATTGGCTTTGCTGGTTTATAGGCATATTTGGCAGCAAAGTTTGGGTGATCGGCCGGCGCCTAACCTATAGAGATAGAGCTACACCAATTGACAGCGTTAAAGGAAGACTATTCTTTGAGAGAAAACTTGCGTATTGGCCAGTACCATCTAAAGGCACTCCCGTTCCATTTCGTTTAGGAGCGTATAAAAGGTCGCAAACCGACTCCGCATTTCCAAAACCAAGCTATCCGACGGAGACTTAATCAGATAGGTACTTTCAGATTCCGCGTTTTTTGCAGTGATCGCCTGCCTAAGGTGAATAAGACGACTATTTCCGGAGGAAAACTTCTGTACGGCCTTCTGATTTGCCTTTCGATTCGAAAGTAATTTCTCCGCCCAACCTTTTTTGCTAAACGACAATCTTAGGTGTGCAAGGCCTTGCTCAATTCGCGTCAAATTGTCAGCAATCGAGACTAACGCACCGGACGAATAGGCTTCACAATGAAATTTTATTGAGAGCTCCTGGGTTTCCCGGACGATAGCTCGCAGTTCCGAAATTTGCGTTCTAAGGTAAGTGTTCTTATCGCGCGCCGCACTCAAGTAATTATTGACGATCAAACTCAAGATCGTTATGAGCCACGGTACCGCAACCCACCAAGATAGCGAAGTGGGTGTCATCCTACAGGCCGTGACCTTTTTCTAAGCGCTTCCATTCCTTTTCGGCATCTCTTACATACTGATAAATCTCTTCGACGTAGGAACTATCTGTCGGTAGTAGTTGAAATTTTTCCTCAAACTTGGAAAATGTCAGTTTTTCATTAAAAACCAATCGACCGAACGCTTCCTCAAGAAACGATGATCCTGCGCCTAGAACCCTCTCAAAATCGATCGTGACCCTACCAGGTTGCCTAAGTGCTGGCACGAGAAATTTCAATCGAAACTCTTCCCCACTGCTGTCAGAATGGGCTATCTCACGACCTGTCGGGAAGACACTAAAATCTTCTTTTACACTAATCTTATTCATGATTGGCAGAGTGGGATGGAATCACAAAACTCCAAGTGAGCATCGTACCTCGAATCGATTTTCGCAGGGTTTTAATTTTTGGACGATTTATTCTACCGGGAGCGGCCAATACCGAGTAGCTCGCCCTGTTACTCAATATCTCAAAACTCACGTGTGAGTCGATTAGCAGTGGATCATCTAGTTCGCGTAGTGCAGCCAAGGTTTGTGCCAACCCCTTGCCACGATTTGTTCTTTCGGTCCTTGTTTTGCCAATTTCGAAGGCAGCACAAAGGGCTTTCACATCCCAGTGATCCTTAGTAGAAAATAGGCCTCTCATTGACTTTATGATTTTAGTTAGAATTTGACCGTCATTTTCAATCGAAAGTGAACGGGGTACTCCAATTCCAAGATCGCAAACGCCAACGCTGAGAGTGTTCCCTCGTAGCTGTCCAAGAAACCACCATTGAGTAGTTGGGTGATGTCCCAATCCATCGTTACGGCTTTCGATGTACGCATGTGAAAGACAGTTCGAAGTAGCTTCTCCAATTCCTTTCATTAAGCTACTTAGAGTCTTTGACGGCAATGTTCCACCTGCAGCTCGATTGATCCCGTCGGCAAGTTCCTCAGATTTAACTCGACTTCCTGACATTGCTACCCAATGAATGACGTCTTCTCGTTTGGGCTGAATGTCAGATTCCACTCCAAGGGTTGCGTATAGCCCTGTTTGCTTAAAAACTTCCTGCACTTTTGGACTACGAGGTGTTATGGTTTTGAATCGAGGCACGCCGAAAAGATGTACTAGCCGATCAACTTCCGCCAGAAGAAAAAGCATAGCCTGCGGCGAAACCTTGTAGGTTGCATAAAAGTCTATTGCGATACTACGGCCAGCGACGAGATTAATGCGAAGTTGGTCAATCGCCGTGGTTAGATAGCCAAAATGCCGGTCATCGGAAAACGTCAGTACATGTGGCATGGTCACGATAGCGTGATCGCCTTCAATACTTGCTAACCGCAGTTCACGCCGCCGATTTGATCTTCGAATTCTGCCGGATACACGTGCAGAATATCGTTTTCGATTTCTTATGAGGCATCGCTGAAACCGTGTTAATTTAGATCTTCTGACTGGGGAAAGTCTTTTCATAATTTAAGGAATTATGGCGTTGATCGGCTCCCTCGCAGGGATCACTCGGACATAGAACTCTACACACAGTTCCATTCACCTCATTTTCGTTTCAAAACATCCATTTAGGCATTAAAAAAGCCCCACGGTCACCTGCGGGGCTTCTTCATTTAGGCAGTCTTTACAAGCCCTGCCCATTGAAGCGGTGGTTAAACCGCTTCTGGGTATCAACTAGCCGTAGCCTCGCCACCCTCACCAGCAGTAGCTGCTTCCGCAGCCTCGGCCGCATTGGCATCATCAAGAGCTTGTAGCTCCTGAGCGGCCAGTGCCTTGGCTTCATCAGCATCGGTCTGCTCCTTAGCCTTACGAGCCTTGTGGAACGCAAGTCCAGTACCCGCCGGGATCAGACGACCCACGATGACGTTCTCTTTCAGGCCACGCAGCTCGTCGCGCTTGCCCATGATGGCAGCCTCGGTGAGCACTCGGGTGGTTTCCTGGAAGGAGGCCGCCGAGATGAAGCTGTCGGTGGAGAGCGATGCCTTGGTGATACCGAGCAACAAGTTAATGTAGCTGGCTTCACGTTTGGACAGGTCGCGCATCTTGTCGTTGCGATCGAGAACTTCCGAGCGCTCAACTTGTTCGCCCAGGATGAACTCGGCATCGCCTGGATCGGAGATCTGAACACGACGCAACATCTGGCGAACGATCACCTCGATGTGTTTGTCGTTAATCTTCACGCCTTGCAAGCGATACACGTCCTGCACTTCATCGACGATGTAGCGGGCCAGAGCTTCGATACCCAAAAGACGCAAGATGTCATGTGGATCGGCGGGGCCGTCCACAATCATCTCGCCCTTGTTCACAACGTGACCGTCATGGACGAGAACGTTTTTCTCCTTGGCGATCAGGAACTCATGGGCATTGCCGTCGAGATCGGTGATGACCAGACGCTGCTTGCCCTTGGTGTCTTTACCGAACGAGACCGTACCGGTGACTTCGGCGAGCATGCCGGCGTCTTTGGGGGAACGGGCTTCGAACAGTTCGGCCACACGGGGCAGACCGCCGGTAATGTCGCGAGTCTTTTGCGATTCTTGTGGAATACGCGCCAACACTTCGCCAACACCGAGATCTTGTCCGTCACGCACGGTGATCAGTGCGCCCACCGGCAGAGTAATGGTCACCGCGTGCTCAGTACCTGCGATCTTGACTTCTTCACCCGAGCCATCCAACAATTTCACTTGAGGACGGACGTTCTTGGTGGCCGCAGAGCCGCGACGTTTCGGGTCGATTACAACCAGGGTAGAAAGACCGGTCACTTCGTCGATCTGCTTGGCAACCGTCAAGCCTTCTTCGATGTTCTCGAATTTCACGCGACCTGCGTACTCGGTGATGATCGGACGAGTCAGAGGGTCCCAAGTGGCCAGTTGTGCACCGGCTTTGAGAACCTTGCCATCGCCTACCAAAAGAGTCGCACCGTAAGGCACCTTGTGACGTTCGCGCTCACGGCCATTGTCGTCCATGATCATGACTTCGCCCGAGCGGGAAATCACGACCTGTTCGCCTTTGGCATTGGTCACATAACGCATCGTCGTTGTGAAACGGATGGTACCGTTGGACTTGGCTTCCACCGCATTGGCCACCGCATTACGCGACGCAGCACCACCGATGTGGAAGGTACGCATCGTTAACTGCGTGCCTGGCTCACCAATCGACTGAGCTGCGATCACACCGACCGCTTCACCGACGTTGACACGGAAACCCCGACCAAGATCGCGTCCGTAGCACATAGCGCACAGTCCGTAGCGTGTATCGCATGTCAGAGGTGTGCGGACGCGCACCTCATCAATGCCTTTACGCTCGATGTCATCGACCATGTCTTCGTCAAGCAGGGTACCCACAGGGTACAAAGTGGCGAGGTTTTCAGGGTTGACGACTTCGCTGACTACAACGCGACCCAAGATACGGTCACGCAGGGCTTCGATGACTTCACCACCTTCAACCAGCGCACGCATCGCGGCGCCGTTGCTGGTGCCGCAATCGTCCTCAACCACCACCAAGTCTTGTGTCACGTCGACGAGACGACGAGTCAGGTAACCGGAGTTGGCGGTTTTCAAAGCGGTATCGGCCAAGCCTTTACGCGCACCGTGGGTGGAGATGAAGTACTCCAGCACGTTCAGACCATCGCGGAAGTTCGCTTTAATCGGCGTTTCGATAATCGAGCCATCGGGCTTGGCCATCAGGCCGCGCATACCGGCGAGCTGACGAATCTGAGCTGGAGAGCCACGAGCACCGGAGTCGGCCATCATATAAATGGCGTTGAAAGACTCTTGCTTGACCGTTGCACCGTGACGATCCACGACATCTTCGGTCGCCAACTGCGTCATCATGGCCTTGGACACGTCGTCGCCAGTGCGGCCCCAAATGTCCACCACCTTGTTGTAACGCTCGCCGTGAGTCACCAGACCCGAGGTGAACTGCTGCTCGATCTCTTTCACTTCTTTCTCGGCGGCGGCAAGCAGGGCGACCTTGGAAGGAGGCACCAACATGTCGTCAATCGCAATCGAAATACCGGCGCGTGTGGCGAGACGGAAACCGTTTTGCATTAATTGGTCCGCAAAAATGACGGTGTCACGCAGGCCGCAACGACGGAACGAGGCGTTGATCAGCTTGGAGAGTTCCTTCTTCTTCAACGATTTGTTGATGAGATCGAAGCTCAAGCCTTTAGGCAGAATCTCGCTCAATAGAGCGCGACCGACCGTAGTCTCGACGCGACGTGGCACTTCGGTGAGCTCGCCGGTTTCGCGATTCTTTTTGTACTCAGACAAACGAACCGTGACCCGAGAACCCAACTCCACTTGCTTGTTGTCATAAGCACGCTGCACTTCACCGATATTAGCGAAGTAAATGCCTTCGCCCTTACCGTTGACCTTGTCGCGAGTGGTGTAGTACAGACCCAAGACGATGTCTTGTGAAGGCACAATCGATGGCTCACCGCTCGAAGGGAACAAGATGTTGTTGGAGGCCAGCATCAAGGTGCGGGCTTCCATCTGTGCTTCGATCGACAAAGGCACGTGAACGGCCATTTGGTCGCCGTCAAAGTCGGCGTTAAAGGCGGAGCACACCAGTGGATGCAACTGGATGGCCTTGCCTTCAATGAGGATTGGCTCAAACGCCTGAATGCCCAAACGGTGCAAAGTAGGTGCACGGTTCAACATCACAGGATGTTCGCGGATCACTTCTTCCAAGATGTCCCACACGACGGGCTCTTGATTCTCAACGTACTTCTTCGCAGCCTTGATCGTAGTTGCAATGCCCATCGTCTCCAATTTATTGAAGATGAAAGGCTTGAACAACTCAAGCGCCATCAGTTTCGGCAAGCCGCACTGATGCAGTTTAAGCTGTGGTCCCACCACAATCACGGAGCGGCCGGAGTAATCGACCCGCTTGCCGAGCAAGTTCTGACGGAAACGACCGCCTTTGCCCTTAATCATGTCCGCCAGCGATTTCAGTGCACGCTTATTGGCGCCAGTCATGGCCTTGCCGCGACGACCGTTGTCCAGCAAGGAGTCGACCGACTCTTGCAACATACGCTTTTCGTTACGGGCAATGATCTCTGGCGCCTTCAACTCGAGCAAACGCTTCAGGCGGTTGTTACGGTTGATGACGCGACGATACAGATCGTTCAAGTCCGATGTAGCAAAGCGACCGCCATCAAGTGGCACCAGAGGGCGCAACTCAGGAGGCAACACGGGCAACACGTCCAGGATCATCCACTCGGGCTTGATGCCGGAGCGCTGGAAGGCCTCCAGCACTTTCAGGCGCTTGGCGATCTTCTTGATCTTGGCTTCTGAGCCGGTGGCTTTCAGGTCCACACGAAGTGTCTCGGCTTCGCGATCGACATTGATGGTGCGCAGCAGTTCACGGATCGCCTCAGCGCCCATGACGGCCACGAATTCACCTTCGCCGTACTCTTCAACCTTCGCGTAATACTCTTCCTCAGGCATGATGGTGCAGCGCTTGAGCGGCGTCATGCCGGGTTCGATCACGACATATGCTTCAAAGTAGAGCACGCGTTCGATATCGCGCAAGGTCATGTCGAGCACCATACCCAAACGGGAGGGCAGGGACTTCAGGAACCAAATATGGGCTGCAGGTGAAGCCAACTCAATATGGCCCATGCGCTCACGACGCACCTTGGCCAAAGTGACTTCAACGCCGCACTTCTCGCAAATGACGCCGCGATGTTTGAGGCGCTTGTACTTGCCGCATAAGCATTCGTAGTCTTTGATCGGGCCAAAGATCTTGGCGCAGAACAGACCGTCGCGCTCCGGCTTGAAGGTACGGTAGTTAATTGTCTCTGGCTTTTTAACTTCACCAAAAGACCACGAACGAATTTTCTCAGGCGAGGCAAGACCAATCTTGATCGCTTCGAAATGTTCTTCTTCGTGTACCTGCTTAAATAGATCGAGCAAAGCTTTCATCAACGCTCCCTTAAATCTTAAAAAGTTTCATCGGTGTATATCCGGGGTGGGGTGGGTTTAATAAGGCCTGGCGTTGCCGCCAGATCAACCTATCAAACACGCTCCAAGTCAATGTCAATGCCGAGCGAACGGATCTCTTTGACCAGCACGTTGAAAGATTCCGGCATACCGGCTTCAATCGTGTGCTCGCCTTTGACCAGGTTTTCGTAAACCTTGGTTCGACCATTCACGTCGTCAGACTTCACCGTCAACATCTCTTGCAACACATAAGCTGCGCCGTAAGCCTCGAGTGCCCAGACCTCCATCTCACCGAAACGCTGGCCACCGAACTGAGCTTTACCGCCCAGAGGTTGCTGGGTCACGAGAGAGTAAGGACCGGTAGAACGGGCATGCATCTTGTCATCCACCAAGTGATGGAGTTTCAACATGTGCATGTAACCGACGGTGACGCGGCGATCAAACGCCTCGCCGGTGCGGCCATCATGCAAGGTCAGCTGAGTCTTGCTTTGGTTGAAACCCAGACGGCCAGTAATCGGGCTGTCGTTCGGGAAGGCGATATCCAACATGCCGCGGATCTCGGCCTCTGAGGCACCGTCAAACACCGGTGTTGCGAAAGGCACACCGTTTTTGAGGTTGTCAGCGAGTTCCATCACTTCAGCATCGCTCATCTGGTCGAGCTGAGCACGTTGACCGGAGCCGTTATAAATCTTGTCGAGCATGGCGCGCACTTCGTTGCACGCGGCTTGCGCCTTGAGCATTTCGCCAATCCGCAGACCAATACCTTTAGCGGCCCATCCCAGGTGAGTCTCGAGAATCTGACCGACGTTCATCCGTGAGGGAACGCCGAGCGGGTTCAAAACGATATCGACTGGCGTGCCATCGGCCATGAAGGGCATGTCTTCCACAGGAACAATGCGTGACACCACACCCTTGTTACCGTGACGACCCGCCATCTTGTCGCCGGACTGCAGGCGACGCTTCACCGCCACATAGACTTTGACCATCTTCAACACACCGGGGGGCAACTCGTCGCCTTGGGTGAGTTTCTTGCGCTTGGCTTCGAAAGCCAAATCGAAAGAGTGACGTTTGTCTTCGATGGATTGCTTCGCCGCTTCAAGTGCCGTGGCCGCTTCTTCTTCAGTGGGTCGAATATCAAACCACTGATGACGGTCCAGGTCGCTCAAATACTCTTGAGTGATCGCGTCGCCCTTGTTGAGCTTCTTAGGACCACCGTTGACCACCTTACCGAGCAACATACGCTCAACACGTTGGAAAGCGTCGTTCTCAACAATACGCAACTGGTCGTTCAAGTCGAGGCGATAACGCTTCAGCTCATCATCAATGATGCTTTGCGCACGCTTGTCGCGAACAATACCTTCACGAGTAAACACCTGAACGTCAATCACCGTGCCATTCATGCCCGAGGGCACGCGTAACGAAGTGTCCTTGACATCACTGGCTTTCTCACCAAAGATGGCACGCAGCAGTTTCTCTTCAGGCGTAAGTTGAGTCTCGCCCTTAGGAGTGACTTTACCGACCAGCACATCACAGGCTTCAACTTCAGCGCCAATGTAGATAATGCCGGACTCATCCAAGCGACCGAGTTGGTTCTCAGACAGGTTCGAAATATCGCGGCTGATCTCTTCAGAGCCAAGCTTGGTATCACGGGCCAGGACCGACAACTCTTCGATGTGGATCGAAGTGTAGCGATCATCGGCCACGACTTTCTCGGAGATGAGGATCGAGTCTTCGTAGTTGTAACCGTTCCAGGGCATGAAGGCGACCATCATGTTCTGACCCAGAGCCAACTCACCGATATCGGTGGAGGCGCCGTCAGCAATGACGTCACCCTTGACCAACATATCGCCTTTTTTGACGATAGGGCGTTGGTTGATGTTGGTGTTCTGGTTACTACGGGTGTACTTGATCAGGTTGTAGATGTCTACGCCGACTTCACCCGCAATGGCCTCTGCGTCGTTGACGCGAATCACGATACGCTCGGCATCGACATAGTCGACCAAGCCACCACGAAGCGCAGTCACCACGGTGCCGGAGTCGACCGCGCAAGAGCGCTCAACTCCGGTACCAACCACAGGCTTTTCTGGGCGCAAGCAAGGCACCGCCTGGCGTTGCATGTTGGAGCCCATCAAGGCGCGGTTGGCGTCGTCATGCTCAAGGAAGGGAATCAGTGAGGCAGCGACTGAGACGATTTGAGAAGGAGCGACGTCCATGTACTCCACGTTCTCAGGACTGGTCAACTCGGACTCACCGGCTTTACGCACGGAGACCAAATCACCAATCAACTTACCCGTGCTGTCCACTTCCGAGTTCGCCTGGGCGATCACGAAGCGACCTTCTTCAATCGCGGACAGGTAATCAATCTCGGTGGTGACTTGGCGATCTGTCACTTTACGATACGGTGTTTCCAGGAAACCGTATTCGTTCAGGCGTGCATACAAGGCCAGAGAGTTGATCAGGCCGATGTTCGGGCCCTCAGGGGTCTCAATTGGGCACACACGACCGTAGTGGGTAGGATGCACGTCACGCACTTCAAAGCCAGCGCGTTCACGAGTCAAACCACCGGGGCCGAGTGCGGACACGCGACGCTTGTGGGTGATCTCTGAGAGCGGATTGGTTTGGTCCATAAACTGCGAGAGCTGGCTGGAGCCAAAGAACTCGCGAATCGCTGCACTGATCGGCTTGCTGTTGATCAGGTCATGCGGCATCAACTGCTCGGTCTCGGCTTGGCCCAGACGCTCTTTTACCGCACGCTCAACGCGCGACAAACCAGCACGGAACTGGTTCTCAGCCAATTCACCGACGCAACGTACACGACGATTACCCAGGTGATCGATGTCGTCGACTTCGCCCTTACCGTTACGCAAGTCCACCAGGATCTTGATGACGGCGAGGATGTCTTCGTTGCTGAGGGTCATTGAGCCCACTAGCTCTTCACGACCGACGCGACGATTGAACTTCATACGACCCACTTTTGACAGGTCGTAAGTTTCTGGTGCGTAGAACAAGCGATTAAACAGCGCTTCAACCGCATCTTCGGTCGGTGGCTCGCCAGGACGCATCATGCGATAGATCGCGATACGTGCAGCCGTTTGATCGGCTGATTCGTCAACCCGCAGAGTTTGCGAGATAAAGCCACCTTGATCCAGGTCATTCGTGTAGAGGGTACGAATGTCTTTGATATTGGCTTCACGCAGCTTCAGCATCGTGTCTTCGGTGATCTCGTCGTTGGCCTTGGCCACGATCTCACCCGTTTCCGGGTCGACCATGTTCACGGCAATGGTGCGGCCGAGGATAAAGTCCTCAGGCACCGAGATGCGCTTCATGTCGGCTTTTTCGAGATCGCGAATGTGCTTGGCGGTGACGCGCTTGTCCTTAGGGACGAGTACGGTGCCGCTCTTGTCGACGATATCGAAGCGAGCCATCTCGCCTTTGAGGCGCTCAGGCACCAATTCCATTTGAGCGCCTTCGCTCATCAACTGGAAATTATCAAAGACAAAGAAATGCGCCAGGATTTGCTCGGGGTTCAGGCCAATGGCCTTGAGCAAAATCGTGACCGGCATCTTGCGACGACGGTCCACGCGGAAATACAGAATGTCTTTCGGGTCAAATTCATAGTCGAGCCACGAGCCGCGATAAGGAATAATCCTTGCCGAGAACAGCAACTTGCGTGTGCTATGGGTCTTGCCTAGGTCATGCTCAAAGAACTCGCGGGGTTAGCTGTGCTACTGAGACAAAATGACGCGCTCGGTACCGTTCTCGAAAAAAGAGCCGGTGGTGGTCATCAATGGGATTTCGCCCATATAGACTTCTTGCTCTTTCACTTCCTTGACGGTCGGCTTGGAGGACTCTTTGTCCATAATGATCAAGCGTACTCGTGCACGCAAAGGCGCGCAGAAGGTGAGGCCACGCTGCTGACATTCTTTGACGTCAAACGCGGGTTGGCCGAGGTTGTACTCGACGAACTCTAGGCGAGCAAAACCATTATGAGAGACGATTGGGAAAATCGACAGAAAGGCGGCTTGAAGGCCTTCGTCCTGACGATTAGCAACCGAGACTCCGGTTTGTAAGAATGCATCATAGGACTCAAGCTGAGTCGTGAGCATATAGGGCACATCCAGTACCGCTTCACGTTTCGCAAAACTCTTGCGAATACGCTTTTTCTCGGTGTAGGAATAGGTTGAAGAAGCAGATACTGTGTTTAAAGCAGCGGTTGGCAAGTTTGCCATTGGCACTCCTCGTGGCGGTCAGAAGTTGAGAGAGCAAGGCTGAGGAGTAGGTCTCACTCAAGCTTGCTTTGTTAAATTCCGATCAGTTTCAAACGAACAACAAGTAGTTTCTATGAACAACTTAGAACTACGACGACTACTAACGAATACTTGCGACTGTGAACTTCAAAAACATGTGTTCCCACAGACGCGAGTACCCGACCAGCCACTTTGACGCCTTTTGAGCGCCGCCGTGGTGATGGCCGGGTGGTATTGCAAAAATCGGGTCAGGTATAAATTTACTTGACTTCGACTTTCGCGCCAGCATCTTCCAGCTGCTTTTTGAGGGCAGCAGCGTCAGCCTTGCTAATGGCTTCTTTAACAGCTTTAGGTGCTCCGTCAACGAGGTCTTTAGCTTCTTTCAAGCCGAGACCCGTGGCAGCACGGACAACCTTAATCACTTCAACTTTCTTTTCACCAGCAGCGAGCAGATTGACGGTGAATTCGGTTTGCTCTTCGACGGCTGCGGCAGCAGGACCAGCAGCAGCTGGGCCGGCAGCGGCAACAGCAGCAGCAGCGGATACACCGAATTTCTCTTCCATCATCTTGATGAGGTCAGACAGATCGAGAACGCTCATTGCGCCAACGGCGTCTAGAACTTCTTGTTTACCTAGGGACATTTAATTACTCCAAAATTTTCGAAAAGGGATTTTCAATCTAGTAGTCGGTACAACCTGCAGTGCTTGAAACAGCTTTTTAAGCCGCTTCCGTCACTGCCTCAGCGGGCGCTTCAGGTGCTTCGGGTGCTGAGCCAGCACCTTTCTGATCGCGTACGGCCGCCAAAGCTCTGACCAACTTTGTGGGCACTTCGTTGAGTGTTTGAACAAACTTGGCAACAGGGGCTTGCATTGTGCCCAACAACTTGCTCAACAATTCGTCGCGACTTGGCAATGATGCCAAGGCCTTGATCCCTGCGGCATCCAGGATGCTGTTGGGTAAGGCGCCCGCTACGACTTTGAGCTTGTCACTGGTTTTCGCGAAAGTGTCGAGCACTTTGGCAGCCGATACTGGGTCGCTGGACATGCCATAGATCAACGGGCCGGACATTTTGTCGGCGAGTTGTTCGAAAGGCGTGCCAACCACTGCACGGCGCACTAAAGTGTTTTTCAACACGCGCAAGTAAACCCCGGAGCCACGAGCCTGCTTGCGCAAAGCTGTGATTTGTCCGACTTCCAGACCACGATACTCGGCCAGCACGACAGATTGAGATTTCGCGATTTGAGCGGCGATTTCTTCAATAGCGGCGGACTTTTCTGCTCGATTAAGAGCCACGGTCTTTCTCCAAGTTAAACACTTTTGAGTCGGGATGACTCTCTAGTGCATTCCTAACACGGCGAGCACCGAACCTTAGATCCCCTTTCAGAAATCAACGGCTTTCGGGTACGCCATCTACGCCGGTTATGTCTGCAAGCTCAACCGATTTGCCGAACTTGTTTTCAAAATTAAGAAGCGCGCGCTTGAGGTTTCGAAGGATTGTCCCCGATTCACCAACCCCACACTCCACCTGCGGTCTTTGATAACCCGTTGTGGCCGAATTCTTTGAAACTTAACGACCTGCTTAACGCAGGCGTTTCATGTCTCGAGAGTTCAGCCACAACGGCCCAAAGTTCTTTCAATAATTCTTTAACGATCCGAATTTAGGCAGCAGCAGTTGACAGGCTGGCGAGGTCAACTTTGACGCCCACACCCATCGAACTGGAAACCGCGACTTTGCGCAAGAACACACCTTTGCTGCTGGCAGGCTTCTGACGACTCAGAGCTTCCATTAAGGCTTTCAGATTTAACTCAAGAGCATCAGGCTGGAAGGAGGCGCGACCAATGGTGGCGTGAATAATGCCACCTTTGTCGGTACGGTACTGAACCTGACCGGCCTTGGCGTTTTTCACAGCGGTTGCGACGTCTGCAGTCACGGTGCCTACCTTTGGGTTAGGCATCAAACCACGCGGACCCAAGATTTGACCCAGAGTACCGACAATACGCATCGCATCAGGGCTGGCAATCACGACATCAAAGTTCATGACACCGGCTTTAACTTGCTCAGCGAGATCTTCCATACCAACAATGTCAGCACCGGCGGCACGGGCTTCATCAGCCTTGGCGCCTTGGGTAAAGACCGCAACGCGTTTGGTTTTACCAGTACCAGCAGGCATCACGACCGCACCACGAACCAATTGGTCCGATTTCTTGGCGTCAATACCCAGTTGTACAGCTACGTCGATGGATTCGTCGAACTTGGCGGTTGCGCATTGCTTAACCAAGCCTAAAGCGTCGCCAATAGGATAGAGTTTTTGAGCCTCAACCTTACCTTCGTAAGTTTTTTGGCGTTTAGTGAGCTTAGCAGCCATTTATAGGCCCTCCACAGTAATACCCATGCTACGAGCCGAACCGGCGATGGTGCGCACAGCGGCTTCCATATCTGCAGCGGTCAGGTCAGGCATCTTGGTCTTGGCGATTTCTTCAGCTTGAGCACGAGTGATCTTGCCGACTTTATCGGTATGAGGCTTCGGAGAGCCCTTCTCAATCTTGGCTGCTTTCTTGATCAGAATGGTCGCCGGAGGCGTCTTCATGATGAAGGTGAAGCTCTTGTCAGCGAAGGCTGTGATCACCACAGGAATCGGCAGACCGGGCTCTAGGCCTTGAGTCTGGGCGTTGAACGCCTTACAGAATTCCATGATGTTCAAACCGCGCTGACCCAAGGCTGGGCCGATTGGTGGGGATGGGTTGGCTTTACCCGCTGGCACTTGCAGCTTGATGAAGCCTATGATTTTCTTTGCCATAGTGGCGACTCCTAAAATGAGTTCAAACGCGCTTTTGATTTCAGATGTTTCGTCTTGTGAAGGACTAGAACCTGCCGCCTACTTGCGCTCCTCGCCGGACACGAGGAGAAATTTTTCAACCGAAGGGCGAACCCCGACTTAAACTTTCTCTACCTGACCGAATTCAAGTTCCACTGGCGTAGCGCGACCAAAAATCGTCACGGACACACGCAAGCGGCTCTTCTCGTAGTTCACTTCTTCAACGTTGCCGTTAAAGTCAGTAAACGGACCATCTTTCACCCGAACTAATTCGCCCACTTCAAAGAGCGTTTTAGGACGAGGCTTCTCGACACCTTCTTGCATTTGAGCAAGAATTTTCTCGACTTCTTTCTCGGAAATGGGGCTAGGGCGATTGCCTGCGCCGCCAACGAACCCAGTCACTTTGTTGGTGTGTTTCACCAAATGCCAAGTGTCGTCATTCATTTCCATTTCAACAAGCACATAGCCCGGAAAGAAGCGACGTTCAGTAATGGCCCGTTGACCATTCTTCATTTCGACCACTTCTTCGCTAGGCACAAGGATCTTGCCAAACATGTTTTCCATACCGGCGCGATTGACGCGCTCTTGAATGGCGCGACCGACGCTTTTTTCCATGCCCGAATAAGCATGAACAACATACCAACGTTTGGTCACTACTTTCTCCAGCCCAAAACTAAGTCGTACAGGACCCATTCAAGGGTTTTATCGACCACCCACAAGAATATCGCCATCACCAAGACGAAGGCAAACACAGCCAATGTCATTTGGATGGTTTCTTTGCGAGACGGCCATACTACGCGCTTGGCTTCTGACCAAGAATCTTTCAGGAAGGCGAAGAATTGCTGCCCTGGTTGAGAGAACCAGGCGATTACGACGCCGACAATGAGTCCGCCCAATACTGAGCCTACCCGCGCGATCATGGGCTGATTGGCCAGCATATAAAAGCCGACCAGACCCGCGATCACCGCAGCAACGGCTAAAGCAATCTTGGCCTTATCGGCGGGACTGCTTAGCGTTTCGATATTGGTGTTTGTGGTGGACATCTTACCGTTTGCTTATTGTGTAAATTTCTTGTTGATGCAGTAGCGAGTGAATTCGCTGTTAAGACGCCCACAGTTTGGGAACAATGAGCTGGTGAGCGGTGGCAGGGGCGGAGGGAATCGAACCCCCAACCTACGGTTTTGGAGACCGTCGCTCTGCCAATTGAGCTACGCCCCTCCGGGCCTCACAAGCTTAATGTTACGTACTGCGTTTCTTACCTACTGCATCCTTCAGAACTACAAAACTGTCTCGTTTAAGAACGAGAC
>JANOPA010000059.1:0-112264 GCA_031421635.1 Betaproteobacteria bacterium | reverse complement strand
GTCAGGCCGCCCATCACGAAGATGAGAATGCCACCCACGAGAAACAGCGACGGCACGTTGCGCTGCACCTTGCCCGACGCCAGCGTGGCGATCCACGCGAACACCTGCGCGCCCGCCGGGATCGCCACCGCCATCGACGCGGCCGAGAAGTAGCCGGCCGACAGCCCGGGCAAGCCCACCGTGAACATGTGGTGGGCCCAGACACCGAAGCTGATGAAGCCGGTGGCGATCATCGCCAGCACCACGATCTCGTGGCCGACCAGCGGCTTCTGCGCCACCGTGACGATCATCGTCGACACCATCGCCGACGCCGGGATGAAGATGATGTAGACGTCGGGATGGCCAAAGAACCAGAACAGGTGCTGGTACAGCAGCGGGTCGCCGCCGCGCGTGGCGTCGAACAGCGGCCAGTTGAAGGCGCGTTCGAGCTCCAGCAGGAAGGTCACCATGATCATCGCCGGGAAGGCCAGGATGATCATCACGCCAAAGATCAGCACCGCCCAGGCGTAGACCGGCATCTTCGCCAGCGTCATGCCGGGGGCGCGTGTGCGCAGCACGCCCACGATGAGTTCGATGGCGCCGGCAATGGCGCTGATCTCGATGAAGCCGATGCCCAGCAGCCAGAAGTCTGCGTTGATGCCCTTGGCGTAGACCCCCGAGCTCAGCGGCGGGTACATGAACCAGCCACCGGACGGCGCCAGGCTGAAGAAGATCGAGCAGAAGAAGACGACACCGCCGATCAGGTAGGCCCAGTACGAGTACGCCGACAGCCGCGGGAACGGCAGATCGCGCGCGGCAATCATCTGCGGCAGCAGCAGCACCGCTATGGCCTCAACAGCCGGCACTGCGAACAGAAACATCATCACCGAGCCGTGCATCGTGAATAGCTGGTTGTAGGTCTCCTGCGGCACAATGCCCGCCAGCGGTGCAGCGAGTTGCACGCGCATCACCAACGAAAGGATGCCTGCAACGACGAAGAAGCCGAAGGCGGTGACGATGAACAGGAAGCCGATGAAGTTGTTGTTGACAGCGCTGAAGGCTCGCCACCCTGTGGGCGTTTCCCAGACCTTTTTCAGGGCTTCGAGTTCGCCGGGCGGCCTGTCCCCTAGTGTCGGGAAGCGCCCGTAGAGAGGCGTGTCGAAGCCGGTCTCAGAGGACGCAGTAGCGGCATCTCGAAGTGCGCCAGTCAAGCCCGGGGGGGCACTGCCCGTCATTTCAGTGACTCCATGTAGGCGGCCAGCGCGTTGAGCTCGGCGCCCTGCAGCGAGCGGTAGGCTGGCATGCGGTTGTTTGGCTTGATCGACTGGCTATCGCCGATCCAGCCAATCAACGTGCCCCGATTGTTCGGCAATATTCCTGCACCTAGGGAACGACGCGAGCCGACGTGCGTCAGATCCGGGCCCGACAGACCTTGCGCAGCGCTGCCGGCAATTCGGTGGCACTCAGCGCATCCGACCTCCCCGAAGAGCTGGCGACCGCGCAGTACCTCGGCGCTGACGGGTGCTGCCGTTGCAGGTGTCGTCGGGGCCAACTGTATACGCATCAGCCGCGCATCGAGCCAGCGCTGCCAGTCAGCAGGCTCATGCGCCACGACCACGAAACCCATCAGCGAATGCGCCCCACCGCAAAACTCGGCGCATTGCCCACCGTAGCTGCCAGCCTTGTCGGCTTGCAGCTTGAGCCGGTTGGTGCGGCCAGGGATCATGTCCATCTTGCCACCGAGTTTTGGGACCCAGAAGCTGTGGATCACGTCTTCGGAGACCATGTCGACGACCACCGGGCGACCGACCGGAATGTGCAGTTCGTTGGCATCGGCATGGGTCTCGTTGCCCGCTGCATCCAGGTAGGACACGCGCCACCAGTAGATATTGCCGGACACGCGCATACGCAACTCGTCCCCCTTGATTGTCGTCAACCCGTGGACCATCGTCGTGCCCCATGCCAGCAGCAAGAATAGTACGCCGGCTGGTACAACTAGCCCGAACCATTTGACGACGCGCTCGCCACCGAGCTGCGCGCGCAGCTTGTCGCTGCCAAACAGCGCCACCCACATGGCCGCGCAAACCAGCACGAAGATCAGCGTAACGAGGGCAATCAACACCCAAGCCAGCGTGGTGACCGAGTTCGAGAACGGGCCATGCGGATCGAGCACCGGCGGCGGCCAGCCGCTCAAAGCTTCAGCGAGGCTTGAACGTGAGGATGTAGGCTGTGACATCGCGAGCTTCCTGGTCTGTCATCAAACTGGCTGGCATGGCCGTCCCGGGCACCAGCGCAGGGGCGTTCCTGATGAACTGCATCAACACGCCGGGTTGGTTCGGCAGCCGTCCGGCGATCAGGCCCTGTCGCCCGAAGTTTTGTAGCGGTGGCCCGAGCCCGCCGCGCGGCCACTTCACATCGGGGAAGGTGTGACACGCGACGCAGCCCTTGCTAGCGACGAGCTGCCGACCTTGTGTAGCGTCGGCGTCGCTTAGCGTGGCGGTGCGATCGGGCGGGCCATCGCAGGCGACGAGGGGCGCGCATGCAAATATCAACCACTGCCTTGCGATGGTTGCGCAGCGCGCCTTCTGGCGGCCCCGCCCTGCGATGGGCGATAATTTAGTTTCCATGCGCAACCAACCATCGCTTTTTCATCACTGGCCTCAGTACGGTTTCGGCCGGACGCTGACTTTGATCATCGTGGTGCTGGCCTCGGCTTGCACCGATCGCATGACCAGCAGTGACGATCGTTGGGGCCGGGGTGGAGAGCTCATTGCAATGAGTGGAGGCGAAGGCGGCGCCCGCTATGCCTGCGTCACCTGCCACGGCGCGCGCGGCGAGGGCAATGGTTTCGACGCACCGCGCTTGTCCGGTCTGCCGCCGGGCTATCTGCAAAAGCAGATGGAAGACTATGCGGCTGGCTTGCGACCGCACGAAGTGATGCGCGACGTGGCGCGCTTTCTTGACAGCAAGGAACGGGTGCTGGTGGCCCGCTACTACGCGGCTCTGCCGCCTCAGGCTTTGCCGCCCGCAAACGAAGAAGTCCTGGCTGTGACGACCCCGACGCTGTTTGCCACTTCTTGCCGGCAGTGTCATGGTGACGAAGGTGTCGGCACTGTGCACGGGCCGCCGCTGAACTCGCAGCCAGCCCTCTACCTGGTCCAGCAGTTGCAGGACTGGCAGGTCTCTAAACGGCGCAATGACGGCAATCATGTGATGTTGAAGGTGGCGCAACAGCTCAAGGCCGAGGAGGTTCGGCAGCTGAGCCTTTATCTGGCGCGGCTCCCATTACGCCCGGCACCTCTGGCCCATTGAGGTCGAACATCGAAGGCAGAACCTTGTCCCGCTTCACCAGGTAGTGCAGCACGGCTGCCCCGGCATGGCCGGGGATGAGAAGCGCCGTGGCCCAGACGATCCAAAAGTGCGCCGCGGCGGCCCCCTGCATTAGGCGGTGCTGCAGACCTTCGGACAACTGATCGAAAGGCAGGTTAGGAAATGGGATCACACCTGCGATCGACAACGGCAGGTCGCTGGGCAACGTCGACCACATGACCCAACCGCTGAGCGGCAGCGCGAAAAAGCTCACATAAAACCACGCTTGGAGCAGGCGGCTGGCCTTGCCTGCCATCGACGCCTCGTCAACGTTGTCGGGCCCGCTGAGCTGGCGATGCCATAAAAAGCGCAGCGTGCCCAAAAGCATGATCGTCAGTCCGACCTGCGTGTGGGTTTGGTAACCGATGTACTTGTCTCCGCCCACCGGAAGCCAGCCCAAGTACCAGCCGTGCACTAGCTGGAAAATCATCAGCGCCGCCATCACCCAGTGAAAGGTGACGCCGATCGGCGAGTACAGGCCGCGCCGGTTGTAGCCCTCGGCCCATTCAATGGCGGCAATGAGATTCATGCCGAATTGACACGCGAGCCATGCGCACGTTCGGCGTTCATCCAGCGCCAGCCGATCCACATCGCTGCGGCCAGGTAAGCGAAGCTGCCGGGCGCCCACATCGTGATGCCGGCGAGTTGCTGGTCTTCCAGCGGCGAAACGCCCCAGCTCAGTGTTGAAGCGAAGTGCGGGGGATACAGCGGCCGACCGGCGAAGGTAATCAACGCGCCCAGCAGTCCCATCAACACCGTCGTCACCAGGATGGCACCCATTGCCGCAGCCGGGCTTGATCTACGGACTGCGATCCAAAAACCGATTGCGCTGGCCAGCAGCGTGAATTGCATCAACGCGTAGATCGCAACCGACGACAGCGCTGCCGCATAAGGGGCCGGCGCATGCCAGGTCCAGAAGAACACCGCGGCGAGGGCCGTGGAGCTGGAAAGCGAAGTCGGCAGGCGCCGCAGCCATGTTTCCAACCCGAACGCAAGCAACGGCGCGATCACGAGCACAAGCGCGATGTGATGGATCACGCGCACCGTAAAGAATGCCGAGCTCAGCGCGCACAGTGGCGACACGTATAGCAAGACCGTTAAAGCCCACACACTACGCAGGCTCAGGAGTCGCTTGGACGTGAGGTCGTGACCCACTGGCACGCGCCAAAGCGCCAACGCAAACAGCAGCAGTACTGCCCCAAGCACCGGGTCGAAATTCCAGCGGCTCAGCCAGATTTCTGGGCCTGGCGCTTCGCCGCAGTAGGGGACCCACCTTTTTAGTTCGTCCATGCTGCCTTCCTTCGCTGTAGGAGCCAGCACAATCTAAGTCGACTACTCCCGACTGCATCACAACACGGAAACCCTCTACGCAGTGTTCGTTGTCGCACAGATGCCTGCCCTGCAACGCCTTAAAGTGAATTTTTATGGAGCTCTGTTGTGTAGTCGACTCGAGGGCAGCAAGATGTGGTTCGTGCCCTGTAGCGCGGCCTTGAGGAAAAAACAGCGTTGACTATTCGTAGTTGCCCCTTTCTAAAAGTCATCACCAGCGGGTCAACCCTCTTACCGAGAGCACCGTAATGCATTCCGTTGTCGCCTTTTCCTCCGTGCCTTTGTTCCTTGGTGCGCTGCTCAGCGACTGGGCCTACTCCGTCAGCCACCAAAGCCAGTGGGTCAACTTTGCCGCTTGGTTGATCGCAGGAGGCCTGCTGATAGCGGGCCCAGCGCTGCTGTGGGGTGCAGCAGAAATGCTGCGTTTGCGCGCTACGCGCCATCGCGGCAACGTGATCTATCTGATCTTGTTGATGGCGACCTTTGTCGTGGGTTTTGTTAATGCCTTGGTCCACGCCAAGGACGGCTCGGCAGCGATGCCGACTGGACTAATCTTGTCAGCCGTGGTGTTGCTGCTCGTCGTGACGGCCAGCGCAGTCGGGCTCGCAGGAACGTTGCGGAGAACGGGCATGAATATCCGGGGTCATCGCATCGCAGCGGCCTTCGCTGCAGTCGTGGTCCTTGGCACCACATTGACCCTTGCCGTCGTGGTGGGCGAAGCGAGTGGAGTGCAACCTGGCATCCCGGACCTTCCGCCACCGCAGCGCGGTCTGCTGCCAAGCATGCGTATCGCAGAACCAGCGGGTTGGGGCGACCGCCATCCCGCAGTGCCGCAGGGCTGGACGATCAAGGCCATCGCGACCGATCTGAAAGTCCCGCGCCAGACGCTGGTGCTGCCGAATGGCGACATTCTGGTGGCTGAAGGAAAGGGCGGGGGTGCTCCCGTCCTCAGACCCAAGGATTACATCGCCGGCATCATCAAGTCCAGGGGCACCACATCCGTCAAAGGCGGCAACCAACTGACCATGCTGCGCGATGCCAATGGAGACGGCACCTACGAAGGACGGTGGGTCTACGCAGAGAACCTCAATGCACCTTACGGGCTCGCCCTGGTTGGAAATCGGCTGTATGTCGCCAACCAAGACGCGCTGGTGCGGCTGGAGTACGTTGTCGGTCAAACGCAAGCCGCCGCCCCTGTAACGGTGGCCAAGTTGCCTTCAGCGATCAACCACCATTGGACAAAGGCGCTCGCCGCTGACGCCGACGGCCGCTACCTTTATGTCGGCATCGGCTCCAACAGCAACATCGGCGAACGCGGCCTGGCGGTGGAGGAGAACCGCGCAGTCGTCTTGCAGGTCGACGCTAGCAGTGGTGCCACGCGGGTGTTCGCAACTGGTCTGCGCAATCCTACGGCACTTGCTTTCGAGCCCGCAAGTCGGCAGCTCTGGGCTGTGGTGAATGAGCGCGACGAACTGGGCCCCGACCTCGTCCCGGACTACCTCACCTCAGTGCGAGAAGGTGCGTTTTATGGCTGGCCTTACGCCTATTGGGGCCCCAACGTCGACCGCCGCGTGCAGCCACAAAACGACAAACAAGTTCAGGCCGCGGCGCGTCCGGACTTCGCCTTGCAATCACATTCCGCGCCTCTAGGACTGTCCTTCGTGCAGCCCGGATCCGCAGCCCCGTTTGCCGAAGGCGCTTTCATCGGGTTACACGGCAGTTGGAACCGGGACGCGCCTGTCGGCTACAAGGTGATCTTCGTGCCCTTCGCCAACGGCCGCCCCAACGGGCCGCCGGTCGACTTCGTCAGCGGTTTCCAGGTCGGGGGCAAGACCATGGGCCGTCCGGTCGGCGTGACCTTGGACCCTAAAGGCGCGTTGATCGTGGCCGACGATCTGTCCAACACCGTCTGGCGCGTGACACCGGCGCGCTGAGGCCACCATCATCGCGGACCAGCGTAGAGGGGCAATTTTATCTATCCCACCATTGGAGCCATCCGAAAAAGCGTCCGTGGTTGTGCAGTTGACCTTTGAGGCGCAAAAGCAAAACACAAACTACACCGCGCGCGTGCGTCACTGGACAATTGCTGACCGTGAAGCGCACGAGGAACACAGCGGCTATGCTCGCCGCGCCTGCCGTTGTCCATGCCCAAGACGCATCAGTCGCGAAGTCAAAAAAACTACTTTGACGAAGACCGTCAAGAGCGGTCGCGTCGAGGTCAACGGGATCCAGTACCACTACCAAATCCGTGGGCAGGGCGCGCCGATTTTCATCCGCAATTGAACTATCCCTCCATCAAACCGAAAGGGGACTTGACATGACCCAACAACCAAAACCGACACCAGCACACAAGCGCCTCGATGTCTTCATCGGCGACTGGCACGCCGAAGGAACCTCTTACGGCGACGGTCAGGACGGCGCCGACCCGCGCGCTGCCGGTGTACCTTGGACGAGCGACGAAAGCTACGAATGGCTCCCTGGCAACTTCTTCGTTTTGCACCGCTGGGATGCCGAGATGGGGAAGCACGAGTTCAAGGGTGCCGAGATCATCGGCTACGACGAGGCAGAGGGCGGCTATTTCACGCGCATGTTCGACAACGCTGGACATCATCCTGACTATCGCGCGGCTGTCAGTGGTGACGTTTGGAGCTTCACAGAAGCGCAAACCCGTGCCACAGTGACGGTGCAGGGCGGGGGCGACAAGATGGTCATCAACTGGGAATGGAAGAACAGCGGCAAAAAGTGGTTGCCTTTGTGTGATCGGGTCGCTATACGGGAGTAGCGAACACCTCGGCCTACTTCATCCCGTTGCCTCGGAACGCTCGTGGTTGTCCGACATCATCAGGATCGTTTCGACTATGTGCGCAGCCTGGCCTGCAATTTGCGGTGGTGTAGGCCGGTTTTATTACAGGAGAAATCACCATGCTCAAGCTCTACGGTTTTTCAAAAGTCAATGCTGGCGCGCGTGGCCACACGCGCGACCTGCGCGTTTTGTGGGCGACTGAAGAGATGCAACTGCCGTTCGAGATGGTCGGCATGGATCACCCCGCACACGACCTGAGTACAGACTCCTACAGGCAGCTCAGCCCGTTCGAGCAGATTCCGTCGATCAACGACGACGGGGTGATGTTGTCCGAATCTGCCGCCATCCTCGTTTACCTAGCGAAGAAGTACGGACGCCTTCTCCCGGGCGACCTCGCCGGCGAGGCGCAAGTTGTGCGCTGGTGCTTCGCCGCGATGAACTCTGTAGAACCGCCGCTGCTCGCCCTCATGGTGCTGGACTGGACCGCGGATGGCAGTTGCGGCAAGCACCGCGAGTTCCTGGTCGGCTGGATAAATCGGGTGCTGACGAACCTGGAGCGCTGGTTCGCCGATCGCGACTTCGTCGCAACAACGGATTTCACCGTCGCCGACATTCTGATGGCGCACGTGCTTCACTCGGGTATCAAGGACGAGACACTGATCGCGCCGTATCCGCGAGTCGCGTCGTATCGGGATAGTTGCTTGGCTCGACCCGCGTGGAAGCGAACCATTGAGACGTACTGCGCGCGGGTCGCGGCTGGATAGATTTGGGTCAGACCCCCGTGCTGACCGGTTCGAAAAGCCGGTCTTGCTGGTGCCGCCAAAGCGGCCTGACCTGCCGCCTAACTTGCCTAAGCAGCCTATTTGACCGCGTAACCAAAGTTCGCCCCATCACCGAAAGGAATTCCATGACCCCGTTTGCACTGATCATCAAACACAGCACGCAGCCCGGCAAGCGTGAAAAGGTTCGCAGGGTGTGGGAGAGGCACATGGCACCGGCCATCATGTTCAGCCCAGGTCGGTGCAAACCGATTTAATGCTATGGCGATCAAGGAAGTAGCGATGCCAAGGAAGGTTTCGCAAAAAATGGGTGTCAAAGAGGGAATGCGGGCATTCCTTTTAAACGCACCGACATCTGCACTAAAGGCCTGCAACCTGCCGGACCTTGACGTCGGCTCTGGACTTCAAGGGGAGTTTGACTACCTTCATTTCTTCACCAAGACGAAGGCGGAAATGGACGATTTGTTTCCGAAACTCAAACGGCATTTGAAGCCGACAGGAATGCTTTGGCTGTCGTGGCCAAAAGGCAAAAAACTCGGTACCGACCTCGCCCTGCCTGCTGTCATTCGCATCGGTTACAGCCATGGGTTGGTGGAAAGCACTTGTCTAAGTGTGGACGCCACCTGGTCGGGCCTCAAGTTCACCCATCCGAAAAAGGAAAAGATTTACCACAACAGTCACGGACAGTTAAAGCGCTAGTGCTGTCCATTGCAGCATTTACTACCAAGGAGAAAACGAATAGCAAAGTGTAAACATTACGAGGCATGGCAACTGTCAGTTTCTTTGCCAACGACGTGAAAGCAGCGAGGAACTGGTATGCAGAACAATTGGGCACCAATCCCTACTTCGAACGCCCAAATTCTGATAAACCAGGATCCGTCGAGTTTCGTCTTGGTGATTACGAGCATGGCTTGGGCATCATCGACGCGAATCATGCGTCAAAGGGCGCAACGGCTGATCCCGGAGCTGCGGGTATATTCTGAAATTGGTAAATGCGTTCGGGGTTGCGTACGAAGAGTTTCTCACGCACTTCCTCCGAAGGCATCCACTCTTCGAGTTGATCGACCAGATCAATGTCGTTGGGCATATTGCTCGAGATGCTCGGGTGCGGCCAGTTGGTGCCCCACACACATTGATCGGGGTTATTGCGCAGTAGCGTTTGCGCGAAGGGTTTCATATCGGCAAAGCTCGGTGGCCCAACATCCGATAAGCGATACCAACTTGAAATCTTGGTGAAACAATCAGGCCGTCTATCCAACACACGGCGAATCACTTGAAAACCCGGCGCATTGATGCCCTCGCCGCCACGCGTGCGACCCATATGATCAAAACCAATCGGCACCGGGCAGTTCATCAGCTTGGGTTCGAGTGCGACCCAGTCTTCCGACTTGGCGATATTGATTTCAAGGTGCCATCCAAAGGGGGCAACACGCGCGGCGATGGCGTCAAGATCTTTGGTAGTGAGGCCGGTAGCGAACTGATCCATCATGCGCGCAGCAACAAAGCCCGCTTCACTTAAACGCTTGAGCGTGGCATCCGAGACGTCGAGCGCAATCGCGCCGACCGCTCTTAGGCGCGAAGGATGCTCGCGCACGAAATCTTCGGTGATGCTGTTATCAAACCCGTACGGGCTGCCCTGCACCTGCACGCCACGGGCCACACCGAGGGCGTCATGGAGCGCAAACCATGCCTCGCGGGTGGATAGTTGTGGACGATACTGAGCAGACGGGGCCAGTGGATAGACATCGAAGCGATCAAAAATATGCGCGTGGCAATCGATCGTGCCTAGGGGCATGGGCTTTTGAGGCTTTCGCAAGCGTGTATCCGCGGGCAAGGCTTCGGTATGCGGGGGCTGAGTAGCGGTCATGATGAGCTACTCAAGCGTAATTTTTGCATCACGTGCGACATTGCGCCAGTTATCAAAATCACGTTTGACAAAGGCCTCGAAGCTTTTTCGGTCGCTCTCAATCATGTCGACGCCAAGGTTCGCGAAACGCTCGCGCACGCTGGCTTGCGCCAAGGTTTTACGCAGAGCTGCCTCAAGCTTTTCCAGCACTGCTGCTGGCACACCTGCGGTGGTGAAGAGACCCGTAAAGGTGAGTACTTCGAAATCGGGCACACCCAGTTCCGCCAAGCTCGGCACGCTTGGCAAGAGGGGCGATCGGGCACGACTGGTAACTGCGAGTGCGCGCATGCGCCCATCTTTGATGTGAGGCAAGGAAGCGGTTAGCTGATCCATCATCAAGTTCACCTGTCCGCCAAGCAAGTCCGTGATTGCGGGCCCGCTACCCTTGTAAGGCACATGCACCATCGACAGGCCCGATTGTTTCATCCACAACTCAAGCGCCAGATGATTGGAACTACCCACTCCGGCCGACGCCACGGTGAGTTTGCCGGGCTGGGCCTTGGCTTGAGCCAACACTTCTGCAAACGAAGCAGCTCCATTCTTCGCGTTGGTGGTCAACACGATGGGTACGGAATGCAGGGCCCCGACCGCGACCAGGTCGCGCGTTGGGTCATAGCTTGGGGCCTTACTGAGCGCCGGGGCGATGGTGATCGAACTGCTTGAACCCAATACCAGCATATAGCCATCAGGCGTCGCCTTAGCGACTGCGCTGGTGCCGACCATACCGCCGCCGCCAGGTCGATTCTCCACCACCACCTGCTGGCCTAGCGCCTCGCTTAAACCGGCCGAGATGGCACGCGCGGTGATGTCGACATTGCCGCCCGGTGCGAAGGGCACGATCAGGCGCAAAGGGCGAGACGGGAAGTCCTGCGCCATCGCCGAAGTGCCAGCAAGAAGCGCCGCACCAGCCCAGGCCATACAAAGGAAGAGACGTACGCGGTTGAGATTTTTCATAACAATTGGCCATAAAGAAGTTGGGCATTATGTACTGAAATGTAGGAAACGCTCAGTCTGCGTTTCTCTGAATCGGGTAATAAAACTTTTCAACCCTTTTTGCAGTTCACTCTCTATTTCACGGGTTCAAAATAGTTTGCTTTGCGGCTTCTGACGTTCGCCCGGCCTTTCGTGTCAAGACGTTGGAAAGCTCGCCGATGAACTATGAGGCAAAAAACGACTTCAGTTGCGTCAGGTTGCGCAAAGAGCTTAAGAGAGGTTCGCAAAATACGCCGTCGCGGTGGCGCTCTCGCCTCTAGCCCTAGGTGATTGAGAACCTTCTCTATGGCGGGCCGTTCTAAAATCGCCGCAATCACCTTTAGCTCACCGCCACAGTTCGGGCGGCGCTCAAGATCGAGGTTAAAACGAAGTTTCAGCGCAGACTAACTTGCTTGCAAGTTATGTCGTAGCTAAAGATCCGCTTCAGAAGCTTCGCCCAACCCAGGCGCATCGGCCGCGGCCGCGGCACCAGCGCCGTTAGGCGCTGCATGAACTCCAGTGGTGACATCACCTCATGCGTCGTGCTGTCTCGCCACGACGTCTTGAGCTTCAGCTCGACTTGGCCAGCCACATTCCACTATCGCAAGAACACTCTATAAGTAGGCTGCTTTAACGAAAAATCGGCGGTGTTGTAGATGGGTCAACCAAAATAAACTTTCGCAAATATGGGGCAACAACCACAAGGTGCGCCGGTACATGGGCCGCCGCTAAGCTAGCGAGACCTCCGTTTGTGAAATTTCGACTGTTAGATCACCTAGACTTGCGAATAGTCCCATTTTGGGATTAGAATTGCCGCATGAGGGTCATTGCAAAAAAGCATCTCGTCGAGTTCTGGGAGGCACATGCCGAGACTGAAGAACCTCTCAAGGCATGGTATGACGAGGCAAGTCAAGCGAACTGGAAATCGCCCCAGGACATTAAGGATCGGTACGCCAGCGCCAGCTTTGTTTCGGGCAACCGCGTTGTCTTCAATATTAAGGGACACACTTATCGCTTGATCGTTTCTGTGGCCTACAAGTTTGGCGCGATCTATATTAAATTTATTGGTACGCATCAAGCCTACGACAAGGTAGACGCAAGCACCGTTGAATTGGACTGAACCATGGAACTAAAACCTATTCGAACCAAACGAGATTACCGAAACGCTCTCCGTGAGGTGTCGTCCTTGTTCGACAAGGAACCAACCCCCGGCTCAGCGGCGGGAAATCGCTTCGAAGTGCTCATCATGTTAATTGAGACCTATGAGGCAAAGCACTATGCCATGTCACCGCCCACGCCCATTGAGGCGATCAAGTTTCGAATGGAACAAGCCGGGCTCACCGTCAAGGATCTGGAGCCCATGATTGGTCGTAGCAATCGCGTTTATGAAGTGCTTAACGGCAAGCGCTCGTTGACCTTACCGATGATTCGGCGCTTGCACTCGATGCTTGGCATTCCAGCAGCGAGTTTGATTGCTTAGTCAATTCATCGTGATGCCTGTGGCTGAGAAGATTTCCTCCCACAAAACGGAAGCCTTCTTTAAAGAGCGCGCCGCCATGGGACGCGTCACGAATGCAAAAAAATTGCACTCGAAAGTTCGACCAGTGCCGCCTTTGGATGGGGATCTGCCTTGAAATGGTCGATATTAGGCACTTAGCTCTACCTCTGGCCTCAGTGCAAAGCGGGACGATTACCGGCGAACAGAATCGAGTGGTGCCGGTTAGCTGCCGACACGCCAGATTCCAACATCTTAATAACCTTGAAACTTAAATAGTTTAGGCTTAAAATACTTTGCATGAACATATTATGCTTAGGTGGCGGCCCTGTGGGCCTGTATTTTGGGTTGCTCATGAAAAAGCGGCGGCCAGCCCATCGGGTGGTCATCGTGGAGCGCAACCGTCCCTTTGACACCTTTGGTTGGGGGGTCGTGTTCTCTGACGCCACCATGACCAATTTGCAAAAGGCTGACCCTTCGACTGCGGAGGAAATTCTCGGCGCCTTCAATCACTGGGACGATATCGCCGTGCATTTCAAAGGCGAGAGCATGATCTCCAGCGGTCACGGCTTTTGTGGCATTGGGCGCAAACGCCTTCTCAATATTTTGCAAAGCCGCTGCCAAGAGCTCGGTGTGGAATTGGTCTTCGAAACTGAAGTGACTGATGACCGCGCCCTCGCCGAGCAGTATCAAGCGGATATCGTGCTGGCCTGTGACGGCCTCAACTCTCGCGTGCGTAAGCGCTATGAAGCCACCTTCGAGCCGGATATCGATGAGCGCAATTGCCGCTTCGTGTGGCTGGGCACCAAGCAACTGTTTGATGCCTTCACTTTCGCGGTAGTCGAAACTGAACATGGTTGGTTCCAAGCCCATGCTTATCAGTTCGATAGCGACACCTCAACCTTCATTGTCGAAACCCCCGACGAAGTATGGCGCGCGGCCGGTCTCGACACGATGAGCCAGGAAGACGGTATCGCTTATTGCGAGAAAATGTTTGCGCCTTGGCTTGGCGGCCACAAGCTGATGAGTAATGCCACACACATCCGCGGCTCCGCCATTTGGATACGCTTTCCACGAGTCATTTGCAAGCGCTGGGTACATTGGCCCGAGCCCAGCGGCAACAAAATCGCGCCGATTGTTTTAATGGGTGACGCCGCACACACTGCTCACTTCTCCATCGGCTCAGGCACTAAACTCGCCCTGGAAGATGCCATCGACCTGGCCGACCGCTTCGACCAAGTGGGTCATGAGTCGCTTCATCTCCCGGAGGTCCTGGCAGGCTACGAAAGCGCTCGCGCCGTCGAGGTCCTCAAAATCCAGAATGCAGCGCGTAACTCCACCGAGTGGTTCGAGAGCGTCAAGCGTTACGCCAATCTCCCCCCGCAACAATTTGCCTACTCACTACTCACTCGTAGCCAGCGCATTTCGCATGAGAACCTGCGCGTGCGCGACCAGCGCTTTGTTGAGAACTATGAACGTTGGTTGGCCAACTTGGAATCCGTGGAGCCTAATCGCATGGCGGGTCAGTCGGACCATCCGGCGCAAATCACCGCCAGAAATCAAGCGGCAGCGCGAGTCGCCGCAACGATTTCGCCCACCGTGCCCCCGATGTTCCTGCCCCTCAAGGCTAGAGATTTGGTGCTCAAAAACCGCATCATGGTCTCGCCGATGGCAACATACTCCGCCAAGGATGGCATACCGGGCGATTTCCATTTGGTGCATCTGGGCAGCCGTGCCATGGGTGGCGCAGCCATCGTCTTCACCGAGATGACCTGCACCTCGCCGCAGGCCCGTATTACCCCTGGATGCCCTGGCCTGTGGAACGACGCGCAAGCTCAAGCCTGGGCCCGTATCGTGGATTTTGTTCATAGCAACTGCGAAGCCAAAATCGCTTTGCAACTCGGTCATGCTGGACGCAAAGGCTCGACCCGCCTCGCCTGGGAAGGTATCGACCTGCCGCTTCGTCCGATGGATGGTGAGAACTGGAGGCTCGTCTCCGCCTCCGGCATTCCCTACATCGAAGGCGTGAGCCAAGACCCCGGCGAGATTGATCGAGCGCAAATGCTTCAAATCAAGCAAGACTTCCTCGATGCCGCCCAGCGTGGCGATCAAGCAGGTTTCGACTGGCTGGAGCTGCACTGCGCGCACGGCTATCTTTTGTCCTCCTTCATTTCCCCACTCACCAATTTCAGAAAAGATGAGTACGGTGGCTCGTTGGAAAATCGCCTGCGCTATCCCCTCGAAGTGTTCCGAGACTTACGCGCTCAATGGCCGCAAAGCAAGCCTATGTCGGTACGCATCTCCGCACATGACTGGGTAGAAGGCGGCATCACTCCAGACGACGCGATTGAAATCGCCAAGGCGTTCAAAGCGGAAGGCGTGGACTTCGTGGACTGCTCTTCGGGTCAGGTCGACAAGCGCGAAAAGCCGGTCTTCGGGCGCATGTTTCAAACCCCGTTTTCGGATCGCATTCGTAACGAGGCCGGAGTGCGCACGATTGCGGTGGGCGCCATCTCCGAGGCCGACCATGTCAACAGCATCATCGCGGCCGGCCGGGCCGACCTCTGCGCCATTGCTCGCCCTCATCTCGCCAACCCGTCCTGGAGCCTGAACGAGGCCGCCAGGATCGGCTACAAAGAAATGTCCTGGCCCAAGCAATACATTAGCGCCAAGCGTCAAGCCGAAACGCTCTATGAGCGCGCACAGAGTTTGAAGCCATGAAAACTCTCAAAAGCAGCAAAGTCGAAGACCATGGCAGCCTGCGCCTGTGGCTCAGGCTACTGTCCAGCACCCACTTGATCGAACAAGAGATTCGCTCGCGTCTGCGCCAGGAGTTCGACAGCACTCTGCCTCGCTTCGATTTAATGTCCCAGCTTGAGCGCCAGCCCAAGGGCTTGCGTATGGGCGAGCTCAGTAAACGCATGTTGGTCACCAGTGGCAATGTCACCGCCATCGTGGATCAATTGGAGAGCGAAGACCTGGTCACCCGCCTGCCCTGCGAAGACGATCGCCGTGCCTATCGCATCGCCTTTACCGAGAAAGGACGCAAGGGCTTTCAACTCATGGCCAAGGCTCACGAGGCCTGGGTCGAAGAACTTTTCGCGGGCCTGAAGCTCAACGAAAAAGGGGCTCTGCACGAACTGCTTGGCCAGCTTAAAACCCATGCACTGAAGCTGCATAGCCTGGAAGAGTCTGAGCACTTCGCAAAAACTCGCCACACACCACGACAACATTCTGAACACGTTTCAAGGAGGTCTGCATGACCCAATATCTACCTGGCCAAAAGCATCAATTGCCACGCGGGCGAAAGCCTCTTGGTGCCTACAAGGCCGAGCACTTTCTGTACACGGTCGTGGATGGCGTGGCGACCGTCATGCTTAATCGGCCAGAGCGCAAGAACCCGCTGTCCTTTGAATCGTACGCAGAATTGCGCGACTTGTTTCGCGCCATGCAGCACGCCGACGACGTTCATGCGATTGTGCTCAGCGGCTCGGCGGGTAACTTTTGCTCCGGTGGCGATGTACACGAAATTATTGGCCCGCTCACTAAACTGGACATGCCCGGCCTGCTGGCCTTTACTCGAATGACCGGTGATGTAGTGAAAGCCATGCGGGCTTGCCCTCAACCGATTATCGCAGCGATTGACGGCATATGTGCGGGTGCCGGCGCCATGCTGGCACTGGCCAGTGATATTCGCTTCGGCACGGCCAAGAGCCAGGTGCTCTTCCTGTTTTCAAGAGTAGGTCTGGCCGGTTGCGACATGGGCGCCTGCGCACTGCTCCCCAGAGTGATCGGTCAAGGCCGCGCCGCCGACCTGCTCTATACGGGTCGAGGCATGAAGGGCGAAGAGGCCGAGCGCTGGGGCTTTTACAACCGCTTGGTCGAGCCGGAAGCGGTGTTGGCCGAAGCTCAAGCCTACGCGGCACAACTGGTCGCAGGACCTACCTTCGGCAATGCCATGACGAAGAACATGTTGCAACAAGAATGGAACATGGGCATCGATCAAGCCATTGAAGCCGAAGCTCAAGCTCAGGCCATTTGCATGGTGACCAACGACTTCCACCGCGCATATCACGCCTTCGCCGCCAAACAGAAACCAGTGTTTGAAGGCAATTAATCATGAACCTGCCCAGCTACCTGGATTGGCCCTTCTTTGACGAGCAACATCGTGCGCTAAAGGCGAGTCTCGACCAGTGGTGCGCCCGTGCGTTCAAGCCTCCCGGGCCGATGGGCACTTTTGATTCAGCGCACCCAGAAGACCGAGCCTCAGTCGACGCACATTGCCAAGCGCTCGTGAAGCGACTTGGAGACGGTGGCTGGCTAAGCCATGCCGTGGCAGGCCGCCAGCACGGTGGCGAGAGTGATGCACTTGACTCCAGAAGTCTCTGCCTGTTGCGTGAGACCTTAGGCTTTCACGAAGGCCTGGCGGATTTCGCCTTTGCCATGCAGGGCCTGGGCTCAGGCGCGATCAGCCTGTTCGGCAGCGAAGAACAAAAGAAAGCGTATTTACCCGGCGTCGCTCAAGGCACCAAGATTGCCGCCTTTGCGTTGTCTGAACCAGACGCTGGCTCAGACGTGGCCGGGATGCAATGCCAGGCCACCCCGATGGGCGATCAGGTCCTATTGAACGGTGAAAAAACCTGGATCTCAAACGGCGGTATCGCCGACTTCTATCTGGTGTTCGCACGCGACCGCGAGCCAGGTGGCAGCACACATCAGAGCCCAGTCGAATTCGCAAGCCAGGATAGTGTGAAAAGGGATAGCGCCACCAAGGAGCGCGGCACCAAAGGTATTTCTGCCTACATCGTCGATGCACACACACCCGGGCTGGAGATCGCAGAACGCATCGATGTTGTCGCCCCGCACCCTCTAGCCCTGCTTCGCTTCAATAACTGCCGCGTGAATCTAGACCGTCGCATCGGTGAAGCCGGTCAAGGCTTCAAGGTCGCGATGGCCACCCTCGATGTCTTCCGAACTTCGGTCGCCGCAGCCTCGCTCGGTTTCGCACGCCGCGCCCTGCACGAGGCCCTCACCTACTCCAAGCATCGGACCATGTTCAATGGTCATCTCTCCGACTTTCAACTCACCCAGGCCAAGCTCGCCCAAATGGCCACCCAAGTCGATGCTGCAGCCTTACTCACCTACCGAGCTGCCTGGATGCGTGACACCGGTAAAAACACCACCAAAGAAGCCGCCATGGCCAAGATGATCGCGACCGAATCAGCCCAGTGGATTATCGATCAGTCCGTGCAAATCTTTGGTGGCCTGGGCGTGCGCCATGGCACCTTGGTCGAGAGCTTGTATCGCGAGATTCGTGCCTTGAGAATCTACGAAGGGGCCACCGAAGTTCAGCAGTTGATCATTGCTCGTGAACTCCTTAAGTGAGATTTTTCCATGCAAGCCTCCCCTCACGCATCGCCCCATCTTGATCGTTTTTGCGCCGAGCATCTTCCCAAGTCCGAGCTGCAGCCGGTGTTCCTCTTCAATCTGCCTGAAGTGCAATATCCGGAGGCGCTCAACTGTGCGGACGAGCTCCTAAGCGCTTATGATCATCAAGGTCAAGCCCTGGATAAAGCTGATCGAGTCGCTATTTATTTTGATGGGCCTGCGACCAGTTCGGAATCGGAGCAAGCACCCGAGCACAAACTCAAGCAAGAAACCAAGGTCCTGCATTGGACTTACACTGAGCTCGAAGATCAAGTCAATCGTATCGCGAATGTCCTGACAAACGCTGGGCTTGTTCCTGGCAACCGAGTGCTGCTTCGCGGCCTTAATGGCCCTCTAATGGCGGCCGCCTGGTTAGCGGTGATCAAGGCTGGCCTGGTGGCTGTACCCACCATGCCGATGCTGCGCGCCAAAGAACTCAAGCCCATCATTGATAAAGCCCAGGTGGGCTTCGCGCTGTGCGAGGATAGTTTAATGGCCGAGCTTGAGCAAAATCTTGAGCGTGGTCATGAACACTACTCGCCCTCACTGAAATCAGCGCTCAGCTTCGGCGCACTTCAGCAGGCGATGCACGATGCGAGTCCGGCGTTTAAGGCCTGCCCAACCCATCGCGACGATACCTGCCTGATTGCCTTCACCAGTGGCACCACGGGTCAACCCAAGGGCACCATGCATTTTCATCGCGATGTGCTGGCCATGTCGGACCTTTTCCCACATTCCGTGCTCCGCATGACCGAGCAGGACATTGTGATCGGCACACCGCCGCTCGCCTTCACCTTCGGCTTGGGCGGATTACTCACCTTCGCCTTGCGCCATGGTGCGGCGACCGTACTCAACCCGAAATACACGCCGGAAAGCCTCATGCAAGGCATCGAGCGTTTTAAGGCCACGCTATGCTTTACCGCCCCGACCTTCTATCGTCACATGGCCGGGTTCGCCGAGCGCTACTCCCTCAAAACATTACGTCACAGCATTTCCGCTGGCGAGGCTCTGCCCCTGCCGGTGCGCAAACTTTGGTATGAAAAAACCGGTATTGCCATGACCGATGGCATCGGCGGCACCGAGATGATTCATATCTACATCGCCAGCCCTGGCGACGAACTTCATGCTGCGGGCAAATGGGGAGCACTCGGCAAGGTTGTGCCCGGCTACGAAGCCCGCATCGTGGATGACAACATGCAGGCCCTCCCCTTCGGCCAGGTCGGCAAGCTCGCGGTGCGCGGCCCAACCGGATGTCGCTATCTCGCCGACGAGCGTCAAAGCAACTATGTGAAAGCGGGATGGAACTTGCCCGGCGACACCTTTTTGCAAGATGAAGACGGCTACTTTTACTATCAGGCTCGTAACGACGACATGATCATCTCAGCAGGGTACAACATCGCCGGGCCAGAAGTCGAAGCGTCTCTGATGGAGCATCCCGCCGTACTCGAGTGCGCCGTAGTCGGCACGCCGGATGAGGAGCGCGGCCAGATTGTGCATGCCTTTGTCGTCTTGAAGGATGCACCTGGCTTCTCCGAAGCCGAACTTACTCAACTACTTCAAGACCATGTCAAACAAAACATCGCCCCCTTCAAATACCCTCGTCGCATCAGCTTTTGCAAAGCCTTGCCGCGCACCGAAACCGGTAAGTTACAACGCTTCAAATTAAGGGACTCTATGAGCTCGCAAACCACACCCGCCACACTTCCGTCCACGCTGTCCTCGGCACCACCCTCGTCGGTACCCTCCATAGCGCCCGCTGCCAATCCCCATAAAGTACTGCAGCCCGAAGGCTGGATTGCTCCCAAGGGTTATGCCAATGGAGTAGAGGCCCGAGGAAGGCAAATCTACGTCGCGGGCATGGTCGGCTGGAGCGGCCAAGGCCAGTTCGAATCTGACGACTTTGTGAAACAAACCGAGCAGGCCCTTCAGAATATTTTGGACACCCTCGCCTGCTCCAAGGCTGGCCCCGAACACATGGTGCGCATGACCTGGTATGTGAAGAGCAAAAAGGAATATCTCGCGCGCGGCAAAGAAATCGGCGCGGTATACAAACGCCTCATCGGCCGAAACTATCCGGCCATGACCTTGGTGCAAGTGGTTGACTTGGTAGAGGATCGGGCACTTTTGGAAATTGAGGTTACCGCGGTTATTCCAGACTGAGCCAGCTCAAGGATGAGCTAGCAATTTGGCTGCGGAGCAGTACCTAAATCATTCATCTATCGGCCTCTAAGCTTTAGCTTCTCGCCCCTAGCAAGTCGACCGCTACCTCATCCTCAAGCTTCAACTTCGGGGTCGTGGTTTTCACCCGCTTTGCGACGCTTTTAATATGCTCCGCAGGCGGAATTTTCTCGGGCAAGGTTCCGCCAATTTTCTTAATAGCATTGCGGACTTCCTGTCCAACTGCTTCATGCGTTTGAATAGATCGCCGCACCGCCCAACCCTCCATAAAGTCCTTTGTAACCTGCGTCATGAAAAACGCCGAACATTTTCGATTGTCCCCCTGCGTCCTGCGCTGCACCGGAGAGTGCTTTGAAATCCTCACTAGCCTGCCGATCATGGTCAGATATCTACTTCTATCATGCACCAATGTATCTGAACTGACGCAGCCTTTCCAAATGAAGAACGAAAGTCGACCCGCAATACCCAATTCAATATAGACTTCAAAAAACAACCGCGCCCACCGCAAGCGCCAGAAGGAGACACCCATGGCCCGCAGCATCCTCATCGACCGCCTCGTCGGCGAGCAACGTCCCTCTCTTGCCACCGCGGCGGAAGTCGCCACCTTCGAAACCACGCCCTTTCGAGATCGCATCGCAGCCAAGAGCACTTACGAGGCGATCCAGATCGGAGCAGCGCACAATCGGGATGCCCCGGCCCTTCAGTTCCTCCCCAATGCCGACCCCAGTGAGCCCGCCATCGTGCTGAGTTATGGCCAGTTCTTGGCGAGAGTCACGCAAGCCGCGAATATGTTTGACTCCTTTGGGATAGGCCCAAACGATGTCGTGAGCTTCCTTCTTCCCCTGGTGCCGCAGAGCTTCTACGGCCTGTTTGGTGCCGAGGCAGCAGGTATTGCCAACCCGGTGAACTCGCTCCTCGAAGCCCATCAACTCACCGAGATTTTTGAAGCCGCCAATACCAAAGTGTTGGTTGCGTTGGGGCCTATACCCGGTTCTGACATCTGGGAGAAGGTCGAGAAAATTCGCGGTCACCTGCCCAAACTCAAAATCATTCTTCAGGTCAATCCTGGGGGCAGCGGCCATGTTCGCACCTCAGAAACCGCCACCAGTAGCGCCACTCAACAAATCTACGATTTCGACAGCCTCATCAACAGCAGCCCCTCGGAGCAACTCACCAGCGAGCGAAAAATCGCTCCGGACGATATCGCGGCCTACTTCCACACTGGTGGCACCACCGGTACGCCAAAGCTTGTGCGTCACACTCACGAGAATCAGGTGTACCAAGCCTGGGTCTGCAACCTCATGCTCGGCATGCAACCGGGTCGTGCCCTGCTCTTCGGCCTGCCGCTCTATCACGTCGGTGGCGCGCTCACTCAGGCCCTTTCCCTGCTCGCAGGCGGCGGCTCCATGGTCATCCTGTCAGCCTCGGGCTGGCGCAATCCCTCGGCCATCCGCAATATCTGGAAGTTGGTCGAGCGCTTCAAGCCAGCTGTCTTTGGGGGCGTACCCACCATCCTCGCGGCGGCGGCCAACGTGCCCGTCGGCGATGCAGACACATCCAGCATCAAGGTCATCAGCGGTGGGGGTTCGGGTATTCCAGTCGCAGTCGCCCACACCCTTGGAGAACGCTTCAAAGCACCCGTGCTCGAGGTCTACGGTATGACCGAAACGGCCAGCGTGCACACCATCTCCTACATCGATCGCCCAATACGTCTTGGCACCGTTGGACATGCCGTACCTTATAGCAAGGTGCGCGTGGTTCGTATCAGTAGCGAGGGGCAATATCAAGGCGACTGCGCTTCCAATGAGATCGGTGTCGTCGCCATGGCGGGACCTGGGGTCTTTACTGGCTATCTCAACGATATCCATAACAAAGGGGCTTTCGTCGAGCCCGGCTGGGTCAACTCCGGCGACCTGGGCCGCCTGGACGACGAAGGCTACTTGTGGATCACCGGTCGCGCCAAAGATCTAATCATTCGCGGAGGCCACAACATCGACCCCATGCCTATCGAAGAACTCCTCTATCAACACCCCGATGTCGCCCTTGCCGCTATCGTCGGACAACCCGACGCCTATGCCGGTGAACTTCCGCTCGCCTATGTTCAACTCAAGCCCGGAGCCAAGTCCACCAATGCAGAGCTGCACGAATACTTACGCAGCAAGACACCGGAGCGCGCGGCCGTCCCGGTGGCGGTGATCTTCGTCGATGCGATTCCCCTCACCGGCGTCGGCAAGGTCTTCAAGCCGCAACTACGTTGGGACGCGACGAAGAAGGTGTTTAGTGAAGCGCTGGCACCGTTGGCAAGCCAGGGAATTCAATGTTCAGTAAGCGTTGGGGCTGATGGCACGCACGGCACCTTGGCAACAATTAGCTTAGGTGTGACAGGTTCAAGCGCGGCAAGCCTGAGCAGTGCAACTGCCGGTGCAATGAGTGCAGCGGCACGCGAAGCCGCAGAAAAGCAAGTGCATGCCCTGTTGGATCCCTTCGTGATTCGTCATCAGATCTCTTGGGGCACGTAGCGCGACACAAATATCCCAGAGTCAAGAACTGGAAAGCTAGCGAAGCCCAAGCAACTGGCCGTGCTAGCCTTTTCCCGAGCTTATCCGTTTGTAGCAAACATCGAGGAGATTGGTTACATGAAACACAGAAACGCGTCGTTCAAAAGCCCTAAGTATTTAGGTGCAACACTGGTGCTGGCGGGTTGCCTCGCAGCACTGGCCACTCAAGCTCAACCCCTACCGCAGGCCAGTCCCGAGTCGGTGGGCATGTCCACCGAGCGCCTCGGTAAGCTCACCTCCGTCTTTCAACAAGAAGTTGCCGACAAAAAGCTCCCTGGCGCGGTCATCATGGTGGCGCGCAAAGGCAAGCTGGTGTACTCGCAAGCCTTTGGCACTTTAAACAATGCCGCCAATGCCCCAATGAAGCAAGATTCAATCTTCAGAATCTATTCGATGACCAAGCCCATGGTGTCCACTGCCCTCATGATGCTGGTCGAAGACGGCAAGGTGCAACTCACCGACCCGGTATCGAAGTTCCTGCCCTCATTCAAAGGGCCGATGGTCAGCGTACCCACTTTCGATCCGGTATTTAATGGCATCAGCTACAAACTCGTCGCCGCCAATCGCGAACCCACCATTCAAGATTTGCTGCGCCACACTTCCGGCATCGCCTACGGTGAACTCACCAAAAACACCCTGGTGCGGGACGCCTACATCAAAGCCGGCGTATTCAAACCAACGCTTGATTTCGATGCACGCGAACTCAGCGGCGCAGCGATGGCCGATGGCCTCGGCAAAGCCCCGCTTGCCCAGCAGCCCGGCACCTATTGGGAGTACAGCCTTTCCGTAGACGTGCAAGGCCGTGTCATTGAAGCCGTGAGTGGCAAGCGCCTAGGCGACTTCATGCAGGAACGAATGTTCGGCCCGCTCAAGATGCAAGACTCCGGCTTCTCAGTCGCCGGTAACAAAATGGATCGCGTGGCCGAAGCCTTTCCCAAGGACCCCGCCACGGGTGCCGACAACAAATTGATCGACATCAGCAAAACCCCTGGTAACGATTCCGGTGGGGCAGGCGGGGTCAGTACGGCAGGCGACTACATGCGCTATTGCCAGGCCATGCTCAATGGTGGGCAACTGGAGGGCGCAAGAATTCTGTCGCGCTCCACGGTCAGCCTGATGGCCTCCGACCACTTGGGCTCAGCAATCAGTACTGTTGTGAACCCTGGCATGCTGCTCTTGGGCACCCAAGGCTATACCTTTGGGCTGGGCTTCCTGGTGCGCCAGTCGGATGGTCTCGCCGGTGTCCACGGCACGGCGGGTGAGTTTATGTGGGCGGGATATGCCGGAACGTTTTTCTGGGCCGAGCCCAAGGAGCAAATCTGCGCGGTGTATATGACTCAGGCGCCTAGCCCTTTGCGGGCTTACTATCGCAAGGCGATGAAGGATTTGGTTGCGCAGGCTTTGGTGGACTAAAGGCGACATATCAATCGAATAGCATGCCTCGTTGATGCATACGAGGAACCAAGTAGCCATTAATTCATCAGAAAGTTTTGCATAAGCCATCACTTTCTGATGAATCGCCGGGCTTTGCCTTCTTAACCGTTTGCGGCATTAAATGGATTTAATGCCGCAGGAAAGACTCCAATAAGGCAATCACTGACATCCGCTTGCGGATTAGCCCGTTCTTAGCTAACATTCATGCAAGGAGCAAAAATTATGGCTGTAATCTCAATGCATGAGGCGAAGTCCACGTTATCTCAGCTAGTTAAACGTGCCGCAGCCGGAGAGACCATTCTTATTGGCGCCTATGGTAAGGCCGATGCTCAACTCGGGCCGCCCGCTAAGGAAGTGCGAAAAAAGAAATTCGGTGTCTTGGCCGGAAAACTAAAAGTGCCGGCAGACTTCGACGCACCGCTTCCCGCCGAAGTTATTGACAGCTTCGAGAGCTGAACGAGTTGAGGATTCTGCTAGATACCAACATCTTGCTCTGGACGCTTTCTGGGTCAAAAAGAGTGACTAGCGTAAAGCGGTTGATACTCGACGATGAGAACCAAGTCTTTGTGAGTATCGCATCTTGGTGGGAAATCGCCATCAAATCCAGCATCGGCAAACTGGATGCGGACGTCGCCGCGCTTCGTAATGCCGCCCAGGACAGCGGTTTTAACGAACTGAGCATTGTTGGCGCCCATACGGAGGTGTTGGCAAAATTGCCGCTTTTACATCGCGATCCATTTGATCGCTTAATCGTAGCCCAAGCAATTTACGAACCGATGCAACTACTCACAAGCGACGAGCAACTAGTTCATTACAGTGACCTGGTGAAGTTAATTTAAAGCAGTCGCCGAAAACCCCTTAAGTCTTAGTGCCCGGATACTCAAACACCAAGCAAGTCGTAGTTCCATGGGCATACAAAGTGCCATCCGGCCCAAACAATCGCCCTTCGGCGGTCGCGAGTTGGCGGCCACAATGGATCACCTTGCCTTCGGCTCGCAGGCGCGTCACTTTGGGAGATATCGCTCGCACTAGGTTCACGCTTAACTCAGCGGTGGTGTAGCCACGCCCTGCGGGCATCTTGCTATGGACCGCACAGCCCATGGCCGAATCGAGCAAGGTGGCGTACCAACCGCCATGAATACCGCCCATAGGGTTGAAGTGGGCCGGGCCGGGTGAACCCTGGAAGGTGGCTAGGCCATCGGCGATTTCGGCGAGATAGAAATCGAGGGTTTTGCTGATGCCGGTGAACGGGAATTCACCGCGAATCATGGCTTGAAGCAGCTCAATGCCGGTGAGTTTAAGCGCTTCCTCTTTACCAATCTTCACAGCGTCCGATCCACTCTGGACACGCGATTTAATGGTTTTTTCATTCTCAAGCCAGGCGTTGAGTTGACTTGAATCCACCGGATTTGTTGCTGACATTCTTTCTAATTCCCCTGTTAAGAGTGGGTTTCAAGCTAAGTTGTTGTTATTTCAATTGCTTGCATATACAATTATTGCACATACATCTTTAAACTAAAAATCATGGAACGATCTTCCGGCAAGCTCCAAGGCTGCACCAACTTTAAATTGCGTCAGTTGGCGCGCATTGTCACGCAAGACTACGACGCCGAGCTCGACGGCCTGGGCCTGAAGATCACCCAATACTCGTTATTGAGTCATGTTCTCAAACTTGGGCCGATTCGCTCGGTCGATCTCGCCAAGGCCATGAGCATGGACAGCTCCACTTTGTCACGTAATCTGAAGCCTCTCATTGCAGAGGGTTGGCTGGCAATTGAAAATGGAGCAGACGCGCGCAGTCATCTTATCGCCATCACCGAACCTGGTCGCAGTAAGCGTCAAGAAGCGCAGCGCCACTGGCGAACAGCGCAGGAACGACTCAACAAAAAACTGGGCGCCACCCGCGCCGCCTCTCTGCACAAGCTTCTCGATGAGGCACTTTTACTACTTACTCCCGAAAGATCAACCTAGTCCGTGATAAACACGAGCCACATTGCTAGCCCGCTCACTCTAACTCGTCGCCATTTGGACCACCTATGAACAGCACCTCAAGCCCCCAAAACCACGCGCGTTACGCAATGTGGATCGTCTTACTGGCGTCAGCGGGCACTTTTGCTGTCGCCATGGGCACGCGAAACACCATGGGCATGTTTGTCAGCCCAATCAATACCAGTACCGGCTTGGGTATCGCCTCGGTCAGCCTCGCCTTCGCGTTTGGCCAGCTCTGGTGGGGCCTCACTCAACCCTTTGCCGGTGCCATCGCGGATCGCATCGGTACTGGACGGGTGGTTCTCACCGGCCTGATTTTGGTCACGCTTGGCACCTTCCTTACACCCTACATGACAACATTGCCTGGGCTGATTTTTTCGGTTGCAATTCTCTCTGCGGGCGGCGCAGGCCTGGCTGGACCCGCGGTCTTAATGGCCGCAACCAACCGCCTCATTCCGCCTGAAAAAAGAGGTATCGCAAGCGGCATCGTCAACGCTGGCGGCTCTTTCGGGCAATTCATGATGGCCCCCATCGCCGCAACACTCACCGTGAGCCTGGGTTGGGGGCAGGCCCTACAAGCGATGGCGTTCATTATTCTACTAGCGCTGCCTGCGGCCTACATTCTCAAGGGCAACGCCGTGCAGCAATCTACCGGCCCCGCTCAAAAGCCTTTGAGCGCCGGCGCGGCGATTAAGCAAGCACTCAACACGCCTAGTTACTTAATGCTCGCAGGTGGCTTTTTTGTGTGCGGTTTTCATGTGGCATTCTTGGGTACGCATTTGCCCGGCGTCATTGCTGCTTGCGGCTTACCCACTAAATGGGCGGGTTGGTCACTAGCCTTGATCGGCCTGTTCAATATCATCGGCTCCTTGGGCATTGGCTGGGCGGTCGGGCGCTGGCGCATGAAGTCCCTGCTCTCCATCGTCTATGCCGTACGCGGCGTTGCGGTGTTGATCTTTCTTTTGTCTCCCAAAACTGGACCCGTGATGCTAATGTTCGCCGCTGTGATGGGCCTCACTTTTCTTTCCACCGTACCGCCGACCGCTGGCCTGGTAGCCAAGCTCTTTGGGCCGTCCAACATGGCGATGTTGTTTGGCCTCGTAATGGTCACGCATCAAATCGGCGGATTTCTTGGCGCGTATTTAGGTGGTCAGGTGTTTGCTTCTACCGGCAGCTACGACTGGGTTTGGTATATCGACATTGTCTTGGCTGCCGCCGCTGCGCTGATCCATATGCCCATCAAAGAGGCAAGAATTACCCGCAAGGTACAGGCCGCCTAGAGACAGTTAGCCTAGGTTTTCGATCAGGTACAATTCAGTCAGCAAATGAAGCGCGCCAGGAGAGATTGACTTTCTCATATCGAGTGAGCTGACGCCGAAGGGGAGTCGCCCCAAAAACTCTCAGGCAAAAGGACTGGTGCGTGGTTTTAGTGAGGGGGCCCTTGAGCCTGTCCGTGCTTTTACAGTTGCTCTCTGGAGAGAAGCTTTGAGGTGAACACACCTCCGAACTCGCCGAAGGACGAAAATGTCTCAGGCACCAAGGACAGAGGGGGCTCCACGATCAATCCTATGGAGCCTTTAATTGAACAATCCTTCCGACCTTCGCTACTCCGATTCCCATGAATGGCTACGTGATCACGGTGACGGCACGGCGACCGTGGGTATTACCTTTCATGCTCAAGACGCGCTCGGTGAGCTTGTGTATGTTGAGCTTCCCGCCGTGGGTCGAAAACTGAGCAAGGGCGAAGCCTGCGTGATCGTAGAATCGACCAAGGCTGCCTCCGACGTCTATGCGCCGGTTAGTGGCGAAGTGCTCGCCATTAACGAGACCTTGGCAGAGGCGCCTCAAACGGTCAACGAAGGCCCCTTCGAGTCAGGGTGGCTTTTTAAAATCAAGCTAGCCGCACCCGAACAGGTGAGCACTCTTCTAAGCGCCAGCGATTACAGCGCCGGCCCCGGAGCCGCCTGATGAGCGCAACCGACCCTTTAGGCAAAAGTATCGCGTCCTTGTTCGCGGCCGACGAGTTCCATGCTCGTCACATTGGCCCCTCTGAGCATGACGAAACTGCGATGCTCGCGCTGCTTGGGCGCGCCTCTCGACAAGACCTGATCAAGGCAACGGTACCAGCGGCGATACTTATCGACGAACCTCTGGCTTTGCCCGCACCCTGCAGCGAGGCGGATGCGCTCGCCGAGCTGCGTGCAATCGGCGCCAAGAACCTGCAATGGCGCAGCTACATTGGTTGCGGATACTTTGGCACGCTCACCCCCGAGCCGATCAAACGAAACGTCCTTGAAAACCCCGGTTGGTATACCGCCTACACACCCTATCAAGCCGAAGTCGCGCAAGGCCGCTTGGAAGCGCTATTGAACTATCAACAAATGGTGATTGACTTGACCGGCATGCAAGTGGCCAACGCTTCACTTTTGGACGAAGCAACTGCTGCGGCCGAGGCGATGGCGGTATGCCGTCGTGCTTCCAAGTCCGCGGCCAAGGCGTACTTTGTGGAGGCGGCCACTCATCCTCAAGTCATTTCCGTAATTCGAAGTCGAGCCAAATGGATGGGCATCGAAGTAATCGTCGGTTCGGTGGAAACGATTAACGTGCAAGAAGTGTTTGGCGCGCATTTACAGTCTCCGGATACCTTGGGTCGGGTGAGTGATTTTTCAGAAGTGATTAGCGCCTTACATGCTTCGGGTGCAAAGGTCTGCGTTGGCTCAGACTTACTGGCCTTGATGTTGATCAAGAGTCCAGGCGAAATGAAGGCCGACCTCGCGATTGGTTCGGCTCAGCGCTTTGGTGTGCCCTTGGGATACGGCGGCCCTCATGCGGCTTTTATGGCGGGAAAGGAAGAGCTTGTTCGCATGCTTCCGGGTCGCATTATTGGTGTTTCGAAAGATGCTCAGGGCGACCCGGCATTGCGCATGGCCTTGCAAACTCGTGAGCAACATATTCGCCGCGATAAAGCGACCAGCAATATTTGCACGGCGCAGGCACTGCTGGCGAATATGGCGTCGTTCTATGCGGTGTATCACGGGCCACAGGGCTTGTTGCGTATCGCGCTGAAGGTGAATGCCATGGCGAGACTGCTGGCGGCCGTGATCGAGTCCACCATCAGGCCCATTCCCACCGATTATTTTGAAACCTTAGTGGTACATGCGGGTAGCGACAGCAACGGGTTACTGGCTCGGGCCCGAGCCATGCAAATTAACCTGCGCGACTTGAGTGCGCAGGATGCAAACCTCAAGGGACATTTTTCCGTCAGTATGGACGAAACGGTGAGCTTGCACGACATTGCCGATCTCGCCTACGTGCTGAGCGGCAAACGTTTCGAACTCGAAGACGTGCAAGCGCTGGCCGATCAGCTCGGCATCGAGCCGACGAGCTTGCCCGCCAACTTACGTCGCAGCTCCAGTGTATTAAGCCACCCGGTATTTAATCGCTATCACAGCGAAACCGAGTTTGTTCGTTACCTTAAAAAGCTTGAGAACAAAGACATCTCCTTAGTGCATTCGATGATCGCGCTCGGCTCCTGCACGATGAAGCTCAATGCGGCCTCGGAAATGGCACCGGTCACATGGCCAGAGTTCGCCAACTTGCACCCTTTTGTGCCGCGCGACCAAGCGCGAGGTTACGCCGAGATGTTCGCGCAACTAGGTGCATGGCTGCAAGAAATTACTGGTTTTTCCGCGATCTCTTTTCAACCAAACTCTGGAGCACAGGGCGAATACGCGGGACTTCTGAGCATTCGCAATTATCTTGCCAGCAAGGGCGAGTCGCAGCGCAATGTGTGTCTAATTCCATCCTCGGCTCACGGCACCAATCCCGCCTCTGCGCAAATGATGGACATGGATATTGTGGTGGTCGCCTGCGACAGCCAGGGCAATGTTGACCTCATCGATCTTAAGGCCAAGATTGAACTTCATCGCAGTAAAATCGCCGCGTTGATGATCACCTACCCCTCAACTCACGGGGTGTTCGAAGCCAGTATTAAGGAGATTTGCGCTTGGGTTCACGAGGCCGGTGGTCAGGTCTATATGGACGGCGCCAATCTCAACGCGCAAGCGGGCCTCACTAAACCGGGCTTGATTGGCGCAGATGTTTGCCACATGAACTTGCACAAAACTTTTTGTATTCCGCACGGCGGCGGCGGTCCAGGCATGGGACCGATTGCGGTCGCGGCACATTTGGCACCGTTCTTGCCGAGCGACCCGGTGGCGAGCTCCTCAAACTCAGTGTCTGCGGCACCTTTTGGAAGCGCTCTGATTTGTACGATCTCCTGGATGTATATTCGAATGATGGGCGCAAGTGGTATTCGCAAGGCGACCGAAGTTGCGATTCTCAATGCCAACTATATGGCGGCACGTCTGCAGGGCAAGTACGAAGTGCTATACAAAGGCGAGCAGGGTTGCGTGGCTCACGAGTGCATCCTTGATGTACGCCATTTCAAAGCAACTTATGGGGTGAGCGCCGAGGATCTCGCCAAGCGTTTGATCGACTACGGCTTCCATGCGCCCACGCTTTCCTTTCCGGTTGCGGATACCTTGATGGTCGAGCCCACGGAGAGCGAGTCGAAAGCGGAGTTGGATCGTTTTTGTGATGCCATGTTGAGCATCTACGAAGAAGTGCAAATGATCCATCGCGGTGAGTTGGACAAGCTTGACAACCCGCTCAAAAACGCGCCCCATACGGCCAAGGAATTGGCCGCCGAATGGACGCATACTTATTCACGAGAACAAGCTGTTTTTCCGCTACCTTATGTGCGTGAGGCCAAGTTCTGGCCAAGTGTGAAGCGAGTGGATAATGCGGCGGGCGATCGACACCTGATTTGTACTTGCCCGCCCATATCCGATTACGAAGCCAGGCCTGAAACGGAGCTTTCATAGTGATTGCAGTAACAGGCGCATCAGAGCTGAAGAAGATCCCTTTGGACGGACTGCACCGAGAACTCGGCGCCAAGTTCGGCGGCTTCGTGGGCTTCGATATGCCGATTCAATATCCCGCCGGTCTGAAACAGGAACACTTAGCGACGCGCGCACAAGCGGGCTTGTTCGACGTATCCCATATGGGGCAATTGCGCATCTCACCAAAAGACGGCTTGATCAGCACCTTGCAAGCTGAATTAGAGGCCGCACTGCCAGTGGATTTTTCTGGATGGCCTGTGGGCTTGCAGCGTTACTCCTTGCTCCTCAATGAGCACGGTGGCATTGAAGACGATTTGATGCTGGTCAATTTAGAGTCCGCTGTGGCCATGGTGGTGAATGCTGGCAATCGTGGCAAAGATTACGCCCTGCTCTCGCAACGCTGCCCTGGATTGAATTTCGCCTGGGTCGAGGCCTCATTGATTGCGCTTCAGGGTCCGGCGGCCGAAAGCATTCTCGCGACCCTGGATGCGCAAGCCCTCAGCATGCGCTTCATGGACTCTAAAACCTTAGTGCTCGATGGGGCAAGGTGCTTTGCTACCCGCTCGGGTTACACCGGTGAAGATGGCTTCGAGATATCCATTCCCTCGGCAGATGCCCTGCGAGTCGTGCGCCGAATATTAAGTGACGAAAAGGTTCAGCCGGTCGGGCTTGCGGCACGAGATACGCTACGCCTTGAAGCAGGACTCCCCTTGCACGGTAACGACATTACGCCCACGACGACTCCCATCGAGGCCGGCCTAAGCTTTGCGATTCCAAAATCACGCCGGACAGGCGGCGAGAAAGCCGGAGGATTTCCGGGTGCTTCAATTATCCTCCAACAATTGGCGCAAGGAGTCCGCCGTCAATTGGTCGGCCTGAGCAGTGACGAAAGCATTCCCATTCGCGCTCACAGTGCAGTCATGAACTCGCGTGAGGAAGTACTTGGGGAAATCACCAGTGGCACCGTATCGCCCAGCCTCGGCAGGCCCATTATGCTGGCTTATCTTCCGATCGAAGCGTTACCGGACAAACAGGGTCAAGGTGGTTCAACCTTATTTGCCGCAGTGCGTGATAAGCGGCCGAGCATCATGGTGGTTGCCTTGCCGTTCGTTGAAAAACGATACAAGCGTGGTACAACCAAGACCTAGGAAATCTTCACATGCAAAATGTTGTCGTCACCGGCAGGGTTCGCTTCACTCTCAAATCCAACACCAGGTTGATGAGTATTGCTTTTGTCGGCCTGATGGCAAGCTGCGGTGGTGGCTCTTTGTCGGTTGGCCCGAGCGTTCCAGCCTCAAAAGTGGGCCTGGTACCGCCTGAGCTGACGGTTTCCTGTCCGATTGTTGACTCCTCCATCGACTCGCTGGTCACCAAGGGCACTGGCTTGGCATTTGATGGTGCGACCTTCGGAAAAGTCGGAACCTATACCTACTATCTTTCGGAAGCCACCGCGAAAGTCTCGGCAAAAGATGCCTGTGCGGCGACCATTGTTGACCTAAAAAACGCGGCCGATTCCAGCGGCATGGTCGCCTATAAATTTGACGTGGTGATCATTACACCCACCGATGGCACCAAGGCGAGCGGCACCTTACTTTATGAAGTGAACAACCGCACCAACACACCTTCCTTTGCTGCCTTGCAAGACAGCGATGGGCAAGACCTCTTCACCAATGTGAAAGCGGCCATCACGGGCGCGGCGACGGGTGGAGTGACCACGGGCACGGGGGCAGGCAATGGCTTTCTTCTAAACCAGGGCACCACCGTGGTGTGGTCCGGGTGGCAAGGAGATCGCCCGCAATCACTGACCGCCGCGAGCGCAGAAATTACGGCGACAACAAAGTGGTTCGCACCCGGCATGTCGCTGCCGGGTGCGCTTGATGTTGGCAATGGCAATGCCAAAATTACGGGTACGGTGCAAGATGAGTTCATCGCCGACAACGCGACCTCCAACTTGTTAGGAACCTATTACACCATGGCTGCTGGCGCAGCAGCCAATGCGACCCTCACGATCCGCAAAACAGCGCTCGACGCGCCCATCACCATTGACAAATCGTTGTGGACCTATCAAGCGGGTACGGGCAGTGCTGAGGGGGGTAATACCAGCGCGGCAGGATATGGTTTCGTCTCCATTAATCGGGTGGGTGTGCGTGCCAATTCAAACTACGCCGCAGGACTCGATTCGGCCAGTGATAATGGTTCGATTTATCACTTCAATTACACCGCGGTTGATCCCAAACCTTTCGGTCTGGGTTTTCTTGGGGTTCGCGACTTGATCTCGTTCCTGCGTAACGATGCCGTGGATGCCACGGGCAATGCCAACCCTGTAGCGGGTCGCATCAAGACCACCCTAGCCACAGGCATTTCGCAGTCGGGTCGCTACCTGCGCGACTTCCTTTGGCAGGGCTTCAATACCGACAAACGGAAGCGACGCGTGTTTGACGGTATGTTGCCCCTGGTTGGAGGATCGCGCAAAACCTACACCAACTTTCGATGGGCCAAGCCTGGTGATTACTCGCGCCAACATGAAACCCATTTCACTCCTGGCGATCAATTTCCTTTCGGCTATGCCACCTTAACCGATCCGGTGTCAGGCAAGACTGACGGCCTGCTGAAGAAATGCACGGAGCTCAACACCTGCCCGAAGGTGTTTCAATATGACAGTCCGATTGAATTCACCGGCGCCCGGGCTTCGCTGACCGTTACGGATGGCGCAGGTAAGGACGTCGCCATTCCCAGTAACGTACGGATGTTCTACGCACCGGGCACGTCGCATGGTCCGCAACAACTTGCCAACAACGCCAGCAGCCAGGCGGACTATTCGGTGGATCGCCCCGTGGCCAGCACGGCGGCCTCGCTGTCGCCGGGCGCATTGAACGCAAGCACTGCCCTTTATCGCGCCCTGCTTTTGAATTTAGAGGGTTGGATAAAGGGAACCTTCGCAACGCCGCTGGCCAGCAATTTTCCAAGCTTGGCGGCGGGCACGATGGCCGTGCCAACGTCAGTGCCGTCAAGCCTCAGTTCACCCGATCTCTCGGCCCTCGGCTTAGGGTTCAATGGCGTCTACAACACCTTGACTTTGAATGATGAGAGCGTGATCCCTACCCTTCCGTCGACAAAATCCTATGTGGTGCATCTACCCACCACGGATAATCAGGGCAATGACAAAGGGGGCGTGAAAATGCCTGATTTTGCCGTTCCGCTGGCGACATTCAAGGGCTATAGCCTTCGGAAGGCCGGCTTTGTGGCTGGAGATCAAAACAGCTTGGGCAGTTCCCAGCTTGCCTTTGCCTTAACGCCAGCCACCAAGAAGCCTGGCGATCCTCGCCAAAGTGTTCAGGAGCTTTACACCAATAAGGCGGGCTACATCTTAAAAGCGAGGGCGGCCATTGATGCCCTCGCGCAAGACGGATGGATTCTGGCCGACGATGCGGAGATGTACAAAAATCGCGTCATCATGCAAAGTCTTCAACCAAACTTTGCTCTGTTGCCGTAGGAAGCATTTAGCGGCCGGTTTCAAGCGAAGCGGCCACTCGCGGCGCGGTAAGTAAAACTACTAGCCCGGCACTTACCCTTTGTTACAACCTTTTGCCCTCTCAAGCGTTATTCTAAAATATCAGGTGGAGAAGGACGAACGACCATGGCTACGCGGTTTAAGGTTACAGGATTCGGAAAATTGCTGGGCACGCTAGTAGCGGCGCTCGGCCTGTCCGTTGGCGGCTGCGCCGTCGTCGCGCCAGATGCTGGTCAAGGCTACCCGATGGCCTCGCAAGGTGGCGGCTATGCGGTGACGCCGAGCTATCCTTCGGCTCCGGCCTATTCTGGTGGCCCCGTTTATGGTGGCTCGCCTGCTTATGGTCCATCCGGCTATGGTCCATCCGGCTATGACAGCGGCGCCTATTACGGTTCACCCCAGCCCTACTATCCCCCTTCGGTGTATTACGCGCCGCCGATCATCGTTGCGCCTCCCGTCATTGTGAGGTCGGTACCGTCGCTCGCACCGCACTATGCTTACGGCGCACCCCGCCCTGTGCTTGTTAATCCGGCGCCTTTTATTGCGCCACCGCGTGTGATCGCACCTTCACAAGGTGTTACACCGGTTTTGCAGACCCGCCAGGGCTACGGCACAGCGCCACCGCAAATCTACAATCCGCGAGTTCAGGCCATTCCTTCCGCGCCAGTCCAGAGCTTTCATAACGGTGGAGGCCATCAGGCGGGTGGCGCCCACTCTGGCGGCTCTTTTACTGCACCTGGCTTTCGGTCCGCGCCCAGTGTCAATGCAGCGCCACGCCAAGGTGGCGCTGGAAGTTCACGTCGCTCCCGCTAAAAATTTAGGGCGCACCGGTTAAGTCTCGGTTCACGATACTTGATCGGCGCTTTGTTAAGGCCCCTCGCCTTTCAACAGCAGTTCTTGAAGTTTCGCCGGTGAATATTCACCGTCTTTCAACTGGGCCACAAACGCTTCAGCCTTCGCGGCTTCTGCGTGAAACTTCAGATACATGCGACGCACCTGATCTTCATCACAAAGACTCAATTCCATTTTGAAATCGACGCGTCCAGAGCGCACTGCGGCCTCGTCCAACAACTCAGGTTTATTCGTCGTCAAAAAGATGACCGAGCCCTCGTGAGACGCCACCCCGTCAAGGGCGTTCAGGAAGCCCGAATAGGAGAGCTTCACCCCCTGATCTACCTTCTCTCTTTGGCGGAAAAACGAGTCAATGTCTTCAATCAAAATCACCGAGCGAGGTGGCACCGACGCCAGTAGGTTGCCAATGCGCTCATCCGTTATATTGGGCGAGGCGAGACTGAAGGTACAGACGTTGAGCTTGAGGTCGGAAGCAAGCGCAGTGACCAAGGAGGTCTTACCCGTACCGGGCGGCCCGAATAACAAATAGCCCCGGCGCCAGGGAATACCAAGCTCCTCGTAGCGCGCCTTAGAAACAAAGAATTTCTGCAAGTCGCCTAGAATGCTTTCGATCTGACCTTTTTTGAGAATGATTGAGGCGAGCTTACGGTTGTTGCCAAGACGAGCACGCATCCACTCCGAGTTGTAGGGGCTGGGAATGTAGATCGCAATCTTATTCAGCTCGCGCGACATACGCGCTTGCAATGCTTTTTCAATCAGACCTTCCAGAAACTTGCGCGAGCGCCCGAAGGTTGAGAGTTTGATTTTTTCGAGCACTGTGTTGGCCGCGGTGACTTCGCGCGTCATCCACATTAAACGGCCGTCCATCATAAAAAGATGGAAGCCCTCACCTGGAGAAAGGAATGCTTGTGGCCGTCCCCCCTGTTGAAGCTCCTCCAGCAAGCCCTGATAGTTCGGCCCCTGACGCACTGAGCGTACTGTGAAATTATTGATGCGATGAAGAGCAGTTTGCTCATGCATGTACTCGACCAGCGTCGTGAAGATTAGCTCGTCGCGATTATCAAAGCTAAGCGTCACCACCATGTAATGGTGCGCCCAAGACCACAGCTTGACCGGCACATCTTTGAGCCAAAGGGCCACCACACCCATGGCGCCAAGCACCAAACCACCCGATAGAAACTGGTTCTGATCGATCAGAACTTTAATCGCGTCAATCATTTTTTGTTCAGTCCGGCTTGATATTGGCGCGTTTGATCACCGCCGACCATTTCTTGATTTCACCCTTGACGAAGGTGCCGAACTGCTCGGGAGAGCCGGGTCGAACTTCCGCGCCCTGGCCGAGCAAGCGCTCTTTTACAGCGGGGTCAGAGAAGGCTTTTTGAGCGTCGTTACTGATTTTGTCGACGATCTCTTTGGGCGCACCTGCGGGTATCCAAAGTCCTGCCCAGGAATAAGCTTCATAGCCTTTGAGTCCGGCCTCATTCATGGTGGGTACCTCAGGCAACAATGGCGAGCGTTCGGGGCTGCCTACGGCAATGGGCCGTACCCGACCAGCCTTCACCTGAGGAATCGCCGTCGGTCCATCGGCAAACATCATCTGCACCTGTCCACCCAGCAAATCCCCCATCGCGGGCGCGGAGCCGCGATAAGGAATATGGAGCATGTATACATCCGCTTGGCTCTTGAACAACTCACCGGACAAATGCGTGCCACCACCATTGCCTGCTGAACTATAGGCGTACTTGCCCGGGTTCGCTTTAACAAGCTTGATGAGTTCGCTGAGGTTTTTAGCGGGCACCGCAGGGTTGAGCACCAATACAATTGGGAATGCAGCGCCAAACATGATTGGATGAAAATCTTTCTCAATGTCGTACGGTAATTTGAGGCCGAGGCTGGGCAGTACGGATTGATGAATGGCACCCATAAATAGCGTATAGCCATCGGGCGTGGCCTTGGAGGCGGCTTCTGCACCGATGACGCTATTGCCTCCGCTCTTGTTCTCAACGACCACAGCCTGGCCCCAGAGCTGACTGAGTTTCACCGCCAGAGCACGGGCGGTGGTATCGACCGGACCGCCCGGCGGGAAAGGCACGATGATTCGGACACTCCGGTTTGGAAAGGCGGAACTTTGTGCTTGAGCCGACGTTATTTTTGCAGCGACAGGGATGCCGCCCGTCGTGACGAGCAGGCTTTTCAGGACGTTTCTACGAGAAGTCATTGGGGCTCGATTTCGTTTTTTTGCAGTTGCAGCAATTAAAAATGCAGGACATAGGATACTGGGGGCTATTCCAAAGTCATCCTAGAAGCAGGACCATGAGCATCAAGCATAAAGCTTTTATTGTCGGTGCCTATGAGCACCCTACCCGTAAGGCCCCAGACAAGTCGGTGGCGCAGCTCCATGCCGAGAGCGCGCGCGGTGCTTTGATCGATGCCGGGCTCACCATCAAAGACATTGACGGTTACTTTTGTGCCGGTGATGCTCCGGGTTTGGGCGGTTTGTCGATGGTGGACTATCTCGGCCTCAATGTCCGGCATCTGGACTCCACCGATGTCGGCGGCTCCTCCTATATTTTGCATGTGAATCATGCCGCGCAAGCGATTGCTGCGGGCAAATGCAATATTGCCCTCATTACTTTGGCGGGTCGCCCTCGCTCGGAAGGCTCGAGTGGCACGACCGCTCGCAACTGGGGCCCTACGCCGGAGTCTCCCTATGAAGGCTCGTACGGCATGGCCACCACCAATGGCTACGGCATGGTGGCAGCACGGCATATGCACGAGTTCGGCACCACGAGAGAACAACTCGCGTGGATCAAAGTGGCAGCCTCTCACCATGCGCAGCACAATCCCCATGCCATGCTGCGCGACGTAGTAACGGTGGAAGACGTGCTGGCATCACCCGTGGTTGCCGACCCTTTACACCGACTCGATTGCTGTGTGGTGAGTGACGGCGGTGGCGCCTTGATCGTAGCCAAACCTGAGATTGCTCGCTCCTTGGCCGCTGCGAAAAATCGTGCCTTGGTCGCCGTGCGCGGGGGTGGCGAAGCCCCTTACGGCCCGCGTGGTCGTCAAATTAATTTAACCACTTGCGGCGCTTCAATTTCTGGCCCGATGGCGTTTGAGGAAGCAGGCATTAAGCCCAGCGATATTCAATATGCCTCGATCTACGATAGCTTCACCATCACGGTGCTGATGCAACTCGAGGATCTTGGTTTTTGCAAAAAAGGTGACGGAGGAAAATTTGTTGCTGGCGGCAATCTCATCTCGGGTGTGGGCAAGCTGCCCTTTAATACCGATGGTGGCGGCCTGTGCAACAACCACCCGGCCAACCGCGGCGGTATTACCAAGGTGATTGAGGCGGTTCGCCAGTTACGCGGCGAGGCCCATCCGGCGGTTCAAGTGAAGAATTGCGGCTTGGCGGTGGCCACTGGCATTGGCGGCATGTTGTCGGCGCGTCACGGTGCAGCCACGGTCATTCTGGAGCGAATGTAGGGCGCTCCTTCATTAAACGCGGTTTTGTTAAGTACACTTCTTAGAAAGAATTCCCGTATGTTGATGCACCAGGATCGTCCGCTCGCCGAGCCCATGATTACCCCGGAAAACCAGGAATTTTTCGCGGCAACTGCTGTTGGAAAGTTCTTGCTACGACGCTGTCATAGCTGTAACAAACCGCATTACTACCCACGCAACATCTGCCCCCTATGCGGCTCCGATCAAACCGAGTGGTTTGAAGCGGGAACGTCAACTGGCGCTGGTGTTGCGAAACAAGTGACTGGCGAAATTTATAGCTTTAGCGTGTTGCGCAAAGGCGTGGAGATTCCTTATTGCATCGCCTATGTGGCTTTACCTGAAGGAGTCACCGTGCTAAGCAATATTGTGGATTGCGACTTCGACACGGTGCGCATCGGCCAGAAAGTGAAGCTGTGCTTTAAGGCTGCGGCTAAGGGCACGATGCTGGCGATGTTTACGCCAGCATGAAACGCTTCGCTTAAATCGGATCCCAACTAAACACGTCGGCCGACACATCCAGTCGGTGGAACTGCGCACGCATAGCGGGGATCGCCTGCGCCGCGATCGTCTCAGGTGTCCAGCCTTCAGCCCGATGCACTGAGCGCACGGGTCGGTTCTGATTGAACAAGAAAAGTTCATTGGCGCGTACGCCAAAAATTTGGCCGGTGACTTTATCGGCGCTGGCCTGGTCGCTTAATAAATAAACAGCCATCGGCGCAATCTTGGCGGTTTCCATGCGCTTCATGCGCTCGACTCGCGCTTTCTGATCGTCAGTCTCGGTAGGAATCGAGCTGATCATGCGGCTCCACGCGAAGGGTGCGATGCAGTTGCTACGGACATTGAACTTGGCCATATCCAAGGCGATTGATTTGGACAGCCCGACAATACCGAGCTTGGCGGCTGAATAGTTGGCTTGGCCGAGATTTCCGATGAGGCCAGAGGTGGAGGTCATATTGACATAGGCACCGGACTCCTGGCTTTTGAAGTATGGTGCGGCGGCACGCGCCATGTAAAAGGCGCCATTCAAATGCACGTCGATGACGGCCTTCCAATCGTCGATGCTCATGTTGAAGAAAAAGCGATCGCGCAGAATGCCTGCATTGTTCACGACGCCATCAATCCGCCCAAAAACATCGATGGCGGTTTTAATAATGCGATTGGCGCTGTCCCAGTCGGCGACGCTATCGGTGCTAGGTGCGGCTTGTCCGCCAAGGGCAATGATTTCGTCCACAACTTTTTGAGCCGGTCCGAGATCGCTGCCCTCCCCTTTGACTGAAGTGCCAATGTCATTAACAATCACCTTGGCGCCGGCTTTAGCCACAGCAAGCGCGAAATCACGGCCAATCCCGCCACCCGCACCGGTCACTACAACAACTTTATCTTTTAGGAGCATTGCTCACTTCTCCAAACAATATTAAGGGGATTACTCGAACTCATTCGAACAAAATGATGATGCGCTTTGAAGGACTGGCCAACGGAAGGCCTTAGCGCTAAAGCGTAAAGATCTTGCCTGGGTTCAAAATATTATCGGGATCAAAAGCACGCTTAATGCGGCGCATTAAATCGATTGCGTCTTCACCCGCTTCGGCCATCAAGAAGCCCATTTTATGCAGACCAATGCCGTGCTCACCGGTACAAGTCCCGTCCATCGCCAAGGCCAACTCAACGATCTGATCATTCAGGCTTTCGGCAAAGGCGCCCTCTTTGGGATCGTTCGGATCGATCACCAGGACACAGTGGAAATTGCCGTCGCCGACATGGCCAATGATCATGGTCGGGAAATCAGCTTGATCGAGAATTTTGCGCGCGCCGATGATGGACTCCGCGAGGCGCGAGATGGGCACGCAGGTATCGGTAGAGATGGCGCGTGATCCGGGACGCACTTGCAAGGTGGCGAAGTAGGCATTGTGGCGCGCATTCCACAAACGATTGCGGTCCTCGGGCCGGGTAGCCCATTCAAAATCCTGGCCGCCATGTTCTTTGGCAATGCCTTGTACGATCTCGGCTTGCTCGGCCACACTGGCCTCAGAGCCGTGAAACTCAAAGAACAGCGTATGGGCTTCTTTGAGATTGAGCTTGCTATAGGCGTTCATCGCACGGATGGCGCGATCACAAATGTATTCACTACGTGCCACCGGGACGCCCAGCTGAATGGTCTGTATGACCGTATCCACCGCCGACTTCAAGCTGGGGAAATTCACCACCGCCGCCGACATGGCTTCGGTCACCGGATAAAGTTTGACAGTGACTTCGGTAATGATGCCGAGTGTGCCTTCCGAGCCCACGAACAAACGTGTGAGATCGTATCCCGCCGCGGATTTTTTAGCACGGCTGGCCGTCTTGATAACTTTGCCTTCGGCAGTGACGACGGTTAAGCCCACCACGTTCTCACGCATGGTTCCGTAGCGAACCGCATTAGTGCCGGAAGCCCGAGTTGCAGCCATGCCGCCGAGGCTGGCATCGGCACCAGGATCAATCGGAAACATCAGGCCCGTGGGCTTAAGGGCTTCGTTGAGCGCTTTACGCGTCACACCAGCCTGCACGGTGGCGGTGAGATCTTCAGCATTGATGGAGATGACCTTGTTCATCTCGGAGAGATCGATGGTGATCCCCCCCTGCACCGCGAGAAGATGGCCTTCCAGGGACGACCCCGAACCATAGGCAATGATCGGGAATTTATGTTCGGCACATAGTTTGACGGCATGCGACACGTCATCGGTGCTATGCGCATAGACCACGGCCTCTGGTGGAATCGGATCAAAAGGCGATTCGTCCTTGCCGTGGTGAGCGCGCACCGCCGTCGCGGTGGAATATCGGGCCCCAAACCTAGCCTCAAACGCCTGCCCCAAGGCTTCTGGCATAAGCCGTTTAAGCTCGGCAAGAAATGGTTTCGGATGGTTCATTGTGTGATCTCCAAGAATAGCCGTCTACGCGCGCTCAAGGGACTAAACCACTTGACTTAACCCTTGTTAGCGCGGCCTCCATTGTACGCAAGCGGCCTCAATAGGGCGCAAAAAATACCAAAACACGGCCCGCCGATCACCTTCCGTTCAGAGTGGTCTGCCTCGTTCGCTTGCGCATTTCGGTAAAAGGTGCGAACTCCCATTCACGCATGGCGAGAATTAATGTATAGCCCCCGGTAAGGTCGGGCTTGAGCTTTTGATCGGCCAAGTGCTGGGCGCTAAAGTCCTGCCCGACCCGCTTCAGGCGATCTACAAACGTAGGGGCCATGGCCGTACTGATCGTGCCATGAACAATATGCACGGTTTCACCATCGCGTGAGAAGCGCCCATTGAAATAATCTTGAATGACGTGATCGCGGAAGTAGCGCATGAGCGGGCCATCGGGTCGCCAGCGAAAGGTCTTGGCGAGTTTAAGACGATAGCGATTCATGGCCTTGAGCTCAATCACACCGAGTCGATCAAGCTTGGTAAAACAAGTGATCAATTCAGGCTCCGTAAAGTGATAAGTCTCTAGCACCTGCTCGAAGGTCCATTGGCTCAGGCAACAAATTGCAACCAACAAAAGCTTTCCATCCTTACTGACCGCCTCCTCTTGCTCGGGAGTGAGCTCGGTCACCATGGGTTGGGCGTCGACGACCTTTCGGGCCAACTCATCAAAGGTGATTTTGCAGGCCTGGCAAATTTCGTCGAGGCGCGACAAGGGCATTTCACGGCGGCTGAACATACGCTTCACACTTGATTCGCTCATACCTATTTTCTCAGCGAGATCGGCATACGTCATCCCTGCCGCACGCAACTCATCCTTCAAGGCTTCAATGAGAAGTTGAGTACCCTGTACCGGGGATGTTTCGCTCATCGAGTGTCCTTGATCGGTTGTGCTTTGAGGTGCGTGAGTATCGTCAATCGGCACTCAAGGCCTAAGCATAGGCCACGAAGCATCGACTGTTTCGCCTTTCTAGCATATCCGACTACTCTTTTCGACATGCCTACAACGTTCCGGTCAAGGGTCGTTCACGTTGGTCGGTTGCTGGATTGAATTTGAGACGAAATCTCGAAATCCAGATTAAATGTCAGGAAACTTTAAGGACTTTATGAGCTCTCACTCCAGTCAATTCGCGCTCCTTGGCGAAAAGCGTTTTGCGCCCTTCTTTTGGACTCAATTTCTGGGGGCGGGCAACGACAATCTGTTTAAGTTCGCCTTCACCGTGATGGTGACCTATCAATTGCAATTGTCCTGGCTGCCTGCTTCGCAAGCCGGTTTGTTGATTGGTGCGTTGTTTATCCTGCCCTACCTTATTTTCTCGGCGACCAGCGGTCAGTTGGCCGACAAATACAACAAGACCCAATTGATTCGCCTGGTCAAGACCTTGGAGATCGGCATCATGATCTTGGCGGCCTATGGCTTTTACACCAAGAACGTAGCGGTGCTTTTGACCTGCACCTTCCTCATGGGCCTTCATTCCACTTTGTTTGGTCCGGTCAAGTATGCCTATCTACCGCAGCAATTGAGCGAGCGTGAACTCACCGGCGGCAATGGCATGGTGGAGATGGGTACCTTTGTCGCTATTCTGATCGGCAATATTATCGGCGGCGTGTTGATTGGAATTCCGCAGGTCGGTGCCCAGTATGTCGCCTGGGGTTGTATCGCCCTAGCCCTCATCGGTCGTGTGGTGGCCCAGAGCATTCCGAATGCGCCCGCGACCGACCCTAGTCTCGAAATTAATTGGAATCCCTTCAGCGAAACCTGGCGCAATCTCAAGCTCGCCCAAGAGAATAGGGTCGTGTTTCGTTCGCTGTTAGGCATTAGCTGGATGTGGTTTTTCGGTGCGGTCTTTTTATCAAACTTTCCAGCCTTCGCGCGTGATGTGCTTGGTGGAAACGAGCAAGTTGCCTCTTTACTTCTGGTTGTTTTTTCGATTGGCATCGGGATTGGCTCTCTATTGTGCGAAACGCTCTCGCGCCGCCATGTTGAGATTGGCTTAGTCCCGTTCGGAGCCTTCGGCATGAGTCTGTTCGCGATTGACTTGTATTTCGCGAGCCGGGGCATCAGCCACGGCACCAGCGCGCAAACCCTCTCAGAATTTGTGGGCAGGAGCGCGCACTGGCGAGTGATGTTCGACTTGCTAATGCTTTCTGCTTTTGCAGGACTGTTCAGTGTGCCCATGTACGCCCTCATTCAATTGCGGACCTCACCAAGTCATCGCGCTCGCATTATCGCCGCCAACAATATTTTGAATGCCCTGTTCATGATCGCCAGCTCACTGATCGCTGGCGCCCTGCTCTCCAGAGGATTCACCATTCCGCAAATTTTCTTGTTTACGGGTATTGCCAACGCTTTCGTGGCGGTCTACATTTTCTTGTTGATGCCCGAGTACTTGTTGCGCTTTGTGGCTTGGATCGCCTCGCGCTTTTTGTATCGTTTCAAAGTGAGAGGAGACGAAGCAATTCCGACTGAAGGCGCCGCCGTGATTGTTTGCAATCACGTCAGCTTTGTCGATGCGCTGCTCTTACAGGCGGCCAGCCCGCGACCGATTCACTTTATTATGGATCACAAAATCTTTGCAATCCCGGTAATTGGCCGGCTGTTTAAGTTGGCTGGCGCGATACCGATTGCACCGCAGAAAGATGATCCCGCCACCTACGCTACAGCCTTCGCACATGCCGAACATGTCCTCAAGGAAGGCGACCTACTCGGGATTTTCCCTGAGGGCGGTATTACTCGTGATGGTCAGGTGGCAGAGTTCAAAGGTGGCATCATGAAAGTGCTGGAACGCCATCCTGCACCAGTGATACCGATGGCCTTGCAAAATCTTTGGGGAAGTTTTTTCTCCAGAGTTGAAGATGGGAAAGCCATGATCCGGCCGTTCCGGCGCGGCCTTTTGAGTCGGGTTGGACTCAATGTGGGCCAGGCGATTCCGGCCCAACAGGTGAGCCCCGCGCTCCTTCAGCAAGAAGTGGGACGCTTATTGGCCGAGAAGGTTTAACTCGCGTGGTGTTCGACGCCCCTGCCGAACATCACTTTATATTCTGTAGACACGCATGGCCATGAGATCTCCGCCAGGACCCTTCAATACGCGCACCATCACCTCCTTGGGAACGAACCCGTCCGGTAGCGGCAAGTTGCCCGAAAGCTGCTCGAAGGTTTCAAGCGACATAGGCATGGGAGTGAGGGTCAGTGCCTCTTCTCGCCCAGACGCCCGCCGACCGGTGACCACCAACTGGGCCACGCCCTTGAACGCATCACCCGTTTTACTGGCTCGAGTAAAGATAATGTTATAGGACAACTGACCAGCCGTGGGCGTGAAACTCCCGGCTCGAATACCGATCGGCCCTCCGCGCGGGTCCGGTGGCAAGGACGACAAAAGCTGCGCCATGTTCTTTTGCAACTTGTCGGTGGTTTGCTGCGAGGTCGCGAAGTCGCTCTGAGCTTTTTTACTACGCGACTCCGAAAGCGACAACTTGTCAGCCGTTTGCTTGAGTTCTTCACGCAATTTGTCGCGCTCGTCACTGGTGCTTTGCAAATCGCCACGAAGTTTCAGGGTCTCGGGCAAACTTAGGCGCGCAGGCATATAGTTTTCTTGGGCATACCAAAGCCCGCCTGCACCGCCAGCGACACCGAGCAACAACAAGAGAAGCCAGCGTGGCACGCGCCGAGGCTGACGCTGCCTTTGGTAAGGCACGGGCTTGAAGACAGTAGGTTTTGAGCGTCTAAACATTGTCGTTGAGTGCCGAGTGAACTTGGTTAGAACCCGAATCGTAACACCGGTAGACCGGCCCCCACGCCTAGCGGTCAGACCCTGGGTGATTGGATCAAAGCTCGGCTTCGACCTGAGAACTGAATGCCACTCATTGAAAAATCGAAGAAAGGCTTACAATTTTGCGCACGACAAATACTTATAAGAAGGTATCCACTATGAATTTTCAGAAACTATCAAACTTAAGCTGCGCCCTCAGCCTGGGTGTTACGCTAGGCTTGAGCTCTTCAATCACGTTTGCTCAATCGGCGCCCGCCAGCGCTAAAACGGAAGTGCTTTGGCTTAGCCAAGCCAGTTTTAGAATTAAATCGCCCGGCGGCAAGGTCATTGTGATTGACCCTTGGCTTTCAGGTGGCCCCAAGACCCCAGCACCCTACAAGACTGACCTTGGTGCGCTCGGAAAGGTCGATTTGCTCCTCGTGACCCATGCTCACGTCGACCATATTGGCGATGCACCTGCCATTGCCAAACTCAATAACACCAAGCTTTATGGTCCAGCCGACATGGTGACTCCGCTGATCACCTTGGGTTTGATCCCTTCTGAGCTTGGACACCGCTTTAACAAAACGGGCAGCGTCAAACCCTTGGCCGGCATTAAAGTCACTGCCGTCAAGGCTGAACATTCGTCTTTACTGGTTTGGAAAAACCCAGCCACCGACAAGCAGGAATCCCATCCCGCCGGTGAAGCCATGGGCTATATCGTGGAGCTTGAGAATGGCTTCAAGATTTGGCATATGGGCGACACTGGTTTGTTCACTGATATGAAGTTCATCAGTGAATACTACAAACCCGACCTGGTCTTGATTCCGATTGGTGGCAACTTCACTATGGGTCCGGACGATGCCGCGTTTGCGATTCGGGAATGGATCAAGCCGAAAATGGTCTTACCGATGCACTACAACTCGAACCCTTTAACACCGGGCACCTTGGCAGAATTTCAAGCGGCCATGAAAGGTAGCAATATCAAGATCATTGCATTGAGTGAAGGGCAAATGGCGGAGTTCTGAAGCACCTCACGGCGAGACCTCAGGATTTGTGATGACGCTCAGTTTGACGGGTCCAACGCCACGATGCACGATACCAATTCTTTGTGCTGCGACGAAGCTTAAATCCCCCACTCGGCCCTTCGTAAAGGGTCCGCGATCATTCACACGAACGATCACGTACCGTTTATTTTTTAGATGCGTGACCCGAACGAAAGTGCCAAAGGGCAAAGAGGGGTGAGCCATCGTCAAGGCGCTCGGATCGAAGCGCTCTCCGTTGGCAGTTTTGCGTCCTGAAAACGCGCGTCCATAAAAACTTACATGGCCGTGCATTCGCGGCCCTGGAGCCGAGGCCTTCTCGTCTGCGCGCTCAGAGCTCGTCGCTTTTACACTCTTTGCTTGCCCTGACATGACAAAGACCGATAGAACGAGGCTTAAAAACAGTCGTGTACACGTAGCTACCATAGCGTAGTCCTTCCGTAAAATGCAGCACTATGAAAATTCAGCGAGCGTCCCTAGCCCGTATTCTTTTGTTTGTTACGCCCGCTCTTTGGTCGGCGAACTATATCGTGGGGCGCCTAGCACCTGGGGTGATCGAACCTCATGCGCTTGCGCTACTTCGTTGGTGCATTGCGTTTGCGGTCATGCTACCCTTTGCTTGGAGCGAGCTGCGCGAGCGCTGGCCCCAATGGGCCAAGGAATGGAAAGACCTGATCGTGCTCGGTGCGCTGGGGATGTGGATATGCGGAGCCTTCGTTTATATTGGAGCACGCACAACCCCAGCCGTCAATATTTCCCTCCTATACGCCTGCTCACCGGTCATGATCGCGGCAGTTTCCGCCCTTTGGTTTCACGAGCGTCTTCGGCCGCAACAATGGTTAGGTGCAGCCCTCGCGTTACTGGGCATGCTATTCATTATCGCCAAAGCAGACTGGGCAACCTTCGTTCACCTGAGCTTTACAGTTGGTGACTGGTGGATAGTGGTAGCCGTGTTGTCGTGGACGGCCTATTCTCTCATGCTCAAAAATCGAAAGACTTGTCTGGGTGTGGTGGCTCGCTCGACGGTCATCACCCTTGGTGGAATCATCGTGCTCATTCCATTCACTTTGATTGAGACAAGTATGAGTGGCCTGAGTCATCAGCTCAGCTTGAAAGCGCTGTGGTTGGGAGTGATCGCGGCGCTCTTGCCTGGTGTGGGTGCCTATCAAGCTTACGCCTTTATGCAGCGCGAACTGGGTGCTGCCAAGACTGGCCTGGTGCTCTACCTTGGCCCACTCTACGCGGCCATGACCGGGTGGATATTCCTCGGAGAACAGCCGCAGCTATTTCATCTTTTCGGCGCTCTACTCATCTTGCCGGGGGTGTATCTTGCAAGCCGGAATCGATAGGCAGCTAAGCCTTAGCCTGGATCTTCCATCGCACCTGCAATTTGCGCCTGTAATTGCACCTGCAATCGAACCTCTAGTCGTTCCGGCGAACATTCGGTAAACTCATGACTGGAATCGATTTCATAAGCCTTCGATTTTGGAGCCCCGATGGGACACGCCGGCCCTCAAATTGAGCAAGCTCTTCAACCTTACTGGATGCCATTCACTCCTAACAAGGAGTTTAAGTCCGAACCAAAAATGTTCGCGCGCGCCGAAGGGATGTATTTTTATACGCCAGACGGCCAAAAGGTCATTGACGCCTCGGCCGGACTATTGGATAAAGTGCCGGGAGCCCGAGGACATGCGGCTCAAAAAATGCTTTTCGACGCAGGCCTGAACCTCAAGAGCACCGGTGATGCACTGATTATGGCCCCGCCCTCTATTGCGGAACGCTCCCATATTGACGAGATCATTGGCAAGGTCAGGGACGTGCTGTCCAAGCTCTAGGCATTTTCAAGAGTTCAAATCAGTATTCAAGACCCGCACCGTACAGGTGCGGCTCTCCCCCTTGCGAGGCGGCATGAGAATTGCTTTACGATGTAGAAACCTTGTCGCATCTGAAACAGGTGCAATACAGAATAAGACTCACCACGGAGATTTTCAATATGTTTTTTTCGACCAAGTTCGGTCGTAGCGTTGCTGCGGCCATTGTTCTGTCTGCACTCGATACCGCCAGTAGCCTTGCCAGCGCGCAAACCAAGATCAAATTCCAGCTCGACTGGCGCTTTGAAGGTCCTGCCGCACTATTTCTAACCGCTAAAGCGAAGGGCTATTTCGAGGCCGAAAAGCTAGACGTGCAGATCGATTCCGGAAACGGCTCAGGCAACGCGGTCAACCGCGTGGCTTCGGGTGCCTACGAAATGGGCTTTGCCGACCTTGCGGCGCTGATGGAGTTCCATGGCAATAATGCTGCCGCACCGGGAAAACCTCTGGGTGTGATGATGGTCTATAACACCACGCCCGCCGCAGTATTTGCACTCAAAAAATCGGGCATCAAGACACCCGCGGATTTGCAGGGGAAAAAGCTCGGAGCCCCGGTATTCGATGCAGGCCGCAAAGCCTTTCCAATATTCGCCAAAGCCAACAACTTGGATCTGGCCAAGATCCAATGGACGGCGATGGACCCTCCGCTGCGTGAAACCATGCTGGCACGTGGCGACATCGACGCCGCAACCGGTTTTTACTTCACGTCACTTTTGAACCTCAATGCGCGTGGCGTGAAAACCGAAGACATCGTTGTGATGCCCTACGGTGATTTTGGCGTAAAAATGTACGGCAACGCCATCATCGTGTCCGATGATTTCGCGAAGAAAAATCCTGATGCCGTAAAGGGCTTTTTGAGGGCCTTCGCAAAGGCCACAAAAGATGTGCTGGCTAAACCCGAGGACTACGTCAAGTACGTCAAAGAGCGTGACGGCATCATCGACGTTGCACTTGAAACTCAGCGACTGAAGTTAGCGATTGCAGGCTCCATCAATACGCCTTCTGCAAAGACCGAAGGCTTTGGTGCGATCAATGGCCCGCGTCTCTCTTTGATGGCCTCGCAAGTCTCCGATGCCTTCACCACCAAAGATCGTATCGATGTCTCGAAGGTTTGGAGCAGTAACTACCTGCCGTCAAAGGCTGAGCTCAACGTTTTGCCCAAGTAAGCCGCGGAAAAATTGAATTTCGTAGACTTTAAAAATGTTTGGCTGGCCTACAACGACGAGTTGCTGGCCGCCGAAGACTATGCTGTCGAGGACATCAACCTGCAAACTCAGGATGGTGAGTTTATTGCCATCGTGGGGCCGTCGGGGTGCGGAAAATCAACCTTCATGAAGCTTGCCACTGGGCTGAAAATGCCCAGCAAAGGCAGCATTCACATTGATGGTCAGCCCGTCACCGGTCCGCTCAAGGTCGTGGGCATGGCCTTTCAGGCACCGACTCTTCTGCCGTGGCGTACCACGCTTGACAATGTCTTGCTGCCCCTCGAAATCGTTGAGCCGTACCGAAGCGAATTCAAGTCTAAAAAAGCGCAGTTTATCGAGCGCGCCAAGAAGCTTTTGGCGACCGTTGGGCTGGCCGGTTATGAGTACAAGTTTCCCTGGGAGCTGTCGGGCGGTATGCAGCAACGCGCGTCGATCTGCCGCGCCTTGATTCACGAACCCAAGATGCTCCTTCTCGATGAGCCATTCGGAGCACTCGACGCCTTTACGCGCGAGGAGCTTTGGAATGTCTTACGCGACCTTTGGACCCAACAAAAGTTCAATGTCATTTTGGTCACCCATGATTTGCGTGAGGCCGTTTACTTGGCGGACACGGTATACGTCATGAGTAAGCGACCCGGTCGTTTTCTTGAGAAAAAAGCAATCGAGCTGCCGCGCCCCCGCAATTTAGAAATCACCTATACCGAAAAGTTTAGTGAAGTGGTCCTTCAGTTGCGCACGCGGATTGGATCGGTACGCAGCACTTAAGCATTCGCTCCATCACCTCCATAACCTATCCATTTCATCGCGAATCACATGGCCACAGCCAAACAAATGAAACTTGTCAAAAAGTCAGCGCCGTTTCTGCTGCTCTTGGGCATCATTTTAATTTGGGAACTGGTTTGCAGGCTATTTAATATCTCGGACTTCATTTTTCCAAGCCCCTCCCAAATTATTGTTCAGATGGTCGAGTACCGCGACGTGATTCTCGGCCATGCTTGGAGAACCTTCTGGACGACCATGCTGGGCTTCGCTATTTCCATCGTGGTCGGAGTGGTACTAGGATTTGTGATTGGCTCCTCAAAGGCCGCCTATGACGCTGTTTATCCTCTGATGACGGCCTTCAACGCTCTACCAAAGGCGGCCTTCGTGCCGATTCTCGTGGTGTGGTTTGGGATTGGGGTTGGCCCTGCCGTGCTGACCGCTTTCCTGATTTCGTTTTTCCCCATCATGGTGAATATCGCCACCGGGCTTGCCACCTTGGAACCAGAACTTGAGGACGTCCTGCGGGTATTGGGGGCTAAACGCACCGATGTCTTACTCAAGGTTGGCCTGCCGCGCTCAATGCCGTATTTCTTTGCCTCGCTCAAAGTAGCGATCACCCTGGCGTTTGTCGGCACGACCGTGTCAGAGATGAATGCATCCAACGAAGGGATTGGGTACCTATTGATCTCGGCCGGCTCGGCGATGAAGATGCCCTTGGCTTTTGCGGGTCTGGTGGTGATTGCAATCATGGCAATGATCATGTATGAGCTCTTTTCTTACATCGAAAAGCATACGACAGCCTGGGCTCATCGCGGTCAGCGTTAGACTCTAGGGTTGCGTTGTCGCTCAACTTTCAATAAGGTTTCCTATGGGTCAAAGACTCACGCAGATTGCTACCCGCACCGGCGACGATGGCAGTACCGGTTTAGGCGACGGTTCCCGAGTCTCGAAGACCAATGCACGTGTCGTTGCCATGGGCGAGGTCGATGAGCTTAACTGCACGATTGGTGTCTTGCTATGCGAAGACCTGCCGTCGGAGGTAAGCGTTGCGCTCTACCAAATCCAACACGATTTGTTCGATCTGGGTGGCGAACTTTGCATCCCGGGTTTTGAGAATATTCATGAGCCGCAACTGCTTCGCCTGGACGAGTGGTTGGCCCATTACAATGCGACCCTGCCAAGGCTGGCCGAGTTTATTTTGCCGGGCGGCTCGCGAGCGGCCGCACTCGCACATATCTCGCGAACCGTCTGCCGACGAGCCGAACGCGCCGTGATCGCGTTAGGGATCGAAGAGCTGGCCAGCGAGGCGCCTGTACGCCCTCTCTGTCGTCAATATCTTAACCGTCTCTCAGACCTGATGTTCGTCTTGGCAAGGGTACTAAACCGCCATGCCGGCGGCAGCGATGTGCTTTGGAATCACGACAAGAAGGTCATGTAAAGTCAAGAGCGAATGATTATCGGCCGTAAACCGTCAAGCTCCAGGCTTGCAGATGGCCACTCTTTCCGATGACTCGATCCTGAACTGCCAGACGCCAATCACCGGTCGCAGGTTCATCAAGATGGCGCACCGAGCCAAAGCTCCACTGAGCAAGGCTGCCACACTGGTTGCTGCTACGCTCGCTAGATGCGCAGAGGCGTGGAGTTGAAAAATTACTCAACGAACCACTTGGCGCGACTAAATCAATTTGTAAATCGCCGCTGTATTCATGATCGATCTTGACCGCGACTTTGACATACTCAATCGCCGTAATCGCGCAGTCCTTGAGATTCAAGGTATTCTTGAGCGCCTCACCACCGTCGGCAATCGCGGCGAACTCTTCGCTTGAAATGTCGCAGCGTTTGAGGCTTCGCGTGTCGCCCACACTAGCCCAGGTACTCGCCATTCTCACAGCAGCCGTGGCATCAATCACGCCGAAGCCGTACTTATGGTTGAAGAGTCCGGCCCACTCAGGGTCGTTGATATCGTTCTTGCGAGCGCTTCGCGCAAGAATAATGGGCACATCGCGCCAAGTCAGTTTGGGGTTCACACCTAGCATCAGGGCGATCACTCCAGAGGCCATCGGCGCAGAGGCTGAAGTACCTGCAAAGTCGCTACGATAGGCGTTCGAGATAGCCGTCGTGGTGATCCCCGCCGCCCCATCCCCGGCAGGAGCACTCACCAAAATATTCGAGCCGCGTTCGCCATACCAAGGCAGGCGACCCAATTGATTGACCGCTCCAACAGTAATGATGCCGAGCTGGTTCACATATCCGTCGAGATTGGAATTATCTTTTTGGCATGCGATCGAACCGCTGACCTGATAGCAGCCGCCATTGCCTGCAGGAAATACAAAGATCGAACCCTTGCCTTGACGGCCAAGCCTTAAGCCTTTTTGAATGGCTGCCTCAAACTCTGGTTCAGCAGCGTTCAGCACACCATCATCGGGCGAGCCCCAGCTATTGTTATAAATAGCGTTCGTGGCCATATCGCGATTCAAAGCGTCGGCAATGTCCGCAGTTAAGTCGAGTGCCAGTGCGTTATAGCCGACCAGTTGCGCTTTTGGAGCGATTCCGACGGTGCCAATGGCATTCGAGCCGCGCGAGGCAATGATGCCCGCAACTGAAGTGCCATGACTATCGTCATAATTACAGGGCAAAGGGAAAGATGAACCTTTCACCGCAGGCCGATAGTTATAGCTTTGACCCGCAACTACATTGGCCTTCAGATCGCTATGAACGACTTCGAGCGCATCATCCACTAAGGCAATACGCACACCTTCGCCTTGCGAGATAGTCCAGGCATGTTCAACGTTCAAGTCTTCGCCAACCTTGCCTTGAAATTGACCGGTATTTTTAAGATGCCATTGTTTATTCAATAGTGGATCGGGCCCGATCTGCTCGTTAGCTAAATTCGCGCTGTAACGAATCGGGCAGCCAGGATCAAGCTCGGGTGCTTTTGTATCGCGGCTCGCGGCATCGGCAAGATTACCCAGGGCGCTAGCGGTCTGGCCTGCAGCGACGCCGCCGCCGACAGGCGATACCGTGGTGGCCTGACTTTCTGCCGGACTACCGCTTGCGGCTATTGCGTTGCTAGTGTTGCTTGAACCACCTCCACAGGCGCCGAGAGTCAGCGAGCATACCAAGAGGGCGGTCGCGATCCAGACCGAGCGGCCGACAGAGAAGATTGAGGCTTCTCGGGGCAAGTATTGGGGCGACGCGGAATGAAAGTGCAACATCGATGCACTTTAGAGAGCCGCCGACCGTTCATCGGTGACAAAGTTGGCACTCGCCGCCGTTCATCGGCCAATTTATGCACTTATTCGCTGGAAGCGGCCGTTCGTCGGCTAGCTTCCCAGCGCGCAATCCACACGGTGGCCCCGCAAACCATCACTCCGCCGAGTAACGAGGCGGAGGTGGGAACATCGCCGAACACCATAAAACCAAGTAGCGAGGCCCAAACCAGGTCCAAAAACTTGAGTGACTGGGTGGACGAGATGTCGGCCAATCGATAGGAATTTGTCAAACACCAATGTCCAGCACTGCCCAGAACACCGGCGAACAAAAAGATGGTCCATTGCCAAGGCGTGAGAGCGCTCCAATTCATTAGCGCCAAAGGCAAGGTGAGAACCGTGACCGTCAGAGATTGCCAAAAAACAATCACCGCAGGGGAATCTCGCCGGGTTAAAAATTTCGTAATAAGGAACGAGCCTGCAAAGACCGGAGAGGCGGCAAACATGACCAGCATCCACCAACCACCCGAGCCCGTCAGCTTGGGCCCCATCACCACCAGCATCCCCGCAAACCCTATCGCGGCCGCCAGCCAGCGCGCCCAGACCATTTTCTCGCCCAACAGCAACACGGCACCGAACATAATAAAAATGGGGGTTGTAAAACCAATAGCTGTGGAGTCCGCCATCGAGAGGTGAGGCAGCGCTGCAAACCATAAGGTAAGTCCCACGGTATGCACCACCCCGCGCCAAAGCTGACCGGTGAGCCCGTTGGGGCGATAGGCTGCAATGCCCGTCTTGTAAACGATTGGCATCAACACCAAGAGCCCAAAGCCATAGCGCAGGAACTGTACCTGAAAGGAACTGAGCTGTAAGGTCATAGCCCGCATCGAGGTATTGAGCAGGCTGAAGAGCAGGCCGGAAGCCGCAGCCCAAAACATCGCGCGACCCGCAGGACTAATCGCTGCGAAGCGCGCCTGCCAACTAAGTTCGGTCATTAGGTGGTCACTTAATACTAAATTACTGCATTTTGACGCAGCGCGTCAATTTCGCTCCTACTGTAGCCTAATTCTTGCAAAATTGCTTCGGTATGCTCACCCAAAAGAGGCGCACGTTGCATTGGTACCTTTGCGGAATCCGATAAAGTTACCGCCGCCCTGGTTAGAGGTGCCAAGCCGTTCATCCCAGGAAATGACGTAGGATGAAACAAGCCGACCGCAAGCAGTTGGGGGTGCTCCAAAGCTTGCTGAGGCGACAGCACTGGACCACAGGGGATCTTGGCATCACCCAGCTCATGAACCGCTTGAGACGAACTCCGTAAAGCGCACCAAGCGGCGGCGCGTGCGCTAATCAGGCGGCCGTTCAGACCTCTTAGCTCATCATTGGCAAAGCGCGGGTCGTTGAGCCAATCAATACCGTCGAGGTCTGGGGTACTCTTGCCCTGGCCTTGAGCGTCGGCAAGAGCGCTTTCGGCATGCATCAATTTCGCCCAACGCTCGTAAAGCGGCTGCCCTACCACTTGAATCAAAATCCAGCCATCCAGTGTTTTTAGCACATCGACCGGCGCGGCTGTCTGACCCCGATTGCCGGTGGGCACACGGTGTGGAGCCACTACGGCCTGTTCAATGATTGCAGCGTTGGCAAAACTGACCGCAGTGGACAACAAGGACCCACTGACCATTTGACCACATCCGGTTTGCGCGCGCGCCATCAAGGCCGCCAAGGTACCCATTGCACAATGCAAGGCCGTACCGAAGTCCACCCAGTTGACTGCGGCGCGGTATGGTTGTTCGGGTTCACCGGTCATGTAAATGGCCCCCGACATCGCTTGAGCCACGCCGTCAAAGCCAACATTCTTTGCCATGGGCCCTTCCGCACCAAAGGCCGAGCTGGTCACCAAAATAATTCTTGGGTTAATGGCTCTTAGAGTTGGATAGTCCAGCCCCATGGCTTTAAGGGCAGGTTCGGGAAGATTGGCGACCACCACATCGGAAATTGCGATTAAACGCTTCACTACTGCACGGCCTTCTTGACCCATGGGGTCTAAAGTAAGTGAGCGTTTGTTGCGATTCATCTGGAGAAACATGCCCCCTTCGCCGCCCTCGGCAATCGGGGCAATGAAGCGGTCTTCTCCGCCACTACGCTTCTCAATTCGAATAACATCGGCACCGTATTCGCCTAACAGCGCAGCGCAATAGGGTCCGGCGATATAGCGGCCGAAATCTAGAACTCGAATCCCGGAAAGTAGAGGTGCCATTTAACTATCACATGGGTTGATGAAGAACATCAAAAGCGTTAGCCGACACTCATCGGAGATCAATCACTCATCAATTATGCGTCGCGAGCAGCTTCGAGATAGGACACCAGCTTGGCACTGGTCTGGCGCAAACGCTCAGAGAGCAACTGCACGAGTTTAAGCAAGATCTTGTTGCCGAGTTTAGGCTCGTCGGACAAGACGAGCAACAGAGCATCGCGAGTTAACACAGCAATGCGACTACTCTCAAGGGTGACGCACGAAGCGAAGCGGGGCTCACCATCAAACATTGACATTTCACCAAGGGCATGACCGGAATGGGCCACGGCAATGCGTGAAGGATAGTTGTAGCGGTTGCGACGCAACACATCAACCATACCTTTAATCAGCAGCATCATGAAATCGCCGCTCTCACCCTCATTAATAATGGTGATGCCTGCAGGCGCCTCATAGACATACATAAAGGCGCCAAGCTTGCGAGTCTCTTCGATATCGAGGCCTGAAAACAAAGGCGTTTTTGCCATCATGCCGTAGATCTCTTCCGAGAAGTCGGTAGCCCGGCCCATGGGCTTCAAACCCAGCGCGAGTAAGCGTTCATGCGGACTACGTTTAGCTGAATTGCCGGTGCCTTGAGTCGCGTCAGATTTTTCTACGGCGTTGGATGGAGCGTTCATCGTCTTTAGCGGTGTGGTGAGTTCACTCTTTTATATCACGGAACCCTACCACAGAGCGACCCCCATCACGGTTCTGGAGGGAAAACTAGATCAATTACCTTGCTGGGCGGACAGACGGCGTTGTTTTACACCATCAGCCAGCGCTTGCAGCACCTCAACCGTGTCCTCCCAGGCAATGCAACCATCGGTAATGCTTTGGCCATAGGTGAGCGTTTTATTCGGAGCAAGGTCCTGTCGTCCGGCCACCAAATGGCTTTCCAACATGACTCCAAAAATTCGACTGTCGCCCGCTGCAAGTTGCTCGGCAATATTGCGACTGACCGGGATTTGATTCTCTGGTTTCTTGGAACTATTGCCGTGGCTGGCATCAATCATCAAGCGGCAAGCGAGGGCGGAGGCAGCCGACTCCTTGCAGGCCGCATCGACCGAAGCCGCGTCATAGTTCGGCGCCTGACCACCACGCAAAATAACGTGACAATCTTCATTGCCATTGGTGGACACAATGGCTGAATATCCTCCCTTGGTGACGGACAAAAAATGATGGGGCTGGCTGGCCGCTTTAATAGCGTCCAGAGCAATCTTAAGATTACCGTCGGTCCCGTTTTTGAAACCGACCGGACAGCTCAAGCCCGAAGCGAGCTCGCGATGCACTTGTGACTCGGTGGTACGCGCGCCAATCGCACCCCAGGAAATAAGATCCGCCACATACTGCGGGGTGATCATGTCCAAGAACTCCGTGCCCGCAGGAACCCCCATCGAATTGAGCTCAACCAACAATTCGCGGGCGATACGTAAGCCTTGATTAATGTCGAAACTGTTGTTCAAGTGGGGGTCATTGATGAGACCCTTCCACCCTACGGTAGTCCGAGGCTTTTCGAAATAAACACGCATCACAATTTCTAAATCGGAAGCGTGTTTTTGACGCTCGGCCAGCAGCAACGTTGCGTAAGCAAGCGCAGCCTTGGTATCGTGAATGGAGCATGGTCCAACAACGACCAGCAGGCGATCATCCATCTTATGAATCACGCGGTGTATCGCCTGGCGGGTTTCGTACACCAAACTCGTGACGACCTCGGTCGCGGGGAATTCGCGCATGAAGTGGGCTGGTGGAGAAAGTTCTTTTATGCCGCGAATGCGAACGTCGTCAGTGGTGGTGGTCATGGTCGGGCATCCCTTGTTTTGGTGTCGAATCTTGGTGTCGGTTCAGGTTTAATGAATGGGTCGATGAATTGATCTAACTCGTGCGGCAAAAAAAAACCGCCGGGAGTTCCGGCGGTTTCGTCTTTGGGACGCTTCTTTTTCTTCAAGCGTCTCTAGGACTCATCCCGCCGAAAGCCGGATAGCCAAAAAAGATCACAAAAAAGAAGAACGACTGAATTATTTTCACAAGTGGCGCTGATAAGGGACTCAAGGAGCACATCCGAGGCAATCTCGTAACCTCCTGGAGATCCCAGGCTGATTTAAACGATATTTACGACGCGCTTCAACCCTAGGTTAGCACCAATGCCAGTGGTTTGGCAAATAAGCTGCTTGTTTATTGAAAGTCCCGGCATCGAAATAGCAATGTCAAGCCACCGACGCCCCAAAAAATTCGATCACTCGTTCGCGTTGCGCCAAGGTATCTTTGCGGCCAAGCTCGATTAATTCTCGCGTGTAGCCACTCTCGAACAGTAGATAGGACAATAGCCCCAGGCCACGTTGTTCGGTTGCTCCCAACATCGACATCATGGTGCGCACCGTACGAGGCAAACTCGTCACATGGTAGGCCGCCATTTGATCTAGCCTCTGGCTAGGTGAGATCACCAGAACTTTGACCGGGCGCAATTTACTTTCCAATCTTGTCTGCTCCGGGATCAGGGTCAAAGTTTGATTCACTCGTGACAGGCGTTCAATATCATTGGCAAGCGCATCCAGAAAAATACTCGACATCGTGTGCCCGCCAATTTGAGCTAGGCTAGGATAGGCATATTGCGAAGCGGAGTGACTGGTGCGCTCGCGTCCGACTTGTAATTGGCCCACTCCAATGACCATGACCCGGTCTGCGCCCAGATGGATGGCAGGACTGATCGGCGCCGTCTGACGAATCGACCCGTCACCGAAGAATTCGTGGCCTTGATCAAGTCGTAAGCTGACCGCCGGGAATACGAAGGGAATAGCGCTTGAAGCCATCAAATGATCGATATTGATTTCGGTGGGAACTGCAAGTCTTTGGGTGCGATACCAAGGTTCGATCTGCGTCTTCGATTGGTAGTACGTAACGTGTTGTCCCGAGGTGTAGCTTGAAGCGGTCACGGCAAGGGCATGCATATGCCCCTCATCGAAGGCCCGCTGAAGCCTGGCGAAGTCAATGAAATCTTTCAGTAAGTCAGCCAAGGGACTGTTGTTAAAAAGTGAGCGTGGTCGAGACTTGATCACCCATCCTAAGCCGAGTGCGGCTAGCCAATGGGCTGCGTTTGAAAAGGACCCCAAGGCATCGGTTCGGTACACCTGAGAGGCTCGGAAGTTCGACCAAACCTGCAAAATGCCATTCATCGCCTCTTCGAAATTGTTGCTTGATGCTGCCAATGCAACCGCGTTGAGCGCCCCCGCCGAGGTGCCGCATATGATCGGAAACGGATTCTTAGTCAGAGGCCAACCCTCGGCGACAAGAATCGCTCGGACCGAATCAAGAACACCCACTTGGTAGGCCGCGCGAGCACCGCCTCCCATAAGGATCAGCCCGGTTTTGCCAAGATTCGAATTCGCCTGCATAGAGCTGATGGTGCTCCACAAATCAGGGTTTGTGTAAACAACTTAAAAGTGTCTGCGCGAGCGGCTAAGACTTCATTTAAGGCTCAATTCCACCCGAGGCGTGCCCTCCAGCTTTGGCGCGACAATATAGAGACGGTCGGTCGCAATCTTGCCCTGCCAACCAGTCCTTCAGCGCCTGCGCGCGTCGATTCGCCAAATTGAGCACTTCGGCGTCACTCACTTGAACCGTGTCGCTGAGGGCCTTTTCCATCTCAGGTGCCGACACGGATTTTTGCATGCCAATAAAATTCTTAGGCTTCGGCAGGCTGGATGCTTGAAACGCCTGCGCTAAATACTTCGGATACTCGGCCGCCGAAATCTCCACAGCGTCGATGGCGTCAGCTCCCACATTGCCTCTAAGCGTTTCACGTAATTTTTGCGCTTTTAATAAACGATCAAAGGCTCTTTTCTTGAGTGTGGGGGCATCGTCTGCGAGACTCGCTCGACCCGCCAAATCGAGCTTAAGCGCGGGGCAGTCTGTCAAAGCTTTCGCCACCGACTCTAGTTTCTCCTGGGCTACGATGCTCAACGCGGCGTTGCCACTTTCGAACTCCACCTTGCTCAACTCTTGGTGCTTGCCGCCGCCCAAACTCGCCAACAGAGTGAACGGAGAAGTGATGACTTTCACGATCAAGTTTCCAATCATTCGCAGCACCAGGCCACTGACCGAAAACTTAGGATCGTCCAAAGAGCCTCCAATCGGCATCTCAATATCGATGACGCCATTACGATCTTTCAAAAGCGCGACAGCAAACATAACCGGCAGCTTCATGGCACTGGGGCTGTCCACTTTATCGCCAAAAGTGAGTTGATCGAGAATCACTCGATTCTCTGCTTTGAGTTGACGATTTTCAAGCTTGTAGGCGACCTTCGCCGAGAGCTTGCCTTTCTCGATGCCGTAGCCGATATATTTACCAGAGTAAGGTGTGAGGCGAGGCAAATCAATATCGCTCGCATCGGCTCTAAGATCGAGAAACAAGTTACGCATCAAGGGGTTGATTGCACCTTCAATCTTGAGCGTTCCAGTACCATCGATTCGCCCGGTCAAGTTGATTTCCCCGGCTTTTTCAGGCGTCAGCTCGCCGATGGACCCCTCCATATTAGTGAGGTTGGCCGAGTAATTGGGCTTCACAAAGAAATCGCTGAAGTCGATGTTGCCTTTGCTGAGGGTGATTTTGCCGATTCGCACCGGGGGTGGGTCGACGGGAGGCCCCGCAGAAAGCGCAGAGGCTTGCGAGGCGGCAGTTTGCGAGGCAGGGGCTTGGGAAGCAGGTTCAAGACCCGTGTCGCTTGGTTGAGGCCGGTCTTGAAGCGGGGGCACGGGAGACGCCGACTCGGTTGGTTGAGTAGAGGACGCCGCCGACTCCGTTTTACCGGCACCCAGATCCTGTAAATTAAAGCGGCCAGTCGGCGAAATAATCAAGCGGCTATAAAATTCATCGAGCTCAATATCACCCAAATCAATTTTCAAGGGTTTGGTATTCATCTGAGTGCTGGAAAGACGCAAGCTCTTCCACTTGAGTAAATCCTCATTACCCGCTTTAGTGACCGAGGCGAACTGTTGAACCGCAATCGCACCCAGATACTGAAGCGGGTTTTCACCGGCTAAATCAATTGCTAATTTACCCTTGGCCCCGACCTCGCCCTGAGTAATAAGTGCATTGAGAAAAGACGTGAAGTAAGCCTGGAACGGTAATACATTAATGTCCCGCAAATCGAGATCGAGGTTTGCTTTGACTGGTTGAAGCTGTAGCGGGCCCCGCAATTGATGCGGCCTTTTTGGTTCAGGCTCGCTGCAAGTTCGATGCTGCTTGCAGGGGCTTTTATATTCGACGCCGGGCCAGCGCTCTTGGCGATAAAACTCGCGCCAGTATTCAAGTGAAAGTTCTTCGCCAAAAGCTTCAAATCTTCAAACTTCAAATCAGTATCGCGACCCTTCAAATCGTCGCTGAGCGCAAACAGGGAACGATCCAGTTTGAGTTCGTCCACCCGGATAGTCCAGGGAGCCGTCGCAGCTTTGTTCTCTCGTATTGTTACGGTCTTGGGAGCAGATTTAGAGGCAGCTTTAGAGGCGGCCTTAGTAGCAACCTCAGGCACGAGCTCTTGAAAACTGAAGTCATTTTGAGCATTGCGCTTGGCGATAAACTGCAGTTTCTGCGCCTCGATGCGATTTAACCCCAAGGTTCGAGTTTCCAAATCGAGGCGCAGATCAGAAAACTTCAAGGAGGCAAACTTCAGCCACTCCAGACCGCTCCTGCTTTTTAGCTTGAATTCTCCGACACTGGCCTGCACTTGCTCCAAGGACGCGGGTCGATCTCCGCCAAAGCCCACATGGCCGCTCGCTTTAGTGGCGCCGCCCCTTGGACGTGCTCACCAGGTACGGCTCCACCAACCACCACCAATCGCTCAGGGAAGCCTTATCCACATCCCAAGCCAGCTTGCTGCGCCCGCCGACCTTACTGAACTGACCATCAACTTTCACCGCTTCGCCGCGCTCCGTCTGCGCGCTGACCTTCACTTCAGTGAAGATGTTGGAGTCCGTGCTCAAACCGTTGATGACCCCATTCACGCTTTTGAGACTTACCGTTAAAGCCCTAGGCAGGAAAGCTGGATCTTGATAGGCGACCTGGCCGTCACTGACCTTCACTTCACCGAGCCTCCAGTCAAATTGCACTGGCGCCTCCTTGGCCGTAACGGTGCGTTGAATGACCTTCACGGCGCTCGCCGAATGGCGCACCAAATTCACGACGGGCCGTGTTAAAGCAACTCCCTCGGCCTTAAACTGGCGCTCAAGCGGGCGCAGCTCGAAGGCATCCATGACCAATGTTCCGCCTGAACGTCCATACGATCAAACACAACGGTGGTTAGAGCCTGCTTAAGTGCCATGTCAGCTAGCTTCACAGACCCAGCGATTAACAACTGAGTCTTACCTGTCTGTGCGAAATCTATACTGAAAGCCGATTGCAAACGCGCCTTCAGCGGAGCGACCAGCGCGGTCTTGGGCCAATAGGCTAACCAAGGAGCCAGTTCAAAGGGTTCGATATTGACCTTCAAGCGAGAGCGGTGTGTGCCGTCGAAAGGTAGACTTTCGGCTTGCGCCTCAATCAGTCGCTCGTCTAATTTAAACTTCAACGCGGGCTTCACCCAAACTTCCTGATCCACGACCAAGCTCGACACAAAGGGAAGTTTCAAGCTGAGTTCGCTGATTCCATGCTTGGATTTGACGGTATCGTCTTGGAGCAGCACTGCACCTTGCTCCAGCTCAATGTTCGCGATTGAAAATTGCGCAACCTTGTCGCTTCGAGGGCGCTCAATGAATTTCTTGATCAGATCGTCAACACTGGTCTGTCCGTCGGCATAGCGCGTCAGTGCTATCTCCGGCTTGGTGATCTTCAAGCTCTTGATGATGGGATATTTTTTGGAAACCGAGGCCCAATCGATTTCAGTCGTTAGAGAATCGAACGAAAAGCTGGGCCGAGCGCCTTGCTTTTCTAAGACTCTAAAGCCCTTGATTTCAACGCGCGGTGGAAACAGGCCCAACTCAAGCTGCGCGAGAGTAACGGGCCGCTCCAACACCCGGGACAGTTCCACACCTGCCTTATCGCGCGCCCAAGTCGGCAACGGCTTGATCGCCCAAGCGCTCAACCCTGCCAGGAACACCAAGAGCGTCAGAAGAATCCAGGGCCAGCGCCTCCTAGGCCCGGCACCTTCGGCCGACTCGTTATGCGGCGGTGCCACCAATCGTTAACCCTTCAATTCTTAAGGTCGGCTGGCCCACGCCAACGGGCACGCTTTGTCCGTCTTTACCGCACACACCAATGCCAGGGTCCAGGCTCATATCGTTGCCGATCATGGTGACTCTCGTTAAGGCATCAGGACCGTTACCGATAATCGTGGCGCCTTTGACAGGATATTGAATTTTGCCGTTTTCAACCCAGTACGCCTCCGAAGCCGAGAAAACAAACTTGCCATTGGTAATGTCGACCTGACCACCGCCAAAATTAACCGCATACAAGCCTTTGTCGAGAGAGGCGATGATCTCCGCCGGGTCTTGCTTACCGCTAGTCATGAAGGTATTCGTCATACGCGGCATCGGGAGATGTGCGAAGGATTCACGCCGACCGTTCCCTGTGACCGGCGTCTTCATTAAACGCGCGTTGAGGGTGTCTTGGATATAACCCTTCAAAATACCGTCTTCGATCAAGACGTTGCGCTGAGTTGGGTTGCCTTCATCATCGACGTTGAGCGAACCGCGGCGATCGGCCAGGGTGCCATCATCAATCACCGTCACGCCTTTGGCGGCAACGCGCTCGCCAATGCGCCCGGCGAAAACCGAAGAGCCTTTGCGATTGAAGTCGCCCTCCAAGCCATGACCCACAGCCTCATGCAAGAGCACACCGGGCCAGCCTGGGCCTAACACTACCGCCATGGTGCCCGCTGGAGCCGCCCGGGAATCCAGATTGGTGAGCGCCTGATGCACAGCTTCGGCGCAATAGCGCTCGATGAGCTCATCATCGAAATAGGCGAAATTGAATCGACCGCCACCACCGCTATGGCCCTGCTCGCGACGACCATTTTGCTCGGCGATCACAGTTACCGACAAACGCACCAAAGGGCGTATATCGGCTGCCATCACGCCATCTGAACGTGCGACCAAGACCACGTCGAATTCGGCGGCCAGACCCGCCATCACCTGAACGATCCGAGGATCCTTCGCGCTCGCGATTTTTTCAACTTTTTCAAGCAGAGCGACCTTGTCCTCGGCCTTTAGAGAGCCGATCGGATCGTAGGCCGCATAGAGTCTAGAAATATGGGCAGCGTTGACCGGACTAACCGCACTGGCCACCTTGATCTTGCCTGCGCCCTGGCGAGCAATGCTTCGAGTAGCCTTGGCGGCCTCAATTAAGGGTCCCCAGCCAATTTCGTCCGAGTAGGCAAAAGCGGTTTTTTCCCCGCTGACAGCGCGCACACCCACACCTTGGTCAATCGAGAAGCTACCGGATTTAACAATGCCTTCTTCCAGGCTCCAGCCCTCGCTGCGGGTAAATTGGAAGTAGAGGTCGGCATAGTCCACTTTGTGCTCGAAGACGGTAGCAAGCGCTTGCTGCAGCTTGCTTTCATCCAGGCCAAAGGGTTCAAGCAGAATCTGCTTGGCCTGAGAGAGCGTTTCAAAATAGGGTTTTTGTTGGGCGGGGAGATTCATCTTCATATCGCAATCCTAACAGGCCAGTCCGTTTTCATGTGAACAGCTGTAGGATACCGTCAATGACCCTTACTTCTCTTCTGTCGCCCCTCCTCAAAACATTCGCCCGACCGTCGCCGACTCTCAGGGGTAATCCATTGTCCTGTTCCGTAAACAACTTGCTAGAAGCGTTCTATTCTGTACCAGGACTTTAGGCATGAGTTTTCTAGCCGAACGCTTTTCACCGTTTTTTCAGCGCCAACTTCAGGCGGGCTGGATTGATTCGCGGATGCTCCAAAAGCTTGTGGATCAGCCCGGCAGTGCAGCCTTAGTCCGTGAACTCCTAAACGCTCATTCGCTGCGCCGAGCGCGCACCTTGGTCCTGATGATTCTCATGGAGCGCGATTTACAAGGCCTGGCCAGCCTGGAAGAAGTCTGTACCACCATGACCTCTCTAGCCGAGATCGCATGCGATTTGTGCTTCCGAAAATCTGCGCACGTGGTTGCTGAGCGATACGGCATACCGCGCGACAAGCTCGGAAAACCTCAGGACCTATTGGTCATCGCCATGGGCAAAGCGGGCGCCTATGAACTCAACGTGTCTTCTGATCTCGATCTGATCCTGGTGTACCGCGACCAAGGCGAAACCGATTCAAACCGAAGTATCTCGGCCAATGAATTTTTCCATCAAGTCGCGCAAAAAGCCATTAACGAGCTCTCAGAGCTTCGCGAGGACGGCTTCGTTTTTCGCATCGACACTCGGCTACGCCCCAATGGCGATTCTGGTCCCTTGGTCGTATCCTTGCCGATGCTCGAACAGTACTTTCAAGTTCAGGGCCGGGAATGGGAGCGCTTCGCCTGGCTTAAGGCGAGGGTCATCGCCGACACCGGTTTTCAAGCCGAGGCCGGAATAGACCCTCTTGCGGATCGCCAAGAACTCAAGCAGGTCGTTGAGCCCTTTGTGTTTCGACGCTATATCGATTACCGTATCTTTGATGGACTGAAGGGCTTGCATCAAATCATCCGGCAAGAGGCTGGCAAAAAAGATATGAAGGCCCCCGGCACCATCGACATTAAACTGGGCGAAGGCGGCATTCGCGAGATTGAGTTTATTGCCCAGATGTTCCAAATTGTCCGAGGCGGACGAGACAACGGCCTACGTAGTCCCTCGACTCTAGCGACCCTAGACGCGCTGGCTCAGCGCAAGCTTATCGCTCCAGCCGAGGCGTTGGCCTTGAGCGAGGCCTACACTTTGTTTCGCCGCATTGAACATGCGCTGCAGTATATTGATGATCAGCAGACCCATCGGCTGCCCGGCCCCGGTGAGACCCGTCTGCGTATCGCGAAAATGATTGGCTTGGAGGCAAATTTCGACGAACGTCTACAAGGTGCTCGTGACCTCGTCCAATCAATTTTTGGGGGGCTTTTGAGGGATGCTGGCTCAAGAGCCTCCAAGCCTTCAAGTCAGGTTAGAAGTAACGCTCTCGCCATTGACGCCGTGGAAGAAATTAGCACGTCTTTTTCGGAGGCAGTATCCAATCACCTGGCGCAGTTTAAATCGAGCCTCCGTTACAAAAGCGCCAGCCCTGAGACGCAACAGGCTTTAGCCACCTTACTTGAGCGGGCGCACGCTTGGCTGCAAGAAAACAAGCAAGACGATGTGACTCTTGTGCGACTCATCGATTTTGCGGAGGTGGTCTGTAGGCGTCCCAGCTACATCGCCTTGGTGGTGCGCTTTCCTCTCGCTTTCAAAAGACTGCTTGAGATTATCAGTCAATCGAGCTGGGCAGCTCTATATCTCAACAAGCACCCCATCGTTCTGGACGAGCTCTTGGATGGCCGCGTACTCGACCCGCCGGACCTTGCCGAATGGCAGGGGCAACTGAAAGCGGATCTCAATCGAATCGGAACGGCGAGGAACGGTGCAGGGAGTGAGGCTGGGCCCGATGTTGAACGGCAGATGGATCTCGCGCGTGAAACCCATCACGCTCTGGTCTTTAAACTCCTTGCGCAAGATCTAAAGGGCCTATGGACGATTGAGCGCCTCTCTGACCAACTCAGCGAAGCCGCAGATCGGACCTTACAAACCGCGATAGATTTGTGTTGGGATCAGCTTCCCAAACGCTTTCGCGAACGCCCTCAGATTGCAGCGATTGCCTACGGCAAATTAGGCGGCAAAGAACTCGGTTATGCCTCAGATTTGGATCTCGTTTTCGTTCACGACGATGAAGACGAGCGAGCTCAAGAGGCTTACTCGCAACTCGCGCAACGTGTGTCCAATTGGTTGTCTACACGTACCGCATCGGGCCAACTCTTCGAGATTGACCTCCGGCTTCGCCCCAATGGTAATGCGGGCCTATTGGTCACCTCATTAAAAGGTTTCGAGCGCTATCAACGCGAAAGTGCCTGGACTTGGGAGCTGCAAGCTCTCACCCGTGCTCGCTTTAGTGCGGGCGACGTAGTCATTGGCCAGCGCTTTGAGGCGATTCGCGAGGCCCTCGTATGCGCGCAACGTGACCCCGTCAAGCTGAAAACGGACGTGATCGAGATGCGTCAAAAAATGCTCGATGGCCACCCTAATAAGACCGCACTGTTCGATCTCAAACACGATCGTGGTGGTATGGTCGATATCGAGTTTATGGTTCAGTACTTGGTGCTCGGCCATGCGCATGAATTCCCGGAGCTTGCCAAGGATCTCGGCAATATTGCTCTGCTCAGTCTCGCAGCCGCTAGGGGATTAATTTCACGACCACACAGCCTCCACTGCCAAGAAGCTTATCGTGTGTTTCGCAAGAACCAGCATCGACTGCGACTGAATGATCAGGAGTTTGCGCGTATCGCTCTGGAGGCATTGGTGATCGAGCGTGAACAGGTTTTAAGTGCTTGGAAGGAGCTCTTCAGGGCTTAGCCAGAATTCCGGATTACATCCGCTTCAACATTCAATTTATATTTCAGCAAAGCCAGTTTCATGCAATCTTCGCCTATCAAATGGCTCGCCCCCGGTCAGACTCGTATCCCGTTTGCGGTATACCAAGACGCTCAGCTCTACGCCGATGAACAACGCCTTATCTTTCGTGGTCCCACCTGGAACTATTTGTGCCTGGAGTCTGAGATCTCTGGCATTGGCGACTACAAAACAACATTCATCGGCGATGCACCGGTGGTGGTGGTGCGCGACGGCGACCGAGAGATCTACGCTTTCGAGAATCGGTGCAGTCATCGCGGCGCGCTGATTTGCTTGGAGAAAGCAGGTAAGGCGGCCAAAGACTTCCGGTGTGTTTATCACGCCTGGAGCTATGATCGCCAGGGCAACCTCAAAGGGGTTGCCTTTGAAGGCGGGGTCAATGGCTCAGGCGGCATGCCAAAAGATTTTTGTAAAGAAGACCATGGCCCCAGAAAACTTCGCGTCGCGATTTTTTGTGGCTTGGTGTTTGCAAGCTTCAGCGAAGATGTAGACCCGATTGAAGAATACCTCGGCGAAGAGATCAGCTCCCGTATCGAGCGCGTGCTGAACAAACCCGTAGAGGTCATCGGGCGTTTTACACAAGTGCTGCCCAACAACTGGAAGCTTTACTTTGAAAATGTCAAAGACAGCTATCACGCCAGCTTGCTACATCTGTTCTTTACCACCTTTCGACTTAACCGACTGTCGCAGCGGGGAGGTGTCATCGTCAGTGAAAGCGGTGGCCACCATGTGAGCTACTCGATGATCGATGAGGCCAGGGCCTCTGCCGTTACTGCCGAAACCACCCAAACCGATGACTACAAGGCTCAGGGCCTGCGCTCTGAGCAAACGGGCTATCAGCTTACTGATCCAAGCATGCTACAAGGTTTTAAGGAGTATGACGACAGCGTTACCTTACAAATCCTTTCGGTATTCCCGGGCTTAGTGCTGCAACAGATTCAAAATTGCCTGGCGATCCGACAAATTGTGCCGCGCGGCGTGGACAGCACCGACCTGCACTGGACCTATCTCGGATACCGAGCCGATACACCAGACCAACGTGAGACTCGCTTGAAGCAGGCCAACCTGATCGGTGCGGCTGGTTTCATTTCAATGGAGGACGGTGCTGTGGGAGGCTTCGTGCAACGCGGCATAGCTGCCACCGAAAACCAGCAAGCCGTGGTGGAAATGGGTGGAGACAGCACCGCATCAAGCGCCTCACGTGCTACCGAAACTTCGGTACGAGGGTTTTGGAAAGCGTATCGCGCACTGATAGGAGCCTAGAGGGGTGAACGACATGAGACCAATAGAGAGTGCGCGGCATGCGCAAAGTAACACTGGCGGGAGCACAGGTCTGCGCGAGCGTCTGATGGATTTTCACGCCTCCTACATTCGCTGCATCGATACGGATGCTCTCGAACAGTGGCCCGCTCATTTCGCCGCGGAGTGCTTGTACAGCGTGACCACGGCCGAGAATGTTCGCGAGGGCTTAGCTGCCGGCCTGATGTGGGCCAACTCTCGCGCGATGCTTGAAGACCGCATCACCGCTTTGCGCCACGCCAATATTTACGAACGCCAAAGCTATCGCCACATCGTTGGCCTGCCCTACCTCCTGCGTAGCGACATGGACGAGGCCGAGTGCGAAACGCCCTTCATGGTGGCGCGCATCGTTTTGGGCAACGACACCGATCTTTTCGCAACCGGAATTTATAAAGACTTGTTCGATCTGCGCGCCGACAAGCTGGTATTGAAGCGGCGCATTGTGGTGTGTGACAGCACACGTATTGACACCTTGCTGGCAATTCCGCTATGAGTGGCCCTAAAGCCGCCATCCCAAGAATTGCCATTGCGATAGGTGACCCGAACGGCATCGGCCCTGAAATTGCCCTACGCACGGTCGAAGCCTATGAGGGGCGTAGCGATATCTCCCTTCGCCTATACGGGCCGCGCGAAGCGTTAGAGTCAACAGCTCAAGGCTTAGGTCTTAGTGCACTACTGGCGCGCACAAGCCTTGTCACTACTTCGTCCCTGTCCCCAGCACGATTCCGCCCAGGAGAGATCAGCGCCTCCGCAGGAAGGGCGGCTATTCAAGCGGCCACGCAAGCCATTCAAGCCGCACAGGCCGGTGAGGTCGACGCCATCGTCGCAGCCCCCCACCATGAAAGCGCAATCGCTCAGGCTGGAATTTCCTTCTCCGGCTACCCCTCGCTGGTGGCGAAGGTGTGCGGCCAGTCCGAGGACAGCGTATTTTTGCTCTTGATCGGTGGTGGACTGCGGATCGTGCATGCCACTCTGCACGAGAGCGTGTCCACGGCCTTAGCCCGCTTGAGCCCGCAACTTGTTATTGAGGCCACACGGGCCGGTGTCCGCGCGCTACAGCGCCTAGGCGTAAGTGCACCTCGCATCGCACTGATGGGTGTGAATCCCCATGCTGGCGAAGGTGGTTTGTTTGGCACGGAAGATCGAGCCATCACAGAACCCGCCGCAGCGCAGCTTATTGAGGAAGGCTATAACGTCACAGGGCCAGCCGGCGCAGATGTACTGCTGGCCTCACGCTCGCATGATCTTTATGTCGCCATCTTCCATGATCAGGGCCATATCCCGATCAAACTAATCAGCCCACAACGTTCCAGCGCCTTGTCAATTGGTGCAAAGGTGATTCTTTCCAGTGTTGGGCATGGTTGCGCCATGGATATTGCGGGCCAAGGGATAGCGTCTGCGTTGGCCATGATTGACACCGTAGCGATGCTGGCCAATGTCGCAAATTCCCAATCGAAGGCTATGCCCTGCTGATGAGCCGCACCAGATGAATTTCAAAATTCGCATTCAGGGCCCCAATGGCCCAAGCTTTGACGCACAGGAAGGTCAAAGCGTACTTGAGGCGGCCGCACAGCACGGTATTGAACTGCCTTATTCTTGCCGCAAAGGGGTATGTGGCAATTGTCGCGGGCGAGTACTTGAGGGCGAATTAAAGGCTGGTACCGAAGGTGGCGGACATGAGACTGGTATTCAAGCGCCAAACGAACACCTTTTTTGCCGAGCAAAGGCCGCTAGTGATTTGCTGATCGCACCACGCGAGTGGCGACCGATCGACGCGAGTGGGCGGAAAGTTCATACCGTCAAGGTCTTCCGTAACGAGCAGGTCGCGAGTGATGTCTCTATCTTGACGTTACGCTTAGCCAATGGTGTGCGAGCCAAGTTCGCTGCGGGGCAATATTTGCAAGTGATTCTCGCGAACGGACAATGCCGCGCTTTCTCAATGGCCAATGCACCGCATGACAATGACCATGTGCAACTTCACATTCGCCACATGCCTGGTGCTGGTTTTACCTCTACAACGGTTCCCGGCTTAAAAAAGGGCGACGCCCTGCAAGTTGAATTGCCGCATGGCAATTTTTACTTACGGCAAGAAAGCGAGCGGCCTTTGCTCTTTGTCGCTGGAGGCACGGGCTTTGCGCCGATCAAATCAATCATCGACGCTCTTCTCAAGATCGGTAGCAATCGCGCCATCACGCTGTTTTGGGGAGCACGCATCCCTACAGGCATTTACGCCCCTGAGGTAATTGCAAGGTGGCGTAAGCGTAGACCCGACTTGCGCTTTGAACCGGTGATCAGCGATCCTCTCGAGGTTTCGGCCTGGCCGGGTCGGCGCGGCTTGGTTCATCAGGCGGTATTGGAAAGTTTTGCCGACCTGAAGAACCATGATGTGTATGCCTGTGGCGCCCCCATCATGGTGCAAGCAACCCGCAGCGCATTACAAGACTTACGGGGCCTGCCCCCGGAGCAGTTCTTTAGCGACTCTTTTGTGAGCGACTAGCAAAAGTGGGCGGAGAGGCCTGGGCGCTGCGCCAACACAGCGTCAACGGCCGTGGTGTGCGCGCCGGTCTCAATCGCGAAGCGAGCAAGACGATTAGATTTCTTTGCAAGCTGAATCCGTTTGCAATTTCCGTGCGTACAAATAGTGTGACTTCACTTAGATTTCTCTGCCTTTAGAGCAAAAGATCAGGGTGCGGGCACATCAATTCACTTGCCAGCCATAGGAAGCCCAATATGAAAATCTTAATTCTTCAAACGCTTGCTGCGGCAAGTATTGCCGTGCTCAGCGCCAGCGCAGCCGCAGCTCCGTTATCGGTTCTCGAAAGCGTGGTCTGTTCGGGTGATGCGAGCGGGGACGAAAGCACCCCTTGCTTCGTTCTGCCCGGGGTAAGCGCCTTTACCTTTCTGGGCGATCTCACCCCAGAATCGAGCCAAACATTCGATCTCTCCGATTTCCTTCAATTTTCAGGTTTAGTGTCGAACGCCGGCTACGACTACTCGTTTTCCCAGTCCGGGAGCAGCCTCTTTGGTTTCACCTATGATGCCGATTCGGTTCTCAATGTCTTTGATGCAACAGACCCCATGGGCACCGCCTTTGCAGATGGCAGCGGCAACATATATGCAGGGGTGTTTGTGGAAGACTCAGCAACAAGCGCGGGCTCGTATGCACTCACCTTTAGCCCTGTGCCTGTTCCGGCCACAGCGGCTCTCTTGGGCATGGGTCTTCTTATGGGAGCTTCTGCGCGGCGCAAACGAGCCTAGGAGCGCGGTCTCGGCCTAGAGGGCCAGCGCAAAACCCGAACTCCTTAACGGTTCATTTTAACTGGCTTTCGAGCAAGCCAATCAGCGATCAAGCTTTCATAACCCGCTGCTATGTCGAGCAGCGCACGATCGCCTCGGGGCTGACCGATCAATTGCATTCCGACCGGCAGTCCTTCCGGCACCTGCGGTGAGAGCGCCTGGGTCGAGAACCCAGTAGGTACGCAAATCGCGGGCAGGCCGGCAAGTGTGGGGTAAATCACGGTTTCCATCCAGCGATGATAGGTGTCCATCGCAACGACCCTGCTACCGGTATCAATTTGCTTGGGCCAGTTCCAATTCACATCGAATGGCCAAACTTGTGCCGAGGGCATGGCCAGCACATCGTACTGCCCGAGCAATTGTCGCATCGCTTGAAAAAGTTGAGTGCGATGCGCACTCGCGTTATAAACTTCCTCGCCCGTAAGCTTCTCGCCCTGCTCGGCTTCCCACTGCGCCTCCGGCTTCATTAGTTTGCGCATTTCGGCATTTTTATAGAAGGGAGCGACCCGGCTAGAGACCAACCAACGCCGCCAGATCAGCCAACACTGCCAGGCCTTTTCTGGGGCGAAGCCAAGGACCACGGGCTCGACCACCGCCCCGGCCGCTCGCATTCGCGACAAGCCGTCTTCGCAGGCCGCCAAAATACCAGGCTCAGTTGCGAGATAGCCGTTTAGATCGCCGAGCCAGCCAATACGAATCTTGGTTCTAGGTGTAAGCGTCTTGGTAAATTCTTTGCCATCCCCGGCCAAGGACAAAGGGGCGCGCGCATCGAAGCCCGCCTGCACCGCAAGAAGCGCGGCCAGGTCTGGAACGTTGCGGGCCATCGGGCCCTCCACGGCCAGTTGCGACACAAACTGATCCCCCTCTATAGCGAAGGGAACCAGGCCCTGACTGGGGCGCAGGCCAAAAATATTGTTCCATCCGGCGGGATTGCGCAGCGAGCCCATAAAATCACTCCCATCGGCCACCGCCAACATGTGATGGGCCAACGCCACCGCGGCGCCGCCACTGGACCCACCCGAGGAACGCTCTTGGTTGTAGGCGTTCAAGGTGCGGCCATGGACCGGGTTATAGCTGTGCGAGCCCAGGCCGAACTCAGGCGTATTCGTGCGCCCGACGATGATGCAACCGGCTGCTCTCATTCTGGCCACCATCACGGAGTCACTTTGGCTCACGACATTCTTCAGAATAGGCGAGCCCATCGAAGTGACCATGCCCTTTACTTGGCTGATATCTTTAATGGCCTGAGGTAGGCCATGCAAAAACCCGTGGTCGATGCCGCGCGCCAGCTCCTGATCTTTTGCGCGGGCTTCGTCAAGCAACACATGGTCATCGCGACGCGCAATAATGGCGTTAAAGACGGGATTCAGGCGATCAATCTGAGCAAGGGTCACCTGCATCAATTCCACGCAAGAAAATTTTTTCTGGCGCAGACCGGTGTGAATTTCCAGCGCGCTGAGATCGGTTATGGTCATAAGACTAAGGGTTTAGACGTTCATCAACTAGGCTGGCTTCAACACTCGCCCAACGCGCCAGCCGGCGCGCGGTGCTAGCCATAACATCAGCCCAAAAATCAAGGCCACCACCGGCAGGCTGAGCCAATTCAAGATCGCCCAGCCATTGGCGTGAAGCAAGGCACCTGAGGAGGCGGACGAGGTCACCATCAGCGTGAACACGCAACTATCCGCAAAGCCTTGTACCTTATTTTTTTCCTGCGGCCGGTAGCAAGTTGTCAGCAAGGTGGTGCCGCCGGTGTACATAAAGTTCCAGCCAATGCCGAGCAAGAAAAGCGCAATGGCAAACTGCATGATGTCAACGCCGCTGAGCGCCACTGTGATGCAGGCGACGTTCAACACACAGCCCACTAAAATGATCGGTAAAATACCGAAGCGTTGAATCAAGTTTCCGGTAAAGAGTCCCGGCCCGAACATGCCAATAATGTGCCACTCCAACACAAATGCTGCGGCGGCAAAAGGGTGTTTGCAGGCTTCCATGGCTAGCGGCGTCGCCACCATCAAAAGATTCATCACGCCGAAGGCCATTGCCATGCAGGCAATAGCCGCCCAGCAAGTAGGCTGTTTCAAGATTTCACGCAACGGTCTTGGGGGCGCAGCATTAGCGGGAATCACCAATACCGGCAGACGGAGAAATTGTGCGAGCACCAAGGAGGTTAGCGCAAACCCCACCAAGGTGAGATAGGTGCCCGCAAAAGGCACACTCAAAGCAGTGCGCGACCATTTTGCGACTTCTGGCCCAATAATGCCGCCGATAATGCCGCCCGCCAAAACGAGTGAAATGGCTCTCGCTTTAAAGCTAGGCTTATAGGCGTCGGCGACGTCCGCTGCGGCGAAGCGCAGGCTGGCTCCGAAGGCGTTGTAAATACCGCAAATAAAAGTAGCGAAGCAGAGCAGGGCCAAGCTCTTTTCTTGCATCGCGAACCATCCCACCAGTGAACCAATCATGGCCGCAATCGAGCCCAGGGTATAACCGTAGCGACGACCTTTAGAGCGCATGATTGCGGCGGCTGGCATGGACCACATTGCAGCACCCAAGACATAGCCAGTAACGGGCAAAGTGGCCATGAGCTTGTTTTCGGCCAAAATAAAACCAGCCAGGCCATTAATAGCGATGAGCGTGACGTTATTGCAGAGCATTAGAGCCTGCATCAAGGCCAACAGACTCATTTGCGAGAAGAGTCGCTCAAGCTTGGAAGACGAAAGAGGCTTGCTCGCGCTCGCGGCGGAGGTGGGGTCTGTTGTACTCATGAGCGGATTGTAGCGGCGTCTACTCTGGCTTACCCCACCCGCGACCAGGAAATGTGGTCCAATTACGGGAAGTCGAATCGCAAAACACTGGAATCACGACATGAGTCAGACTCTAACTACCCGCCCTGATCGAGGCACGATTGAACTTTTAGCCAAGGATCTGCCCGCCTACTGCCCGAACAGCAAAATGCCTGCCTGGAGCAGCCACCCGAGAGTGTTCTTGGACGTTACGCACGATGATGGCGCCTCCTGCCCCTATTGCGGCACACACTATCGTTTGAAGGAAGGCGAGGTTGTTAAAGGACACTAAAATTGGCGGCAATAAGCTGCGGGACTCTCACCTCAGAGACTCAAAGCGTATCGCTCACTTTGTGAGCCCCGCATGGCTACCTGGTGGCCATGCGCAAACCATCTATCCGGCGGTTTTCGCGCCTCGCCCCAAGGTTAGGCTGTACCGCGAGCGCTGGGCTACGCCCGATGAAGACTTTCTCGATCTTGACTTTAACTTTGACCCAACCGCCCCTTCCGCAAGCGAGGCACACCATTTTCCTTCTGCCACGCTCACGCGCCAAGATTCGAAAGGTCTCATCGTACTCTTCCACGGCTTAGAAGGAAGTTCAGGCAGCCACTATGCTCAGGCCACCATGCAGGCTTGCATTGAGCAGGGCTGGCTTGGCGTCGTTCCCCACTTCAGAGGTTGCAGCGGCGAAGAAAACCGAGTCTTACGCACCTATCACTCCGGAGAAACTCGCGATATCGACTTTATTTTGCAGCGACTTGCGGAGCGTTTTCCAGACCTTCCAAGGTACGCGATTGGGGTATCGCTAGGCGGGAATGCACTCAGCAAATGGCTGGGTGAGCAAGGCGAGAGCGCCAATCAATGGATCAGTGCTGCCGCCGCATTTTGTGCACCACAGGATTTGCATGAAGGCGCGAAAGCGTTGTCCAAGGGGTTCAATCTGGTCTACATGAATAGCTTTTTGAAGACCCTTAAGGCAAAGGCCTTGTTGAAACTTGAACAGCATCCGGGGTTGATGAATCGCGAGCGAATCATTGCCTCCAAAAACTTCTTTGAGTTCGATGAGGAAGTGACCGCCAAAGTGAATGGCTTTGCCGACTGTTACGACTATTGGGAGAAGAGCTCGTGCAAGATATTTCTCGCCAATGTACGCATACCCTTATTGCTCGTCAACCCTCTTAACGACCCTTTCTTGCCGGTCCAAGCACTGGCTAGACCGGGCCAGGTGAGTCGCTCGGTTCGACTCTACTATCCGAAACACGGCGGGCATGTTGGGTTTTTGCAAGGTGCCTTCCCGGGCCATCTTGGGTGGTTACCGAATACGGCCTTGAATTTTTTTACGACGGGCAATACACCATGACTTCTATTTTCGCCACAGGTCCACGGAAGCATCACTTTGGATGATGCCGTCACTAAGGCCATGGCCAAGTGGCCGACCGTACCGGATATCTATGGTTGGTTGCGCTTGGATGGACGAGGTCGATGGTATTTGATTGATCGCAACATTCCAGGTTTTGAAGAGGGAACACATGGCAAAGGGAGCTCAATCACCTCACCTGGCATTCTCGACTTTATTGGGCGTAACTATGCCTGCGACGAACGAGGCTTCTGGTACTGGCAAAACGGCCCGCAAAGAGCCTTCGCAGAGCTCGATGTAGCACCCTTGGTATACCGAGTATTGAACAGAGCTGCACTTCCGAAGGAGATGATTGAACTGGTCTCGCACACCGGCTTTCAAGTTCAAACCGTAAGAGCTGCAGCGATCGACAAAGCGGGTCGAGTCTGGATCACGAGCGAACTTGGCCCTGGTGTGATTCACGATCTCGACGCATCGGGCTTAAGGATTGAGGATCAAGAGGAGCCGATGGAATTGCGCTTGGGCGAGCAACGTTTCCCCATGGTCGAGATCGAGCATGGGGATACCACCTTTGGCTTTAACAAGTCACCTACAAAAGCCCGGCTCTAGGTAGCGTGCATTTCTTTACTGAGCCGGTCCCACTTCAACCCGACGCGCTTGCGTTGGGTCGGCACCGCCCAACTCCTCTTGGGGCTTGCGCAACTCAATCTGAGCATCAGCCACGCCCGCATGTTTGAGAACCGAGGCCACTTCGTTGGCACGGCCTTTGGCAAGCTCATGGTTGCGTTCAAGGCTTCCTGAGGCGCTGTGATAGCCCGAAATGGCAAGCTTGTTCGACGGTGCAGCCTTCGCCCAGGCAATAACTTCGCTCAAGGTCTTACTGATATCGACAGGAACATCGGTCTTGTTGTTGGCGAAGTAGAGTTTTGCATTGGGAGGCTTAGAAAGAGCCACGGATGGCGGCGCATTGAGGATCAATTGATTGTCAATTTTGTATTCGGCGCCGAACAACGCCGCGGCCGCATCACCGCGTGTCTTTTTTTCCGCATCACTCGAAACCTTGCCCGTCAATACAACCGACTTATCGTCGACCTTGATGCCGCCCTCACCCTTGGCCTTGCCCCAGCCCATTACCTCGGCCAGTTTGGCTTGCCAACTGAGCACTGGTGCTGTTGCATCAATCTTGAGCTGATCAACCACTTTATCCGCGCTACCCATGACCTTCACGGCCTCATCGACCGTGGCCTTCCGCGTGGCTTCGTCCTTGACCGCCCCAGTGACGATCAGTTTGTCCCCTGCCCAGGCATAGCCTGCGGCCAAGGAGGCCATAACACCGGGCACCACGAGCGCAGGTGTGCCAACAACTTTGGGTACATCGGCCACAGACGCTCTCGGCGCATCAGCTTTAGGAACCTCCGCTTGAGGGGCAGGTTTACCGCAAATAAACAAAGCATTGACGAACAGCAGAGCCGCAATCAATAACTTCCATAAATCGTATCTGCGCACCTCAGACAAGCTGCGCCCTCTAATCATTTCCATGTTTGCTCCTGGTGCCGTTGGCGATCAAACATCGCTCGAGCGAACACCGGCGGTGAGCTCTTTCTTGATTTTGTCGAAGCCGACCCAATCGCTTTTGGACGCCAAGCCTGCCTGCTCACCCCAGGTGCTTGGGTTGGCCAGTTTGAAGCGCGGGCCACCGGCATCCAAGATGCTGACCAATTTGGCCATCGGGGTTGAAGCCAATTGCGAAAAGGTAGTGATGCCCGCAGCACGCATCAGTTCAGCGATTTTTGGGCCAATGCCTTCGATGGCCTCGAGATCGTCCTGTCGGAAGGCGGCAATGCCGGGGGGTAGCCCCGCACCGCCAAGGCTACCCGCGAGCACGCCCGAAGAGCCCGCAGTCGATAAATTCGAAGCTAAGCCGTCTGTGTTCAGGCGCACTCCGCTTCCAGCGATACCACCGAGGGAACTCGATCCGGCATAGGCGGTGTTCGAGGCGGAGCTAGACCCATCGTTTGGCCTCGCCTTGCGCCAGAAAATCCAATCGCAGATCCATTCCAGTAAGAAACCGACTAGCAAACCCCAGCAAAAAGACGAAAATGACATATGCCCTCCGTGACTTTAGTTATTCTTGAGTGAAGTATATATACATGGCGAAAACAATCTCCGTCAGCACCGGCTAAGTGTTCGACGAGTTGATCAGGTAAGGTCAGTCAAAGAGAGCCGAGTATTGCTGTCGCAAATCACGCTTAAGCAATTTTCCACTTGGATTTTTTGGCAAGGCCTCACAAAAGACAACACGCTTAGGAGTTTTAAATCCGGCCAGTTGCGTTTGGCAATGTAACAAGACCTCTTGCTCGGAAAGCGAAACCCCGGCTTTCACCACAATTACGGCCACGACGGCCTCCACCCACCGCGGATGGGGCAGGCCAATCACCGCAACCTCCGAGACATTGGAAAGTTTGTAAACGGCTTCTTCCACCTCGCGGCTGGCCACATTTTCACCACCCGTTTTGATCATGTCTTTCTTGCGATCCACAATCGTGATGAAGCCTTCATCATCGATTGTCGCCAAATCGCCAGAATGGAACCAGCCACCTTCGAATGCGGCCTTGGTGCGCTCGTCGTCGTGAAAATACCCCTGCATCAGTTGCGGAGAGCGGTGCACCACTTCACCGATGTCGCCCGGTGGCACATCGCGCATCTGATCATCGACCACCCGAGTTTCGACGTTGATGACGGCACGCCCGCAAGAGCCGGGCTTGCGAAGTTGATCCTCTGGCCCGAGCATGGTGGCCAGCGGCGCAATTTCGGTCTGCCCGTACAAGTTCCAGAATTGGACATCGGGCAAGCGTCGTGCCAGCTCCCGCAATACCTCGACGGGCATGATCGAGGCACCGTAGTAGCCTTTGCGAAGCTTGCTCAGATCGGTTTGATCGAAGATCGGTGAACGCAGTAAAGCGATCCAGACAGTAGGGGGCGCAAAGAACGAGGTGATGCCTTTGCTCGCCAACAATGGCAAGAGATTCTCAGGGGTGGGAGCGGCCGTAATATGGTTGGTGGCACCAGCATAAATACCTGGCCCTAAAAAGACATCGAGCTGCGCGCAGTGATAAAGAGGAAGCGCATGCAGCATGACATCATCACGGTGAATAGCCGCATCAACCAGACAACTAACATACTGCCATTGAATCGCATCGTGGGTCAGCAAAGCCCCCTTGGGCAAGGACTCGGTACCACTGGTATACACAATTTGCAGAAGGTCGTCGCCACTCAATTCAACTTCAGGTAGCGATCCTGTGGTGCTGGCCAACGCATCAAAACGCAACATATCGGCGTCGGGCTGGCTCGCTCCTTCGGAGGGGAGCCACAGAACTTTGCGCACCTCGCTACCCTTAGCCGCCTCGCGGGCCAAAGTGGCGAGGCCACTGTCGCAGGCTAGCAGTTGCGCACCCGAGTGCTTCAGGATGTAGCCTGCCTCCTGTGCCTTGAGCATAAAGTTGATGGGCACCAAGACTGCGCCAATTCGAGCGAGAGCAAATCTGAGCGCAGCGAAGGCATGAGAGTTACGGGCCAAGAGAGCGACTCGGCTCCCCTTCGTCACTCCGTGCTGATGCAAGCCTACCGCGACCCGATCACAAAGCGCGTCGAACTCAGCATAGTTGTATTGAACAGAGCCACAACTGATTGCCAATTTTTGAGGGGATCTCTTGGCCGTGCGGCGTAGGAGGTCCGATAGTGTTTGGCGATGGGACGTGCTTTGCATGGAAGTCTCACAGAGTAGGATTCTCATGCATTTTAATCACCTTCGAGGGCTCATGGCGCCGATTGAATCAACTTCAAGCAAAGCTGCACGAAAGCGCACCTCCACCTTGCCCAGCCGGTGTTTTTTTGTAAAAAAGGGTGACGCTGAAAAGCTCTGAGCTTTCGCATGACTATTGCCCAGATAATCCCACCTATCGCCTCCATGTTTACGGTGTAAATATGAGACATCTAGAAACTTGCCTCTAGGATATATCGCGTTTTGGTCTTGTTTTTGATCGCTTCGGCGCTGATATTACGTTCATGAGTTCGCAAAGGACGGTTATCACGTCGTTCTCTCTTCACGTAGTCAAGAAACACTGGAGGCGAATGCGAAGGACTTGCGCGTCCGTTACAAAGTATTCGTAACTGTACTGGTGCCCGGGCCCCACGGCCTCCGGATTTCAAGTCAAAGCGTCAATGCAAAACTCCGCATTGATTAAAGGGAAGAAACTTTTGAGCGCTGAGCAGGTAGCGATCGAAGGCTTTCAAGCCATGCAGGCATTTTCGAGGCGCACTGATGGCGTATGCCGAAACTCAGGTATAGCGACGGCCGCCAAGGCCGCACTGAAGTCTTGCCTAACGAAACCTCCATTGAAATGGCCAACAAAAATTCCGTCGATATCTTTGGGTTCAAGCCCCGCGCTAGCCATCGCGGAAAGCGCCGCATCGCGAATCAATTGCTCAAGCTCGACGGTATCAAGCTTTCCGAAAGGGGTATGACCCCATCCCACAATGTATGGCTTACTCATCTTAAGTCTCACTACAAATCACTGGTAGGTGGCGTCGGTCCACTAGCCCGAAGCGCGGGTAGGCCGATACCCGTTGCATCAAAGCCGCCATCAACGGCCAGCACTTGGCCATTGACGTAGCTGGCGGCTGGGCTGCATAGGAAGCCCACACCCTCCGCAATTTCTTGCGGTGTGCCATAACGCTTCAAGGGAATAGCGTCAGCATATCCAGCGCGGATCGCTGGCGTGTGCACCTGTTTAGCCATTTCAGTATCGACTGGCCCCGGCGCAATGGCATTGACCCGGATACCGACATTGCCTAGCTCAGCCGCCTGCTGCTTCGTAAAATGAATGAGCGCAGCCTTGCTAGTGCCATAGGCCACCCGTAAGGTACTGGCGCGCAAACCTGAAATTGAGGCGATATTGACGATCGCGCCACCGCCGTTTTGGAGCATGACCTTGGAGCAAGCCTGAGAGCACAAAAAGGTACCATCCAAGTTGGTTGCCATAACATAACGCCACTCCTCGTAGCTGGTGTCTAAAAGAGGCTTAAACACGGCAACACCTGCGTTATTCACAAGCGCATCGATACGACCAAAATGGTCCGCAATTTTTGCGACGCAGGTATGCACTTGATCGGGCTGCGACACATCACAGTCCAGGACCAAGACCTTCGAAGTATTGCCAAAACTCTTGCGTACCTCGGATAATGACGGCTGATCAATATCGAGAATAGCCACGTGATACTGGTGTGCAAGGAACCAGTCTACGATCGCCAAACCAATTCCGCGTGCGCCGCCGGTCACCACAGCGACGGGAGTATTTGAAGAAGCATTTATGGGTGTGGCCATACCGAGCTCGCAAAGTTGGAAGACGCCCAATGATAGTGCTTGCTCGGGCGCCGGTGCGCAGTCATTTCAAAAACCTCGGGACTGAGCGACTAGTCACTTGGGCAAGCACTGATGAGGAGTCGGGCAGGCCTAGACTAGATTAGATTAGAGCTTCTCAAAGCTTAGCCTGCTGATCTGCCCGATAATTGCGTTCGAACTCTTTCAATCGTGAGTCGATTTGTGATCCGTTGTAGTAATCATTGCGCACTTGACGCTGGGCAATACGTAACTGCTCCATGGCAGGCATCCACAGGCCATGCGCGGCATAAGCCTCGGCTTGAGCGCGATGTCCGAGCAGTTCCCGATTTTGAGAAAAGTGCACTTCCGACAGGAGACTCCATAAGTCTTTGTCGGACCGGTAGAGCTTGAGTTGATCATCCAAGAAATTCACTGCGGCCTCGGGATCGCTTTTCACCAAGGCCTTGGCTTTGAGATGGACGAAATGGCGCTGAGCGGGATACTGTTTCAGAGCGGCTTCGACCAGGGTGAGGGCTTGCACATTTTGGCCGGTGGAGCTTTCCAGTTGAATGGCCTCTGCATCCAACATCGCATGACCTGACGGTAGGCGCTTACGCGCCTGAGCCAATGCCGCACGCGCTCCGACATAGTCTTCCATCTGACGCTTGGCGAGCGCTAAACCGTACCAGGACTCTACACGCTGCGCCATGTCCTTATCGCCAACTTGTCGATTGAAGTAGGCTAGAGTGGAACGCTTATGCTCGTCGCTCAGCAGGCTGGGATTACTGCGCATAACGTTGTCAGACTTCGGGACCAGCGCACGCAGCTTGGCCCTCACCAAGGCAAAGTCGACCGAGTCGACGCGTTGCTTGTAGCGAATCAACATCAAACGCGACTGCACATCGCTGATCCGCTCACTGGTTAAAGGATGGCTTCGTACGTAAACAGGCAACCCGACATCGACCAATTTGTAGGCCTGCTGCAAGCGCACGAAAAACTGCAGCATGCCACCCACTTCAAAGCCGGCCTGACTCAGCATATCGAACCCGACCCGGTCGGCCTCACGTTCGGCATCGCGTGAAAAAGCGAGCATTTGATCTTGCGCAAGCGAATCTCCAAACAAGGCAACACCTGCCGCGGCCTGAGGGTTACTGGCGGCGGCCAAAGCGGCAAGAATCAAACCAGCAATCGCGGTCACCGAAACCTGCTTGCTTTTAGCGACCATGCGCGACATGTGGCGTTGGGTCACATGGCCGATTTCATGGGCCAGCACTGAAGCGACCTCTGACTCGCTTTGCGCGGCTAATAAGAGGCCTGCATTGACACCAATATAGCCGCCCGGCAAGGCAAAGGCGTTAATGGCCATATCGCGAATCGGAAGGAAATCAAAAACGAAGCCTTGCGCTGGATCGGTTGCCACCAGAGGTGCCGCCAAGCGAGCAAAATAGTCGCGAATCTCCCAGTCTTCGATGACCTCGCCTTGACTCGTCATTTGGCGCACAATGGCTTCGCCAATACGGCGCTCATTCGACGGTGATAAATCGGACCCCGAAGGGTCGCCGATGCGAGGCAAAATAGTACTGCTACCCTGTGCCTTAGCCTCGCCAAGTAAATGTTGTGATTGAGGCGCCAGGACCGGGCCGACCGCAAGGATCAAGCTCAAAGCAAACACTTGCACTCGCCGGAACAAATACCTGGCGGCGCACATAACGGAACCCGGAGGGCGCGAAAGGCGAGTTAACGTGTAGGGCATCACAGCTTTTAAGTCGGGCTTCGATATCATTGCTTACGAAGCGCAGGCAGTAGTTTCAAATCTTACAATGATCATACGCCCCTAGGAAAACGAAGAATGAATAAGAAAACTTCTGAAAATTGGCCAAGCGATAGCGCATCTTTGGCAAACGAAGGTTCGGTGCTGACTCATTTTGATAACGCAGGACAAGCCCATATGGTCGACATCGGAGACAAGCAAGTCTCGCGAAGAGTTGGTATTGCCGGTGGCAGCATTGGTATGAAGGCCGCAACCCTCGAACTCGTGAAGTCAGGAACGGCCCAAAAAGGGGATGTGCTCGGCATCGCAAGAATCGCGGGCATCCAAGCTGCAAAAAAAACGTCCGACTTGATTCCCCTTTGCCATCCAATCGCACTGACCCGGGTCACGGTCGATTTTGAGATCGATGAGGCCAACCTACAAATACATGCTCGTGCTCAAGTGGAGTGCGAGGGCAAGACCGGCGTCGAAATGGAAGCCCTCACGGCTCTGCAAATTTCTTTGCTCACAATCTACGACATGTGCAAAGCGGTTGATCGCGGCATGACGATTAGCAATGTTCGCCTAATGGAGAAACACGGTGGAAAATCAGGTAGCTTTGTTGCCCTCTAATAAGCTTGACGCTCGACCAAGTCGGCCCGACCGGCTCATCAAGCTTGAGTCAATCCGCCAATTTAGCGATTTGTATTTAAGCCGATGGGCCCAGCGACTCACGGTGGTATCTTTCTTGGGGATACTCGCCTGCCTGCTCGCTCCTGGAATGGTGTTGGCCCAGGCAGAATCTTCTATCGTCGAAATTCGTAGGCAGGCGACTGCGGGCGAGGTCAGTGCGATGGCTCGCTACGGGCGCGCACTAGCGCTCGGCGAAGGCGTGACAAAAAACCAAGAGCAAGCCATCGACTGGTTACGTAAAGCAGCGGAGCGCGGCAACGTGCAGGGCATGTACTGGTACGCCACCATGCTTTATGCCGGTGAAGGTGGACCCGCCAACCAAACACTGGCTGTGAGTTGGCTCAGGCGTGCCTCTGAAAACGGGCACCTGTCCTCAATGTTTCTGCTGGCTCAAGCTTACGGCACCGGACAGGGAGCTCCAGAAAACTCCGGCTTAGCATATGCCTGGATCACGATTGTCGCGAATTCCGCACCCTTGCAAAGCCCTCAAAATGCGTCATTAAGAGAGTTCAAGCAAAAGACTCAAGAGTTGCAACAAAACCTTCTGAAGTCGCTAGACTCTCAAACCAAGACTAGGGCCGATCAGCAGGCGGCCAAATGGGTGGTCGGCACGCAACCGCAGGTCGATCCCAGCGTTGCTCCACCCCAAAATTCAATCCCCCAGCCACAGACCCCTCCCGCCGCTCCCGGACCAGACACTGCACCAAAATCTGGCTCCTTGCCTGCAACACCCGAGGCCACTGGGTTGCCGCCCGCGCCCTTGCCCGTCCCTGGAGCAGACAACCCGCTGAATCAAAGGTCGGGCTCCATCGACCCGCTCAGACCCCGCAGCGAAGCTGCAAGCAGCACCGGCGCCCGTGCTCCCACCACCGGCGCGTCTCAAGTTCCTTCTGGAGGTGCGAGCGCGGCGCCAAGGCGCATTTCTAGCGGTACGGCGTTCTTTGTCACTATGCAGGGCGCTTTGATTACTAATCATCACGTCATTAAGGACTGCAAACAGATTCGCATTATTGACGGGGGGGAAATCAAGCTATTGGCCGTGGATGTGAAGGAGGATCTTGCGGTTTTGCTCGGACCGGCACTTGGCAAAGCGGTTAACTTTAGGGCGAGCGACCGAATCTCTCAAGGAGAAGAAATTCTCGCTTATGGCTTTCCGCTCCAGAGCGTTCTGGCCACTTCGGGTCAAATTGGTGCCGGTCTGGTCTCGGCCACTAGCGGGTTGCGCAATAACGCCTCCCAACTGCAGGTAGACGTACCCCTCCAAGTAGGCAATAGTGGAGGGCCTCTCCTCGACCGGCAAGGTCAGTTGGTAGGCATGACCGTGGCCAAACTCAATGCGCTTCAAATGGCCAGAGTGACAGGCGACATGCCGCAAAACGTCAATTTTGCGATCAAACATAGCGTGATCAAACGCTTCCTGGAAAGCCACCGTTTGCAGTATCAACAAACCAATAACCGCGGCAAACTCGACACCAGCGCCATCGCGGATGAAGCGAGGACCTATACTGTCGCCCTCGAATGCTTGGCGTAGGACGGACTAGGGGCAAATTGCCCCCTGCCTGATTCTCGCATCGGACTACTTCAGCGAGCCAAGCCAACGCTTTAAAAGTAAGACCCCTTGACACTGCTGACTCTGATTTCGGCCGAATTGGCCTATGGTGACTTTCCTCTTCTCGATGCAGCCGATTTCTCGATCGTCGCGGGTGACCGCGTCGGCTTAATCGGCCGCAATGGCACAGGCAAATCTACCCTTCTGAATGTACTTTCTGGTGCTCGCAAAATTGACGATGGCCAATTAGTGTTTCGCGACGGCTTGAGGGTGATTATGGTGGAGCAGGAGCCCGTCCTGCCCGAGGCTGAGACGCTGCAAGACAGCCTGCTTCTGCGTGCCGGAGAGCACTTCAGTGAGGACGAGCGCGACCGTTGGACGATGCTCGCGAAACTGAGCAGCATGGCCGACCAGCTCGGTGTTGATCTCTATCGTTCCCCCGCAGCGTTGTCCGGCGGAGAACGCAAGCGCGCGGCACTTGCCCTGGCTTTGGCTCTATCGCCTGAACTGCTGCTACTTGATGAGCCCACCAATCACCTCGACATTGAGGCCATCGGCAAGCTGGAAAGCATGTTGGTCAAAGGTCCGACCCTCATCGTAATCACCCACGACCGAAGCTTTCTAGATCAGGTCAGTAACCGAATCGTTGAACTTGATCGCGGCGTGCTGCGTAATTACGAGGGCAACTACACCACCTACGAACGCCTGAAAGCCGAGCAACGTGCCTTTGAAGCGACGTTCAATCGAAAATTCGATAAATTTTGGGCGCAAGAGGAAATATGGATTCGTAAGGGCGTCGAGGCTCGGCGCACACGTAACGAGGGGCGCGTACGACGGCTTGAAGATTTACGCAAGCAGCGCACGGAGCGCCGTGACTCACTGGGTACAGTGCGTATGAGTATTGACTCGAGCGAGCGCTCCGGCAAGCGCGTGGCCGAGCTGGTAGAGGTTGGCAAAACCTTTGTGACGGCTGAAGGAATATCGAAGACGGTCATCGACAACTTCTCATGCTTGATCCAGCGCGGAGACCGTGTGGGCTTCATTGGACCCAATGGAGCGGGCAAAACCACCCTGCTCAAAATAATCCTGGGGCAGCTTGCGGTCGACAGCGGCGAGGTATTGCTGGGCACGAAGTTGCAGACCGCTTATTTTGATCAAATGCGCGATCAACTCAAGCCCGACGCGACGGTCGCCGAAACGATTAGCCCAGGCTCGGATTGGATCGAAATAAATGGTCAACGTAAACACGTGATGAGTTATTTAGGGGATTTCTTGTTCTCGCCCAAGCGCGCGGGCTCACCGATCCGAAGCCTTTCGGGCGGAGAACGTAATCGCTTGTTGTTAGCGCGGCTCTTTGCTCAGCCCGCCAACTTGCTGGTCTTGGACGAACCCACCAACGATTTGGACATGGAGTCTTTGGAACTTCTGGAATCGACCCTGCAAGACTATGCAGGTACGCTCCTTCTGGTCAGCCATGACCGAACCTTCCTGGATAACGTTGTCACTCAAGTGATCGTTTCTCAGGGCGAGGGCCGCTGGCAGATGGAGGTGGGTGGTTATAGCGATTGGCAACAGCGTCAAATAACCTTGCAGAAAGCCTCGATGCAAAGTAAATCTGCCGTGCTACCGGCGGCAGTATCTGGTGGAAGCAACGCCTCGACGGCGCTCGGCGCAACAGCCTCAGCAAGCTCAAAACCTGGTCAGCTTACAAAAGCCAAGCTAAGTTTTAAAGAGCAGCGTGAACTCGACGCCTTTCCGAAAGAGATTGAAACCCTTGAAAGGGAGCAACAGAACTTGCAGGCGGCCATGCTTCAGGCGGATTATTTCAAGCGTCCTGCAGACGAACAGCGCAAGCAACAGTTACGCCTCGATCAAATAGAGGCAGCGCTCCTTGAGAAGCTGGAGCGCTGGGAAGTGCTAGAAGGACGAGTTAGTTAGAACAAGTGACGAACACCGAACTCCAACCCTGAGCTTGAACCACCGGCATCGGTGGGTGCAAAACCTCCGCCTATGGAGAAGCTCTTCCCGACTCCCTTGTTATTGACTTGGGAGTACGCAGTGTAGAGGGCCGTGCGTTTTGACAAATCATAAACATAGCCAATAGCGAACTGATTCGCATCATTGGCAACACCTTGGGCGCTCAAGGTCGTGTAAGCAAAACGCAATTGACCTGGTCCAACGGCCCACTGGGTGCCGATCATGTTGATCGTAGTCTTGGTGACACCAACTTTGTTTTGTCCCCAGAGATACATTAGTTTGGCGGGACCGAATTGGTAGTTCGCGCCCAAATTGCTTTGGGTGAAATCGCCCGTGGCATATTTTGTCTTACCGGTCGCTCCAGCAATACTGAACGGACCACCGGCATAGGCCAAACGAACGCCCACGTAGTCACCGTCTTCAGTGGCAGCACCCACGGCAACTTGTTTCTGCTCACCCGTTGCCCACATCAGGTTAGCGCTAAAACCGCCGAAATTTGGGGTGAAGTATCCAATTGAATTGGAAGCGCGGACATTAGTGCGCACGGTTGTTCCACCCGCCGCCACCGGATAGAAAAGCTGGCCCGCATTGCCTACACCGTTCGTGCCAAAGGGATGCATCGCCGTCGTCAAATTTGTAAAGCTGGGCACATAGTCGCGACCTAGGCGTACTTCGCCCCATGCGCCTTCAAGACCGAGCGTCGAGCGCCGACCGAAGGTCAGTCCGCCGGATCCCACGGAATCTTTGTTGTTAGTGCTCGTGTTGGCTCCGGTACCCGTGTCACCATTGAAGGCGGCCTCTAACCAAAAGTTCGCTTTCAAACCGCCCCCAAGGTCCTCAACGCCGCGAAAACCAAAGCGACTTGAGGTGTTTCCATCCGTTGACACCAAAGTCGCGGATCCAGGACCGCCGGCACGCGCAAACAATAGACCGGCGTCGAAAACGCCGAACACCGAGACTGTGCCGGTTTGTGCATGCGCAGCGGATGCAGCGAAACTTGCCAGGGCAAGTGCAATGACTTTTGATTTCAAAGAGTTCTCCGATTAATAAATTGAGTAGCTTAAATTTTTGTTATTGAAAGAATTTTAGAGGAGAAGGGCCATCTCGCAATAAGCTCGATCGGACTTTTATCCGAAACTGTTAAAAAACAACACTTTCGCGCGGACAACTCCGATTGAGCGAAAAAGGATCGGGCGTCAAATTCAGGCATCATCGAGCGCACACAAGGGTAAGTGACGGCGCGAATTTAAGGGTTTACCCGCGTGACCAGTTCGAGATCAAAGCGAGTTCAACACGATCTTGAATCGTGAGTAAGATCCCGGTGCGCGACATGACTGAATCAATGTAGCTCACATGCAATTGCGTGAGTGCAAAAGCCGTTAAGTTCACTTTTTTACTCCAGGAAATCAACCATGAACACTTCTAAACTCGCCACCATCGCCGCTTCTCTTGCTCTTGGCCTCGGTGCCAATCTTGTGTCAGCGGCACAACTGAATATCGATACCCTGGTGTACAAGTCAACACCTTCGAGCTCCTCTGCGGCCACCATGGTTGAAAAAGGTCCGGTTCAATTGAACATCGATACCTTGACCGTAAAAACTGCTCTAGGTAGCGCTAAGACCCGTGCCGAAGTACGCAGTGAGCTCGCCATGGCACCGAAGAGTCATGCACTTAATTACTAAATAGCCTTTTTCGAGTGAAACAATCTAGCAACGCAAGGACACTGTAGGCTCATAAAACCATGGGAAACGAACTCATTATCGAACGGGTCGTACTTGGTCTAATGAGCCTCAGTGCTGTTCTGATGCTGCTCTATTTGTTCTGGGTTTAAGGCCGTCAGCCCGCGCGAGTCGAAGGGCAGTTTAGCGGAAGAAAAGGGTCGCTAACCCTAAAAAGATGAAGAACCCCATGCTGTCGGTGCTGAACGTTAGGAGCACTGATGAGCCCATTGCTGGATCACGCCCAAGGCGTTGTAAAGCCAGAGGCACCACCATACCCACAACAGCGCTCAGAAGTAGATTCAGGATCATCGCAAGCATCATGGTGAAGCCGAGCGTCATTCCAAACGGCGTATCGTTATAGAGCCACCAGGCGAACAACCCAGCAAGGGTTCCCCACATCACGCCATTCGTGCCCGCAATGGCAAGTTCCTTAATGATGAGACGACGCGCATTTGAGGCATTGGTTTGCCCGAGGGCCAGCGAGCGAATGACCAAGGTCATGGTTTGATTACCTGAGTTTCCGGCAATACCCGCGACGATCGGCATGAGAGCGGCTAAGGCCACCACTTTGCTGATCGTACCTTCAAACGCGCCAATCACTCGTGAGGCGAAAAAGGCCGTACACAAATTCAGCCCCAACCACAGCCAGCGATTCTTGGCCGAGGCCCACACGCTCGCGAACAAATCTTCGTCTTCGCGCAAACCTGCTTGATTCAAGATATCGGCATCGCCCTCTTCCTGAATCACGTCAACCGCGGCGGCGATGGTCAAACGGCCGATCAAGCGCCCGCCCGGCGCAACCACCGGAGCAGAAACCAGGTCGTAGCGTTGAAACGCTTTGGCCGCCTCACTGGCCGCATCCAAAGCATTGAGCGTCATGACATCGCGGGCCATCACGTTTTCAACCATGACGTCCGGCTCGTTCACCAGGAGTCGGTCAAGCGACAAAGTGCCCAGCAGGTTGTCCTCGCGATCCACCACGAAAACTTTATCGGTGTGATCAGGCAAGGCATCGAAGCGACGCAAATAACGTAAGACCACTTCGAGGCTCAAATCCTCACGTACTTTGACTAAATCAAAGTCCATGCGCGCGCCCACCGATTCCTTGGGGTAGGACATGGCGGTGCGCAACTGCTCGCGCTCTTCAGGGTCCAAGCCCTCGCTGACCTCTTCCACGACTTCGGGAGGGAGGTCGGGGGCAAGATCGGCAATCTCGTCGGCATCCAGGCTTTCAACCGCGTCGACCAGCTCCTCGGTATCCATCGAGGCAATCACACTCTCGCGTACTGGCTCGGAAAGATGCAAGAGCACATCGCCATCCAGCGAAGCCTTAATCAGCTCAAAGACCACCAAGCGTTCATTGCGTGGCAAAGCCTCCAGCACGAAGGCCACGTCGGCCGGATGCAAGGGGTCAATCGCCTCCCGCAAATCTGCAAAGTCGTATGTCAAAACCAGTTGCTCGATCAGCTCTCCGAGGAGCGCCTGATCGCGCAGGTCTTCGCGACCCGCCAAATCGGCCAGGACCGGATGATCCACCAGCAAGGCCTGTACCCGGGCGAGCGCGACTCCAGCAGCCTCATGATCAGCAGGCGCTTGGGGTTCAAGACTGAGTTGCTCGAAAGAGGCATTCATTTTCTGGAGGGTGTTACTGGTCACGCTATGTCGTTGATTCTGGGCGGATTATCACCGATGAAATAGAATAGGGCTATTGGTGCTCCGTCCCTGGGTCTGAAAGCTTGCTTTTTCTGCCTTGAGATGAGTTAAACGGGAAGCTAATCAGCGCTGCCCCCGCAACGGTACGATGAACGGACTCTGAACCTACGGCCCCTCACCTCGTGTGACGAGCCCAGGCTAAAAGGATTCCACTTTGATGACAACGCCACTGGTCGGTTCACTGACTGGGAAGGCTTATCAAGGTCGTTCATCAGCCCGGATACCGGCCAATGCACCGAGTGGAGCAATCCGCTTGTTTCGCCACGGCCTGCGGGGAAGCGGGTCAGGCGCTTTTGATTCTGGATCCTATGAAACCCCTCTTCCTACTTGGCCTGACGGCCTCTACTAGCCTGTTCAGCGGCGTACTTGCGGCACAATCGAACGCCACCTTGCAACCTGAAATGATAGTCACGGCGACCCGCGACTCCCTACCGATCAACCAAGCCGTGGCCGACGTGACCGTCATTGGCCCCGCCGAAATTCAACGCAACCCGGCGCGCAATCTCGCCGAGCTACTCGCCCAACAGGCGGGCCTCGAAATTTCGATGAGTGGTGGCCTAGGGGCAACCAGCTCGGCATTTGTACGCGGCACCAACTCCAACCACCTACTGGTGCTCATCGATGGCATGCGCTTTGGCTCAGCCACGGCGGGCAACCCGGCACTAGAGAATATCCCCCTTGGGCAGATTGAGCGCATCGAAATTGTGCGCGGGCCGATGAGTAGCCTGTACGGTAGCGACGCCTTGGGCGGAGTAATTCAAATCTTTACTAAAACCGGTGAGGGTTCGGGCAAAGCTTTTATACCCAACGCTCAACTCACCCTGGGTTCACAGGGCTTCGGGCAAATCGGCGCGGGCTTTGCGGGTCGTCAGGAGGCGTTCGACTACAGCTTGCAAGTGCAACACACTCGCAGCAATGGCTTTTCGGCGACGAATCCGAACGCGATTGGCTTTCCACCGTTTGGCTCCTATCACCCTGATGCGGATGGCTTTCGTCAAAACTCGCTCAGCTTGAATTTGGGCTATCGTTTTAATCGTGATTGGGCCTTGCGATTCTCGGCGATGAATGCGCAAGCGCGTACGGAGTTTGATGAAGGCTTCGACCCACTCAATCCGAAGCAAAGTGGTGCTGCAAAATTGCAAGCGCAAACCCTTTCCTTGGCTTTGGATGGACGGTTTAGCCCGAACTGGGCGACGAAACTCAGTGTCGGCCAAAGCAAAGATGTGAGCGATACTGTGGAAGCGCTCAATAGTTTCTTTATCAGTACGTTCACGACTAAACAGACTCAAATCGCCTGGGTGAATCGCCTGAGTAGCTCAATCGGTACCTGGAGCCTTGGTTTGGAAAACCTCCAGCAAAGTGTCAGCCTGACCGATCTGTTCGCCACGCCCAATTTCACGCCAGATCAACGCAGCATTCAAAGCGCTTGGTTGGGTTGGAACATGCAGCGCGGTGACTGGCAATGGCAAACCAGCGTGCGCCAAGACCGTAACTCTCAGTATGGCGGAAAAGGCACGGGCAATCTCGGGTTGGCCTTTCGCCTTAACCCCTCCTGGCGCATTCAAGGCTCGCTCGCCAGCGGCTTTGCAGCACCGAGCTTTAACAACTTGTATTTCCCGTTTTTCGGCAACCCTGGCTTGAAACCTGAAAGTTCCATAAGTCGTGAGATTGGCCTGCGCTACACTGGTAATCTTGGGATGGGAGGCTCGGGCGGTGCAAACGGCACGGGTACGGGCATCAGCTCGCCGAGTGAGCTTAAGCTGATCGTGTTTAAACAAACCATTCGTGATTTGATCGTTGTCGACCCGACTTTATTTACACCGGTCAATCTTGAGACCGCACAGATTCAAGGTCTAAGCGCACAACTTCGACACCGCGCGGGGCCTTTGACGGTCAATGCCTCACTGGATCTCACTCAGCCCACCAATGATAGTGGTGGCGCGCAGCAGGGCAATCTCCTGCCGCGCCGCGCCCGCCAGAATCTGCGCTTATCGGCGGACTACGACTTCGGAGCATGGCAGATGGGCGGTGCTCTCAGAGCCGCAGGCAAGCGCTATGACGACGCGGCTAACACCACCCCCTTAGGCGGTTACGGCATAGTCGATGTACGTGCTCGACTGCCGATCAATCGGGACTGGTCTATGGGCTTAAACCTGAACAATCTGAGCAACAAGACTTATGAAACCGCCTATGGCTACAACCAAGCCGGAAGGCAAGTGTTTTTAACGCTGAATTATCAGCCTAAGCCCTAAAGCGAAGACCCGGGCGTATGAAGCTCCTGGCCTCACTCATCTTTTTGTCGCTGTCGGTCGTCCAACCGTTACTCGCGCAAGAAGTGAGGTCGGGAGTGCAACTTGCTGTCGGGCCGCCGCCGCAACGCATTATCAGCTTGATGCCCGCGCTCACCGAGGCCGTCTGCCTACTCGGCGCCTGCGAGTTCCTGGTGGCTACAGACCGACATTCAGATTGGCCCGCCTCCATTCAAAAACTCCCCAAGCTCGGCGCCTTGGACGAGACCTCCTTGGAAGCGGTGATTCGGCTCAAACCCGATTTGATCCTGACCCATCCGGGTGGGCGATTGAACGTGCGCCTCAAAGCCTTGGGCTATCACCTCGTGGAGCTGCGAAGTGACAATCTTCAGGATATTCGACATGCGCTACTCGACATTGAGCGTCAGCTAAAGCTAGCCCGACCAGCGCGCGCTTCGAGTCTTTGGGAGGCGACACAATTGGCCATTCAAGCGCAAGCTAAAGCCCTCGCATTAAGTAGCAAGACGAAGGTCTATATCGAAGTAGATTCAGCGCTTTATGGCGCTGGACCGCACTCCTATTTGGGCGAATTACTGACTGCATTGGGTGCCCAAAACATTATTGCAGGCGATCTTGGCGCCTTTCCCAAGCTTGCCCCTGAGTTTGTCTTGGCGCAGCAACCCGACGTGATCATGCAAATGCATCGTGGCCCAAGCCTTGCTCAACGCCCTGGTTGGAATACCTTGCACGCAATCAAGCAAGGCCGCCTCTGTCAGTGGACACCAGAACACTTGAACATCTTGGTCCGGCCCGGCCCAAGAGTCGCTGAGGCGAGCGCCTTGATGGCGGCTTGCCTGCAAAAAAACACGCGGGATCGTTGAACGTGTTGGCCTCAAGCGCCTCGATGGTTAAGGCAAAAGCACCAGGCGATAGCGCCGCGATTGTGTTTTTGCTGGTAATCAGCCTGGTATTGGCACTGATCGCCAGTGCTGACCTGTGGTGGCCGATGGTGCGACTTAGCCAGAATGAGTCTGCCGCGATGCAATCAATGCTGCTTGATGTGCGCTTGCCAAGAATTTTTGGGGCATGGGCGGCAGGTGCCTGCTTGGGTCTCGGCGGGGCAATTGCTCAAAGCTTGTTTCGTAATCCTCTCGCTGATCCCTATTTGATCGGCAGCGCCTCCGGTGCAGGCCTCGGGGTCACCGTATCCCTGGTGCTGTTAGGAGCCGTACGCATGGAGTTTGCTTTCGCCGGAGCATTATTAGCGGTTGCGCTGACGGTGGCTTTGGCTCGTGGGCGCGATGCCTTACTGCTCGCCGGATTCGTAATTTCGATTGTTCTGAGCGCTCTGGTGGCACTCTTACTCGTCCAGCATCCTGAGCATTTACGCGTAAGTCAACTGTTTATGCTCGGCCAGACCCACTTACTGGACTGGCAGGCCAGCAAAATGATGCTGCCCGCCCTCACCCTGAGTCTCTTGTTGAGCACTCGATTGGCGAAACCAATGGAAGCCATGGCTCTGGGCGATAACACCGCACGTAGCCTGGGCCTGCCCGTCGAGGCGATACGTTGGACGCTCGTGGCCTTGATCGCCCTGCTGAGTGCAGCCAGTGTGACCTATTGCGGCATGCTGGCCTTCGTTGGCTTGGGCGCGGCCCACATGGTGCGTGGGGTTTTCAAAAAGGTCTTGGTCAACAACCTGAAATTGCTTCTGACGCTCAGCGCCATTGTTGGAGGCATGCTGCTTGTGCTCAGCGATTTTCTGGCTCGTATCTTATTCTGGCCTAGCGAAATGCCGGTTGGCGTAATCACCGCCTTGCTGGGTGGCGTTTATTTGCTGAGCTTGCTCGGCGTCGGCCGGAGTGGCTTGCGATGACTCATCGCCCGCCTCTAATGAAGGTACTTGCACTGAGCTGTCATGCCGCGCAACGTTGCCTGCTCGGGCCGATTAATCTCGAGATTGAAGCGGGCCTCACGGCCATTGTGGGGTCCAACGGCTCAGGCAAATCAACTCTGCTGCAAGCACTCGTCGGCCTGCTGCCTAATACCCTCCGTGTACAAGGTGGAATACTCGTTCAAGGCGAGCCACTCGAAAAAATAGCAGCCGCAAAACGCGCCAAGACCATCGCCTGGCTGGCCCAAGATGTTCAAATATCGCAAGCGGCAGAAAGCTTTCAGACCAGTCTGCTCAATGTGCAAGGTTTGATCGAACTTGCCAGCCTCGCAACCTTCGGCTGGACACTGCAAAAAACGAACAATTCGGCAGCCGCGCTTGAGCACTATCTGCAGGCCTTTGACCTCTTAAGTTTGCGGCATGAAGCCTTGCAACACATCTCCGGGGGAGAATTGCAACGCGCCCAACTGGCAAGAGTATTTGCTGTTCAAAGCCCGATCATGTTGTTGGATGAGCCAAGCAACCATCTTGATCTAACACATCAGCTTAGTCTTGAGCAGGCCATGCAGGCGCATCGCGACAATGCGTCAAGCACGAATGCTTGCATTTACAGCACGCATGATCTGAATTTTGCTCTGAAGGCCGATCACCTTTTGCTCATGAAGCATGGCAAGATAAATCACCAATTGAACTTATCCACGGCCAGCGATGAGGAGATACAAACGGATCTCTTGGCTTGCTTTGAAACACCCGTTAAAGTGTTCCGCCTTGAAGGGACCCGCAAAGCGATTCGGCTTTGAGCGCGCTTCGGGCCTCGTGCATCAAAGCGCTGCTACGGCGATGCCCCGACCCGCAAACACGGTACGTAAGGCCTTCGCAAACGCAACCGCATCGGGCTGATCACCATGCAGGCAGAGGGTTTGCGCGTCAACAGCCACTTGCTTGCCTGCCGTACTGGTCACCGCCCCTGCCTCAATGATTTGCAAGGCCTGTGCCACGGACTGAGCCTCATCCACAATCATGCCTTTGGGGTCATCACGCGACGCAAGCCGACCAGCATCGGTATAACCACGGTCGGCAAAAGCCTCGCCCGCCACTCTTAAGCCCATCTTACGAGCGGTCTCCAGCATGGGGCTATTGGCAAGGCCGTACAAAATCACGTCGCCGCCTAAATCCTTGACTGCTTGAGCCATCGCCTGGGACAAAGCGACATCGTCGGTGGACATGTTGTAAAGCGCGCCATGACATTTGACATGATGCAGCTTGCCCCCTAGTGCTTCCGCAAAGGCTTTGACAGCACCTGCTTGATACAAAACCAGATCGTACATTTCTTGTGGCTTGATCTGCATCACTCGTCGGCCAAAGCCCATCAAATCGGGTAGGCTCGGATGGGCTCCTATCGCGACACCATGATCGTGCGCGAGCTTGACCGTTTTTCGAATGGTCGCGGGGTCTCCCGCATGAAAGCCACAGGCGATATTGGCCGAGGTAATGAAGGGCATGATGTGCGCGTCCGCACCCATCTTCCAAGCGCCGTAGCTCTCACCCATATCGCAGTTCAGATCGATTGTTGCCATGGGGCGTCCTTATTGAATGGTGAGTTGGCCATACTTGGCTTGAATGGCGGTAATTTTAGTCATCAAATCTGCCTTCGCGCGACGGCGGCGCAGCAAGGCCTCCTCCAGGCTGCAACGCTTGAAACGAAGGCTGCCACCTGGTGCGAGTTGGGCCAGATTGGCGCTATCTGCACTGACTACCTCCAATATTTTGGCATAGCCTCCAGTCGTTTGATGGTCGGCCATCAGGACAATGGGTAAGCCACCCGCGGGGACTTGCACGGTACCCAGACAGGTCGGGCCGGAGATAATATCGCCCGTTTTTTCGCGTTCAAGCTCCGGTCCAGTAAGACGAAACCCAATGCGGTTAGAGTCTGCCAACACGCGCCAGCTTGCCTCAAAGACTTCACTTTGAGCCTGATCCGTAAACCAAGCGAAATGCATTCCAAGAAGGGCGCGAACGATGATCTCGTGTCGAACCGGTAAGGTCATGGAAGGTGCCGACCAACGCACGCTGCGTTCGGCCCCCCTGGCGTCCAATTTCTCAAAGCGCGCAAGAGAAATCGCGCGCACCTCTGTATGCAAATCTAAACTATCGCCAGCGACGAGTGCTCGCCCATTCCAACCGCCAAATCCCGCCGGTAAATACGTGCTCCGACTACCCAACACCGGTGCGACCGGAAATCCACCAGCCACAGCGAGATAAGCGCGCGCGCCCGCTACGGCCTGGCGCATCTTCAGGCGGCTACCTTCGGGCACCAGGACTGGGCGATCTAAAGCGAGTGGCTGACCATCCAGTAAGGCATCAAAGCGCGCACCACTTAACGCGATCAGCGTCTCTTGGTGAAAAAGCAGTTCGGGCCCGAGCATGGTCACTTCGAGAGTCGCTTCGTGCAAATCGTTACCGACCAGGGCGTTGGCGAGACGATGCGCGACTGTATCCATCGCCCCGCCCGGGACAATTCCCAATTGTTGCTGACCAAAACGTCCCAAGTCTTGCAGGGTGCTCAACATGCCGGGCCGGACAACTTCAATGCCGCCACTCGCTGTGCTCAAAACACGCCCAATCATCGCCGCGCCTCTTCGGCCTCTAGGCGACGAAACTCGGCCGCACTGATCGGCACAAAGCGCACCCTGTCTCGCGGTGACATGAGACAAGCAGGTTGGCGATCAGCATCAAACATACGCCGGGGCGTGCGACCCACAATGTGCCAGCCCCCGGGCGTCGTAAAAGGATAGATCACCACCTGCAAATTGGCCAGGGCCACCGAGCCTTGAAGGACCTTGGTGCGAGGCGAGGAGCGACGCGGCAAATTGATCGTCGGGTCCAAGCCGCCCATATAGGGTCCGCCGGGCACAAAGCCCATCATTAATACCCGATACTCGGCTGCGGCGTGTCGTTGAATCACCTCCTCAACCGAAACGCCAACCCGAGCCGCAATATCGGCTAAGTCCAGCCCGAATTCGGCTTCGTAACACACGGGTATTTCGACCAAGCGCCCTGCTTCTTGAGCGAGGTCGTCCGGCATCGCCAGACACTTACTCACCAGAGCCTGTATTGCTTCCAATGGAGAGTCGGGCAGGTCGGCATGCTCGACATCAAAATGAAGAGCAACGCCACCTAAGGTGGGCACAATATCCACAATCCACGCTATGGCCTGGACTCTTATTTTGGCGGCAAGGGTTTGTGCCGCCTCGTTCACCGCTAGATCTAGTACTTCGGAGAACTCGATGTACACCGCTGAATCACCTAACGGCAAGATTGCATGGGGAGTGACTGACATCATCGTTTAGTCAAGTGTGTCATCGTTGTGGATCATGGAGCCTCAACCGCACTCATGCCACGCATAATCATCGAGGTCCGCCGAGCAAGATACCGGCTGGTGCGGTTGACATCGTAAAACCGGGGTCGGGGCAACATCGCCGCCATACGTGCGGCCTGCGCCGCGCTGAGCTGAGCGGCCGAGATATTGAAATAATGGCGTGCGCCTTCCTCGCATCCAAACACGCCAACGCCCCACTCTACAACATTCAGATAAATTTCCAGGATGCGCTCTTTATCCATCACAGCTTCAATCATATAGGTGATTACCAGCTCTTGGGCTTTACGAAAGTAACTGCGCTCACCGGAGAGGAATAGATTCTTGGCGAGTTGCATCGTAATGGTAGAGCCTCCTCGCGTGATTTTCCCCTTTTTAAGATTCTTCTCATAAGCGGCTTCGATGGAGTCCCAATCCACGCCATCGTGATCGGTAAAATTGGCGTCCTCTGCGGCCAGCACGGCATTCTTGAGTTGTTTGGAAATGTTCGGGTAGGGTATCCATTGATAGCGCAGTCGTACATCGGGGTTCTTGCCCTTTAGCGCCTCGTATTGAGCGCGCATAAAGGAAGTCGATTCAGGGTTATGGTTCTTGTACCAAAGCAAATGCCCAAAGAACCAAAGCTGCACAGTAAAAAGGGCCAGCAACGCAATCCCGAGCACAGCTCCAAACCATTTGAGGAAAGGGCGCTGACGCTTCATTTCGAAGGCATCTCACAGCCAAGGCGTTTCATGCAGCGTGCGCCTTCAAATCTTACGTGAGTGAAGCCGCTTGCACGGGCGCGCTCAGGAGGGCTCGAAGCTTGCTGAATACGAGGTTGGCGTCGGGGCGTACGCCACGCCACAAGTAAAAAGACTCCGCCGCCTGTTCAACCAACATGCCCAAACCATCACAAACTTTGATACAGCCCATGTCTTGCGCCCAGACCATGAACCGTGAAGGGACCAGTCCATACCCCATATCAAGGGTAAGTTTGAAGTGCGCCAAGGAACCCGCATCCAGCCCACGGAGTGTGCTGAGCTGTTCGGTAAGGTCGGCACCGCTTTGCAGAAGTGCCGACGAGGTTGCATTGATCAACACATCACCGCCGCCGTTCAAGGCTTGCGCAAGGGAGCTTGCCTCAACTTTGCCCTCATGATTGGAGGCACCTAGGTTCGCTGATTCGACCAGAGCCTGGGCCTTGTCGAGACTCCGGTTAGCCACCACAATGCGGCTCACGCCGGCATCAAGCAGGGGCAAAAGGACTCCTCTCGCAGCACCGCCCGCACCGAGCAAAAGCACTTGAGCTCCGCGCAAACTCACCGCTTGGCGCTCGGTGATGTCGTTTACCATTCCCACGCCATCGGTATTGTCGGCCCACATTTCCTGACCGTCAAACTTCAAGGTATTGACTGCGCCTGCCATGAGAGCGCGCTTGCTTATTTGGGCTTTGTGCAGTTGCGCATACGCCAAAGCCTCCAACTTAAAAGGCATGGTGACATTGCAGCCGCGAAATTGCGAATCTTGGCGAAGCTGATCAAGAGCCGGCGCAAAGTGATCTATTTCAACAAGCTGCAATCCGTAAGTCATTGCCTGCCGAGTTTGGTCGGCAAAGGCGCGATGAATAAAGGGTGATCGGCTGTGTGCAATCGGATTCCCCAAAACAGCGTACTGATGCTCTCCCTCATGGACCGCCGTCACTTCAAGGCCTCGACCTCAAGCTGACCATTGGTAAAGGTCCAGGTACGAACAATCTGCAAAATGTCGCCTTCACGAACCATATCGGGCGTGAACTTCTCATAGGGTGCTCCAGCATACACAATTTGCTTCACCGCCTTGTTGAGCGCGTCGTAGCGCGACTTCTTGTTCAGGAGCACCTCTACGACATTACCCTCTTTGTCGATCTCGACGGTAATAATAAGGGAGTCATAAAACTTACCCTTCGCCTCTTTTGGGTAACGATCAGTACCAATCTCTTCGATCTTATTGGTCCAATCGGAAACGTAACGGGCATAACTCACGCCCACTGCATTCACCCCATAGGTGAGGCGGCGCGGGCGTTTGTTGTAATCACTAATTTGTTTGTCAATTTGCGCCTGCAGGCGGCGAATCACTTGGTCAACATCGTTCTCATCTTTGCCGCTGGTCTCACCACTCTCCGACTTCTGATCGGGATCGGCCAACAAAGGTCGCTCTTTTGCGACGGCCAGCATTTGCTTTTGTTGATTCTCAAGCTCTTGCATGCGGCGCTTTTGCACCAGGAGTGCCTCGCCATCGGCACGGACAGTATCAGCCACAAGGGGCGAAGTGGCGCGGCCCTTGTCTTGATCGCCACCGGCTTCCATATTGGCCTGTGCCACGGCATCCGGCTTGATCGGCTTGGCATCTGTTTGGGCATTCAGCAAGATGACATCAAGCTTACTGTCCAGAGCGCCCATACGCATGGGCTCGGGTGGAGCAAAGCGCATAAACAGCAATACGACATGCAAGAGCACCGATACGACGATTCCAATCGCCAAGGCGCGATCACCGCTCCATAAGCGCTTCAAGCTCTCGTTGAATGGGGCAAGCCTGAGGCTATTCATCACGAGGCACCGCCGACTACCTCAAGCGAAGCATGTGTACTGCCAGCCTTGTTCTCGGAGCTGAACGATTCTTCGCCCTGCGGCGAAACCACGCTTTCAACGGGTTCATTGACCAGCTCACTGACCACTTCAGTCACCAGCTCCTCTTCAGGCTCCTCGGTCACGATTTCGCCCTGCATTAATTTGACGAAGCGTCCATGTACAGTGAGCTCAAGCAAATCGGTCTCGAGAATTTCCACTTCGAAACGACGTCCCGGAGCCATTGCGGGCAAGCCTGTAAGACGGAAGTACAAGGGTGCGTCGGCCAAGCGCACGGTTTCCTCGCGCACGCAGACGGCTTCGAAGTGGCGCCGTGGCTCCTCAGCTTTGACCGCTTCTTGTTGCAGCCAACGCAGGCACCAATAACGCTCCATGCGATCTTGAATGTCGGAGTAAGCACCGTAACGCGCATCAAAGCCAGACAAAATGGCGAACAGGGCGGGATCACGTGGGCCGTAAGGGGCTTGAGCCTCACGCAGCACGGCAATCAACTGGCGCTGATTCACGAAATCTACATAGCGCCGTAAGGGTGACGTGCTCCACATGTATTGGGCGACGCCTAGTCCTTCGTGGGGCAGCGCATGAGCGCTCATGCGCACTCGACCGCCTTGTTGCGAGCGATACAGCCCAGCCGTCTTATGTTCGGCCAGCAACTTGCCCCAGCGACTATTAGCGAGGATCATCAATTCAGCCACGATGCGATCAAGCGGTGCATCACGACGGCGCTGAATAATCCGTACAAAATCGTGTTCAACATAGAAACTGAAATCCGTGCGAAAGCGTGCTTCGGGTTTTCCACGCACTTTCTCACGCTCAAGGCACTGCGCCAGCGTAAGTTTCCACAGCACGCGCAAGGCAGCCGCTTGCGGCAGGGCGTCCATCGCCTGGCCCGCGCTGCTGGCGGGTTGCTCTAAAGCCTCTTCGTTGACGAGCGTGTCCAGTTGGTCATGACGCAGATTGGCCCACACCTTGATCCGTTCAAGCCTGGATTCTGTGGCGACAACCTTTTCGCCTGTCTCGTCCAGATCCACGTAAATGGACAAAGCAGGCACTTCACGACCCGCATCCAACGAATAACGCGCCACAACTTCGGCGGGTAGCATGGTAATTTTTTCACCGGGCATATAGACCGTCGACATGCGTTCGCGGGCAGCTTTGTCTAGGGGGCTTTCATGTTCAATGGCTTGCGCTGGCGCGGCGATATGTACACCGACCCGATAGCGGCCATCAGGCAGGGCTTGCACCGATAGGCAATCATCAATCTCGGTGGTGGTGGAATCATCAATCGAAAAGGGCTGAGCTTTGGAAAGTTCAAGCGCTTTGTCAGGCCCTTTCACAAGTTGTTTGAGTTGAGCCAAACCAGCCAACTGACCCAAGCCAGCCAAGCCGCCAAGGCTACTCAAACCACTAACCTTGCCGCTTGAAGGCGGATCCGCTTTTGACTTCGCTAACGTGCTTACACCGGCACTATGAGAGCCTTCGGACTTGGATGATTTTTCGGCCTCTTTCACCAACAAATGCGGGGCAAAAGAGATGCCCTTCGGGAACAGGTCCAGCTCAAAGCGGGCATGATGAATGGCATGGGCCGAACTAAACGCGCCAAGTTTGAGCAGCAATTTTTCAGGTGAAGTCCTGAGCTCTTGCAGGGCCTTATCAAAGGCCTTGTACTCCAAGCTATTCTTATCTGGACGGGTGATCAGGCGCAAGGCCTGCTCGCCGATACTATCCGGCAATATTCCAGCAACTAACTGCCCAGCCCATTCGCTGACCTGGGCTTCTTGAGCCTTGCGCTTCTCAACAGCCACCAAAGCAATGCGGATGGTTTCAATCGGCGCGGGTAAAAACTGTCCTTTGCCACGCCGCTGAAAATAGATTGGCGCTGATTGCAGCCTGATTAAAAGCGCGGCACTTTGCACGCTGCTTGGCTTTTCACCGTAATAGTCTTCGGCAAAAGATGCAAATCCGAACTCTTCCTTGGGCGCACATTCCCATAGAAAATCCAACTCCATGGAATCGGCCATCGCCTGAGCCTCAGGAAGGAGCAGGCGCGACTCCGGTTGCTCAAAGCGTAGGTAAACCTGAGCGGCTTTCGCTTTCACTCGACGGCCAGTATCCAGCTCAATTTGATAGGAGCTCTCCGCTTCAGACAGCACAGTGCCGGTTTTCAGTTCCCCGGCTTCTTCTAGTAACGCGTATTTCATAGGGGTGAATTATAGGAGGCGCGCAAGAATGTCCTCCTGAGCCTTTACAATTCGAATCAAATTTAAGTCGCACAGAGGAGTAAGCAGATGGGCATGGACGTTGTTGATTACAAGATTTACGGTGCCGAAATGCAATTTGTGGAGATCGAACTCGATCCACGGGAGGCCATGGTGGGCGAGGCAGGCAGCCTAATGTTCATGGAAGACGGAATCGATATGGATACTGTTTTTGGTGACGGCAGCTCTGGTAGTGGCGGCAGCGGCGGCGGCTTATTCGGCAAATTAATAGGTGCAGGTAAGCGCTTAATCACCGGCGAATCGTTATTCACAACGGTCTATACCAACCAAGCAAGTGTCAAACGCAAGGTGGCATTCGCCGCGCCCTACCCTGGAAAAATAATTGCGGTCGACTTAAAACAACTGGGCGGTCGATTAATTTGCCAGAAAGACGCCTTTCTGTGTGCCGCCCGAGGTGTGCAATTGGGCATTGCGTTTCAGCAAAAACTCAGTGTGGGATTCTTCGGAGGAGAGGGCTTCATCATGCAAAAGCTGGAGGGTGACGGCTTAGCGTTTGTGCATTCGGGCGGGACGGTTTTGAAGCGCGAACTTGCTGCAGGCGAAACCCTCAGAGTAGACACGGGTTGTTTGGTGGCGATGGCGGGCGATGTGCAATTTGAAATTCAGTATGTAGGCAAGGTCAAAACGGCCTTGTTTGGCGGCGAGGGTTTGTTTTTTGCCGTACTCCGTGGGCCTGGAACAGTGTGGTTACAGTCTCTACCTTTCTCGCGCTTGGCGTCGCGCATCTTTGCGGCGGCTCCCCAAACGGGTGGCGCAGGCAAAGAAGAAGGGGCTGGACTAATGGGTGGCTTGGGTCTGGGTGGCTTGGGCGGCATTCTCGGCGGAGACGACGACTAAATCAAGGCCTCAATTAAGAAGGGCCCACGACGCCGCATCGCACTCGCCAACAGGTCACTGAATTGAGCACTGTCGCGGGTTTGCACAGCCTCAACACCGCACCCATTGGCAAGCTTTACCCAATTGAGTGCGGGGTCGTCAAGATCGAGCATGCGACGCGCATTCACACCCGGCTCTAGGGCGCCGACGGCTTTAAGTTCACCTTGCAAAATGTTGTAGCGCTGATTGGCAAAGATCACCGTCACGATGTCTAATTTTTCGCGAGCATGGGTCCAGAGTGCTTGCACGGTGTACATGCCACTGCCATCGGCTTGCATGGCTAACACCTTCCGGTCGGGGCAGGCCAAAGCGGCGCCAGCGGCAAGTGGAAGGCCTAAGCCAATCGCGCCACCGGTAATTTGCAGAAAGTCGTGTTGGGCCGTACCAAAGCTTGGGGCAAAAAACTCTCTGCCCGAGGTCACCGCCTCATCGCAAATAATCGCTTGATCGGGCAGATGCAAAGCGATTGCTTGGGCGATGGAATCCGAAGTAAGCTTGCCCGCAGGTACGCTCGGGTGAAGGCGTTCATGCAAAACAGGCGCCTGTGTGGTCGCTAGGTGCAGTTGATCGGCCAAGCATTCCAATGCGGCCAAACTATCCATTCCAGACGACGCCAATTCGATTACTTCGCATTCAGGCGGCAACATACTTCCAGGCTTCCCGGGATAGGCAAAGAAGCCCACGGGAGCTTTTGCGCCGACGAGAATTACTCTTGCTACCCCTGCAAAAACCTTCAGGGCCTGATCGACCGCATAAGGTACACGCGCGATTGGCACCCGACCTGCCCCGCGCTCCATACGGGCATTAGACTGCTGGGCCAATAGCCCAGCTTGACACGCTTGCGCAACACGACTCGCCAAGGTCAAAGCTGGGTCGCGTAGCGCCCGACCGGACAGTAAAATAATCGACCTGCCCGGTCCTTTGAGCGCTCGCGCAACCCGTGCCACCGCCTGCTCATCCAGTGGAGTGAACTTGGATGTGGGAGCAAGCACAACTGCCGCATGGGTTTCATTCCAGGCGGCATCGGCGGGCAGAATTAGAGTCGCGATCTGACCAGGCGCAGTCCGTGCAACATCCACCGCCTGAGCTGCGCAAGCAGCCACCTGATCCGCACCGGGAATGCGATGCACCCAATGCGACATCGGCTTGGCCAAGCTCTCGATATCGGAGGTGAGCGGCGCATCAAAGGGAAGATGATAATCAGGATGATCACCAACAATGTTGATCATGGGTGAGGAGGCGCGTTTAGCGTTGTGAATATTTGCCAAACCATTGGCCAGCCCAGGCCCAGTATGCAAGAGGGTGGCAGCGGGTCGTTCGGCCATGCGCGCATAACCGTCTGCAGCACCAGTCACAACCCCCTCAAAAAGACCCAGTACACAACGCATTTGTGGTTTGCGATCAAGCGCGGCCACAAAGTGCATTTCCGAAGTACCCGGATTCGCGAAGCACATGTTGACGTTGTTAGCGAGAAGGGTATCGCAGAGAAGGTCTGCACCGTTGTTGAGCTTGTCCATCAAACGATTCTAAAGGACTCGCTTGGAAACAACTCTTTGGATTTCAATCTGTGCAGGTTGCATCAACTTCAATTCAACTCGCAAAGCACAATCGAAGTCTCCGCTTGCAAAAACCTCACTTAGGCCGACGGCTTACTGACCTCACCAACGGCAACCCTCGCACTGTGCGCACTGGCACTGCCTGCACCGGGCGTATCGCAGGCCCGCAAAACGAAAATCAAGCTGAGGAGAAATAGAATTCCAAAAGCCCATGGCAGGGACTTTGTAATGGCCCGCGCGGGTAGCACTGCGACTTCACCTGTCGGGTAGGGAGCTCGTTCGGAACTCTCTAGGTCAGCGTCCATCACGCCCAGCAGGGCTGCGGGACTAGGGAAACCCAATGCAATCGCAAGGTTTGGATCAATTTTCGCGAGCAGATCTCGGCGCTGCGACTTCATGACTTCCACCAAGCCAGCGGCTCCAAGATTATGGTCCCTTACGTGGTTCTTGAGTAGACTCAGATTCAACACGGTCGAGATCGACAGCAAATGGTTGGCCGAAGAAACTTTTAAGCCCGTGATAGAGGCGAGGGTATTCGTCAGCGACAACCCATGCTCCAGGAACAAGCCCACCATTAGCTTCGTTCCGGCCTGCGAATGATAGGCAAAATTGATGGCCCCGTCGGAGAGCAAGCCACGGGTTTTGTTGGCAAAACTGGCATCAATTTGCAGCAGATCAATTACGTCAAGGAGTGCGCCGGCGGCATTCAAGCTCAGAGATTGATGCACCAACCCACCTAGTACCGCAGGGAGAGCCAGATTCAACGCTTCAATAGTTGTTGCTGCGGACTCGCCAAGATACGCAGCCAGTTCCTCGGGCGCAACACCGCGCATGGCTTGGTGGGCCAAGTCCAAGAGGTTTACTGACATACACTTCCTTAAGGAATGGTGGTCAAGCAAACGCGAACAAGTCGGCGACCAAGAATGAAATGACTATACACCTCAGTCAGAAAAATGACTGCAAAAAAATACGCGCCAAAAATAAAACGGCGGGCTCACTAATAGTGAACCCGCCGCATCAACAATAAGTTCCTTACTAAGTACTTAGTGTCGCGCAACGCAATTTTATTGCGCTACGGCGACTTCCACGCGACGCGCTTCCTTGTCATCACCACCGCCGGTCGTTTCGGTCGGCTTTTGCATCATGATGCGGTCTTCGGGGACACCGGCAGAAATTAGGGCGTTTTTAACACCCATGGCTCGGCTTTTGGCAAGCTCGATATTGGCCTCGGCGTTTCCAGTTTTATCGTGGAAGCCAGAGATCGAGAGCTTGGCATTCGCATCGGCGCGCGAGTACACCACGAGGGCGTCAAGCATTTTGCCCAAATCTGCCGGTGGATCAAACTTGCCAGAAGCAAAATAGATCTTGGCAGGAACAGGCTTTGCAACGGCCGCAGCAGCAGGTTTCGGCGCTTCAACGGCAGCAGGCGCCGGTGTCGCTGCGGGTGCCGTCACAGCAGGAGTCGCTGGTGCACTTACAACCTTCTCGGCTTGCCCACAACCACGCATGCCACTCAGCGCCCATGCCAAAATGGCCGCGCCTACAATCCAGGGCAGCCAACGCATCAGTGACGAGCCCCCTTTTGCCGCTACAGCAGTCGCGGCGGCAGCCCCGGAGCCCACGCCCGAAGAAACGGTCGAACCCACCGATGCAGCTCTGCTTCCAAGTGCAGCAGCAGCGGCCGCACCAGCACCCGTTACAGCACCCGCCGCTTGGCTAATGGTTGAGCCGCCTAAGCCCAAAAGCCCGGCCACCGATGGGAAGCCCATCGCGCCCGCGAGGCGAGGATCAATTTTGTTAGAAAGATGCGGACCCTGGCTTTTAAGCAAATCCATCAAGCCGGATGGATTTAAATTATTTTGACCTACATGAGACTTCAACAGGCCCAAAATGATGGGTACAGCCAGACCAAGCATGTTGGTCGACGAGGAGCCTTTGAGTCCGGCCATCGAAGAAATTGCGCTTGTTAAACCACCCACCTTGTCGCCAAACAGCGAGCCGAGTAAGGTCGTTCCCAAAGAGACTAAGCCTGATGCTTGCGAGGATCCATTACCAAACAGGTTTTCCAAAGATCCGAGAATGCCAGAATCGATTTGAGGATTGTTCAGCATGGTGAGCAGACCATTGGCGCCTTCGGTGGTACTTCCTTTATTCACGAGACCACCGATTAGGGCAGGCAGCACCGCTGACAAGCCAGTAGCAGTGACGCTTGGACTTTCCCCGAGGAATTGACCCAATGCTCCCGCGAAGTTACCGCCGGTCGCGGCGCTCGCAATTTCAAGTAAATTGACAGACATATACTTCCTCCAGAAAGTTAATGGTGTGCTGTAGCAGTAAGCTTTAGCTCGCCGGACTATACACCTGCCCCACGGCCTGAAATACAAAACTGAACGACCTCATCAGCATGTTCGCCAAAATCCGACAAACCATGATCGCTTTGTTGCAGAAGCTTTAGAGTCCCACAAGGGTAATGCGCGACCATTTCGCGCCAATCCAAGAGCTCATCCCCTTTTGCTGCAATCAGGAAGTATCGCTCCGGTCGCGTAAGTTTAAAAATGTTTAATTCCGAAAGTTGAGAGAGGTATTCAGCCTTGAAGACAAAAGCCTCGTCGCTATGGAACATTTTGTGTTCACCGACATAGGACGCAAGATCGCGACGCGGATCCACGGCGGGATTTAATAGAATGCAGCGACACCCAAACGCTTCTGAAAGATAGGCAGCGTAGTAGCCACCCAAGGAGCTACCGATCAGGCAGTCCTGAGGACCGGGAGCGTATTGGTCCACTATGAAACTAATCGTTTGCTTTGGAGACGGCGGAAGTTGTGGAGTATAAAACTCCAAAACATTCGACGGTTCGTGAGAATTTTTTTTCTCAGAGGGACTCACGCTGCTCGAAGTCCCTGTCCGCACTTTCTCCTCAAAACGGGCCTTGAGCATTTGAGCCTTGGCAGAGTTCGGCGAGGACCGAAAGCCATGTAGATAAATAATCTTCATATCCACATCGTAAAATTTCGCATAAATGTTCGGCGGCTCGATTATCTACTTCGACTAAAGCTCTAGAGCCTTGAGAATTTTTGTGTGAATGCCACCGAAGCCACCATTACTCATTACCAAAATCCGATCACCACTACGAGCAAACTTTGCAATCGCAGCCACCAAGAACTCCATTTGGTCATGGACTTCAGCGCGTTCGCCAAGTGGTGCCAAACACTCGCCAAGATCCCAACCCAACCCGCCGCCAAAACCAAACACATGATCGGCCTCTTGCAAGCTCTGCGGGAGCTGCGCTTTAACGACACCAAGTTTCATAGTGTTTGAGCGTGGTTCCAGCACCGCCAAAATTCGGTGCGGCTCGGCACCGGCCACTAGCCGGGTTTTCAATCCCGCAATGGTGGTCGCCACCGCCGTGGGATGATGTGCAAAATCATCAATCACCTGGACTCCGCGAACTGCGCCGCGTAATTCCAGGCGGCGCTTAATTCCCTTAAACCCAGCCAGGGCGGCAATCGCGACGGCGGGTGCAATGCCGACATGGCGCGCCGCAGCGATAGCAGACAAGGCATTACTGCGATTGTGCTCACCGGCAAGCTGCAAATTGCACAAGCCAAAGTCTTGTTCAGCAAAATGCACCCTGAATTCGCTGGAATCAGCACTTTCATTAAGATCACTCAAATGCCAAGCACCGAGGCTGTCGAAACGTTCAAGCTCACTCCAGCATCCCCGCGCCAAGACACGCTCGAGCGATGCCTCCTTGGCATTCACCAGCAGGCGCCCTTGACCCGGTACAGTCCTCACTAGATGATGGAACTGAGTTTCAATCGCCTCGAGATCCTTAAAGATATCGGCATGATCAAACTCAAGATTATTCAGGACGGCCGTTGACGGGCGGTAGTGAACAAACTTCGAACGTTTGTCAAAGAAGGCCGTATCGTATTCATCCGCCTCGATGACAAAAAAGTCGCTGCCGCCCAGCCGGGCCGAACCTTCAAAGTTACCTGGTACACCACCGATCAGGAATCCGGGTTTCAGGCCGGCATATTCCAAGATCCAAGCCAGAAGCGATGACGTTGTGGTTTTGCCATGGGTGCCCGCCACCGCCAAGACCCATTTTTTATAAAGAACATTTTCAGCCAACCACTGTGGCCCGGAAACATAAGGCTGTCGGGCGTTGAGAATGGCCTCCATCAATGGATTGCCGCGCGAGACCACATTGCCAATCACCCACAAATCAGGCTTGAGCTTGATCTGCTCTGGGGAAAACCCTTCGATGAGGTCAATCTCCAAAGCTTGTAATTGGGTACTCATGGGAGGGTAGACATTGGCATCACAGCCTGTGACGCGGTGGCCCGCTTCCGTGGCGATGGCCGCGATGCCACCCATGAACGTGCCGCAAATACCGAGAATATGAATATGCATGAGACTACAATCGCTCTACTTTATGAATGCTATAAAACTCGAGATCGCCGCCCGCGCGGCCCAAATGATCGCGGATTCCGGGCTGGATTATGGCAGCGCGAAGCGCAAGGCCGCTTTCGAGGTCTGCGGAACCAGTAGTTTGGCCAAGGACAGTTTGCCCAATAATGAAGAGCTTGATGCTGCCCTATTCGAACACCTGGAGCTCTTCGACGAGGGCCACCGGGCTAGGGTGCAGCAAATGCGAGAGGTTGCGCTCGAGTTGATGGAGCGCATGCCCGACTTTCAAATTTACGTAACGGGACCCGCATGGAAGGGCATCTGCGCGGAGCATGCCTATGTTCATCTACAAGCTTTTCATGACAACACCAAAGAAGTGGAGTACGCCTTGCTTAACCTGAACATTCCCTATGAAGCTGAGACAGCCTCACATTGGCGCGGCGATAAAGACACCGAAGCACTCGCCCTGCTTTACAACAAAGATGGGGAGAAGGTGCCCGTCCTGATTTCGCTCTATAACACTGACGATCTGCGCGGCGCGCTTAAAGTCAAAATCCGACTGGGCGAGGAAAGCATTGCGGCACGCGGGAACCGCCAGGCTTTACTGGCCCGAATGCGCCTTACCCATCCGATTTCAAAAAACTTGAGTTCATGAAAAATCTACAGCCCCGAGATTCGCGTAAGCCCGAACTCAGCCCGCCGATTAAGGTGAATGAAGCTAAGGACAAGCCGACCATTCAGAGCACTCAAGCAGCGCCGCATCACGGCCCGAGACGGCTTTGGTTGGGTGCGAGCGCACTCGCCTTGGTGGCCGGAGTGGGAGTTTCGGTCTGGAAACGGCAGCCCCGAGAAGCACAGGATGAGGCGGTGAGCACCTTCTTCAGTCAGAGCCTCCCCATTGCAGCGGGCCCCAGACGTTCGGGTGAAGCGTCGCCAATGGCTCTGAGCTCCTTACGTGGCAAAACTCTAATGCTTAATTTTTGGGCAACCTGGTGCCCTCCCTGCATCGAAGAAATGCCCGAACTCTCGCAACTTGCTGATTCTTGGCAAAGAGATTTTGGTGCCAGAGTGGCCACGATCGGAATTGGAATCGACTCCATTACAAACATTCAAAAGTTTTATCAGAAATTGCCGGTAAGTTATGATCTTTTAGCAGCTAATGCACAGGGTTTAGAGATTATTCGACTACTTGGAAACCCAGCGGGTGGACTCCCATTCAGTCTAATCATTAGCGATCAAGGAATTATCCTGGAGCGCATCTTGGGCCGTTTTGAGGGTAAAAAGCTCGATATTGCGGTTCGGAAAGCGGCATCGAACAAATAGCAACGAATCAGATTTCAACCAAAAACCGAAAAAGAAGGTAAACTTTGCCCTTGCTGCAAAGAGCCCGCCGCAAGAATACCTCGATCAAACCGTAGAAATAAGAACAAATTCGGCGAAGATCGACGATTTAGACGACGAATCAACGCTTATTGCCTCTCGGAGCCGTACATGGACTTACGCAAACTCAAAACCCTCATTGATCTAGTTTCTGAATCAGGTATTGCCGAACTCGAGATCACCGAGCCCGAAGGTAAGGTCAGAATTGTCAAAGGGCAGGCAGGTGCAAATCCTGGACCAACTCAACACTTTTATCAATCGATGCCTCCGCAAGGCACGATGCCGATGCCCTCGCATACCCACACCCCCATGCCCACCGCAAGCGTTGACGTAGTTGCCCCTGTCGTCGACACGGGCCATCCTGTGACGTCGCCCATGGTCGGAACCTTCTATCGATCGGCGCAGCCTGGGTCGCCCCCGTTCGTCGAAGTAGGCAGCCAGGTTAAAGAAGGTGACACCATCTGCATCATTGAGGC
>JANOPA010000058.1:0-2719 GCA_031421635.1 Betaproteobacteria bacterium | reverse complement strand
GGCGAAAGCCGGGAAAGTGGTTCCGAAGCTGGCAACGCATATACAAAAAACTAGAAACTCGTCTTCGAAAGTGGATGCTTTTATAGTTGAAACAAGATTTCCGAGCGATTTGGTGGTAGGTAGTGAGCCTCGCATGCGGCGAATTACTGTGACAAACGTGGCGACGAGAGCGAAACTCGGCGGACAACGTTGGTTTTGGGAGGCGACAGTATTTGTAGAGTCGGAACATCTTCAAGTCGACAGGTTAGTGGCCAAAAACCCCGAATGCGATTGGTTTTGGCACACCAAATCGTCGCCTAGTTTACCCTTGCCTCGCGATCGCTTCCCAACGCACGTTGGCGCACTATCGCACCAATTGCTCTTTGAAACGGCTGAGGGAGGATATGTAAGCTTGACACCACTCACCAGTGTCGGTGGGCTCAGTCGTCTCGCAGCTTTCTCTTCACCTACGCTCCCTTGGCATCTGGTTGAACCGGTGAGATATGGTGGAGCTAAACCAAATAATATTGCAGCATTGCTAATGGATAGCTCTACGAGGATTGGCAAAGCAGGCTATATCTTGCACCCCGTCAATCGCCCTTTCATTTCGCGGCCACTCGGACTTTCTATGCAACTGAAATATTTGGAAGATCCTGATCGACTCGTGTCACGTCGTAAATTAAGTTCTCAAGAAGTTGAAATGCTTTTTTCGCCACACGCTCAGGCAACGACAAACTCCGCACGCCAACATCGTCTAGTTGAAATCCTTGAACCGTTGCTAGAAATTGCATGCAGCCGATTATTTCATCTGCGTGAATTGTTCCTCCGTGATGAAGCACCTTCGATTCTGTTGCAGGATGAAAACATCTTCATCAACTGGGTTAAAAATTCCAAATCTTTAAGTAATAGTCGATATTTAGCGCTGTCTCAAAAAACAGCTATTGCTGCTCTTGGGACGATTGGGCAACGTGATTTTTTACGTTGGACTGAGCTGACTTCAGCATGTGAAAAATGGCTGAGGGCGGCGTGAAACAGTATTTTAAATTAGGTCCAATACTAGTAAGTCAAGCCAGTTCGATTAGCGGTGGGCTGCTGATTGGGATGCCAGCGATGTATGCCTACACGGGCTGGCTCAAGAATCTATGCCTACGGCTCTCTTTGCAGTCTTCAGTTTCAATTCGACCACTGGGTATCTCACCCATTTTTCATGGCTTAAGCCTCCATCGAGGCCATGCTAAATTTTTCCCATATCGCGAAGATCATTCTGAATATGTTCGGACCGGAGATCTAAATCTACCAGAGATTGATGAGCACAAAGTGTCTTTCGAATTGTCGATGATCATTGGAATCGAGTCGAGAGACCTAGAGCTTGAGCCCGCGAGCATCGCAGCGTGCGTTGCCGGAATGAAAATCTCCGGTGGAGGTATATCGCCTGTAGACCTCAAGGATATTCATGTTCGGGTCAAAAGAATCGGGGAAGTAACACGGTGTTTTGAAAGTCTTCCGTTTAACGCAGTCGCACTTTGTGACGCTAGTGATGTGCTTGATGATGCGCGAGGCGCTGGCGTAGAAGGATTCGACGCGATGCTTCAAGCACTTGCAGCTCCGAGCGGATTCAAAACTCCCAAAGATGGCGAATTCGAGCGTCCTTTGTGGATGCCTAAGGCTGGGCATTTTTTGCCGGTTTGTGTGGGCGCAATTGCACTTGAGTCGCTTAAATCACCAGATGAACGGGAAGGGATTCGACAATCCGACAATGCGACTCTAGAAACACCAACCAAGCATGCTTTCGCTGAGAGTGCTTTCACGCTTGTTCGCGCTCAAACCATCGCTTCTGTGCGAGCACAAAGCCGACTCGTCGCCGAGAGTGATGGTCAAATGACGGAACCATACATCTTCTGGAGAGAAGTACCTCCTAAACCTGGCCAATTTCAGTTTTATGGGGCACACGCCTTTCCCGTTAGCGCGTTTTAATTGCATACAAGGATTTAACATGGCTGTAGACATCATCCCTAGCACCTTAGCGTTTGCTCGCTCAATTGAGCCTAGCCTGTTCGCAATGTGGGGAGCGAATTCAGGGTCGCCGCAGGCTCCGCTTCGACCAGTCAAAATTATTGTGGAAACGAAACGATGCACGATCGCAAATCGTCTTGACCCAGATGCGTTAGAGAAATTCGTGACTGGTGACAACAATCGCAATAACCCTGGCAATGCAAATCCTCAGTCCGTCGAAGCAGCCTATTTGCCTGGTGGGTCGGATACGCTTGTGCTTACGGGCCAAGTTGCGTTCATCCCTAATTGCCGAGAGCCTGCAATGTCCAACGGAAAGAAGTTCAACGATGCCTATAAGGCGTTTGACGAAAGCTTTATGAACTCTGATGGTTGGACTGCGCTTGCACGACGCTATGTGATGAATCTTGCGAATGCTCGATTCGCATGGCGTAACAAAGCCGCTGCGCAAAGCATTTCAGTGACGCTGACTGACTCTCAGGGAGCGACTGCAACGATTGATGCCATGGCAATCCCTTTAAATTCAGATTTTGATACGGAACCAATCGTTGGGCTTACCCCTTTTGTAACCGGAGTAGCCGCAGCGCTTGGTGCCCCTCACCATTCGCCAGCCTACGTAATATCTGTTACTTGCCGACTTAAATTAGCCGAAGGCGCGGTGGTCTATCCTTCGCAAGAATTTTCTTCAAGCAAAGATAATGATCGAGGTCAAAAAGTCGGCAAAATTCTT
>JANOPA010000057.1:0-2601 GCA_031421635.1 Betaproteobacteria bacterium | reverse complement strand
CGCTACTATCCACGCCGCCCGGAAAACCCGAACCGCAGCTATCTGGAGTCGCGCATCGCCTACAAGCTGCAGGAGGAGGCCTTCGGTGGCTTGTCTCCGGACACGCGCTTGCGCCTTTCCAATATTGGAATCCGCCACTCGAAGATCAAAGAACGTCGCAAACAAAGGGACATTCACCTCGCACCGGGCACGGTGCTGGTACGCGAGTGGGGCGAGCGCGACCACAAGGCCAGCGTGACCGCCGAAGGCACCTTCGAATACGAGGGGCGCTTCTTTAAAAGCCTGTCATCGGTTGCCCGGCATATCGCGGGATCGCCGTGGTCGGGCCCGGCGTTTTTCGGCCTGCGTAAACATGGGGAGGGATTCGAATGAGCGCTCAATTGCCAACGCAGTCGCCAACCCTCGCGCAGACCAAACCGCCGGTCATGAAAAGGCGGCGCTGCGCCGTCTACTGCCGCGTCTCGTCGGACGAGCGCCTGGATCAAGAATTCAACTCGATTGATGCGCAGAAGAAATCGGGACAAGCTTACGTCGCCAGCCAGCGATCCGAGGGATGGATTCCGGTGGCCGACGATTACCACGACCCCGGTTTTTCAGGCGGCAACACCGAGCGCCCGGGACTCAAGCGACTGATGGCTGACATCGAACGCGGGCTGGTGGACATCGTGGTGGTCTACAAGATTGACCGCCTGACGCGCAGTCTTGCCGACTTTTCCAAGATGGTCGAAGTATTCGAGCGTCAAGGCGTGTCCTTTGTGTCGGTCACGCAGCAGTTCAACACCACGACATCGATGGGACGGTTGATGCTGAACGTGTTGCTGTCCTTCGCACAGTTCGAGCGCGAAGTCACCGGTGAGCGCATCCGCGACAAGATTGCCGCTAGCAAACGCAAGGGACTGTGGATGGGCGGTGTGCCGCCCCTGGGCTACGACGTTGAAAATCGCCTGCTCGTGATCAATGAAACCGAGGCAGCGGTGGTGCGCCGTATCTTCAGCGAAATGCTGACGGTCGGCTCGCCCACGCAGATCGGTCGCACTCTGACCGGCGAGGGTATTACCACCAAGGCGTGGACGACGAAGGAAGGCCAGACCCGACTCGGCGCGCGGATCGACAAAAAGTACCTGCACAAGCTGCTGCGCAATCGCATCTATTTGGGCGAGTTGTCGCACAAGGGAAACTGGTTTCCCGGTGCGCACCCGGCGATCATCGACCACGGACTGTGGGGTCGCGTCCACGAGGTGTTGGCGGAGGATTCGCACGGTCGCTCGGTCGAAACCAAAATCCGGTCTCGCACTGACGCACTGCTGCGCGGCTTGTTGTACGCGCCGACCGGCGAGCGCATGTACCCGACCTATTCGCGCAAGAAGGGGCGCAAGTACCACTACTACGTTTCCAAGTCGGAAGCGCGCTTCGGTGCCGCCGACAAGACTTACGAGCGCATCCCGGCCGACGAGGTCGAGGCCGCCACAGTTGCCCAAATCAAGACGGTGTTGGCCAGTGCCGAATCTGTCGCGTCGGTGTGCAACTTCATCAAAAAGAATGGAGCGCAGGTTGACGAGGCCAGTGCCGTGATGGCGATGGTCAAACTGGGCGACGTATGGGAGCAATTGTTTCCGGCAGAGCGCCACCGCATCGTCAACCTGATGATCGAGCGCGTCGATCTGGTGCCGGGCGGCTTGAAAGTGAAATGGCACGAATTGGGCTGGAAGGCGCTGATAGGGGAATTCACACCGGACAGCATTGGTGCCGAGCTGGTCGCGATGGAGGCTACGGCATGAACGACGATCTGGAAACCTTTGTGCCACTGATCTTCAAGCGGCGCGGCGTGCAGCGATTGGCCGCCACCGATGCACCGGCGCACGATACAACGTTCCTGGACGGGCTTGGTCGCGCCTTCTACTGGCAAAAGCTGCTCGACTCCGGCGCGATGAAAAGCGGCTCGGAGATCGCCATCAACGAGGGGTTGCATCATTCGACGGTGAATGAACTGTTACGCCTCACGCTGCTGGCACCGGACATCATCGACAGGCTTATGGCGGGCCGACAGCCAAGAAGGCTGACACTGATGTGGTTCCAAAGAAACCGTCTGCCGGTGGATTGGCAGGCCCAGCGCGACATCATCGCCAGTTTTGAATAGGAGGAGAGATGGCCAAGAAGGACAAAGGGTTGCTGACCGGCGACCCGATCACGTACCAAACGCCCAGCCCGGCAGGCGGCGTGCAGATGGAAACCTTCATCCCTTGGACGCTGGTCAAGCGCGGGGTGAAACGGCAAGTTATTACCCCCATCGATGCGCCAGAGCAATTTCAAATGGAGGCCACGGTCGAACGGCAAGAACGCAAGGCCGCTCAGGACACGCCGCTGATCCGCGCATTGGGACTGGCGCACCACTGGCAGCGGCTGCTCGACGATGGCAAGGTGCAAACCATCGCCGATATCGCCCAGATGGAAGGCGTCGACGTCACGCAGGTGCGGCGGGTGCTGCGTCTTGTACTGCTCGCCCCGACCTTGGTTGAGCTGATTGTGGTTAGCAATGAACAAACGTCGATCAATCTGGAGCTTGTCCTGCGCCGGGCAATGCCTGCTAATTGGGAGGAGCAG
>JANOPA010000056.1:0-97108 GCA_031421635.1 Betaproteobacteria bacterium | reverse complement strand
CTTTGTAATCGGCACGATCATAGGCCCTTAACAGTTCCTCTTTGGTGCGACCTTTTTGCGCTTCGGCCATGAGCTTCAACGAAGAAATATTGGAAGCAATGGCTGCGCCCGACAGGGTGATGGCAAACATTCTGTGCCACGCCTTCAGGCGATTGACACTGCCGTCGGGCTTCACGCTCAAGATATCTTCATTGAAACCATATTGAGTGGGAGGGCGACGCTGATAAGCGGAGAAAGAATCCAGATTCAAAATGACGGTATCTAAGGTGCCCGCCGCCAAAGCAGATTGAAGAAAGCGCAGGTTCTCATAGGGCTGGGCTCCTGAAGCGGCGAAGTTGAAAAACTCGCGACCGAGGTACTTGGTCATCTCCTCATAGTCAAAGGCATCGCGCGCCCAGGACGCGCCAAACACCGCCACCTTCGGTTTCAACTCATCGAAAAGAATGGGCTTATAGCTTCGCTCCCAGCCCACATTGTTTTGAAGCATGCGCTGGTTCGCTGGCGCCGCAATGACCTTGAATATATAAAGATTAAAGCTCGCCACCACTAAAAATAGAACCGAAACCGTGAAGCCAAAAACCCATAGGTGCCGCACGCTTCTACGTTTGTGCTCGACCGATATTAGAGGACCTCGTGCGCCGTCACGATGTGCTTCTGAACCGGGTTCCGTGCGATCCATCTTCATCAAAACTGAAAGTAAATGAAAGGGCTCAGATTGGAGAGCGCAAACCATGCGACCGAGAAACTAATGGCGGCGAGGATGGCCCAAAAGGAGTTCATCCGATACGACCACCAAGGATGCTTCTCGGCAAGCGACTTAACCGCTAGAGTACGTCCGCTGAGATATTCTTCCGCATGGAGATAGGCCGCGAAACGTTGAAACAACTGCACGGTATTCGGCAAGCACCAAACCAAGATAAAGTACAACCAGATAAAGGTGACCACTCCATAGGTCGTAGGTGTGAACGAAGGATGATCGGTCATTAAGAACATCGCCTTCAACACTCGTAACGCTGTCGACAAATCGACTGCCCGGAAAAACACCCAGGCGATGGTGACCAAGAGATAGACCGATAGCACGGCGAGCAAATGTCTGAACGCCTGAGCGACACGATTGCTTCCTCCGAAAAAGCGCGCCCATTGCAACCCTGAACGAACATACCCGTGGTTGATCACTAAAAACAACCCGTGTAAAGCGCCCCACACCAAGAAGGTTATGTTGGCACCATGCCACAGCCCTCCCAAGAGCATCGTAGCCAGCAAGGCGCACATGGTTCTTGTGAAGCCATGACGGTTGCCCCCTAAACTGATGTAAAGATAGTCCCGCAAAAAGTTGGACAGGCTAATATGCCAGCGCCGCCAAAACTCGCGAATGCTGGCGGCTTTGTAGGGGGAGAAAAAATTGATTGGGAGCCTAAAACCAAACAGGAAGGCGAGGCCTACGGCCATATCCGAATAGCCCGAGAAATCAAAATAGATCTGAAAGCTATATGACATGGCGCCGACCCATGCATCCATAAAACCGATGGCACCGCCCGACGCTGCCATGTTGAACAAATGGTCGGCATACGGGCTGATTTGATCCGCAAGAATCGTCTTCTTGAAGAGTCCGGCTGAAAAAATTGCAAAGCCAACTGCGAGGCCATATGGGTTCAGTGACCAAGCGTTTTTTTTCTGCTTAACCTGATACAAAAAGTCCGACTGAGTGACGATGGGTCCAGCGATAAGCTGCGGGAAAAACGAGATGAAGAACAGAAAGTCCGGAAAGGGAACTTCGCCTACTTTGCCGCGATAGGTATCGACTAAAAAGCTGATCTTCTGAAAAGTAATGAAGGAAATACCGATGGGCAGTAGGATGTGCTGCAATGGCAACTGAGCGCCAAGACCCCAATTGAGGCTGGTGATCAAAAAGTCCAAATACTTGTAGTAGCCAATCAGTCCTAAATTTAGCACCACCCCCAAGACGAGCCACTGATGGGCGCGCGCATGGCCCAGGTTCTTTCGAATCAACCCGGCCAGGCCGTAGTTGACCATCACCGAACCACCTAATAGCACTAGGTAGGCCGGGATCCAAAACCCGTAAAACACCAGCGACGCGAAGGTGAGGAAATGCTTGGGCGCGCTGCTTGCACCGATGCGAGCCACTACGGCGTAACCGAGCAGGACCAGCAAGAGGAATACTAGGAACGCGTGCGACGAAAAAACCAAGGGCGGCCGTGAAAATCTAGGGGTTGATGAAGACCATTTTAAGGCTGCGCCCTAGCGCACCACCCAGAGCATGATTTTGCTTTCTTTAATCAGGCCAACTTTTTTCTCAGGCGCAGCGATACGCTCGCTTCGGGTCGGCTCCCAGTCGCCCATGTCCCAATCGTGCGAAACGATGCGGGTGCCAGATTTGAGTTTCTGCAACGCGGGGCGCAACTTCATGTTCACATCCGGAAGGAGGTACATGGTAATCACTGTGGCCTGGCCTAAGTCGGTATCAAACAAATCTTGAACCTTGAAATCGACCAGGTGATCAACCTTGGCGATTTTGGCATTTTCTTTGCTCCGCCAAACCAACTGGGGATCAATCTCAACGCCTAGACCACGGGTTCCAAGTTTTAGCGCCGCAGTAATTGGGATGCGGCCATCGCCGGAGCCAAGATCCAGTAAAAAATCCCGGTCCGATACGCCAGCCATCTCAAGAATCTTGAACACCACGTTGTCTGGGGTGGTTACAAACGGCACATCCAAGTCCTGCACGACGAGGGAACGTGGCACTGGCCCATTCAAGCTAGTGCAGCCCATTAAGAAGCTTGCGTTCAAACCAAGCACAGTCGACGCTCCGATCAACGACGCATAGCTTGCAAGTGCCGAAAGATTCATTGCAGCACTTGTTGCCAGCGAATTTCTTAAAAATTTTCGACGCATATTCATAAGAACTCGTTTCTGTAATGGGGACAGTAGCTTAGGCTGAACGCCAATGACCTGTTGCCAGCGTCTCTCCTAACCACTGCTACGATCAGTTTGAAATTCAGCTTGAGAAAGTTGTGCGATAAGTAAACACGCCAAGGCAAGTTAGAGGGAGAATATAAGCTAATCTACCGTATGCCCGTGCGGTGCACCGCTCTACTGAACCAAGGCTTATCATGAATCTCAGCGATCTCTCCCACTTTATTGATCAGCAATGGGACCGAGACATTCTGCCGCGCTTGGTGGACTACGTCAAAATCCCCGCTAAGTCTCCGGCTTTTGATGCAAGTTGGTCGGCCCATGGCCATCTTGATCAGGTCATCACTTTGGCTCGAGATTGGGCGAGAAGCTTTCCGAGCCAGATTGCTGGACAAAAAGTGCTTGCGGGATTGACCCTCGAAGTCATCAACATCGAGGGCAAAACACCGTGTATTTACTTCGACTTGCCGGCCAGCCAAGGTCTAGGTTCCGATCAAACCATTCTTTTTTATGGGCACCTCGACAAGCAGCCTGAGATGAGCGGCTGGCGCGACGGTTTAGGCCCTTGGAAACCGGTCATTGAAGACGGCAAGTTATATGGGCGAGGCAGCGCCGACGACGGCTATGCCTTATTCGCGGCCCTCACTGCACTAGCTGCGGTAGATTTGCAAAGTGCCGCCAGGCCACGCTGCGTGGGACTGATTGAAACTTGTGAGGAAAGCGGCAGCTTTGACTTACCGGCCTACCTTGAGCTGCTCAGCCCGAGGTTTGGCGATGTCAAGCTCGTGATTGGTCTTGATTCCGGCTGCGGAAACTACGAGCAATTATGGGTGACGACTTCATTACGTGGCTTAATTGGCGGCGTACTGAGCGTTGAGATTTTGGATGAAGGCGTGCATTCGGGCATGGCCAGTGGCATTGTGCCTTCGTCTTTCCGAATCGCACGCAAGCTACTCAACCGAATTGACGATGTCGAAAGTGGCCGAGTATTGTCTGAGATCTTCCACGCCCAGGTTCCCCCTGAACGTATGCGGCAGGCCGAAAGCGCGGGCGGCATTCTGGGCGACAGCGTGTGGTCTAGTTTCCCCTGGGTTGGCTGCTCGCATGAGCCAGGGCAAGCGCGCGGCGCCGCTTCTTTCCAGGCAGGCGTGTCGACAGCCGGACTTTATGCCATGCCCACCACGACCGATCCGGTTGAAGCGATTTTGGCACGCACTTGGCGGCCTGCACTCTCCGTCACCGGTGCCGCTGGCCTGCCTCAACCCGATGAGGCGGGCAATGTTCTGCGGCCACGCACTGCTTTGAAATTATCCATGCGCCTCCCGCCCACAGTCGACGGCGAACGAGCCAGTGCCCACTTGAAAAAGCTGCTGGAAGACAACCCTCCCTACAACGCTCGGGTCAGTTTCAAATCCGATTGGGCAGCGACCGGCTGGAATGCACCGCCAACCGCACCCTGGCTCGCTACCCTGCTGGAAGAGTGCTCGCAAAAACACTTTTCCAAAAGCGCGGCCTACATTGGCGAAGGCGGGACGATCCCCTTCATGAATATGCTGGGCTCCTACTTTCCCAAGGCACAGTTCTTAATCACAGGAGTCTTGGGACCAAAATCCAACGCGCACGGCCCGAACGAGTTCCTGCACATCCCCTATGTCAAGAAGCTGACCCAAGCTGTGGCGAGCGTCGTCGCCGGCATGACGACTGCGACTTAATCGACCAGTTAAACATCAATCGTCGCCACTGGTCGGCTGAATTCCCCTTAAGGTCGCGAGAAAGTTTAAAATTTGTTAAGTACTCTCAGGAGCATTTTAAGTACTCTCAGGAGCGTTTAAATGGCGGGTAATCTATATCGCGTTTGGGCTTCTTCTCCGACGATTCCAAGTCATCGCGCCTTTGAATTTATCGTCAATCGTGGTCGGCAAACTATCTTTGTGGGCGTTTTGTCGTTATTGCTGATCTACTCGGTCAGTCACGGCATGATTCCAGGGATTCAATTCGCGCAACTCTCCATAGTAATTGCTGTGCTGATCTATCTAAGGTATCGCTGGGTCTCACCGTTCGAAGGCAAAATCCTTGAGCGTAAGGAGTCCCTTCGCTTGGAGGCCGGCTACTTCGGCTACTCCTTATTAATTGGCTGCGGGTTCGCTTTTTGGGGCGTACTGTTGCTACGCTATTCCCCTGAAATGGGGACCAGTCTCATCCTTGCGGCGGCCATGGCCAGCATGATGACCTTACATTTTCTCGCGGGAAGTTTTCCCTCCTTCTTGGCGATGACGGCACCTTTAACCATGGTGGCATTCTTTACACAGATCCACGGAGATACGCCCGGCCAAGGGACTCTGACCTATCTTCTTATCTTCTTTTACGGTTTGTCGATTCGCATGCTGTTTATGCACCGCCGGGCGTTATTTTCGATCCTTTCTGAGCGACAGCGTCGCGACTCTCTTGATCGTCAATACCAAGCCCTTATGGCCAATGATACGGTCGCCATTGCCATCACCGAAGGGCTCGAAGTCCTTCTCTCGAATCAACGGTTTAGGGATCTCGTAGGCAGAGACCTCTATGTCGCCAACGGTCCGAACCTTACTGAGATTGTGCTTAGGGGTGGTTTGAATCCGAAATTTATCGGACGCCTCATGCCGCGAGTGCTTGACCGAGTCAAACGAAAGGGAGCGCTCAAGTTCAGCATCGAGTTACACGCGGATCGACGCGAAAGCATATGGCTCGCGCTTGAGGCTCGTCTCGCCGACCCCGGTAACCCGATTCCCAAATTGCTATGGCTCGTCAGTGACATTACCGCGACAAAGAAAGCCACAGACGAACTCAGCTTCTTTGCGCAACATGATGCGCTGACCGGGCTGGCCAATCGCTACCAATTCATGATTGACGCGCGACGTGCGGTTCAGCCCCTAATCGCCGACGTCTCAAGTCGTTCCAAGGCATTGCCTCAGACTTCAAACCAATCGAGCAATGAGCCTGGGAAATTGGCACTACTCTCCATAGACCTCGATGGATTTAAAATCATCAACGATAGTTTTGGCCATCCCACCGGTGATCGGGTCTTGCTGGTCGTCGCGAAACGCTTGGCCAATGCATTGCGGCACGAAGACCTTGTGGCCCGATTCGGCGGCGATGAATTTGTAGTCCTCCTTAAGAATATGCAAAACCGCACAGAAGCCGCGGCTGTGATGGGAAAGCTCAAGGAAGTCATCTGTGCGCCGATCGAATTGGATGAGATTAAGCTTGAGGTAGGTGCCAGCATCGGCTTGGCCTTTGCTCCGGGCGACGGATTCAGCGTTGAATCGCTACTAGCTCATGCCGATAAACAAATGTATGCGGCCAAGCAGGCCGCCAAGCGCTCGAGAGCCATCGCCGAAAACCGGGAATTTAATCAGCAAACCTTGCTTATCTAGTGAACGACGGGCCGAACTCCGCATAGTCGTCACTGATTTACTTTGAGTACTTTGAGTTACTTTCTTGGGCCCCAGGTGGTGAGTCGAATGGATACCGCCGTGGATAGGCCATAAATCACCATCGCCGCCCCTACTAAAGCAAAATAAGGCCAGGGCTCTCGCGCCCAAGTCGCTAGCCAAGCGCCTGCACCAGCCACTACAATTAAACGCAAGCTCGATGCCAGCACCGGGCCTAGCACCTTACCCGAGCCCTGAGAGGCGAAATACAAGGTCAATCCAAAGCCGAAAAATCCGAAACCTGGTCCGGCCCAGCGTAAATACTGGTGGGCCGCATCGAGGACCGCCGGATCGCTGGTAAACATACCTGCCCATAGCTGGGGGAACAAGGTGACGACTAGGCCCACTACGGCGAGGTTAAGCGCTGAGACCAAGCCCGCCGTCCAAGCTACTTTGCGAGCGCGAACAACGTTGCCAGCGCCCATCGCCATGCCTACCATCGGTACTGAAGCCACGCCAATGCCAAAGGCGATAGGGATCAAAAGAAACTCTAAACGTTGACCAATGCTATAACCCGCCAGAGGCACAATGCCTAGACGAGCCACTAAGCCCGTGACCACCAGAACGGCGAGCACCGACTGCAATGGAGACAGGCAAGCCAAAGCACCCACCTTCAATATGTCGGCAAAAAGCGGCCACTGCAGCTTCACGCCTTCGAGGCTGATCTTCAGTCGTCCTTGGCCGGTGACCAAATACCAAAGCAAGAACGCTGCACCTGCTCCGTAGGCCACAATGGTTCCGACTGCAACGCCGGCCATACCAAAGCGTGGCACCGGTCCGACGCCGAGGCCCAGAGCTCCACCAATCAAAATTTGAGCCAAGGAGGTGATTAGAACTACCAGTGAGGGTACACGCATATTGCCGGTGCCTCGCACCACCGAAGTCAAGGCGTTCATCACCCATATTCCGACCGCCCCGAGGAAGAGAACGTTGGAGAACTTACTGGCTTCGACGAGCACGTCACCGCGCCCGCCCAGCCAGTAATAGAACAAGGGACCGAAGGCGATAAAAATCAACGCGTAGATCACGCCTGCAATCAGGCCAATCACCAAGGCATGCAAAGCGAGAGTGCGAGCCCGCTCAAGATCAGAGGCGCCCAAGGCGCGACTGACCGCCGAAGACACCCCGCCGCCCATGGCGCCATTGGACATCATTTGAGTGAGCATGGCGAAAGGAAAAACCAGGGCCATCGCGGCGAGGGGGATCGTGCCCAACTTGCCGACATACCAAGTTTCGGCAATGCCCACCAACACCGCGACCGACATGGCCAATACGTTTGGAATCGAAAGCCGTAGCAAAGTCGGCAGAATCGCGCCGGTGATGAGCGGGTTTGCTTTCGCGAGACCTGAAACGTCAGGAGAGGTTGCACTCAATTTATGGGGTTCCTAAACGGTCGCATCGGTCTGAGTTACATTAAAGAGGCTCTGGCTAAGGTTCAGTGCTTCCTCAAGTATGTAGCCTACCGCCTGCTTTCTCTTGCAATCATTTTAATTTGACTCCATGTTCAATAGTTTTTTGCTACTCATCGGGGCTTACTATTTGTTTGCGGCGGGCTTAGCGGCCAAAGTTCATTTGACGGGTGCCGTCATCGACACGGCAATGCGCGCAATTGAGGCGCGCGCCATGCAGCCTGCGGAGCGCTGGCGAGTTATATGGCTGTTGCTCGGAACATTCTGGGTGGGGCTTGCGGGTCTTCTTGCACTGATGCAATTGCAAGGCGTTTGGGCAGTCTTTGTATTGTCGTTTATTTGGCAAGGACTCTATCTGTTCCTTCTTGCGCCGCGATACTTCGACGCTGTGGATGAACCCGACCCGTCTGGTCGCGCCCAAACATGGCGCGCTTTTTTCGCGTATGGTGCGGTGACGGTCGGCGTGATCTGGGGTGCAACCCAATCCAATACGCTTGAAGCCTTCAGCCAAGCGTCGGCCTGGAAGCAAAGCTTGGTCGTGCTCCTCCCATCTCTTGGCTTGGCCTATTTGGCTATTAAGGGCTGGCGATCAGTCCATTGGCCCGAAGCGGGCCCAAGTAGCGTGGGCGGCACCATAAACAATAGCGACCAAACGCCTGAAGTGCGCTCCGAATCAGAACAGCAGGATGCACCAATCGAACGCGATGATTCCATCCAAGTGTTGATTCGACCGAGCTGGAATGAAGGCGGTCTCTTTAATGCTCAAACCGGTGAAGCCATTGATCATCCTGAACAGAGGCTAGGTATTTCCGAAAATCAACATGATCTGGTGAGTGATTGGCTATGGCTTTGGCGCGAACATGCTGACCCTGCAGACCCGAGCGCCAAGCCTTGCTCACGGCAGATTCCCTTCCCCTCATCACCTCGACCGGCCAAGAGCTGACCGAATCCTTTAAGTTAATCCTGGGACCAGAGCGAGTGAGCTTCAACCCACAAGCGCTGCCCTGCCTGCCCAAATGGAACGTGACCGGTCTGCGATTGATGACGGACTACCAATGCAATGCGCTCTGGTTTGACGCCGATGACGAAGGTGTAGGCGATATCCCCACCGAACAACTCGGCTTATCTTGGTCGCTTTCGCGCGATCTTGACATCTGGGCACTCACCTTTGACGAATCCATCGACATGGCTGACCCAAGTGGTGCACGGCGCTGGGACGCGCAGCAAGAACAAGAGCATGAACGCGAGGGGCAGGCCTTGATGCAACGCTTACGCAGGGAGTTGGACGCGACTGGACGTGCCTCGGTCAGGTTGCGAAGTTAGAGGGCTAGAGGGTTGGGCGGCAGAAGGACGTGGGCTACGACTGGCGAGGAAGCGTTTCAGTCTCGGGGGTGGCAGCGACATCGTAAATAACTCGAGCATGGCGCTCGTAGCTAAAGTAGGCCCATGTCCAATTGATCATCACCAGTATTCTATTTCTAAAACCAATCAAGAAAAAGACGTGCGCGGCCAACCAAAAAGCCCAGGCTAGCATCCCTGAAAACTTAAAACCGTGCAGATCCACAATGGCCGCCAGTCGACCAATGGTGGCAAGATTGCCGAAGTCTTGATATTTGAAGGATTGGCGGAATGGTACGGGCAAGGGTCGTGTGGATTCCTCGGGGTTAGCTGAGCGATCTCTCATCACGCGATGTCGAATCACTTGAGCCACGAAGGCGCCCATCTGCTTGGCGGCCGGCGCCACCCCAGGTACCGGCTTACCCTCTTGCGAAACGCTCGCCAAGTCGCCCACCACGAATACATGCGGATGTCCGGGCACACTTAGGTCGGTCTCGACAATCACTCGACCCGCGCGGTCAAGCGGTACTTGCAACTGCCTGCCCAAGCTCGACGCGGCCACTCCCGCGGCCCACAACACCGTCCGTGCAGCAACTTTTTCATCCCCTAAAAGATAGAAATCGGATCCGATGTCTTTCACTGGCACCCCACACTTCACTTCGACTCCGAGTTTTTCGAGTTGAGCGCTGGCACTATGTGACAGGCTTTCAGGAAAGGCTGCCAGAATTCTCGGACCCGCCTCAATCAAGCGCACCTTGGCGCTTGCCGGGTCGATGTGACGAAACTCATTCTTCAAGGTATGGCGCGCGATTTCGGCTAAGGTGCCTGCCAATTCCACACCGGTAGGACCACCCCCGACCACCGCAAAATGCAAGCAGCTATCGCGTTCCTGAGGTGATGACGCGGATTCCGCCTTCTCGAACGCCAGCAAGATACGGCGACGAATGTTGAGCGCATCATCGAGGGTTTTTAGACCCGGCGCAAATTTCTCCCAGTGATCATTACCAAAGTAGGCGTGGCTGGCTCCGCTGGCCAGCAAGAGATAGTCGAACGAAAGTTGCTGACCGTCCTTCAAGACAAGGTGTTTTTGCGCAGAGTTAATTTGCACCACCTCTCCAAGGCGCACCTCGACATTGTCTTGCCTGCGCAGGATATGACGGAGTGGGGCGGCGATATCGCCAGAGGACAAACCAGCCGTGGCCACCTGGTAAAGCAGGGGTTGAAACAAATGATGGTTTTGTCGATCAATCAAAATAATGTCGATCGCGCTGCGCGCCAAGGCCCGGGTCGCCCACAATCCACCAAAGCCACCGCCCACCACAATGAGGCGAGGGCGAGGTTTTTGTGCAGTCATACTGGCATACAGACTGGCATTGACCGGCCCAGACATGGCAGCGCTCTTTTACTTAAACACGACGGTTTTATGGCCGTTCAGCAGGATACGATGTTCCGAGTGCCATTTCACCGCACGGGTCAGCACAATACACTCGGTGTCGCCGCCGGTCGCCGTGAGGGTCTCAGGCGTCATGGAATGATCCACCCGCGCCACGTCCTGCTCAATGATCGGGCCTTCATCAAGATCGCCGGTAACATAATGCGCGGTCGCTCCCGTGAGCTTCACGCCCCGATCATGAGCTTGATAGTAAGGCTTGGCGCCTTTGAAACTCGGCAGAAAGGAGTGATGAATATTGATCGCCTTGCCCTGCAACTTCTTACACAGATCATCCGACAAAATTTGCATGTAGCGTGCGAGCACCAGTAACTCGGCACCTTCGGACTTAAAGATCTCAAGGAGCTTGGCCTCGGCTTCCGGCTTGGTCTTGGCAGTGACCGGCACATGGTGAAAGGGAATATTGTAGGAGGCTGCAAGTTGATAAAAGTCGCGATGGTTGGACACAATCGCGCGCACATCCAAGTTCAGTAAACCCGCCTTGTTTCTGAAAAGAAGATGATTCAAACACTGGCCGTTCTGGCTTACCATGATGACGGTGGGCGTGGGGCGGTGCGCGTCATAGAACTGGGCCTGAATATTGAAACGCGTCCGTACCGGCTCAAAGTCGACGAGGAGCTTGTCGGAGGCGACAGGTAGGTCAAACTGTACGCGCATGAAGAACAAGCCGGTGGCCTTGTCATCATATTGCGCCGCTTCGGTAATGTTGCCTCCTTGGTCCATCAGAAAGCCGGTCACGGCATGGACGATGCCGCGTTGATCGGGGCAGGACATTAGAAGAATGTAGGAAGCGCTCATGATCTCAGATGAAGAAGTGTTTCAGGACTGACTAGGATTTTCGCACGACACCAACTCCTACCCTGCTTGCCGCTAGATACTCAGCCGACTCAAAAAACGAATCGCCGTCCAGCCACGCATGCAATATAGGTGTGGAATCGAAGCCCCAAAGTATTGGGCTACTCGTGATGGGGCTACTCGTGATGGGGCTATTGAGTGTCGTTCCAGTGCTGGACTCTTGTGTGGAGTGTACGATTGCGCTGGGCACACCAAACACTCCCTTGGTAAGGGCTTCTTCGGTATTGAGTCGAAGAGCATCTTTAACGGCAGCGCTTTCCAGATCTGAGGGGTTCACGCCGAGTTCATCAAGCAACTTGTTCCATGCTGCAGGTTCGTCCGGGAGATGTCCGTCCCGCCACACGTAAGCGAAAAGACGATCTACAACTTTTGGGGTATTGCCCAAGAAGGCACACAGCCGCAACAAAGGCAAAGGATTAAAGGGGTGCCGCGCGGGCCAGGTCAGCTTTAACCCCTCACGTTGCGCGTACCAGGCGACTTGCTGGTAGGTGTACGTGCGCTTGGTCGCCATTTCGGCAGGGCCTTTCTGACCCCAATGCTTGAGTAGTCCTGCAAAAAGCACGGGAGTACAGATCACCTCGGCACGCGCGCGCAGCGCATCAAGCTGCGTACTCTGCAACCATGCATAAGGGGAAATGAAGTCAAAATACCAGTGTATTACTTTCATACTTTTGCGCTCATGGAGTACTTTTCGGCGAAGAGTCGGGTTCTATCATAATACCGGCGCGACGACCGTGTTCAAAGCATGTCTGTTAAATCAGGCGTACACTTTTCACAATCATTCCAGAAGGGATAAAGGCCATGAATACCGACCGCACCCAAAAGCTCAGTTCCAACCGCCAGGCCTTTGCGGCGCTTCACCGTGAGGGATGCTTTGTAATTCCAAACCCCTGGGATGTGGGAAGCGCCCGCTACCTTGAAAGCCTCGGCTTCAAAGCCTTGGCCACCACCAGCTCCGGCTTCGCATGGTCACGTGCGCATGCCGATAATGCCATTAGCCGCGACATGGCCTTGGAGCATTTGCATGAACTGGTGAATGGCGTAAGTGTGCCGGTGAATGCCGACTTTGAAAGCGGTTTTGCGAATACCCCGGCGGGTATTGAAGAAAGCGTGAGCCTAGCCGTAAGCACCGGTGTTGCCGGTCTCTCAATTGAAGACTCCACTGGCGACGCGGCGCGGCCATTGTTCTCGCTCGACGAAGCTGTTGAGCGCATGCGCGCCGCCCGCAAAGCCATCGATCATACTGGCGGCGACACGCTCTTGGTCGGTCGTGCCGAGTGCTTTTTGGTGGGTCGGCCGGATATGAGTGAGACCATCACCCGCCTGCAGGCCTATGCCAATGCGGGCGCTGATTGTCTGTATGCCCCAGGGATCAGTAACCCAGAACAAATTCGCGAAATCGTCGATGCCGTGGCACCAAAACCCTTCAACCTACTGGTTGGCTCGGCCAGTAAGCTCACCGTCACGGAAATTGCCGCCTTGGGTGTGAGGCGCATTAGCGTTGGAGGTGCGATGGCCCGTTCGGCTTGGGGCGGTTTCATGCGCTCAGCTCAGCTTTTGGCTGCAGAGGGAAAATTCGATGGATTTCGTGACGCCGCATCAGGGAAAGAACTTAACGCGCTGTTTAAGGTCTCGCAATAGCCAATGAACGTACACAATGGCTGGTCACAATTTGCTGCCGGGTGCCCATCCAAACACTATTGACAGCGCTTCGTTCGCTCATTCCACGTAGGCGCGCTCATCGTCGCGGTGCTATTCCTGTAACAGCGCGAGAAACTCATCGAGCTCGGATTGCCGTGCTAGCATCTCCTGTCGCAAGCCAATTAACATGAGCACGAGCCCGGTATCCTTTGCATTGCCCGATGGAGAGGGCATGGCATTGAGCGTGAGACGTTGCCCGACCATCTGCAGCAACTGCCACGGTTGAGGATTGCCACGGTCGCGAACGAAGCCTTTCGCGCGCAGGATCAAGGCTACCGGCCCACTGGCCAATTTAGTGAGTGCAGCCGCGACACGCGGAAGGTCTATCGGAGCATCTAGTTCAATGGTTAAGCTCTCGAACAGGTCGACGGCCCTCTGAGAAGTCGCAGTCGCCCCTTTCAAAGCTTTATAACGAACGTTGCCATCGGCCTGGATCAACCAATGAGATTGTGAATCGCGACTGCTCTCAGTTCGTGTCGATCGGGAAGAACCCATGGCACTCAGCTCGCGTGTCTCCGTTCCGAGCAACCAGTCACAAGAATAGACCGAGCGCGGCACTGACAAAATAGGCCCAGAAAAATCCAGATTGAGAAGTTGCCTTGTTTGTTCAGGCGCTTGAGCAGGCTCTGCGCTGGCGCTTCGTGCACCGTCGGCCATGAGGTCAGACTTGGTCAGCAAAATACAATCGGCCTGCTGCAACTGCTGACGTACTAAGTCACCGACATAGGTATCCTGGAGATGCTTCGAAATGCTTTCTTGATCGCCCAACACGAAAATGGCCGCCACCTCAAAGCTCTGACTGAGCGCAATCGATTGCGCGATAGGTAACGGTAAAGCCACGCCACTGCTCTCCACCAAGACATGATCAAATGTGTTGGGCAAAGCAGCCAACTCGAACAAGGCTTCCATGAAGTCACTGCCAATGCTACAGCACACACAACCGCCCGCGAGATTGAGCACCGTCTCGGTTTGTGACTCGATCAGAGCCGCATCGATATTGATCTCGCCAAAATCATTCACCAACACGGCGATTTTGCGCTCGCCTCGAGTTTGAAGGCAAGCGTTGATCAAGGTGGTTTTACCCGCACCAAGATAGCCTGCAATAACGGTGACGGGTGTTTTGTTGCGTTCGGCTTGCATGGTGAATTAGCTACAACCGGGTAAGGTGAGGCCTTAAGCGGCCTTAAAAATTCGCCCGCCCTGCACCGTACCCCAGACCACGATATCCTTAATCGCCTCGGGAGGGACCTTCAGAGGATCGTCCTCAAGCACGGCAAAATCGGCATGCTTACCGGTTTCAATAGAACCCACTTCATCATCCAGCTTGAAGGTGTAAGCTGGCCCAAGCGTGATAGCGTGCAAAGCCTCGTTCACCGATATTTTCTCGGCCTCGCCCTGTACTCGGCCACTGGCCGTGAGACGGTTCACCGCGCACCAAGCGGTAAAGAGTGGCCCCAGAGGGGTGACCGGCGCGTCCGAATGAATCGCCAAGGGAACGCCTTCAGCCAAGGCAGTTGCGCATGCATTGGAGCGAAGTGCTCGCTCGGGACCCATGGTGACACGGTAATGCTCATCACCCCAATAATAGTGATGATTGGCAAAAAGATTGGCGCACAGGCCTAAACCCTTCATACGCTTGAACTGCGCACGACTGAGCATTTGCCCGTGTTGAATCGTGAAGCGATGCTCGCTCACCGGACACTCGCGAAGTGCCGCCTCAAAGGCATCCAGAGCCATGTCACTGGCCTCGTCGCCATTGGTGTGGGTGTGAAACTGAATGCCGTTTCTCAAGGCCAGAGCGTAGGCCGCACGTAACTGCTCGGGAGCAACGTACCAAAGCCCGTTCGGCGCGCCGTTGAAATAGCCCGGCCATTTCAAGCGCGCGGAAAAGCCCTGAATCGAACCGTCCGCGACCGCCTTGATCACCCCAAGCCGGAGCCGATCACTGGACTGCGCTTTGAGTTCTATAGCGCGCTCAATCATCTGCGGCACAGGCTGGGTCAGGAAACGTAGTAGGGAGACAATTCGCACCGGAAAGCGCTCCTCGTCGCAGACTCTTTTCATCATATCCACCGCTTCTTGCGGAAGTGGATTGGCGAGGTCGGCGGCCGTGGTCGTACCGGTGCGCACGGCAAGCTTTGCAAAATCATGCAGTCCACGCTCATCCCCAGCAAGTACATCGCGCTCAACGCCGAGTGGTTTTTGCACCAGGAACATGGCCTCCGGGCCTTTCATTTCCCCTGTCGGCAATCCATCTGCGCCGAGCGGGATGCCGAGATGAACCACTCCAGTCCGGAGCAGTGCAGCGCGGCTCAAGGTTTCGCTGTTGACATTAATAATGTGCAAGCTGGCATGCCAAAGACCCACGGCAAATTTTCGAGGCAGCCCTTGATCCACCTGATCGAGATCAGCGCGCTGGCAACGCGCTCCGCCAAAATAAATCGGATCGAAACCCCAGCCGATAAGAGCGTCCGCCACCTTTGCCTTGCCCGTGCTAGACGCACTCGCCCTAGCCGCAGTCTCATGGGTCGCGTTCACACTAGCCGCGTTAGCGATGGCCACACTTCGCAAGCGCGCCACGACATCTTCAATACTCTTGAGGCCTGACCAAACCTTACCGTCCGGCGCCAAGCGGTCGTGATACCCGCAATACACAAAACGCCACAACACCCCTTCTATGAGATGGCTATGGCCTTCGACGAACCCCGGCATGAGTACCTTGTCAGCAAAACGAGTATCGAGCTCGTATTCACCCCAGCCTTCGAGCTCCTCGAGGGTCCCTGCTCCAAGAATTCGCCCGTCCCGGACTGCGACATGGGTCGCGACTGGGTTCACAGCATTCATCGTAATGATTTTTCGAGCTCGAAAGATACGGATGTTGGGCACGGGGCACTCTAAGTGTTTAGGACTGACTGCCCAGGAAATCCATCTTGCCAAGCTCGACGCCGTTATGACGCAAAATGTTGTACGCCGTGGCGACATGGAACCACATATTAGCCATGGCGAAATGCTTGAGATAGGCCTCGGCCTTAAAGGTCATCGGGGTGCCGCGAATCGGCACTTCGATATCCTTGTCTTCGCTCCCGTTTAACTGCTCCGGCTTGATCGTTTTTAGAAAGGCAATGGTCGCTGCGATACGCTCTTTGAACTCTGGAAGGCTGGTTTCGTTGTCGTCAAATTTGGGGGCATCCATGCCGATGATGCGCGAGACTGCAAACTTCGAGGCATCGCAGGCAATGTGAATTTGCTTACTCAGCGGCAACATGTCTGGTGCTAGCCTTGCCGCCAGTAAAACACTAGGCTCCACTTTCTTGGCAATACAAAACGCCTCAGCCTTATCCAGGAACGTACTGAGATTGCCAAGCATGCGAATACAGACTGGAACGCTGGCGGTATACATGGTCATGGCCATAATAATTCCTTGTGAGTTAATGGGATAGTAATGAGGCGTGGTTAACGTGGCGCATCGAGCACGGGCGCTGGGCTCACAACCAGGAGGAGATCTCACTCAGCGGTTTCTTGAGGCCACCATGCACCGGCACTTGGCAAGCGGCCTTAGGATAACCCACCACCAACAGGATGCTGGGTTTTTCGTTACTGGGGCGCAGGCAGATTTGATTCAAAAAGCCCATCGGGCTGGGGGTGTGGGTGAGGGTCACCAGACCGCCATGGTGAAGCGCGTTGATCAGAAAGCCGGTCGCAATGCCCACCGATTCGGGCACATAGTAGTGTTTGACCTGCTGACCAGAAGGAGTAAGGCCGAATTTCTGGGCAAAAATAGCGATTAAAAGCGGCGCCTCCTCCAGAAATGGCTTGGCGGCGTCGGTGCCTAAAGGGGCCAACGCCTCCAACCACTCTTTCGGCGCTTTACCACTGTAGAACGCTCGCTCCTCTTTCTCCGCCTCTTCCCGAATGCGGCGTTTGCGCTCAGCATCCTGAATCACCACAAAGTGCCAGGGCTGGAGGTTAGCCCCGGAGGGTGCCGTTCCCGCCGCCCGTAAGGCGTTTTCCACGACCTCCCGAGGCACGGGTCGGGGGTCAAAGTCACGTACGGTGCGCCGTCGCCGTATTTCCCGGTAAAAATCAAGCGACCGCGCCAGCATTTGCGGCTCGGAATATTGATCTTGCTTGGGCAAGGGTTCAAACACACAATTTGAAGTCATTGGCAAACCCATAGGCAATATTTCGCTTTTGTCGCGTGGTGGACAGTCATCTTAACCGTGCCGGGCGTAAAATCAGCGTCACCGACTTACCCCCAAGAGCTCATCCATGACTGACCTGTCCGACGCCAAGCAACTGGCGCAGTATCGTCCTGCCAACAAAGTTCGTTTCGTCACGGCTGCTTCGCTGTTCGATGGCCACGATGCCTCGATCAACATCATGCGACGCATTTTGCAGGGAATGGGTACGGAGGTGATTCATCTTGGACACAACCGCTCGGTCGACGAGATCGTGACTTGCGCCCTCCAAGAAGATGCCCAGGGCATTGCCATTAGCTCGTATCAGGGCGGCCATGTGGAGTATTTCAAGTACATGATCGACCTCTTACGCGAGCGCGGCGGCGCCCATGTCAAAGTGTTCGGCGGCGGCGGCGGCGTGATCGTCGCGGCCGAAATTCGTGAATTGATGGCTTACGGCGTAACCAAGATTTACTCGCCCGAGGATGGTCAAAGGCTCGGTCTGCAAGGCATGATCGGAGAAATGGTCATGCTATGCGACACCGATCTCTCGCCGCTCGCACCCGTGACTTTGTCCGCAATTCAAGGCAAGGGGGCTAGCCGCGAGCTAGCCCAGTTGTTAACCGCTCTAGAAAACGGCAAGGTCAGTCCAGATTTACAGAAAGCGGTGCGCCAGGCGGCGGACCTCGCCAAGGTACCCACGCTCGGCATTACGGGCACCGGCGGCGCGGGTAAATCCAGCTTGACCGACGAATTGATTCGTCGCTTTCGCTTAGACCAAGACGACGCGCTCAACATCGCGATTATTTCCATCGATCCCTCGCGCCGTAAATCCGGTGGCGCACTGCTTGGCGACCGGATTCGAATGAATGCCATCAATCCCTGGAGCAAGGGCCCAAGGGTGTTTATGCGCTCTCTCGCGACCCGCGATGCCGGCAGCGAAATTAGTCAGGCGTTGCCGGACGTATTAGCGGCCTGCAAGGTGGCGGGCTTTGATCTCATCGTCGTCGAAACTTCGGGTATCGGTCAGGGAGATGCAGCCATCGTCCCGCATGTCGATTGCTCGCTGTATGTCATGACCCCTGAGTTTGGGGCAGCAAGTCAGCTCGAAAAAATCGACATGCTGGACTTCGCTGATTTTGTGGCGATCAACAAATTCGACCGCAAGGGCGCACAGGACGCACTACGCGACGTCGCCAAGCAAGTCCAGCGCAACAAAGAAGCCTGGACTACGTCGCCCGAAAAAATGCCGGTGTTTGGCACCCAAGCCTCGCGCTTTAATGACGACGGTGTCACCGCGCTGTATCAACGCCTGGCCGTCAAGCTTACCGAGGTTGGGTTAAAGCTCGGAACTTCCAAACTGGCGAACGTCGACGTACGTTTTTCGAGTGGTGTCAACGCGATTGTTTCACCGGCACGCTCGCGTTATCTGGCCGAAATTTCTGAGAGCATCCGCACCCATCATCGTCGTGCTCAAGAGCAAAGCCAGATCGCCCGCGAGGTGCAGCAACTGCGCGAATCGCAGCGCATGCTGAAATCCGCCAACCCCGATAAGCATCGCGCCTTGGAGGCGCTAGGCGAGCAAGCCGCTCTGCGAGAAGAGCGCTTATATGTCGAGAGCAAACAGCTCCTGGCGGCCTGGCCAAAACTGCGCGAGCAATACAGTGCCGATGAGTTGGTCGTCAAAGTGCGCGACCAAGAAGTGCGCTCGCCTTTGGTTCGTACGTCCTTATCCGGCACCAAGATTCGCAAGGTTGCTCTGCCACGCTGGGTGGACCACGGCGAAACCTTGAACTGGCTCATGATGGAGAACGTGCCAGGTAGCTATCCGTTCACGGCGGGAGTGTTTGCCTTCAAGCGCGAAGGTGAGGACCCCACGCGCATGTTTGCCGGGGAAGGCGATGCCTTCCGCACCAATAAGCGCTTTCACATGCTCTCCTCCGGCATGCCTGCCAAACGCCTGTCCACAGCCTTTGATAGCGTCACGCTCTACGGTCACGACCCAGCGGTGCGCCCAGACATTTACGGCAAAGTGGGCAATTCGGGGGTGAGCATCGCCACGTTAGAGGACATGAAAGTGCTGTACTCAGGCTTTGATCTTTGCTCGCCGAGCACCTCAGTGAGCATGACCATTAATGGACCGGCTCCCACCATTCTCGCCATGTTCATGAACACGGCGGTGGATCAACAACTCGACGCCTTCAAAGCCAAGGAAGGCCGCAACGCCAACGAGCAAGAGCATGCGGCCATTAAAGCGCGTACGCTTTCGACGGTGCGTGGGACGGTCCAGGCCGACATTCTAAAAGAGGACCAAGGCCAAAATACCTGCATCTTCTCCACCGAATTCTCGCTCAAAGTCATGGGCGATATTGCCGAGTACTTTATAGAAAATGAAGTGCGTAACTTTTACTCGGTGAGTATCAGCGGTTATCACATTGCCGAGGCCGGAGCCAACCCGGTTTCGCAGCTCGCCTTCACGCTCTCGAACGGCTTTACCTTTGTGGAAGCCTATCTTGCGCGCGGTATGAGCATCGACGACTTTGCGGTGAACCTGAGCTTCTTTTTTAGTAACGGTATGGACCCGGAGTACACCGTGCTCGGTCGAGTGGCGCGTCGCATCTGGGCCGTGGCAATGAAAGAGAAGTATGGTGCCAATGACCGCAGTCAAAAGCTCAAATATCACTGTCAAACCAGTGGCCGCAGCCTGCACGCTCAAGAAATCGACTTCAACGACATTCGGACGACCTTGCAAGCACTCATTGCCACCTATGACAATGCCAATAGCTTGCACACCAATGCTTATGACGAAGCTATCACCACACCCACCGAGGAAAGTGTGCGTCGCGCCATGGCGATTCAGCTCATCATCAACCGCGAGTGGGGCTTGGCGATGAATGAGAATCCGAATCAGGGCGCCTTCATTATTGATGAACTGACCGATCTGGTTGAAGAAGCGGTGCTGAAAGAGTTCGAGCGCATTGCCGAGCGCGGGGGTGTCTTGGGTGCCATGGAAACCGGTTATCAGCGCGGTAAAATTCAAGATGAATCCATGCACTATGAAATGCTCAAGCACACCGGGGAGCACCCCATCATTGGCGTCAACACCTTCCGCAACCCCAAGGGCGATCAAACCCCGGAGACCCTGGAGCTGGCCCGCTCCACAGATGAGGAAAAGCAAAGCCAGCTCAATCGCCTCGCAGCATTCCAGAAAGCCAATGCTTCAAACAGTGCCGCCATGCTGGCTCACTTAAAGCAAACCGTCATCGACAATGGCAACGTGTTTGCGGTGTTGATGGAGGCTGTGAGGGTGTGTTCACTTGGGCAAATTACTGATGCCCTGTTTGAAGTGGGTGGGCAGTACCGTAGGAATATGTAGACGCTAGCTGTAAAGTCCCCCGGTTGTAAGGCCTCGTCCACAATGCTCACCAATTTCTTATATATAAAGGCGTACTAGTGATGTTCAAAAAAATCGTTCTGCTTGCTTTTGTCCTCAGCCTTGCTGCTTGCGCACCCTTTGTAACGCAAAGCCCAGGCCAAGGCTTGTCACCGGTCAACGCTATTAAGGATGGCGAAGACGCGCATGTCATGCTGTTTGGGCATGATGTGGTCAGCTACTTCACAGAGAACACTCATAAGGTGGGCTCACCAGCTATCAAGACGGTCTACAAGGGCGTGACCTTTCGCTTCTCCAAAGCGGAACACAAAGCACTGTTCGATAAAGAGCCCGAGAAATACATCCCTCAGTTTGGCGGCTATTGTGCCAACGGCATTGTGTACGGCATCCCCTGGGGTGGCGACGCCGATAGCTGGCGCATGATTGACGGCAAGTTGTACATCTTTGGCGGCAAAGGTTCGCGTGACGCCTTCTTCCTTGATATCCCGAAAAATGTGGCCTTAGCTCAGAAATATTGGGGTGAAGAAGTCAGTGGTGCCAATGCCTTCATTCAACGCACCAAGCGCACAACGGTGGCTCGGGTGGCACATTACAAGACGGGGGCTGAGTTAGCGGCTGAGGTGGCTAAAGCTCAAGGGGCGAAGTAAAGCTAAGCGCGAGACTTCGATGCGCGAGCGGTGCTTAAGCTTTGTATAAATTCGAAATACGTCGGATGCTCGCCAACTGTTGATAGGCGTCAAAATCGTCGGCCACAACTGAACATGCAAAACCTAGTTAAAACGTATCTGACGAATTGCGCCGAACATCGGGTTTTAATCTACTCTCGTTTGCTTTGACAAGCCATGCGAGCGATAGCTGCGCTCTCTGCATTTGCACTCGGCTGTGCGTCGGCCGTGAGTGGATTCAGCATTTTCTTTGTCACCCCGTACTCGATGCTCTTTCCAAGCATTCTCGTTCCCGGGGGAACTTTAGCGCTTGGTTCGTTCATTGCGGTACGCTGGACGGGCAGCCATCGATCCCCTGGACGCGCTTTGGTAGCGTTGATCCCCGCACTGGTCTTGCCCATTGGCATGAGTTCGCTTATGATGCTACGAGGTGAATCGATGAGCGTGTGGCCCGTGGTAGGGGTCGCAGCCTGCCTCATTTCGTGGGCAGCAGGACGGGTTGCACTGCTTGTCAGCCAAGCGCCCTAAGAATCAGGAATGGCAGTTCAGGATCTGTTTAGGCAAAGCACTAGCACTTTGAGGACAAGGTACCCCAGACCGAAACGATTTGGCGACAGCAACTAATACGCCGTACCGTGCTTTGGAGATTTTCCTGGCGAGGACGCCCTCTCAAATTCCTAAGCAATCCACTCACTCACCGGCGCCTCAGCATCCTGTAAGGGCTGACAAATAACGTCGATCAAGGTTGGCCCAGGGTAGGCAAGCGCCTCCCGGCAAACCTCGATCAACCTCCGTGGATCGTCGACCGTCCAGCTCTTCACTCCAAACGCCTCGGCCACTTTGGCATGATCTGTGCGCGAAAAGTCCACTGAAAAATAGCGTTCACCAAAGCCACTTTTCTGGCCCGCCTTGATCCAGCCAAAGACTGCGTTTGAAACCACAATCATTGTCATGGGTACCTTATATCGAACGATGGTCTCTAGTTCACCGCAGGTAAATCCAAAACTGCCGTCGCCCATCACGGCGACGACTTTTGATTGAGGGCTGGCAAACCACGCACCGACGGCCGCGGACATGGCGTACCCCAGGGCACCATGAGCACGATTGGTAATAAAGCGCCGTCGCGGGCCAGTGACGTGAGTTGCAACTGTATGGCCTGTATCCCGTGCGTCATCTGCTTGATCTACAACACCTGCTTGAGGGGTCTGAGGTGCATGGCGCGCGTTTGGGTCAGACCCGAGCGGAGCCTCCAACTCCAGATAGGCCGACAAGTACGGGCAAGGCGTACCGGGATCGGCGACCACGATGCAGTCGTTCGGAAGCGTTTGTTTCAGCGCATATACCAGACGCTCAGGTTTGATGGGTGTGGACTCTTCTTGGGCCAAGGCCATAAAGCGTGCGCGTTTTTGTAGCTTTAACTCGGCCCACTCCGACACGCGCAGTCGTAACTGTTTTTGTCGGACTGATTTAAAACTTTCGCCGTCAATGTTGGCCGCCGTCGCGCTGGCCTGATCGAGCAACACGATCAGTGCTTCCAATGACAGACGCGCATCGCCGACTGCAGCCGCTTCAGTTTCATAGTTGGCGCCGATCACCGTCGGGTCAACATCTAGGTGAAGAATGCGCTGGTTAGGAAGTGGTGCGCGTCGCCTTTCGGTGGTGACTGAGCCTGCCCGGCAACCTACAAAAAATATCAGGTCGGCGTCCTGGATTATTTTTCGAGTTTCGGGGCTACCGCCGTTGGTGCCGACTACGCCCACGGCCAAAGGGTCGCTCGGGCTAATGGTGCCTAGTCCACTGATCGAGTTCGCAATCAAAGCGCCGCAAGCTTGTGCTACGGCTTTCAGTGCGCTTTGCCCACCTGAGATAATCACGCCGCCACCACACACAATCACCGGGTGACGCGAACTCATCAGCGCGTCGGCCAACTTTTGCAAGGACGCAGCGCTGGCCTGGGTGGCAAATGCAGGATAAGCGTTGAGGCTAGCATCGGCCCAGACTTCCTGCGCAGGCAAGGTTGCCTTTTGCACATCAAACGGAAGACAAAGGTGTACCGCACCAGGCCGACCCGTCGTCATTTCAGTGAAGGCTTTGCGGAGTAGACGGGGCACATCGGCGGCTTGCGAAATGGTGGCATTCCATTTCGTTAAGGGGCGGTACAAACTTTCTTGGTCCAGCTCGGTGAGCGTGTACCGGCCCCGCGAAGTGGTGGAGATGTCCGAGGTCATTGCGAGCACCGGCACGCTTGACTCGTTGGCTTCCACAACGCCTGGCAAAAGATAGGTTGCACCACCTCCCGAAGGGCCTTCGCATACACCGACTGTACCGCTGACCCGCGCATAGGCATCGGCCATATAGGCTGCCGACCGTTCATCACGGGTGAGCACATGGGTGATGTTCGGCTTGAGCCTTGCGAAGGCGTCGTACATCGGTAGACTGGTGTCGCCACACAGGCCGAACACATGGCGCACCTGAAAGGCTTCCAGCATCTTGACCAAGGCCTCAGCTCCAGTCATCGTGGAACTAGCGTCGGTGTTCTCAGCAAGCCGTGCTGAAATGGCGGGCTTAGATTTGGAGAGAGAATCGGCCATAGGGATTTTCAAAAACTTGTGGGGTACGAGGATCTAGTGCGGCCACCTGGGGTCCGCCCGAACGGCCGGAAGCATCCCAATCACCGGCTCCGGACGAGAACGAGCACGATGCGATTCGATCTCGCGAAGCCTGCACAAAGTGGATGTCCGACGCTTGGGTTTGAAGTGTCGCATGCGAATTATTGCCTGACCAAGCTGAGCCGAACAGGAGGCTCATCGTGCTTGATAGTTTAGCGAGACTCTTCACCTCAATGGTCAAAGCTGAAAACACTCGACAGCCATTCCGGTGCCGCACATGACCTGGATCGAAGACCACCTCGGCATTCCGATGTTCGCAAAAGTAGACCCGACCGAATGGAAAAGCATCGGCTGCCCAGGTGGGCTCAAACCGAACCACCCGAAAACTCACCTCATGCTCCTCTCCTAAGCTGTTCTGGGCTCGGCGAGAAAACGGTTGAACGGGTAAGGCAGGAAATCCTTGTTCAATAAGACTGGCATAACAACTATCGGCGTTCTCAGCCCGAAAAACAATGGCGTTAAGGCCTAAGGGTTGCTGCATCAATTCCCGACGTGGCGGCGCGGCCCGTGGGTTAATCGCAATCACCTCCAAATAGGCGCCTTCGAGCACAACACAACGATTGACCGCGCCAATGTTCGAATAGCTGGGCGGCGTGAGGGCAAACCCCATGCCCTCGAGAGCCGCACAACAAGGGTCTAGCTCGTCGCGCGCATTTAAGGTCAGATGGTCGAATAAAAGGGGCGTTTGAGTCATGCTTAGAATTCACCTAAGGAGCAAGCACGGCCCAAGTAAGAAGTAGGCAAACACAAGCCACAACGCTCAAGATTGAACGTAGGGTGTTAAACCAATGGGGGATTGGGTAATGCTTATTCAGCCGCAAGTCCACCGCAAGAATGAACAACAAGGCCACGGCCGCCCAGGGTAGAGCTAGGGACAGCGGCATCAAACTCAGAGGCCAAGCCATCAATGCCGGCAATACGCTCCACACTAGCGAGGAGGCCACATAAACCACGGGCAGCTCGTGAAATACCAAGGCAATGCCCCAGTGGATGCCGCCCAGGAAACTAATGATGCACACCGCGTAGAGCATCATGGCTTGCGCTAACATCGGCCGGGCACTCGGCTCCATAGCGAGAAAGGCGATGGTCAAGCCTACAAACGGCACGAGCCCTGAAAAGCCAAGAAGCCAAACCGTGCGCCGCAAAACACTGGCACGCAGATGGTTGATCTCGATCTGGGTTTGGCTGAGTAAGGAATGGTGAGGAGATTCCATAACCGTATTTTGCTCGAACTTAGCGCAGACGCAACCGATAAATTGCCTGGGTTGCACGCATCCCGGCGAGGCCACGAATTTCTCTGCCCTCTTTGAGCAGGGCTTTTTGAACAATGACCAAACCTAGGCGGTTCGCAAGAATCTCGAAATCTCTCGGCGTCGACAGATGTAGATTCGGGGTGTCATACCATTGATAAGGCATTTCGCGAGAGACTGGCATGCGGCCCATCAGAATCGACCAAGCATGACTCCAATGTCCGAAATTGGGAAAGGAGACGATTGCCTCGCGCCCCACCTCGCAGATTTCTCGCAAGACATTCTCTGTGCGCTTGGTTGCTTGAATCGCCATGGACAACACCACCACGTCAAACTGCTTCTGACCGAACAACTCTAAGCCGTCTTCAATGTTGCGCTGGATGACGGACACGCCACGCTTCATACAGGCCAGCAATTGCACATCATCAATTTCGACACCGTAACCTTCGCAGGCCTTTTTCGCTTTCAGATAAGCCAAGAGATCGCCATCCCCACATCCGAGGTCGAGCACGCGCGAGCCCTGAGGTATCCAACTCGCAATCAGGGCGAGATCATTACGCAAGTCTGGAGTTGGCGATACGTTGGACAAAGTGCTGACGCTCATTTTGGCACCTCTTTGATAGCAGCGCCAAGCAAGCGCTCAAAGATGCGATCAAAATAACTAGCCACCACTTTCAGGTATTGAGGGTTTTCCAAGAGAAAAGCATCGTGCCCATGAGGCGCGTCAATTTCGGCGTAGGTCACTTGTCTGCGGTTGGCCAAAAGCGCCTGGACAATTTCACGTGATCGCTCGGGCGCAAAGCGCCAATCGGTGGTGAACGACACGAGCAAAAAATCCGCCTTGGCGTTTTCGAGTGCGCGTGCCAAATGATGGCCATGTTGGCGAGCAGGGTCGTAGTAATCCAAGGCACGGGTAATCAAGAGATAGGTATTGGCGTCGAAGTAACCGGCAAACTTTTCGCCTTGATAGCGGAGGTACGATTCGATCTCGAAATCGACCCCCGTGAGTGAAAAACTGTAGTCGGCATTTTTTAAGGACCGGCCAAAGCGCTCGGCCATGACGTCGTCAGAGAGATAAGTAATATGACCAATCATTCGCGCCACTTCTAAGCCGCGCGAAGGCACAACACCGTGATCGTAAAAGCGACCGCCATGAAATTGCGGGTCGGTGGTGATGGCTCGACGCGCTACTTCATTGAAAGCAATATTTTGGGCAGATAACTTCGGTGCGGAGGCTATCACCACGCTATGGGCAATCCGCTCGGGATAGAGATAACTCCAGGCTAGTGCCTGCATGCCGCCAAGGCTACCGCCCATCACGGCGGCGAAACAATCAATGCCTAAGCCGTCCGCAAGGCGGGCCTGGGCGTTGACCCAATCTTCGACCGTCACTACTGGAAAATCCGGCCCATATGGCCTGCGAGTATCTGGTGACAACGAGTGTGGGCCGGTTGAGCCAAAACAACTCCCGAGATTATTGACACCGATGACGAAAAACCGGTCGGTGTCCACGGGCTTACCGGGGCCGACCATGTTGTCCCACCAACCCAAGTTTTTTGGGTCGTCCTGGTACACGCCGGCCACATGATGTGAGGCATTGAGTGCATGGCAGATCAGGACGGCATTGCTTTTGGTGTCATTGAGCGTGCCATAGGTCTCGAACGCTAAATCATACGGCCCAAAGTGCTGGCCATTACTCATGGCCATCGGCGTCGCAAAATGCATGCTCTGCGCTTGAACTATGCCAATCGATCCCGGCGCGCTATTGCTCATAGGAAATTGCCATCCACACGAGCGATGCGCTCGAACTGAGCACGGACTCTTTCTGGATCGTCGGCTAAAAGCAATTTTTTCACGGGCAGCACGAGCTTACCTGCGTCGGCTAACAACACCTCTTGCTTGACACGTAACAGGCTTGCTGGATGCATTGAGAATTCGGTCAGGCCCATACCGATCAATAGTCGGGTTAAGTCTGGGTCACCGGCCATTTCTCCGCAGACCGCGACGGGCTTTCCGGCGCGCCTGCCCGCTTGGATGGTCATGGCAATCAATCGAAGAACGGCCGGGTGAATTGGGTCATACAAGGAGGCCACTTCTTGATCGGTTCGATCAATGGCCAAAGTGTATTGAATCAAATCATTGGTGCCAATTGAGACAAAATCCAGTCGCTTCATGAAGACGTCAATCACCAGAGCGGCCGCGGGAATCTCGATCATCCCGCCGACCTTGATTTTGTCATCGAAAGCAATGCCTCGCTCCTTAAGCTGGGACTTTGCCAAATCCAGATAGCGAAACGTTTCCGTCAACTCATGCACGTGGGAGAGCATTGGAATGAGTATTTGTAAGGATCCAAACGCCGAGGCTCTCAGCATGGCCCGCAGTTGCACCAGAAATACTTCGGGCTCCGCCAAACTATAGCGAATGGCCCTCAAGCCCAAGGCGGGATTGGGTGCAACCACTGGGGCCAGGGAGTCGAGGGTTTTGTCGGCACCAATGTCGAGAGTACGAATCGTGACGTGATGGCCTTTCATCGCGACCACTGCTTTCCGATACGCCTCGAACTGTTCCTCTTCATTAGGGAACTCACGACGATTCATGAACAAGAACTCGGAGCGAAATAACCCTATGCCTTGAGCGCCAGCTGCTCGGGCAGGCTCCGCCTCTTCAGGAAGTTCAATATTCGCGAGCAGCGTAATCGGCAGTCCATCCAGCGTGACGGCAGGCACATGAGTCAAGCGCTTGAGCTTCTCTCGCTCCAAATCGCCGGCAGCCTGGCGATGTCGATATTGCTGAAGGATGGTCTCATCTGGCGCCACGATGACCACACCCGCATCGCCGTCCAAAATGAGCCAATCTTCATCTTTAATCAACTCGCTGGCGTGATGCAAACCCACCACGGTTGGAACATTCATCGAGCGCGCAAGAATGGCGGAATGCGAGGTGGTCCCACCTAGATCTAATGCAAAGCCAATGGCGTTCTTCAGAGAGAGCATGTCCGCAGGAGCAATGTCTTCGGCGACAAAAATGAGCGGTTCTGCACCCTCGCGAACCGAGCGCTTCGAGACGACATTATCGGAGGCAAGAGCTTTAAGGACTTTCTCGGCGAGTTGGCGAACATCACGGCTACGCTCGCGTAGATACGCATCTTCAAAGTCGTCAAACTGCTCGGCCAGCAACTGTGCATTGGAGGCAAACGCCCATTCCGCATTCCAGTACTGCCCTTCGATGGCACGTTTGGCGGAATCGATCAACATCGGATCTTCCAGAAGCATCTGCTCAATTTCAATGAGCGGACGGGCTTCAGTCGGGGCGTCTGCTGGCAAGCTCGCGAGCAGTTTCACTAACGACTGTTTGATCGACGCAATTGCGGCCACGAAACGTTTGACCTCTTCTTGAACCTGCTCAGGTTCAATGCGATAGCGTTGCACATCACGTAATCGCGAGGCCAGCTTGCGGGCGCGACCAATGACGATGCCGCCGCCTAGAGGGGTGCCATGCACGCTAAACACTAGCCAAGCTCCTCCCCGAAGCCTGAATTAATCAGGTCTCGAATCGCAGCTAAGGCGTCCGCTTCGTCTGCCCCGTTCGTTTCTACAAGGAGAGGCGTGCCCTTCCCGGCTGCCAACATCATGACGCCCATGATGCTCTTACCATTAATGCGTCGTCCCTTCTTGGTCAACCACACTTCGCTTTTGAACTGAGTGGCCACTTGGGTAAGCTTGGCAGACGGTCGGGCATGTAGTCCCAATTTATTGACGATGGTAATTTCTTCTTGAAGCATTTCACGTGGACTCGGTAATGGGCATGATGGCCTCTTTGGCGGCAGGCATGATCAGGTCCGCAAGCTCTTCGAGGTCTCGACCCTTGCGGTAATTGATAGCCTTTAAGAGCATGGGTAGATTGGCCCCGGCAATGACTACGCAACGGTAAGGGTCAGCAAATTTGGCAGCGATGCGCGACGGCGTGGCGCCATAAATATCGGTCAGTACCAAGACGCCGGAGCCGTCGCTAATGCGCGCATAGAGCTGTCGCGCGGCAACTGAGGCTTCGGCGGTGTCTTCGTCCGGAATGACGTCGAGTGCTGCTAGCTGGGGCGGTAAGCGGCCGTAAATATGGCGCGTACAGCTAATCAAAGCAGTTCCGAGCGGCTCGTGCGAAATGACGAGAATGCCAATCATGGGCTAGCCTTCTCCACGGCGTCTATGAACATGCTCGCCACATTAAAGCCCATTTGCTGAGTTATTTCTTGAAAGCAAGTGGGTGACGTCACATTGATTTCAGTCAGACAATCGCCAATCACATCAAGGCCGACCAAGAGCAAGCCGCGCTTCCATAAAATAGGCGCAAGGTATTCCGCGATCTCGCGATCTCGCGCCGAGAGCGCTTGCGCACGGCCAGTACCGCCCGCAGCAAGGTTACCTCGCGATTCACCGAGCTTGGGGATGCGCGCCAAACTAAAGGGTACGACTTGGCCGCCGATCAGCAGAATGCGCTTATCGCCTTGCGCGATCTCGGGCAGGTAACGTTGTGCCATGACCGAACGAGTGCCAAATTGGTTCATGGTTTCAATGATCACGGAAAGATTGGCATCATCGTGTCGGGCTTGGAATATGGAGGTGCCGCCCATCCCGTCCAACAACTTAAAAATAGCCTGCTTATGCTCTTGAACAAAGGCGCGCAGCGCCTTCGGGTCACGACTTACCAGCGTAGGTGCGGTGAACTGAGGAAACTCAGTAATGGCAAGTTTTTCGTTGTGATCGCGTAGCGCCCGTGGATCGTTGTAGATCTTTGCGCCGGCATCCTTTGCACGCTGTAAAAGATGGGTGGCATACAAAAACTCGACATCTACAGGAGGGTCTTTGCGCATGATGACCGCGTCAAACTGAGTGAGCTCGGTTTCCTGTGGGCTACTTCGCTCATACCAGTCGTGACCATGGAGGTCTGGATTAGCCTGCAAGCGCAGCTCACTTGCCTGAGCAAAGACCTTGCCATTGTCGAGTTTGAGGTCTGCTACTTCGCAGGCGTAAATAGGATGCCCACGGTGATGGGCCTCCGCCATCATGGCGTAGGTGGAGTCCTTATAGATCTTGAAGCTTGGCAGCGGGTCAACAATGAAGAGGATTCTCATACAAATCGCATTTCTGGCTCAAGAGGTACGCTGGGCTGCGTCGTAATATGGATGGCAGGCAAAGGGGCCTAGTCTATTCGATCAAGGGATTGTAGCGAAGGACCAACCTATTCTACAAAAGGATGCCACAAAAACACTTGGAAGCAAGTACCCATAAAAAAGCCCGGGTGGTGAAACCCGGGCCTAAGATCTCACCTGAATCGGGTGAGTTCGGAGACGAGACTCAGAAAATAGAGCGCTAGATTTTGCTTTCAGTTCTAGTTAGTGTGCCATCCAGTCTTTAACTGTGATACGCGCTTTCGCCGTGCGACGAAATGTCAAGGCCTTCGCGCTCTTCATCTTCTGCCACACGTAGACCGATAATCATGTCGACGAGCTTATAGGCAATAAAGGATACGACGGCAGACCAGACAATGGTTGTTACAACTGCTTGTGCTTGGATCCAGACCTGATTAGTAATCGAATACGCATCGGCACTGACCTTATTGGTGACATAGTCGAAAATGCCTGTGCCGCCCAGAGAAGGGGAAGCGAAGACGCCTGTTAGTAGCGCGCCCAAGATACCGCCCACGCCGTGCACGCCGAAGACGTCAAGCGAATCGTCGGCACCGAGCATGCGCTTCAATCCGTTAACACCCCAGAGGCAAACTACGCCTGCCAAGAGACCAATCACCAAGGCGCCCATCGGGCCCACGAAACCGCAGGCAGGAGTGATGGCTACCAAACCGGCCACGGCACCAGACGCAGCGCCAAGCATCGAGGGTTTGCCTTTGCTCATCCACTCCGCAAAGGTCCATGAGACGACTGCAGCGGCGGTGGCGACCAAAGTATTGATGAATGCCATTGCCGTCACCCCATTGGCTTCCAGATTAGAGCCCGCATTAAATCCAAACCAGCCCACCCACAATAGGGATGCGCCAATCATGGTCATTACCAAGGAGTGAGGAGCCATTGCCTCGCGACCGTAGCCAATACGCTTGCCTACCAGAATCGCGCCGATCAGACCGGCCACACCCGCATTAATATGAACCACGGTACCGCCCGCAAAGTCGAGCGCGCCCTTGGCCCACAACCAGCCTGCATTACCGGTCACCGCCTCGAGAGTCTTAGCATCGGTAATAGCATCTGGACCGGCCCAATACCAAACCATATGAGCGATTGGAATGTAGGAGAAGGTAAACCATAGTACCGAGAACAACAGCACAGCGGAGAACTTAATGCGTTCTGCAAAGGCGCCAATAATCAGTGCACAAGTAATCGCCGCGAAGGTAGCTTGGAAGGCTACGAAGGTCAGCTCAGGGATATAGACACCCTTGCTAAAAGTTGCCGCAACAGAATCAGGCGTAATGCCTTTGAGGAACAACTTGTCAAACGTACCAAAGAACTTGCCGTCGCCGCCGAAGCTCAATGTGTAGCCGTAGATCATCCACAACACCATGATCACGCAGGCCACCATCATGACCTGCATGAGTACGGAAAGCATGTTCTTGGCACGCACCAAGCCACCGTAGAACAAAGCGAGACCGGGAACGATCATCATCAGAACCAGCAAAGTCGCCACTGTCATCCAGGCGGTATCACCCTTGTTAGGCACAGGCGTTGGAGCCGCCGGTGCAGTTGCTGCCGGAGCTGCGGAGGCAGCAACTGCCGCTGGAGCTGCTGCGGGTGCGCCCTCAGCTTTAGCGAGCGTCAGCTCGACGCGACGGGCTTCTTCAGGAGAGCCGACCGTCATCACCAATTCGGGGTTCACCAGAACAATTTTGTCCTCAGCAACACCGGCTGCTTTGAGCGCATCGCGAACTGCGAAAGCGCGCGCCTTGGCGAGTTCCTTATTCTTCTCGGGATCGCCGGTCTTATCGGTAAAGCCAGAGAGTTGTACTTTGGCGTCCGCATTGCCTTTCAGATACTCAGCCACTTTCTTAATAGTATCGGCGGAGGCTGCAGGAATTTCAGTCTTGTTGATATCAAATTTAACATCGGCTGGGAAGGCCGCAAGCGCCAGGCTCGGCGCCAAAAAGCACGACACGAGCAAGGCAAATAGCCAGCTCGTGATTTTTGGAAACAGTTTCATAAAGAGAACTCCGTACAGAAATTAAAGGGCTGAGTCGCCGGTTTCGCCAGTGCGAATCCGAACGACTTGCTCAAGGTTGTAGACAAAGACCTTGCCGTCACCGATCTTGCCGGTGCGAGCAGCGCCTTCGATGGCTTCAACGGCACGCTCAACCAACTCGTTGGGAACGGCAGCCTCAAGCTTGACCTTGGGCAAAAAGTCGACCACGTATTCCGCGCCACGATACAGCTCGGTGTGGCCCTTTTGACGTCCAAACCCCTTCACTTCAGTGACGGTAACGCCTTGAACTCCAATGCCGGATAAGGCCTCTCGGACCTCGTCAAGCTTGAAGGGCTTAATAATTGCAGTTATGAGTTTCATGAAAGGCCTCCGAATGATCTTTAGATGCAGTCCGAGGTTGCCTACGGACCGATTTTTGGGTTGCTGTTATAAGTTAAATGCCGCTTAGAAGTTCTTTTTCACGCCCAGAACAATGGCGGTTTTACCAAAGAATTTTCCACTGGCTGGTGTGTAGACTGTCTTAGTGGCGTCAGTACCGACAACCATGCCGGAAAAGACCAAGCCATAAGCCTCTTTGGTGACTGAGAGCGACATATCTGTATAGCTTGCAGAACCGTTATTAGAGACCCGCTGACGGCCAATATGAGGAACGACACCCCAGCCATTGCCTAGATCAAATGTTGCGGACAGATCGAGATAGCCCGAACTTTTAGAATTGGCGAAACCAAAAAGATTTGAGAGGCTATGGGAATACTTTAAGGTGTAAGCGCCATAAGTTCCAGCAGCGTAAATCTCGTTGGTATTGGCATTGGGGTTAATGTTGTTGCCAGCGTACCAATACTGGAGCATGCCAACGTCATAATTAATAGGGCCAGCTGTTCCTTTATAACCACCATATAGGTCAATTTCTACACGACCAGACGCTGCAGGGTTGAAATCTGTAATCCAGGTAATGGTCGAAGCCCAGGCACCTAGATAAAGTCCACTTGCATGTGAGTAGTCGACGCCGCCTTGCAGGGCTGGGTTTAGGCCGCTTTGGGAAATACCGCGATAGCGATAATCAGTCACGAGTCCAAGGTTATAGGTGAAGCTGTGGGTTGGTGTCGCCGCGGGCGCTGTAGCCGGTGCCGATGCCGGAGCGGTCTGAGCAAGAACCCATTGGGGCGCGATTAGCGCGCTTGTAACAACGATGGCGCTCGCAAGAATTTTTGATTTCATTAGTTTCTCCGAATGATCAAATGGTAAAAAGTAAAGCTTACCCGTTGTTAGCACTTCCTATGCCAGGGGGCATTCCACTGCTTGAATGACCCACGATGAAGCGCAAATTCAGGTGGCGGCTGATTTTTGCACCTAAACGGGGACGCAGGAAATATCGCACCGAATTGGTGCGTTGGTTATTTTGTCTCGCCAGTTTCTTGCTTTGTGGGGTCAAGTTTCACGCTAGACTAATGATCAGTAAATGTTGACTGCGGCGCTAGACCAAAAGAGCTAGGCGATCAGTTCGATATCGGAAATTCACTTTTTCTTCTAAGCTGGACACTTCATGAACACTGAAACACACACACCCGATCCTAGCCAAACACAGGCCAACCAAGACCGGTTTTCACCTGAGTGGTTGAAAAACAAGTTTTCTGAGCTTATGAAGAACAGCCCCGCCGGTGACCTTGAACGCAATCTAAGGGCTTTTATGAATCAAAGTGCCCAACAAATGGGACTTGTCACTCGCGAAGAGTTTGACGTCCGGGTAGAACTCATTGACCGACTCGCCACGCGGGTAGAGGCATTAGAAGCGGAACTGGCGGAGCGTATAAAGTGAGTAAACGCTTTGGGGACTGATGAGTATTTCCCTCGTTAAGAGTCGAGCTTTATTGGGCATCTCCTCGCCCTTGGTCGATGTGGAAGTTCACATCGGCAATGGTCTACCCGCTTTCAATATTGTCGGCCTGCCTGAGGCCGAGGTTCGTGAGAGCCGAGAACGAGTCAGAGCGGCCATCGTCCATAGTGGTTTCGAGTTCCCAAATCGCCGGCTTACCGTCAACTTAGCCCCGGCAGACTTGCCCAAGAATTCAGGCCGTTTCGATCTGCCCATCGCGATCGGCATCTTGGCCGCCAGCGGTCAGCTTGCGAGCAGTGGCTTAGACGAAATCATCGCGGGCTTAGAATTTGTTGGTGAGCTATCACTCACCGGGGCGATTCGCCCCGTCGCGGGGCTACTGGCGATGGCAGTCGCAAGCCAGCGACAAAGTCGACGGTTGTTGATCGTTCCCAAAGACAATGCATCGGAACTGGCCGCGCTTTTAGAACCGAGAGCGCTGGCCGCCCAAAATCTCAAGGAAGTGGCTGCCCACCTTCTCGGTAAGAGCTCTCTAGAAAGGTTACGGCATCATCGGATTTCCTGTGATCGCTCCTTCGGGAGTAACTTCTCGCAAATCAAAGGGCTTAGCCTCGCCAAGCGCGCCCTCGAAATTGCCGCCGCTGGGAGCCACGGCCTCATCATGGTTGGCCACCCGGGGGCAGGCAAGTCCTTACTAGCCAACGCCATGCCGTCAATCCTTCCCCCTCTCGATGAAGAGCAAGCGACCGAGGTGATGGTGCTACACGACGTCAAGCGTGGCCAGACTGAGCGGCATGAACAGCTCAGCGCCCGTGCTTCTGGATCGCTCATCGAAGCATGGGGTCAAAGACCCTTTAGAAATCCGCACCATTCTGCTTCAGCTGTGGCATTGGTAGGTGGCGGTTCCCCGCCTAAGCCGGGCGAAGTCTCTCTGGCCCATCAAGGCATTCTTTTCTTGGATGAGTTTCCGGAGTTCAATCGCCACGCCCTCGAAAGCCTGCGAGAGCCCTTGGAATGCGGACAGATTTCTATTTCTCGCGCAGCTCGACAGGTGGTTTTTCCGGCTCGCTTTCAACTGATCGCCGCCATGAATCCTTGTCCTTGCGGTTTTTTTGGAGACCCGCGCTGTCTCTGTAGTCGAGAACGGGTCATCAAGTATCAAGGCAGGGTCTCGGGGCCGCTTCTGGATCGCATCGATGTCCAAGTGCAAGTCGAAGCCGTTCACGAGGACGTTTTGCTGAACAATTCAACTGAGGAGTGCAGCTACTCGATCGCAGAACGCGTAGCAAAGGCCTATGAAATTCAAGCCCTGCGCCAAGGCAAACCTAATGCACAACTAGAACCGAACGAAATCGAAAAATTCTGTACTTTGCCGATCGAGGCAAAAACGCTTCTGGTGCGTGCCGCGCAGCGCTTACAGTGGTCAAGCCGAGCAAGTCATCGTGTGATCAAGCTGGCACGTACGATTGCCGACCTTCAAAACAGCATTACGATCACTGCCAGTCATATCGCCGAGGCAATTTCTTTTCGTCGCGCCCTTATTAATGCATCGCTTTAGGGACCTGAAAAAAGTCCAATGCGATGTGGGTTCGATATACCTACCGTTTCGTCATAACAGCATGGATCACCACCTATAATATCAAGGAGCGACCGGCAAGGTCTCTCTGTTTTCGCCTGTCGGTGCGCGCGTCCTTCTGCCGCCCACGCTAGGTGCGTTGAGCTTGCTGTGATGTCGTTGACTCTTCCGTTTTAAAGCAAGTCCATGATCAAAACAACCGCCAGCGGCTTTCAAGATATTCGAGATGCAGTGCGCGCACTTTGCGCCGAGTTCCCCGACGAATACCATCGCAAAGTCGATGAAAAGCGGGCTTATCCGGAAGCCTTTGTCGATGCACTCACTAAGGCAGGATGGATGGCTGCCCTCATTCCTCAAGAATACGGCGGCTCCGGCTTAGGCCTGACGGAAGCCTCGGTCATCATGGAGGAGATCAACCGCTCCGGCGGAAATTCAGGCGCCTGCCATGGCCAGATGTACAACATGGGCACCTTGTTGCGGCATGGCTCCAAGGCCCAAAAGGATTTGTACTTGCCTAAAATCGCGAGTGGCGAGTGGCGCCTACAGTCTATGGGAGTGACCGAACCCACTACCGGAACCGATACCACCAAGATTAAAACTATGGCGGTACGCAAGGGTGACCGCTATGTCATCAATGGGCAGAAAGTATGGATCTCACGCGTGCAGCACTCGGATTGGATGATTCTTTTGGCGCGCACCACTCCTTTAGCCGAGGTCAAGAAAAAATCGGAAGGCATGTCGATCTTCATGGTTGACTTACGTCTAGCCGAGAAATCTGGTCTGACCGTTCGGCCGATTTTGAACATGGTCAATCACGAAACCAATGAACTGTTCTTTGAAAACCTCGAGATTCCAGTTGAGAATTTGATTGGAGAAGAAGGCCAGGGTTTCAAGTATATTTTAGATGGCTTGAACGCTGAACGCACCCTCATTGCTGCTGAATGCATTGGCGACGGCTACTGGTTCATTGATCGAGTGACCAAGTATGCCAAGGAGCGGGTGGTGTTCGGTCGGCCGATTGGCCAAAACCAGGGTGTTCAGTTTCCGATAGCAGAGTCGTTCATTGAGGTGGAAGCGGCCAACCTGATGCGCTATGAAGCTTGCCGATTATTCGACGCGCATGAGCCCTGCGGCACCCAGGCCAACATGGCCAAATACCTTGCGGCCAAGGCCAGTTGGGCCGCCGCGAACGTCTGCATTCAATATCATGGTGGTTTTGGTTTTGCGTGCGAATACGATATTGAACGCAAGTTTCGCGAAACGCGTTTGTATCAGGTCGCACCGATCTCAACGAACCTTATTTTCTCGTATGTAGCCGAGCATGTGCTTGGATTGCCAAGGTCATTCTAAACCCGTATATGACGCACACCCCTGAGACACACCCAGCCGTGCATAACCCTCCGCGCCTCAAGCCTCGCCCCTTGGATGGTGTGACCGTTGTGTCGTTGGAACATGCTATTGCTGCGCCTTTTTGCACGCGCCAACTGGCCGATCTGGGTGCGCGCGTCATTAAAATTGAGCGTCCTGGCAGTGGAGATTTCGCCCGTGACTACGATACGCGTGTTAAAGGGCAGGCCTCGCATTTTGTATGGACCAATCGCTCCAAGGAAAGTTTGAGTCTTGATCTTAAACACCCGGGCGCCCTGGCCGCCCTTAAGCGCTTGCTGGCGCAGGCCGATGTTTTAGTGCAAAACCTTGCGCCGGGTGCAGCAGCAAGGATGGGCTTGTCCTATGAAGCGTTGCAAACGGCTCATCCCAAGCTGATCGTCTGCGACATCTCAGGCTATGGCGATGACGGACCTTATCGCGATAAAAAGGCCTATGATTTGTTGATTCAAAGTGAGGCCGGATTTTTGTCAATCACGGGTCCGCAGGACACGCCGAGCAAGGCTGGAAACTCCATCGCCGATATTGCTGCGGGCATGTATGCCTACACTAATATCCTCTCGGCACTACTGCTTCGGGGAAAGACGGGCCAGGGCAGCCACATCGATGTTTCAATGCTGGAAGCTATGGGAGAGTGGATGGGCTATCCGCTTTACTATGCCTTTGAAGGTGCAGCGCCGCCACCGCGCAGTGCAGCCGCCCATGCCAGTATTTATCCTTATGGCCCTTTTGCCGCAGGCGATGGTGGCGTCGTGATGCTGGGCCTACAAAATGAGCGCGAGTGGAAAGCTTTTTGTGCTGTAGTGCTTGAAAACGAAGCGCTGGCCAGCGATGTTCGCTTCGATAGCAATGCTAGACGCAACGAACATCGCGAGGCACTTAAGTCCATCATTTTGGACATTTTCAGTCGCCTAAGTACGGAGGGTGTGGTTGCAAAACTGGAGAAGGCTCAAATCGCCAATGCGCGCATGAACGACATGGCCGGTCTCTGGGCGCATCCCCAGCTAAAGGCCCGTCAGCGCTGGGTGCAGGTCGAGACACCGGCTGGACCCGTCCCAGCACTTTTACCACCAGGGCGTAACAACGCTTTTGACTACCGTATGGACGCGATTCCGCGCATCGGCGAGCATACCGACAGCATATTAAGCGAGCTGGGTATGGATGCAAGAAGTATCGAAACTTTAAGAGCGGATAAAGCGATATAGCCAAACCCTAATTATAAGGCGGGGTTGACAGTCGGGATTAACGACCACGCCCAACGGAATAAATTTGTACTGACCGATACTCAATTAAAGGCCTCTGAACATGACAGCATCTTCTAGCCAAGCCCAGGCAAGTCCTCTTCCTTTGGAAGGGCTTGAAGTGATCGAATTGCAAGCGATTGGCCCAGTACCGTTTGCGGGCATGATGCTTCGCTCACTCGGTGCCAAGGTCACACGAATTATTTCTCCGGTGGATGCCGGCCTGGGCGTTCCGATCAAATCCGAATTCGATTTACTGAACGCTGACAAATCGTTGAACACGATTGATCTGAAGTCGGTCGAGGGTCTGGCCACGCTCAAACAAAGCCTCGTCAACGTCGATGTGTTGCTCGAAGGATTTCGCCCCGGTGTTTTGGAGCGGCTGGGTCTCGCCCCGGCCACCCTTATGGCGGAATTTCCACGCTTGGTGATTGGTCGCCTTTCAGGCTGGGGTTCGCAAGGTGAGTTATCGGAGCGAGCGGGTCATGACATTAATTACCTGGCCATGGCGGGGGTTTTGCATGCCATTGGTCATCGCGCTCAACCCGAGGTTCCCTTGAACGTCGTGGCAGACTTCGGCGGTGGCGCGATGCACTTGCTGCTGGGCGTAATGGCTAAACTCATTTCACGAAGCATCAAAGGCAAAGGGGGCCTTGCAGAAACCAGTATTCTTGCTGGAACTGTCGGCCTAACACCCATGTTCTACGGCATGATGGCCGCGGGGCGCTGGAACACCCAACGAGAGAACAACATTCTCGACGGCGCATTGCCTTTCTACAGAGTCTACGCCACCAAGGACGGCAAACATGTCGCAGTAGGTGCGCTTGAAAATAAATTTTTCCGCACAATGCTGAAACTTGTCGGCCTCGAAACCAGCATTGATGCCACCCAACAGTTTTCACCGGAAACTTGGCCCGAGATGGCGAAACTGCTCGCAGAAAAATTCTCTCAAAAATCTCGCGATGAATGGGCGCTCGAGGCAAACCTGGTCGACGCCTGCGTCTCCCCGGTACTCAATTTCTTAGAGGCGGCCGCCCACCCTCATAATCTAGCGAATGAGTATTATTCCCAGCAGCCTTTCGCTAAACCCTCGCAAACCATCCGCTTCGCCTGACTCTCTCGCCTTAAGGCCTCTTGACACACCTGAATTGCACTTCGCCAAGCCGGGTGCAATCTCACCGCGAACAGCGCTAGCGGGGCGAAGCACATGACGGCCCAGTACCTACGCCTCGGGCTAGGCTGCGCTCTAGGAGCCGGATTGCTTTGGGGGGTCGTCTTCGTTGCGCCCGTACTCTTGCCTGGATACCCTGCCGTCTATTTATCCGCGGCGCGTTACCTCGCCTTCGGCTTGATCGCGCTAGGATTGGCGGTATTCGATAGGAAGCAGTTAAAAGCGCTTTCCAGGGCCGACTGGCGCGCAGCATTCGAGCTATCACTGATTGGGAACTTGCTTTATTACAGTTGCCTTGCCGGGGCCATTCAGGTGGCTGGGGCTCCGCTTCCAACCATGATCATTGGCGCTCTTCCGGTGGTGATCAGTATATGCAGCAATCTGCATCAAGCCAGCATGCCCTGGCGCAGTCTTCTAGCACCTTTGACACTGATTAGCATCGGTATTGGCTTAGTGCATCGCGACGAATGGAATCATCTTTCTCAGCACGGGGATCAGAGCGCGCTCGGTACGCAGTTTTTGACAGGAACCGTACTTTCTTTGGCCGCCGTCGCCTGTTGGACCTGGTACCCGATTCGAAACTCACGCTGGTTAAAACTTCGCCCAAGCATCAATTCGACGACTTGGGCCAATGCTCAGGGCCTCGCTACCTTACCCCTTGCGTTCCTAGCCGTGTGTGTCATGGGCCTGGCGCAAGGCGGGACTTTTACTCGAATGAGCGGCCTCGCCTGGCGACCTTTTCCACAAATCGACGTCGATGGCTCCGTGATCACTGCGCTCCTCGGCCCGACACCCATGCTCTTCCTTGGATTGATGTTGGCCATTGGCTTGGGTGCCTCTTGGCTTGGAACACTTTTATGGAACCGAGCCAGTCAGCTTTTGCCCGCCTCATTGATGGGTCAGTTGATCGTTTTCGAAACGCTGGCGGCCTTGCTCTACGCCTTCATTCACCGTAGCGAGTGGCCGGGCGCCTTGACCTGGGCCGGGATTATTTTACTGATAGCGGGCGTGGTGCTCGGTGTGCGCGCCTTTCGCAATCAGGTGCAAGCTAACCCGCACTAAGGTCGCGTCCTCAGGGTGTGACTCAATCGCAAAACCTAAACCTTCGCACAGTGCAATAAGGGCACGATTATCGGCATAGCAATCGCCCTGCAAGTGCCGCAGATCCGCAGCTCGCGCGGCCGTGATCAAAGCAAGCAAGAGCTTTCGACCAATCCCCTGTGATTGAAGTTCGTCGGCCACCACAATGGCGAACTCGGCTACTCCCTGCTCGCCGTCGAGCAGCGCGTAGCGGGCTACCGCAGCAAACTCACCGTCCATAGAGGTCGTCGTTTGCGACCCTTCCTTGGCGATCCAAGCAAGAGCCAGCTCGCTGTGCGGGTTGGGGCTGACAAGGCGCACCAGTTGAGCATCGCTCGGCTCGCCAAACGCGGCCAAAAGACGCTGGCGCTTGGTGCGTGGGGTCAGGCGGTGAATAAAACGTCGTTCCAGCTCGAGGTCAGCCGGACTAATACGATGCAAATTGTGGTGATGCTCGAAATCCATAATGGCAATGTTGCGGCATGTAGCCATAAGCGCAAGTCAATACGCCTAGAAAGCGCCCCGCTCAGACTAGAGGCTCCACTCTTTTTTGTGATCAGTGCCTATTGGTTATTCCGGCAATAACTGAAACGACTCTGCGAAAAACTTACTGGCCTGCGGATCGAGTTTGGGCGCCAGACTGACCACTTGCCAAGCTCTCGAACCCCGATGCAAGAACAGGGCAAACATTTGTTGTGGGCCCTTGGTGACTTCAAGCTGCTGGGCTGGCCAGGTGCTGTTGCCGCCACGAATCGAAACCTTGGTCGGCTTTCCGGGCGCATCGCTTTGACCTAGATTGCGCAACATTCCAAGGCGCATCGCCTCGGCGGCTTTTTGCGCCGCCTCTTCCGAAGACGTGTCCACCCAGGCCACTGTGAAAGCCGCGGAATCGATCTTGCTGCCGATCATATTCATTGTCACTTTCAGACCATTGAGATCAATCGGTCGGTTGAGACGATCCGGTTTTCCGGGCATCAAGATGACGAAGCCGGCCTTTTCGGGACTCGCCTCTCGCCAATTGAGTTCCGGCATACAAGCACTCAATGACACCAGGCTCGCAATTAACACCAGGGAGCGAAAGCGTAAACACCCCGCTTTGAATTTTGGCGCAGACGCGGCCCATCCAGATAAACTATGGGCTAACGAAGTAAGGGAGAAGCACATGATTTACGAATTTAAATGTCGAGCAACAGGCTCGGTGGTCATGACCCAGGCCGTGGCCGAACGCCTGCTTGATATTATCAGCGTCAATTCCGGCCCCAAGGGCATTATTACGGTCAGCAAAATGCCGATGGCCATTCAAGCCCTAGAAAAGGCCGTTGCGCAGGATAAAGAACAGAGCAAGGTGAGTGGGAACGCGGACGAGCCCGATGACAAAGCGCCGAACAAGCAGGAGACGGCTCAGAGCGTTTCGCTCGCTCAAAGAGCGTTTCCGTTTGTAGAAATGATTCGGGCGGCTCTTGCCGCCCAGAAAGACATTACCTGGGGAGTTTGAAGCGCGGCTCACTAATATGAACCTTGACTCCCTGCCCCAAGTTTAGACCGTTACTACTTCTTCTTAGCTGGAGCAGGCGCCGGTACAGGCACTTCTTTTTTAATTTCCTTGCCTGGACGGGTCTTACCGTAGCTGCCGTTATTGATCTTGCCGCGACGGGTACGTGTATCGCCTTTGCCCATGATTCCGACTCCAAATAATGTTGATTAACCCACGATTATAAGTCGACGCCAAGTAGCGCAGCATAATATGCGCAAAAAATAGGCAAGCGAACGAGCGGAAGATCGACTTTTGCGAGATGCTAAGCTCTTTCCGTAACCAACCAAAACCACTAATCGGCAGTATTCATGCGCACATTGATGCAATTCACCCCACTTCTCGCACTCGTCAGCGTGCTTGTTCTAAGCGTGCAAGCGTGTGGCCTTTTGCCCAAAGAGCAAGGCCAAGCACGAACACCTCCACCTATTGTGAGCTCTGGGCCGAGCGCGGGACAGGGCGCTGGCCCGTCAGCGAGCGCTAGTCCTCGCGCCGAAACCCGGCCAGAGGCGCGACCCACTCCTCGCCCAGTAGAACCCACGCGCCCGAGCTCAAGTGCAAAAGCGCCTCCGGCACCCATCGCCGATCACAAAATTGACCTGGCCGGAAACTGTACTCAAACAGAGGAAGACGGCTATCGTGAACAGGCGACTTTGACGGTGCGCGACAACCAAGTGCACAGCATGGCTTGGCAACTCTGGGTCGGCAAGAAAGGAACTTGCAAGTTCGACTTCGCGGATTTTGCGCAAACCAAGACGCGACCCAGCATTGAGCTCAATGCGCGTAATGGGAGCGGCTGCAAACTCGTCATCTATCAGGACCCGCGTCGCGTCACCTTAGGGTTCGCCGAATGCCAAAAGTATTGCACCGGCAGCATTTATGACGAGGCCTATCCTGTCATGTTCGATCCCAAGACCGGCGGCTGTGCCAACCTGAGTCACTAGTGGGGTGAGTCTGTCTAGTGACAATCGGTCGGCGCTCTACAAAGAGCTCGACAGCGCGCGCCTTAAGTCGACTTCATCCCGCCCTGAACGCTTGACCAAGTCTTGCAACTGATCCTGCGCAATCGGGCCGACATTAAAGTAGTCGGACTCAGGATGCGAGAAGTAGAAGCCCGACACACTTGAGGCCGGGCTCATGGCGTAGCTCTCGGTCAAGCTCATGCCAATTTCTTCACACTTGAGGGTATCGAACAGGGCTCGCTTGACGGTGTGCTCAGGGCAGGCGGGATAGCCCGGCGCGGGTCGAATGCCAAGATACGCTTCCTTAATCAACTCCTCGTTGCCCAGGGACTCGGTTGGCACATAGCCCCAAAGGTCTTTACGCACGCGCCCATGCAGGCATTCGGCAAAAGCTTCGGCGAGGCGATCTGCAATGGCCTTAAGCATGATGCTCGAATAATCGTCCAATAAACCTTCGAATTCCTTTTCCTTTTTGTCGATGCCGATGCCACTGGTGACAGCGAACATTCCGATATAGTCGGCGATGCCGGACGGACGGCCATCAATCGATTTGGGCGCAATAAAGTCGGCCAAGCACTTGTTCGCAACGCCTTCGCGTTTGGCGGTTTGTTGACGTAAATTACGCCAGGTGAGCGCGACCTGTTGGCGAGTATCGTCGGTATAAATCTCGATGTCATCATCGTTCACGGTGTTGGCCGGCAGGAAACTGAGCACGGCATTGGCGGTGAGCCAACGCCCATCAATCACCCGCTTGAGCATCGATTTACCATCGCTGAACACTCGGCGCGCAGACTCGCCCACCACCTCATCATTAAGAATGGCCGGAAACGGCCCATGCAAATCCCAAGTCTGGAAGAAGGGTTGCCAATCAATATAACCGGCGATCTCACTGAGATCAAAATTCTTAAAGAGACGGCGCCCCACAAACTTTGGCTTAGGTGGGTGGTAGTGCGACGTGGCATGCACGCCGGGTGTCTGCGGATGGTCATCGGCCACGCTCACCCAAGTGATGGGCTGCTTATTGGCCCGCGCTTCGGCCAGGCTAACCATCTGCGGACCCTTCTTGGCAGCATGTTGAGCACGCACCTTTTCGTACTCCTTGACGATATCGGCGAGATACTGCACCTTGGTTTCTGGCGTAATCAATTGCTGAGCCACGGGCACCGAGCGCGAAGCATCGGTGACGTAAACCACGGGACCCGAATAATGCGGCGCAATCTTTACAGCCGTATGCACGCGAGATGTGGTGGCACCGCCAATCAACAAAGGAATTTTGCGACTGCGGAAATACTCGTCGCGCTCCATTTCCTTGGCGACATAGCTCATCTCTTCCAGTGAAGGCGTGATCAGGCCAGACAACCCAATGATGTCGGCACCTTCGGCTTTGGCTCGCGCCAAAATTTCCGTGCACGGCACCATCACACCCATGTTGACCACATCGAAATTATTACACTGAAGGACCACCGAAACGATGTTCTTGCCAATGTCATGCACGTCGCCCTTCACCGTGGCGATGACAATCTTGCCTTTGCTGGACACATCTTGACCCGCCGCATGCATGCGTAGCTTTTCTTCCTCAATATACGGAATTAAATGAGCCACAGCTTGCTTCATGACGCGCGCCGATTTCACGACTTGCGGGAGGAACATTTTTCCTGCGCCAAATAGGTCGCCCACAATATTCATCCCGTCCATGAGCGGGCCTTCAATCACTTCAATGGGCCGGCCTCCTCGCGCCGCAATGGCCGAGCGCACTTGCTCGGTGTCTTCGGTTATGAAGTTTGTAATGCCATGAATCAAGGCATGTGCGAGACGTTTTTCAACCGGCTCGCCACGCCACTCAAGATTTTCCTCGCGCCGTGCGCCACCCGCCTTCAATGTTGGCGCAAACTCAATAAAGCGCTCGGTTGCCTCAGGGTTGCGGTTGAGCACAATGTCTTCCACCATGTCACGCAACTTGGGGTCGAGCTGGTCGTACACACCCATCATGCCCGCGTTGACAATGCCCATAGTCATGCCCGCTTGAATGGCGTGATACAGGAACACGGTATGAATGGCCTCACGTGCGGGATCATTGCCCCGGAAGCTAAAACTCACATTACTGACACCACCAGAAATTTTGGCGTGAGGAAGGTTGTTCTTGATCCAACGAGTGGCTTCAATGAAATCCACCGCGTAGTTGTTGTGCTCTTCGATACCGGTGGCAATCGCAAAAATATTCGGATCGAAAATAATATCTTCAGGAGGAAAATCGAGCTGATCGACGAGTAAGCGATAGGCCCGCTCGCAAATTTCGGTTTTGCGTTGGTAGGTGTCGGCCTGGCCCTTCTCATCGAAGGCCATGACGATCACGGCGGCACCGTAGCGCTGGCACAATCGAGCTTGGCGAATGAATTCGGCCTCGCCCTCTTTCATCGAGATCGAATTCACGATGGACTTGCCTTGTACGCATTTCAAACCGGCTTCGATCACACTCCACTTGGAACTGTCGATCATGATCGGCACGCGTGAGATATCGGGTTCCGACGCAATCAAGTTCAGAAAGCGCGCCATCGCCTTGACCGAGTCCAACATGGCTTCATCCATGTTGATATCAATCACCTGAGCGCCGTTTTCCACCTGTTGACGGGCCACGCTCAGCGCCTCGTCGTATTGTTCATTCAAGATCAAGCGCGCGAAGGCCTTGGAACCGGTCACGTTGGTGCGTTCGCCTACGTTGACAAAGAGCGTACTGTCATCAATGTTGAAGGCCTCAAGGCCCGACAGACGCAGAGCCGAGGGTCGCTCAGGAATTTGGCGTGGCTTAAGGCCTTGAATCGCGTCACGAATGGCACTAATGTGCTCAGGGGTGGTGCCGCAACAACCGCCCGCAATATTCACAAAGCCTGACACGGCAAAGTCTTTCAGAAGCGCCGAGGTGTCTTCCGGCGTTTCATCGAAGCCCGTCTCGGCCATCGGGTTGGGCAGTCCCGCATTCGGATACACGCAGATGTAGGTATCGGCCTTGTTGGCGAGCTCTTCAATATACGGGCGCATTAAGGCCGCTCCGAGGGCGCAATTCAGGCCGACGGTGGTCGGGCGTGCATGGCGCACTGAATTCCAAAACGCTTCCACGGTTTGACCCGACAAGATCCGCCCCGAAGCATCGGTGACCGTGCCTGAGATCATCAAAGGCAAACGGGCAAGGCCCTGAGCCTCCAGTGCGTCCATGGCTTCGGCATAGGCAAAAAGTGCCGCCTTGGCATTCAATGTATCGAAGATGGTTTCGACCAAGACTAGATCAATGCCACCCTCGATCAGGCCTTCAAGTTGCTCGAGGTAGGCGGCTCGTAATGCTTCAAAATGAGTATTGCGCGCACCGGGGTCATTCACATCGGGCGAAATCGAGGCCGTACGGGGTTGCGGACCAAGCGCTCCGGCAACGAGGCGGCGATGCTCGGGCGTACTGAACTCATCGCGCGCCTGACAAGCCAAGCGGGCCGAAGCCACATTCATTTCTCGGGCGTAGGGCTCCAGGCTGTAATCGGCCTGGGCAATCCGGGTCGCCCCGAAAGTATTGGTCTCAATGATGTCTGCACCCGCCTTCAAATACTCCCGATGAATTTCGAGAATGACCTGAGGCTGAGTAATCGACAAAAGTTCGTTATTACCGCGAAGATCCGAGCCGTGCTGAGCAAGGCGCTCACCTCGAAACTGCTCTTCGCTGAGTTTGTAGCGCTGAATCATTGTGCCCATGGCGCCATCGAGAATCAAAATTCTCGAGCGCATCGCGTCCTGGAGGACATTCTGCCCTTGCGAATGGCAAGCTGGCTCCGTGCCACTGGGGGCGAACACGGTAGGGCGAGCAGGAGTCGCCCAAGCAGTAGTGGAGGTCTCAGCCGGAGACGCGGCGGTTAAATTTTTCTTACTCATGCGCGCATTTTAGACGTCCGCTCTTAAGCCCACAACTCTCGAGGACTTGAAACCGTGAGGTTTTACCAGTCCAAGCAGGCTTTAGAATGGAGCTGCGACTCTATTTAACCCATTAACCTTACCGAGCGAGCCATGGCTGCATACTTTTCTGTGAACACTCCCGCCCTGCATCAATGGATTGTGCAACTCTTCGAAACGGCAGGCTCGTCAACGCTCGAGGCCATGCTCACCGCCGATCACCTGGTCGGTGCGAATCTCGCGGGCCATGATTCGCATGGCGTGGGCATGGCCCCGCGTTACGTGAATTCGTATTTGAACAATGAATTGCAGCTCAACCAAAAGATCTCGGTCGTGGCCGATACCGGTTCGATGTTGGTGGTGGATGGACAAAGAGGGATGGGGCCATCGGTGGCCTATCAAGCCATGGACGTAGCCATCGAGCGTGCCCAGCAACACGGGGTCGTAGCGATTGGTCTGCGCAACGCTCATCACATTGGACGCATTGGCCACTGGGCGGAAAAAGCCGTCGCCGCCGGAATGATTTCGGTTCATTTCACCAATGCCTTGTCGCGACCGGCCATGGTGGCCCCGTTCGGCGGGACCGAGGGCCGCTTTGTCACCAATCCCTTTACGGTCGGCATTCCCCGCCCCAACGGCGATCCGATTGTTCTTGACTTTGCGACCAGCGCCCTGGCCCATGGCAAGGTGCGTGTTGCCCATAACAAGAAAGTCAAAGTGCCGATGGGCTCGCTGATCGATGCGAAGGGCAATGCCACTGATGATCCGGGAGTGATGTTCCCCGCCCCAGGAGAGGAAGATTCCCTCGGCGCCTTGGTGACTTTTGCCGAGCATAAAGGCTATGCGCTCGCCATGGTGTGCGAGCTTTTGGGGGCCGCACTCACCGGCGGCGAAACCACCCAGCCCGTCAATTACCCCAAGCAATACGGCATCTGGAACAATATGTTCACTCTCGTTTTGGACCCGACGAAACTGGGCACTCAAAACCGTTTTGAGAGCGAAGCCGCAAGCTTCGTAGAATGGGTGAAGTCAGCACGCCTAAGCGCGGCAGGTGAGGCCAACGGCGGCATTATGATGCCGGGCGACCCCGAGCGAAAAATGCGGGCGGCGCGAGCCTCGTTGATTCCGATTGATGCCGGCACCATGGCTCAGATGGACGAAGCAGCCGCAGCGGTCAACACGCGCATGGGCGGCAAGCTCACCGCCTTGTCAAAGCTGGCGAGTTAAGTTCAGTACCACTCAACCAAGGCTCCTTCGCATGTCCCACCGTATTCATTTCTCCGTCGATTTCGGTGACTGTGATCCCGCCGGCATTGTTTTCTATCCTAATTTCTATCGTTGGTTTGATCGCGGCACTCATGCATTGGCGCGTAGCGCGGGCTTAAGCATGGCACAGCTCAAAGCCGAACGTGGCTGGATTTGTTGGCCGCTGGTGGATACTGGCGCCAGCTTCATTTCCCCCGCCAGTCCTGGTGATGAGCTCAGTCTTGAGTCGCACATCTCAGAATGGGGGCGCAAGACTTTTCGGGTCCGTCATGTGGTCAAGCACGGCGAGCGCTTGGTATGCGAGGGCTTTGAAGTGCGCATTATTGCGGTACCGCGCGAAAACAATCCGAGTCGACTTCGTACGCTTGAGTTGCCCGACTGGATGGCGGACCAGTTCGGGGTGAAGCCCGAGGCGCGCAAGTAGCGTTCCTTCGCTCTAGTTATTTGCGCCTAGTTCGCGGCACTCCTAGTGTGGCGCGTCACCACTTCGCTGCAACTAGTCCTTCTAGCACTTAGTTCTTGAGTAACTGCGCCAGGCCCGCCGCCTGCATGACTTGTACTCCGTTAACCTCGGCAAAGCGTCGCGCCTTTTCCCCCAAGGGTTCAAGGGCGATAAGAGTGCAGTCAGCGGCGCCGTGATCGGCTTTCGCGGCGTGTAAGAGTCGCACACTCTCTTCGCTATGCTGCGCGGCTTTCCAGCGCTTGGCGCAGACCACTCCGGTTCGTCCAGCGCGGGTAATCGCAAAATCAGCCGGGCCGTTGAGTTTTTTGACGGAGTAGCCGTCACGACGGAAAGCGACTTCAAGTTCGGCTGAGAACGTAGCCCAAGAACTCTCCCGTACCCGCGCCGCAATGGCTTCCACTTTATTGCGACTGGGCAAACGCAATTGGCGGGCTAAGGACATGCCGCCGATCACCACAAACACCATGCCACCAAAAGCACCATAGAGCCAGAGCTCGGCGGGTAAGAAAGCCTTGGAGAGCATCACGAAACCGAGCGCGATTCCAAAGCTGATCCACCAGGACGAGCGCAAGAGAACCGCAAACAACGAGTTCTTCGGCAATTTGATCATTTTGTAAGGCATCCGAAAAGTAAGCTAGGGGGAGAATATAAACTGAAGGCTACTTTTCGTTAAACGGCTACAAAGGGCCACTGCCATGTCAGCTCCTACACCCTCGCTCAGATCAAACCTGCTGATACTCGATTCGATTGGTTATGTGGCTCAACCTAGATTCGAGATTGAAGGCAAGGTGATTGTTTCCGGCTCACATGGCGGCACGGCCGCGGCGGGCTATATCCTTGCTCATCCTCAAAAGCCACACTTGGTTTTTTTTAATGATGCCGGTGGCGGGAAAGAAGATGCGGGTATCGCCGGACTAGCGCTTCTCCAAGAAGTAGGTGTCGCCGCCTGTACCTATTCTCACTTGAGTGCTCGCATCGGTCAGGCCCAAGACGGGCTGGCGCATGGCGTGATCAGTCACTGCAATGCCTTGGCTCGTGACAAAGGCTTATTGCCCGGTGCTTCGGTTCGTACTGCACTTCTGCCTTTCATGTTGACTGATGGCACTGTCCAGGTTTCGACGGATGTTTCTGCTGATGTTTCACCGGATGTTTCATTTGGTTTTTCGTCTCATAGCGTTTCTAAGGTCGTTTCGGCATACGACCTGCCCGGTGCTATCTTAATGCAACACCTTGAGCCGAACCCACTTGGCCCGCCCCTGCGGCGCTTTAAGGAGCCAAGCTATCAAACGATCGCTGCTAACCTCACCGACTTGAGAACGCAAATTGACACTCTCGATGACAGCATTATTGGGCTGATGGCCAAGCGCGCCATGCTGGTCAAGGACGCAGCGCGCTTCAAGGCCGATCACTTCCAGGTCAGTGCACCGCAGCGGCAGGCGGAAGTCTTCGCCAAGGCTAGGCAGCGCGCCATGCGTCACAATCTTGGTTTCGAGGGTTTCGAAGACGTCGTGGAGCAAAGCTACCGCACCATGGTGACCCAGTTTGTCGCGAAAGAGTCCCTTTATTTCGATCAGCTTATTGCCCTCCCTCCGCAGCCATGAAATCAAAAGAAATGAAGTGGAAATTTCAAGATATGCACTCTTTTAAGAAGCCGCTGATCTCGCCCACGGTTCTAATGCGATTACGGCACCGTTTAAAGATCGCCCTAGCGTTATGTTCTGGTCTAGGTCTGGGGCTTTTGCAAACCCTAAGTTACGCTCAGACGAGCGACTGGCCGACTCGCCCCGTGAAACTGATTGTGCCCTTTGGCCCCGGCTCCACACCCGATATTTTCGCAAGATTGGTTGGTGATCGGCTCAGCCAAAACCTCAAGCAAGCCTTCATCATTGAGAACCGTCCGGGCGCGGGCGGCAATATTGGCACCAATGCGGTGGCCAGGGCGACGGGTGACGGTTACACCATTGGCATCTCGATCACCGGACCTCTGGTCAATAACACCGTGTTGTATAAGAGCTTGCCTTATGACCCCTTCAAGGATTTGGCGCCCATCACTCTGGGTGCCATCCAACCCAACATCCTCACGGTGCCGACCAGCCTGGGGGTGACCACTCCGAAAGAGTTTTTTGATCTCTTGAAAAAAAACCCCGGCAAGTACAACTATGCCTCGGTAGGCGCAGGCACGGTAGCGCATTTATCGATGGAATTAATCAAGGCCAAGACCGGTACCTATATCGTTCACATTCCCTATCCCTCCTCACCTGCTGCCGTGACCTCCATGTTAAGTGGCGACACCCAAATGGCCTCGTTGGCACCCTCCGCAGTGATGCCGCAAGTGAGAGCAGGCAAGCTTAAGGCGCTGGCTGTATCGACGGCACAGCGCTACCCTGGCCTGGACCTCCCGACGTTCAAGGAAATAGGCATCCCCGATGTTGAGGCGACGGCATGGATAGGTGTAGTAGTGCCAAGCAGCACCCCCGCTGTCTTGATCGACAAGATCAATCTCGAGTTTGTCGCGGCGATGAAGAGCCCGGAGGTATTCGAAAAACTGCGCGCTCAATACATGGAGCCGATTGGCAATTCACCAAAAGCCTTTGCGGAGTTTATGCAGAGTGAGCTTAAGCGCTGGAAGCCGATTATTGAGCGGGGGAAGGTTAGTTTGGATTGAGCGTTGGGCACAACATCGACGCCTACGATTATTTGGTCAGTGTGCTTCGGCGAGTCGGGAAGCGCCCCGCATTGAAAGTCCACAAACTCACCGGTCTAAGTCTCGCGCTCACAACGGATCACTTCGTGACTCATACATTGCATGCGAATGCTGCGATCAACGCGCTTGATCGTGAGGCCGGTGGGCCAAGGAGAACCGTGAGCCCCTATTAAGAACTAAGACTCTTTTGAGATCCCCGTTTGGGGTGTTGCAAAAAGTCGCTTTATCAATCTTGGGTCCGGGGTTTCAAGGATTCCCTAAGTTCAATAACCACTCGCCAAAGCCACCACCCCCCAATGCAATCAGCGCCGCCCCCAACAAGCGCCGTTTAAGCTCCCCCTCCTTGAGCAACTTAGCGCCCAGAAACGCCGCCACCAGCATCGACACTTCGCGCGCCGGGGCAACATGACTGATCGGCGCCTTTTGCATGGCCGTAAGCACCAGGATGTAACCCAATGGCGACACCATGCCCACGCCCATCACGTAGGGCCAGGACTGCTTCCAGGCAAGTTTTAGATCGACCCTTTGTTGCAGCACAATCGGCAACAACATCGCCCCGCGCACTGGTGCACAGATCCAGTCAAACACGAGTGGCGCGATCAGCAAGTATTTGACGGCGTAGCCATCCAGCAGGGTGTAGGTGGCAATGCATGCACCGGTCATCATGCCCCACAGCAACCCGGCCTTGACCTTTGGGCTATGGACTTTGTTGCGATCCAATAACGCGACGCCACCAGCGATGGTGAAGGTACCGAACACGACCAGTAGCAAGCCCAACATCGAATAGAGCGTGGGCTGCTCGCCCAAAAAAATAATCGCACCGGTGGCGGACAACAACGGCCCTGTACCTCTGGCCAGCGGGTACACAATCGAGAGATCAGAGCGGGCATAGCCGGTTTGCAGCACAAAAAAATAGAGGTTATGCACCACGCAACTTGCTGCTATCCACCACCAACCTTGGCCTGAAATGCCTAGGCCCGTCTCTTTAAAGAACCACCATACAAAAGGGGCATAAACAAGTGTCGATACGACCGAACAAAGTAGCGAAAAGGCCAGCGGGTGAACCTGCGCTTTCTTGACCCAGAAGTTCCAACTCGCATGCAGCACTGCCGCCACGAGCACCATGGCGAGTGCGTCTAAGGGCATGGCCCCTCGAGTCGTCGGCCTTTAAAGCCCAAGATGGACACGAGCTTTTTGGTTGACCGATTCAATATCTAGGCCCACCACGCGCTTGTATCCCAAGGCAATTTCCTCAAGCTCCGCTTGCGAGGCCACATCATGCACATGCTTGAAGCCCTTTGGTGCACGCTCTTCAAACACTTCAAGTACATAGTCCGGGCCCTGGGCACGATTCGCCGCGACAATCTTGGCGCACTTAGGTAGGCGCTCGGTTTCATATCGCTCAAGCGCCACCTTCACGGTAGCCACCTCCGCGCCTTCCAGTTGATCCGCTAGGCAGCGCGCATCGAGAATTGACTGGGTCGCGCCGTTACTCCCAATCGGATACATCGGATGGGCTGCGTCACCCAACAAAGTCACGCGACCATGGGTCCATTGTGGCAAAGGATCGCGATCCACCATCGGGAATTCGAACACTCGCTCAGCACCCGACAGCAGCTTGGGAACATCCAGAAAGTCGAACGTCCAGTCGGCAAACTGGGGTGCAAACACAGAGCGATCCACTTCGCGGTTCCAGTCGTCCTTGGGTGGCGTATCGCCGCCCACTCTCAACTCGGCGATCCAATTAATCAGGGAGAGGCCTTCCCGAGCATACCTTTGGCTGATCGGATAGGTGACCAGTTTGTGGCTCGCGTTACCGGCCATCACCATGGTGCGGCCATCCAGGAAGGGCTTGCCGATGGTCATGGCACGCCACAGAACACAGCCCGAATATTTGGGTGGACCTTCGTTGGGATAAAACTGACGACGAATCGGGGAATGAATACCGTCAGCGGAGACGATGACATCGGCTTGTTCGGTGCGGGTCGCGCCACTGGCGCGGTGCACTAAGGTAATGGTCCCGACATCGGGATCCACCTTGGTGGTTTCCCAGCCGGTATGAACGGCCCCTGCATCGAGCCGCTTGATGGCCGTCTCTAACAACAACATTTGTAACTCGCCGCGGTGTATGGAGAACTGGGGCACCAAGTATCCCGCCGCCAGGCCGCGTGGCTCTGCCCACACTTGCTGACCAAGACGCGAGTAATAGGCCACCTGAGAAGTTTCAATACCGGTCGCGCGCAGTTCGTCGAGCAGGCCGAGCTGTGCCAGTTCTACGATGGCGCTGGGCTGAACATTAATGCCCACGCCTAGAGGCTTGACAACGGCTGCCGACTCGAAAAGAAGGGGTTTGAAGCCGCGCTTATGTAGCATCAGCGCCAGCGCCGTGCCCCCAATACCTGCACCGGAAATAATGATTTTCATGGCAATATTCTAAGCTAGGCGGCAGCCTTACCGGCAATAAATAGCCGCCGAATTTAAAGGCTGCCAGAGTCGTGCCGGACAGCGTTTGACCCCCAAGTCAATCGTGGGTGAGCTTGCCGTAGGTCTATCCTTGGCGTTCAGGCATATGCAACACCAAACCAGCAAGGTCCGAGCGCATTTCAATTTGGCAGGAGAGACGGCTATTAGGGCGACGCTCGCTGGCCACCTGGCTGAGCATACTGTCTTCGTCATCGTTTGGTGGACCTACCTTGTCAAGCCAGGCGGTGTCGACATAGACATGGCATGTGGCACAGGCCAGGCAACCGCCACACATGCCCTCAATGCCATCGACACCGTCAAAGACGGCGGCCATCATCAGGTTATTGCCAAGCTCGACTTCGAGCTCAGTAGCTTGTTGAGTGTGGGAAACATAGTGAACAATCGGCATGGATCGGCTCGGCTCTTAAAATTGGCGAGTAGCGCTCTCAATTTGAGGTCTCAAGCATCGCGTCGCGCATCAAAAATTCAGCGCAAGTGTAATGCACGAGCATTTGCAACGCCGTGGCGCTGTCCCCCTCGCCCAAGAAGCAATCTTCGGTTTCGGTACTCTGGGCCTCGGACCTCGGCGAATTTCACAAGCTGCTATTGAACAAGCCTAAGGGGTCGGGCCATACTGAGCTCTTGGTCTTTGGATGGGTGATCATGTCGTCGCTCACTAAGCGATGCACTTGACTGGCCACCAAGTCCATTTGCATTTGGTCGACGCTACGGTCGGCTTCAGGCAGCTTCAAAAGCTTCAAAGCGTGACGCAATTCAGCTTCATTCCAGGTCGTGGTCATCAGGTCGAAGCGACGTTGCTCTTCTCGGTTTCTTGCAGCATCCTTGCTTTGAATGGGATGGCGCGGAGGGGGACGGCCAATACTCATGGTTTTCCTTATTGGTAGTTCCCGGATTGTCGAGAATACGGGCCGGGGCGTGCGCGTAGAAAATCACAAAGCCGCTCTGTCCGAACCGCATTTTTGGGCGCCTTAAGACAGACGGTCTGGTTTCGGCACTGAGCGTTGCGCCAGCATTTGCTTGAGCAGATCAAGTTTCACTTTTGAAGCGTCTTGGGCCAAAGGCTTGGCATTAGCGGTACTCGCGGTCAACTTCATTTCGCCAATGAATCGAGAGACTTGTTGACGTTGACTATCGCGCACACGCTTTCGTTCCTTGCACCAGGAAATCGTCAAGCTGCGCTGCGCTCGGGTCACGGCCACATACATGAGGCGACGCTCTTCTTCGATGCGGCCTGCAAAACCGGCTTCGGGTGCATCAGCATTTTCGGCGGTTTCCTCATTCACAAAATCGGCCTCCCGGTGATGCGGCAAGATCCCCTCTTCGCATCCCACGATGAACACATGGGGATATTCCAGCCCCTTGGCGGCGTGAATAGTGCTTAGTCGCACCGCATCTTGGTCCGAGTCCTTTTTATCGAGCTGGGAGAGGAGCGCCAGGTCCTGAGCGACCGTCATAAGGCTTTGCGACTCGCCACTTGGACTATCTTCGGCACGCTTTTTTATCCAAGCCACGAAATCCAAGACATTTTGCCAGCGGGTCAGTGCGGTTTTATCATCGCTCTGATCCATAAGATGGGCTTCATAATCAATGGCCTTTAGAAGTTCAGAAAAGAGTTCCGCAGCAGGCTCTTTCAGGGCTCGATCATGCATCCGATTGACGAAGGCGCCGAAAGTTCGCATGGCTTCAAGTTGCCTCGCTTGCACGCGATTCTCGAAGCCTGCTTCAAACATGGCTTCAAACATCGAACACTGACGTTCAGCGGCGTATTGCCCTAGGGCTTGCAAGGTCTGGTTACCCACGCCACGTTTGGGGGTCGTGATGGCTCGAATCAGCGCCGGATCGTCCTCGTCGTTGACAAGCAAGCGTAGATAAGCCATCAGGTCACGGATCTCGCTTCGGTCAAAAAACGATTGGCCACCGCTCAAAATGTACGGAATTTTTTCCAGGCGTAAAGCCTTTTCGAAAATACGCGCTTGGTGATTGCCTCGATACAGCACCGCAAAATCGCTGAACTTTCCACGGATCTCGAACTTTTTGGCTTGTAGTCGTTGAATCACCAAACGCGCTTCTAACTCGTCGTCGTCGGCTTGTACAACCGCAATCGGGTCACCCGGACCTAGCTCGGACCAGAGCGTCTTGGGATAGAGCTTGGGGTTAAGTTCAATCAGCGCGTTGGCGGCATGCAAGATGGCCTGACAAGAGCGATAGTTTTGCTCCAATTTAATGACTTGCAAGCTAGGAAAATCCAGCGCGAGTCGCTTAAGATTTTCTAAGGTGGCCCCGCGCCAGCCGTAAATGGATTGATCATCATCACCGACCGCGGTGAAGGCTTGTCGCGGCCCGACCAATAGCTTCAAAAGCTCATATTGGCAGGCGTTAGTGTCCTGATATTCATCGACCAATAGATAACGCAGACACTCACGCCAATGTTGCAGAGCGGCCAGATCAGTTTGAAATAACTGAACCGGGAGGCGAATGAGGTCATCGAAGTCTACCGCTTGATACGCCTTCAAAGTGGCATGGTATTCGCGATACACCCTTGCGAACTGGCTCTCTTGATCTTTCTTGGCCGTGGCTACGGCCTGATCGGGATCGATCAGATTGTTTTTCCAAAGTGAAATGTTAGAGATGCAAGCGCGAATTAGTTTTCGGTCGGTGGTGGCCAAGGCCGATTGAACAATTCCGTTCACGTCGTCGGAGTCGAGAATCGAGAACTGCTTTTTGAGTCCGAGACTGGCGCCATGTGTTCTTAGGATTCGCACACCGAGCGAATGGAAGGTACACACCAAGGGGGAGTTCTTTGCGCTATCTTCCTTGTCGTTGAGTGCTTCCAGGCCCTTGCCAAATGCATCAGACTTTGGCCGAGAAATGCCCCCTAAACCCTTCAGACGGTCTTGCATTTCGATTGCCGCTTTATTGGTAAAGGTAATCGCGGCGATGCTTGACGGCGTGAAGCCAGAGGCCACGAGGTGTTGAATCTTGTGAGTGATGACTCTGGTTTTGCCACTGCCCGCACCGGCAATCACCATGCAAGGGCCATCCAGATAGCGAATGGCTTGACGCTGCGCCGGGTTAAGCGTCGCAAGATGATTTACGGGTCCTGAAGTCAATACAACACGCGTTGGGCTTGGGCTGAGGGGTTAGCTTTAAATTTCTAAAGGATCGACTTCGAGTTGCCAACTCAAATCACGTTTGGCAGCTGGAGTATGGCTTCGAATCATTTCAAGCCACTCGCGGAGAAAGGCCTGCAAAGCCTTGCGGGAGCGCGATTCTACCAAGAGCTGCGCGCGCGAGAAATGCGCGAGCTTGGCGAGGGGCATAGGGACTGGATCGTGAATGGTAATGTCGAGCGTATCGATGCCTGAGTTTTGTCCTCTGCTAGATCCGATCAGGGGCTGTGCAACGTGTTTCGCAGCGGCGAGCCAGGCAAGTGCTTGGGGCATCCCCAGGGCTCGCACCCGGAGGAGCGCCTGATACTGGTACGGAGGGAATGCAACTTGCTGTCTTTCGCTGAGTTCTTGAGACGCGAAGCTCACATAGTCCTGAGCGATCAGGGCTTTAAAAAGAGGATCCTCAGCAAAGCGCGTTTCGATCAGCACCGTGCCTCGCGGCGTATTTGGACTCGGTTTCACCCGCCCCGCACGCCCTGAGACTTGCATCAGGCTCGCGAAGAGGCGTTCTCTTGCTCTGAAGTCGCCGCTATATAGTGCGCCGTCGCAGTCTAATACGACCACAAGGTTTAGGTTTTGGAAATCATGGCCCTTGGCCAGCATTTGGGTGCCCACCAAAAGATCCGCCTCGCCTGCATGAACTTCCTGCAAAATTTCCTCAACGGCGCCCTTACGTTTCGCAACGTCGCGATCCACTCGGCGCAGACGGGCCGAGGGGAAGCGTGTTTTTAAGGTTTGCTCCAGGCCTTGAGTGCCCTGTCCGAGGGGCTCCAAGTGGGAGGCCCCGCAGCCGGGACATTGGCGTGGAACTTTTTGCTCCTGACTACAGTGGTGGCAAATGAGCTTATAGCCGCTCTTGAGTTTATGCAGCACGCGATAGGCTGAACAGGCGTTACATTGACTTAACCAACCACAGTGCATGCAATAAAGCACCGGTGCGTAGCCGCGCCGATTGAGATAGACCAGAGCTTGTTGGCCGCGCGACAGGCACTGGTCGATGGCTTCGGCGCTGGTTTTGCTAAAGCCCAGGCTGGCCGCTTCTTTGGCCTCTGGCTTCACCAAGATAATGTTGGGGAGCGCCGCACCCGTTGCTCTTTCGCTAAGTTCCAGGAGTGTATAACGCCCACTTTTGGCGGCCTGCCAGCTTTCGAGCGAAGGCGTTGCTGAACCCAGCACGATGGGCACCTTGGCCACGGACGCGAGTACCAGAGCGAGGTCTCGCGCTGAATAGAAGGCCGCGTCAGGTTGCTTAAAAGACGGGTCATGCTCCTCGTCCACCACAATCCCAGACAAACCGGGAAGCGGTGTGAACACCGAAAGCCGGGTACCGATTACGATTCTTGATTCACCCCGCGCGGCCATCATCCAGCTGGCAGCACGCTCCAAATCGGCCAATTCGCTGTGCAACACCGCAATTTTTTCACTTGGAAAGTGGCTACAAATCAGGCTTAGAAGGCGCGGAGTCAAAGAGATTTCAGGCACCAAAAGGAGCACTTGGGCGCTTGAACTTTGGGTTAGTAAGTGCTCAATCCAACGCAGATACAGCTCAGTCTTCCCACTCCCGGTGACCCCAAAAAGAAGAAAGGCCTGGTATTGACCCTGCGGATTGGCGCATAAAGCGGCCAGTGCTTTTTGTTGCGCGGGCGTCAGAACTCTGGGTGCGCAGCGGGTTTGGGACGCCAGATCCTTCGGACTAGTTGAGGAGCTTTGTAGCTGTCCGGCAGCGTTCGCTGCGCGCTCAACACCCCTTTCTATCCGAGCCTGCACCCGTTCGAACGCGCTTTTCTTTTCCTTGGGACTGGGGGGAAGTCGCAGCGTTTTCGGCAGAGTGGGTAGAGCAATATCTCCAAGGCTGCGCTGGTAATAACGTGCAGCAAACCGAACCAATTCCTGCCAGCTTTTGGGGAAACCAGGGACTTGATCGAAGCGCGACAAGATGGGCTTGAGTTTTTCCGGCTCAAGGTCGCTTTCACTAATGTATTCAAGAAATAAGCCCACTTTTCGGCCCTGACCCCAGGGCACCAGAAGGCAATCAAAGGGCTTTAAGTTCTCCGCTAAATCTGGGGGCACTTCGTAGTCGAACCACGGCGCAATCGGGACATCCAGAGCTACACGAGCGAGAACTTTAGTCGGGTGTGGGTGCATACTAACGTTAAGAATTCAGGCAATTGGATGAGAATTTACTTTAACTTCAAGCCCTAATCTTCAGCCAGCGAAAGCATTTTGAGATTCATACACAAAAGCTGTGGATAACTATGTGTGCAACTGGGGAAAAGCGCTATCCTACACCCGAAGAATGGTGCTTTTTGGTCCTTTGCTCAAAATTTCAGCATGCCAATAGTTATTTAAATTCAAGGACTTAGCGATATTCACCAGTATCGTCGCAGCGCGATAGAACTCATCCACCCATCGAATGTTGTTTTGTTAACAAGTTTCGTAGAGCTGTCCGTTTAATCGCTGAAACATCGTGCTTGTCAAGTCCGAAACCCATCGCCAAGCGCTGAAGTAAGCATATACAAACACTCTATTTTCGCAGGCTTCGACTATGACTATGGACAGCCTCTACCATGGCAGCAACCCGATCAGGCGGCGTGAACTGGGAAATGCCGTGGCCAAGGTTAAATACATGACCAACGCCGTTTTCTGGCCTTCCAAAACTGTCCAACACGCGCCGGGTTTCGGTCTGAACCTGATCTGGCTCCGCAAATAACACCATGGGATCAAGATTGCCTTGAAGAGCCACTTTTTGCCCGATTAGGGTCCGGGCTTTGCCGAGATTGGTGGTCCAGTCCAAGCCCACGGCGCTGCAACCCGTGGCCGCGATTTCGGTCAGCCACTGGCCTCCACCTTTGGTAAAAACAATGCTCGGAACATCGGTTTGAATAGCGGTATCGATACGGGTGCGCTGGAGTCTGTCGATGACTTTTTGTGTGTAGGCCAGGGAAAAACGCTGGAAATTTCCATCTGCAAGAACGCCTCCCCAACTGTCGAAAATCATGACTGTTTGGACACCAGCTTCAATTTGGGCATTGAGATAATCGGCGACCGTGACGGCCAGGATGTCCAGAATCTTATGAAGCAGATCAGGCCGACGATACATGAAGCTCTTGATCTTGCGGAAGTCGTCGGAACCACCGCCCTCGATCATGTAACAGGCCAAGGTCCAAGGCGAGCCCGAGAATCCGATTAGCGGTACCCGGTCATTCAGTGCTCCTCGAATGGTGCGAACGGCGTCCATGACGTAACGTAATTCAACATTAGGGTCGGGGATATGCAGCTTGGCGACGTCAGCCTCGTCCTTAATCGGACGCTGAAACTTTGGTCCTTCACCTTCCGCGAAATAAAGGCCGAGACCCATGGCATCCGGGATCGTCAAGATATCCGAAAAAAGAATCGACGCATCCAGAGGAAATCGATCAAGAGGCTGGAGAGTGACTTCACAAGCCAGCTCTGGGGTCTTACAAAGGGTCAGAAAGTCGCCGGCCTTCTTACGGGTTGCATTGTATTCGGGAAGGTAGCGGCCGGCCTGGCGCATTAACCAAACGGGGGTGTAGTCGGTTGCCTGGCGTCTGAGGGCGCGCAGAAAGGTGTCGTTTTTGGTGCTCATGTCGTTGCTTTTGAGAAGACAGTACGGCGCTCGAAGGTCGAGTCAACAAGGCCCCGGGGCGGCCTAAAAAGTTGTGTTCTTGGTGTCTAGGGCTAAGGCACGTACCGTGGCCGAGTGAAATTCCATATAGTAGGTGACGAAAGTGATGACCACCGTTCCTGCGATGAAGAGCCAGGCGTTCACCAACCAAAGTACTACCGGCATCGCGAAATAATAGGCGCGCAGGCCGTGAGTAAAGTTGTTACCGGCAAGCTCGTTCAGCCCAGCCGATTGGATGACCATCGGATCATCCTGATCCGCGGGTCCAAGGCTAGATTGCGGAGGGCGACTGGGAAATGCCCCAATCAGGATATTGATGAGGTTGAATTGCCGCAGCGACATCGTGAAGCGCAAAAAGGCATAGACGAACACCAAGGCAAGCAAAAGCACCTTGATTTCCAGCAGATGTTGCGACACTTGGCGTGGGGTGGGGAAACTTTTGACCAAATCCAAGATATTTGCAGGATGAAGATCAATGGAACCCAGAACGGCAAATAGCGCGCCTAGTATCAGTACTGTAGTGGATGAAAAGAAAGTCGCGCTTTGCATCAGACTGTTTACCAGAGCAGAGTCAGTGATCCGGTTTTCGCGTTGAAAGGCCTCGCGCATCCAGGTGCGACGGTAGTGAGCGACCGTACCCATCAGGCTTGGGCTATTGCGGGAGTTTTTAGCGGCCCAGGCACCGTAGAACGACCATGACGATAGCCATAGGGTCATTGCCAGCCAATCTGTGGGGGTTAATGCATGCATTGCGCCATTATCGCAAGTCTGGGCCGATCATTGTTTTGAAGACATCTATTGCCCCGGAGCCCTCCAGAAACGAAGTGCGCGGCAAACGCCATATCGCTGACGCTGAGATCGGCCCAATCGGAATTAAGAGCAGGCGTGATAAGGAGAATATGTCGGGGCCACGACAGTTAGGATTAGCGTTTGCAGCACGCTACCGATCAGTAATTCGGCGACGAGGCGCCTCGCCAAAAATGGTGATGCGAGCCGGCTTTGTCAATCGGCGCGAACCCGGCACCTTGACGCCTGAGTGCATCACAAAGTCGCAACTACCATCACTGCGCGATACCACGGAAGACAAATACTTTGGGTTGATTGCATGGCTGCGATGTACGCGTACCATATTCGAACCGGCATATTCGCAGACACTATCCAACGAAAACTCAATTAAATGCACCAGGCCATCCGTATCGTGCACATTGATATACTTGGCGTCGCACGATGCTACTTGAATTTCGTCCCAACGCAGCAAGCGTCGGCGCCGCCAGCCTGCGCGCACTGAGAGAATCTCGACACCTTGGCGTTGCGCTGCACATTGCGCGGCATCTCGCACTCGCTCGCTGTCTATCAATGCCTGCCCACAGGCTGCGCAACAGCCAGACGCCGGTTGATGGCCGGACACAAGTTCAGGCCAAAGTGCCTGTGATGGAACCTTTTTCGGTACCGTAACGGCATGCATCTTGAGTAGCCCGGAAAAGACTCCCGCGCCGACTGTAGGTTTCACCAGTGTTTGCATTTCTAATCCTTGCTTGTGCGATCGGCGTGGCGAAGTCACGTACGATACTTTCCGTGTTGTAAAGCGTGCTTTTGAAGTAGGTGAAAAAAGAGTTACCCGGCGTGCGTCACTTGACGACACTTCTCTCCTCATGGACCAGGCAACCAAATTCCAACCAGGGAACTGATAGAAGACCTCGCGGACATTAGCTCGGCGAGACCGCGATAACCGGTCAGGGAATTTCTAATGCGTCGAAGGGACGCAGAGGGTTTTTCATGATTGCTCCGCTCATGTGGCGTCCAAGAAAAGATGAGCGATGACAAACATCACGATCAGTCTTGGTCGGGACTAAGGCTGCCCGAGAGGGAAGCCGAACATCGGCATGGGGCACCAAGAGGAACCGGCCAAACACCAATTCCGCATGGCGCCGACCATGCCGCGCGCTGCACCCCTGCTCAAAGGCTCCGTTCGCAGGACGACCGTAAGCAACCCTTCAAAAGAAGGGTTAGCAGGACCTAGCGGTGAGTCCGCGTACGAAACAAATCCTTACACTGCCCAACCCAACATTCGAAAAAACAAGTATCCTGTCAATTTTTCGCCACAAACTTGCGGGCTCAAGCGCCGCCAGAAATTAATCCTGCGATTTGAGCCTTGATCTGCATAGCGAGAAACTTGGAGTAAATCCGGCATTGCGCGAAGCTGCCAGCGATGAACCACAGGCTAGGCTGGCCGGTCGGTTTCCACATGTTGCGCAATTCTTGCGTACCTTCGTCAATGCCCCACACGGGTCCGGCACGCTCAGCGATGGCGTCACCGAAGAGCTTGCGAACTAACACGTCCATACCCTTGTAGCCGGTGGCAAGGACCACTAGATCGGCACGAACCGACTCGCCGCTGCGCATGCGCGCCCCTGACGCATCGAAGCTTTCAATGTCGGCAAATTGTTTGAGGCCCACCTTGCCTTCGACAAGAAGATTCGAGCACCCAACGTTGAAGTAGTAGCCACCACCGCGGGTGAGATACTTGAATTGCCAGCCAAACACGTCGTCTTCATCGATTTGGAAGCCGCAGCGTTTGAGATCGCTTATCAGTTGTTGATCCAGTTCGGCGGCCTGCAACGCCATCTTACGGTGCGATTGACGCGCGATTGCAAGGGGGATTGAGGCCGCGATGAGGTCGCATTCCTCAATGGGCAAACCCTCGCCATAAAGTGCATAGGGTAGTTGTGCCGCCGGTTCGATGTTGACAATCAGAGTTGGGCTGCGCTGCACCAAGGTGACGCGTGCGCCATTTGAAGCTAGATCTTGCGCAATGTCGTGGCCACTGGTGCCGGTGCCGATCACAATGACATCGCGCTCTTTCCATTCAGATGAGTCGCTGTACTGGCTCGAATGCATCACCTTACCGGTGAAATGTTTCAGTGCCCCGATCTCCGGCACATTGGGCACGCCACTTACGCTCGTAGCCATCACCACATGGCGCGGCCGCATGGTGCGGATGCTGCCATTCGCACGCCGCACACTCACGTTCCAAAGTCCGCTCGAGTCGTCGTAGCTGGCGCCAGTGAATTCAGTGCTGGTCCAGAAATTAAGCTCTAAGCTTTCCACATAGGCCTCAAACCAATTGGCCAGTTTGTCTTTCGGGATATAGCTGGGCCAGCTTGCGGGAAAAGGAATATAGGGCAAATGATTGACCTGCACCTGATTGTGCAAGGTGAGGGCGTGATAGCGGGTGCGCCAGTTGTCGCCGATGCGAGCTTCACGGTCGACGATAAGGGTATCCACATTTAAGTGAATCAGGCGAGCAGCAATCGATAGCCCAGCGTGCCCTCCACCGACGATCAGCACCTCCGGATCGCGGTCAGCGTAGGCCGATGACTCGTTGCGTCTGTCGAGCCAGTTCGGTCCTCGAAAATCACGCGAGTATGATTCACCGCGCGGTCGGCGACTGCCTGTATTTTCTTCAAAGCCCTTGAGCTCATCGGCGGCAGTGAATAGAGTCCAGGCCTGATGGGAGCCATCGCTGCGCGCCTCGGGGTTCAGGCGCAGCAGGCCTTGCGCCCGTACACCGCCGGTTTCAAAACGGAAGAAAGCTTCGATCGTGTCCGTGCCTGCGCGAGTAACACGGCGCGGCGGGGTGCGATGAGGATCGATTGCAAAATGGGTAGCTTGAACCGCCGCGGTTTTTCGAGACCCATTGGCGCGCAACTCCGCAACAAGTTGATACGCGCCGCTGACTGTTTTGACATTCCAAGTCAGCGCGAGTAGATCGCGCCAATGCGCTTCGGGTTGAAACAAGGCAAGGAGCGCTGCATCGTCGGGACCCGCCAAAGCGTGCTCGAAGGCTGCAAGCCAGCGCACAACAGATTCAGTCAAAGATTGGTTCACTGCCATCAACTTGGGCCTTCTAAAAATTGTATTTAGCGTTGTCGTGCGAAAAAGGTCAAGCTTATCGTCAATTGAGCCGAAAGGAACCGGCCCGCTTTCAACTTATTTTTGGCAAGGGCCTGCGAGTTCCTTATTTCTGGGACCAGTGGTTTAGTGAATCCAAAGGAGGCTGCTAAAGTCATCCCTGGAGCAGTGCCTAGGCGTTTAAGATCAACGATTAGGCCAACACGTTGGCGATAGGTAACGCGACGAAGTTTCCCCATGTATCGATGCGAATTCAAACGGAAGAGCCGACGGAGTTGACCTACACTAGTGCGGAGCGTCAGCTCGAGAACGTCGGACAAACTACTTTGACAAAACAATGACAAAAGACTATTTGACTCATCAATCAAGGGTAATCTTAAATGCATAAGTACCTCGCCGGATACCTTGCGGCCGCTTTGACGATGATCGCACTGGATATTCTTTGGCTGGCCGTGATCGCCAAGCCGTTGTACCAGCAAGGGATCGGGCATTTGATGGCTGAGCAGCCTAAACTCTTGGTTGCTCTTGTTTTTTACGTCGTTTATGCGGCCGGTCTGCTGATTTTCGCGATGGCGCCGCATAGCGAAGACCCTGCTTGGGGCCGCACAATGCTTATGGGCGCGCTCTTCGGCTTCTTTGCCTACGCCACGTACGACCTTAGTAACTTCGCGACGCTTAAAAACTGGCCTTTCGGTTTAACCTTGGTCGATATCGCCTGGGGTACCGCGCTCAGTGCCATGTCGGCGGGCGTTGGAAAGGCTGCCATGAACTGGGCATCGAAGGTTTGACGACCCTCCAACGAACTCCAGTCGTCTCTGAGAATGTTCCTAGACGTCGGCCACTAAACCCGAGGCCTTCACAATCGGTGCCCATCGTGCAAAGTCGTCGCGGCCGAGCTTGTCGAGTTCTTGCGGCGAAGAAGTGGCTGCTTCTAGGCTGGCGGCGGCCAAATTTTCGACATAGCTTGTCGACGTAACTGCGCTGCGGACCAGTTGAGAGGTTTTGCTGATCACTTCAGTGCTGGGGCTACCCGCAATGTAAATTCCGAACCAATCCCGCATGTCCAGCCCGGGAATTTTTTGCTCAGCGAAAGTAGGCAGCTCAGGCGCGAACTTTGAGCGCTTCGGTCCCGTGGCCGCCAGGATACGTATTCGTCCCGCTTTTGCGTGTTGAATCATGTCGCCCAAAGTGAGCACGACGGCCGACAGCTGCCCGCCAACCAAATCCGTCAGCGCGGGTACCGCCCCACGATAGGGGACATGAGTCATATCCAAACCAAGTTCTCGGCTGAGGGTGTCCCCTACAAAATGCGGGGGGGCGCCCGCTGCAGGCGACCCGTAGTTCACCTTTCCCGGATTGGCCTTAGCCCAGCGTGCGAAGTCTGCAATCGTTTTGACATCGCCAGGCACTGCTGGGCCCACGCTAAAACCAAAATCAATTTGAGCGGCTAAGCCAATCGGCGAGAAGTCTTTAAAGGGCTCGTAATTCAGCTTTTTGAAAGTGTGCGGATTGATCGTTAAAACGCCAGCGGGGTTGAGCAGAAGTGTCAATCCGTCAGGCATAGCCTGGCGCGCAGCATCGACAGCGAGTCGACCCGAAGCGCCTGGGCGGTTATCAACGAAAACCACTTTCGCGAGTTTGCCCGCCAACTGCTCCGCCAGTCTGCGCGCCACGATATCTGGGGCACCGCCCGGTGGGAAGCCCACAAAAATCCTGGCCACGTCGGGAAGCGTCTGTGCATGCACTCGACTGAGGGTGAGCATGGCACCTAGGGAGCTCAGCGCACAGCTCCAAAGGAACTGTCGCCGGATTTGTGAATGCATGGCGATCTCCCTTTCAAAACATGGTGTTGGAGTTTTTCGCAGTCTCGGGAACCGGCTGTAATACGTCCCAATGCTCAACAATCTTGCCCCCTTCTACTCGAAAGATGTCGACAATTGCAGTACCGCGATCTTCCGGCGTCGGTTTAGAGTGCACGTGTAGCACTACAAGGTCACCATCGGCGATGACGCGCTTAATGTCACTTTTGCGCAGGGGATACTTTTCCTTAAGAAATTTTATTAAGCCCATCACGCCTTCCACGCCATCGGGTGCCGTTGGGTTATGTTGGATGTACTTGTCTCCAAGGTACTGCCGCGCTAGCTGCGTATCGAATTTCACCAGAGCAGCGTCATAGAAGGCCAGCACGATTTTCTTATTCGCCTCTCCTGTCGCGTCGGCGGCGTGAGCGAGTGATGAAGCGGCAATAAGTACGCACCAGGATAATCTCAGTAGTGTAAATCCCAATTTAAAGTTGTTCATAATTTCTCCTGAGTGTGATTGATTTTTTCGACCCAAATTCCGTGAAAGCCCTCATGTATGCGTACCGGGAACTTCACGATAGCGACGGGCCCTCGCTCAATATGGAGAGCATCCAGAATTACGAGATCGGTACGGTTCTCGGCTCGTCGGCCTACGATGGAAAGCAACCATCCATCACCTTCCACTGGGCTACCAAGGCGGGGAACAAAGCAAGGTTCCTCGGGTGAAGAGTCTTGCCCCGCATAGAAAAATTTGAGCGAACCTGTGGCGTCATCAAAGTGGCCAAGGCAGGTAAAAGGTGGCCCTTTCGGACCGATGGGCAACATCGGACCAAGCGAAGGGTTATTTGTACCAAACCAAAAATGCCGAGCTCGCTTCATTAAAAACCGAGGATCAATCACAGGCACCTCGCCGATATGATTGATCAGACGGTTGATCGTAAACTCGTCCTCTGAGCGAGATAGGTCAAAGCTCCAACGCTCGCCGAAGGGTGGTTTTTCAACGGCTTGCGGATCGTGAATGTCTGGAAACTGACTGAGCCATCCCGAGCCTGTCACGAAATGATCGAGATGAAGTACCGCACCTTCTTCCCAAGCGTTAAAAGTATGGGTCTGCATGGCGACCTTCGGACATGTAAACCAGCGAATGGATTTCACGCCCGCGTCGCGAGGGATCACTGCAATGTGAGTTTGCTTGCTGTTATCCCAATGCCAATACGGTTCACCTCGTTTCACACGTTCCCAATCACAGACCATCGGACAAATCACGAAGGCAATGTAATTTCTGGAGACTAGAAAATCATGAGCCATCGAACAGTAGGGAGCATCGAATCTCTCGCGCCTAGTGATTTGCCCATCCCTGGAAAGAGTGAAGAGGTCAATTGACGCACTAGCAACGCCTTCAGAGTTGTAGGCAAAGGCAATACACTCGCCGGTTTCGGGATCAATTTTCGGATGGGCCGTAAAGGTTTTTCCAGGGAGTTGCCCAGAGAAGTCTCGCTCTCCGAGCGTTGCCAATGTCTCAGGGTCTAGCTCATACGGTCGGCCAGATTCTTTGAGTGCGTATAGCTTCCCGTGATGCCAAAGCATTGAAGTGTTGGCGGTGTTGTTGTTCTTTCCGGCCACCTCGGGTAAATCGGTGAAAGAGTTTCGGTAGGCACCGAACAGTGCGCGCCGTGCGCGCTGTTCCAATTCAAACTTCTCCGTGCGTACGTAGCGAGTCGTCAAATCTGCATGACCCTTGCCGATGCCAACCCTGTGAACCATGTCATCGCCATTCAGAAAAATATCCTCGCCTGAAAGCGGTGGGAAGCACGGATCTGCACTGTTCCTGTAATAAGTTCCATTGAGCTCTGCAGGAATTTCCCCAATCACCTCGAGATTCGATACCGTACCTTCCATGCGCACTGGTGCAGAATATCCTCTGTAAATGAGGTGATCCGGGACCCCGGAAGAGGAAGGCTTAGTGGGTGTGAGCAGATGATAAGTGGTCGGATGCATACTCGGGTTAAAATGAATATTGACGAGGGGTCAGTTGTAAAGTGAGCCATTTGCTACGCGGTTCTCTCCAACCTAGAATCGATCTTGTCATCGTTATGCCTATACGAACATTTTCAAGAGCCCGAGCTCACTATTGGGCCGTGGAATAGAGAATGAAACGTCCTTCCAGTCCTGTGCCGCAGGCCGAGCCAAGCACCGTTCGTGCCATGCCTTTAGTCTGGGCCAGTCTTCGAGGCTAATCGAGCACTGGGGCGCCAAGTCCATTACTGTGGCAACATTGAGATCAGCCACCGTGAAGCTTTCCCCCAATAAGTAGTCGCGTGACGCGAGGTGCGCGTCGAGCACTTTGAACGGGCGATCCAGCTTGTTGATCGCCATCGTCGCCTGCTCCTCATTGCGTCCCTCTTTCGCAAAAAGCTTCCGATTGGCGCTCGCGAAGAGCAACGGCCTTTCTACCTCGTTCACCACCCAGAAGCTCCATTGTGTGGCCAAGCAGTCTTCTATCAAGTTCTTCGGCGAAAGCGAACCACTGTATTTTTTGCTGAGATAGAGATTGATGGCCATCGACTCGAAAAGAATGAAACCGTGGTCGACAAGAACAGGCACGCGCCCGTTGGGGTTGATCGCCAAGAAATCTGGTTTGCGAGTGCTTCCATCCAGGAAATGGATAGACAGGTGATTAAACTCGATGTTTAACTCTTTGAGCATCCAAACACAGCGATGCGCCCGGGAGGCCATAGCACCGTACAACGTGATCACTCTGGCTCCCGATGACTGAAACTTTTCATGGGCCGAATCGTAGGAGAGTTACTGAAATTTACAAAACAATTTGTATTGATAGAATGCATTGATGGTATCAATGGTTAATGGGTGAACGACAGTGTCACTAAAGCAGCTGAGCGGCTGTTCATCGGCCAATCGGCAGCGAGTTCCGCGTTAGGTCGATTACGAGAGTACTTCGGTGACGACTTGCTGGTGATGGTGGGTCGTCGTATGGACCTCACGCCACTGGCAAAGTCTTTGGTCGAACCCGTAAGAGCTACGCTGCTTCAGGTACGTAGCACCATCGCAAAGCGTCCTGCCTTTGATCCTCAAACAGAGAGTCGGCGATTTGTGATTTGTGCTTCGGATTACGTCACGACCATTCTGCTATCCAAAGTAGTCGCAAAGATCGCTTCGGAAGCTCCTGGCGTAATGCTTGCCGTGCGCAGCCCGCCCAAAAATCTTGCCGAAGCTCTGGAGCGCGGCAATATTGATTTAGTCATTCTCCCTGCACAGTACATTGCACCACTGAAACTGCCGACGGCGAAGCTGTTCTCGGATACGCACACCTGTATGGTGTGGTCTCAACACGCGAGTCTGGGTCACTCAATGACCCTTAAGAAATACATGGAGTATGGCCATGTCGTGGTCCACTTTGGTGGAGACCGAGGTCTTGACTTTGAAGATTGGTTTGTGCCCACGGCAGCGCGTCATCGGCGGGTTAAGTCCAGTGTGGACAATTTTGCAACCTTGCCCTCATTGGTCATCGGTACGCAGCGTATTGCGACGCTGCATCATAAGATAGCCCAGCATTTCGCGCTTTATATGCTGCTTCGCTTGGATTGACCTAGGGCGCGCGGAACCCAGCGATTTTCCTGGGCGAGTTGAAGCGGGTGGCCGATACAAACGCGGGGTCGCATGATCGGTACGGGTTGGCCACGAGCGCTGGCGAATCATGCGAATCAGGCATACCATCGCCAGCGCAATGACGCGAAAACCTTTTCCCAAAACGATATTTCTGACGCTACGCAACAAGCTAAAGCCTATCCCAACATCAAATCACTTCGCTTAAGCACCCCGCCTCAAGTTACGCTACAAGGCGCCGAGGACGTCGCAAGGAAATTGGGCTGGGTCGTTGTCAAGGTATCGGCCTCGGAGCTTCGCATAGAAGCCACATCAACCAGCATGTTGTTTGGATTTAAGGATGACATCGTGGTGCGCGTAAGAGAATCAGAGACTTTTTACTGAACATGGGAAGCACCCCGTAATTTGCAGTCTAGTGTACTTTCCTTTCTCTGCGCAACCGGAACCGGGGAATGCTCTTTTTGCGCTAACTACTTCACCGCCGTGAGCCCTTTCACGCCGTGTCGCGCGATGGAGCGGGCCATAAACCCTGAGTTATTCATCTCCTCCACAAAGGCTTTCAGATAGGCCGCCGCTGCAGGTCGGTTGCTTGGCGCGCCCAGGCCGTGATTCACAACCATGAAATTGCCCTCAAGTAAACGAAGCGCAGGTCTCGCTTCTATTAAGTCAAGTAAGTTAGGTTTAAGGCCAGCCAGCGTGTCGCCGCGACGATCAATGAAAAGATCGACCGCACCCTGAAGGCTTGGAGCACGCACCAGTGTTGCGTTGCGTAGCACTCTGGTTAAATAGAGTTCGTATCCCGCCTTGTCCGCGACGGCAATTCGAATGCCAGAGGCATCGACCTGCCCGGCCGTGCGTAGCGCCGAATCCTTGTGCACCAAGTAGCTCGCCTCGATCTCGCTAATGGGCGGCGAGAAAGTGATCGTCTTGGCGCGTGACTGTTCGATCGCGAGGATCGCTACGTCCCATGTTCCCTTTGTCGAATCATCCGCTACCTGTCCTGGGGTGGCGTGCACTACAAAATCGACCGGTACGCCCAGGCGCGACGCCAGCTCACGCATTACGTCCACACTCACGCCCTGGAGTTCGCCGCTCGTCGTGTCTTTCTTGGTGAACAGGGTGTTCGCGAGATTCATGCCCGCGCGCAGCTTGCCCTGGGGGGCTAACTCCGCGCGCGCGGCGGCAGGCACGGCAGGAATACTTGCACAACCAGCGCTAAGGACGGTGGCGAGGATCAGTGCGCTTGGTTTAAGCATTATTAAGGTCTCCGTTGGGATAGTTACCATTTTATAAAATCAGATCCACGATTATCCTCCTTCAGCGCGGGAGACCATCTACTCTCCAGAAATCTTTTTCTCGCGAATCAAGCCTGAACACCGGGCCGTTTCTCGAGTCATGTCCATGGCCAATTGCGCGGGCGTTGCATAACCACGGACAGCGCCTTGCCGTAATGCCGTGAGTGCAAATTCTTCGGGTGCCATCACGATTTGGATGGCGGCTGATAGTCGGTTGACGATCTCACTTGGAGTACCTGCCGGTTGCACGACAAAAAGGTACGGAGCGACATTAAAATTCGGTACCACCTCTGAAAGCAGGCTGGTGTTTTCTGCGCCAGTCAGTGAGTCTGGTTGCGAGCTGCCGTGCCATGGCATCGACACCGCCCCCAGGCGGGAATCCGACGATCAGGCGTAAGGGCTTGTTCGGCCAACTTTGGGCGCGTACCGATTGAAAAGAGACTGCTGCTTGAAGCACTACGAACTTGAACAGGCTGGTGTGATGCTAATCGCCGCAGGAGATGCGTCGATTGAAGGGCCTATTCACCGCATTCGCGAACACAAACAACGAAAGCCAATGTCGTGAACACGGGGCAAGCCCTTAGAAAGCGCCGGGTTCGGGAAGGTGAATGCGGCAAGCGAGCCAAAATAGCGAGACTTCTCACCCCAGTACGGCCTTCACTGCCGAAACCGCTTACGCAGCGCATCAGACTGCGCCAGCCGCAAATATGCCGCCACATCCTCCTCCAGCAACAGCCCGTCGCGCGCCAGCGCTTCTGCGGCGGCTTGCAACTTGGCGGCGTAGTCGGCATGCGAGGTGTAGCGCTCGGCGACCGACACGCGCGGATCGCCAGCTTGCTCGCGCTCGGCACGGGTAGCCGCGAATTCGGAATAGCTGCCGTCGCGATCGCACAGGGCACCTTCCGTGAACGGGCGCTTGTAGAGATTCCAGCCCGTGTAGGTGGCGAGCGGCACCACGATATCGGGTAGGCGAATACCGGCCACTTCATTGCCATCGGCATCGGTCTTGGCCACTAGCGGCTGGTATTGTCGCTTGAGATCAGGCTTAGGGTGGACCCAGTCTCCGAACAGCGGCAGGGTGTTGCCAGCCCGTGCAACCGCGAAGCCTGGGATGGCCGGAAAGTTCTGGTTGTCAGGCCTGACCAACGTACCCGCTGCAATGGATGGCACTCGGCTGGGCGGGGGCGGCGTGCCGAGCGTGGCCCAGTGATCCAGCGCCACCAGCAAAGCACGTACGGCGGGCATGGGATTATGCGGGTTGCGCTGGTTCATGCATGGCCCGAGGTCGGGTCGTAGACCCGGGCGACCGGCATGCTGGGTGCTCGCCACCAGGTACGCACGGACGTTGGGCGGCAGCGCCACATCGCGCTCGCCTTGTGGGTCAGTAGTTAAAAGCGACGCGCCCTTTTGCCAGTATTCCGTCGATGTATTGGTTTCGATTAGGAGCGGGTCAAAACCGTCGTTGCGGAACAGGGCGGCGGTCTTGTTGGAGAAGGGGTCGATCTGCAGGGCGGCGGAAAAAGGGAATTCGTTCTCTGGATACAAATGATCTTCGTGTTCGGTGTTGGTACGCCCGGCCATGCCGAATTCGTAGTTCAGAAACACCCTCCCCACGCCGGAGATGTGGGCCAGCATGCCATCGAACACGCGCCGCCCGCTTTCATCCTGGTTGAAGCCGAGCGAGATGTGTTCACGCACATAACGGCCCGACTGCGAGATGCCCACGGCAAAAGCATGGGACTTGCGACCACCCGCCGGGTTGACGATGCCGCGTACGTCGCGTTCCTCATGACGCAAAAAGGAAATGAAATCGCGGGTCGCTGCATAGCCAATGCCGAGCACGCCCGGATTTTTGGCAGGATAGTGAAACTCATAGAGCGTACCGACGGCCGGGCCGCTGGCGGCGCTGCTCTCGTTGCTGTTCGGCGTGAGAATTTGCAGCGTGCGCGCATCCTTGAGGCGCCACTCCGTGCCCGGCAACTCCACCCGGGCATCACTTTCGCGGCGTCGCACCGTCAGGCGCATTTGTGAGGTGTCGGTCGTGGCCACCTCGTAAGCGAGGCGAAATTCGCGTTGCACTGGGCCGCGCGTGGCGGACACGAGCTCATCACGAATCTCGCGCACCACCGGCGCACCGGTCGCGGTGGTGGCCACGGGCACCTTGATCGCCAAGCCGCCGTTGGCACGCGGCGCGTCGCCGTCCCACCCGGTCCAGACGATGGTGTAGCCCATCCGCAAAAACAAGCCATCACCCGCATCAGCAGGCGTGAGCGGGTTGTTGGCACCGGCCGGTGCTGCGGACATCAACCATACCGGCAGGAACTTGCGGCCGCGGTTGGTCACGTCGTACATGATCTTGCCGTTGCCGCGCTGCACATCGACCGGCCGCAGCAGATCAAAATCGACTTCGTACTCGACCATGCCGCGTGCATTAGTGGCGGCACGATCCAGATTGACGATGACGCGATTGCGTGCATCGGCTGGCGCTAACTCTCCGATCGCGGTGCCGGTCACGCGCTCATAGGCCCCCGCCGAACCGAACGTCTGCCCATCGGCAAAAGTGCGCACGGATTGCACCTTGATTTCGACAATGCGGGCGTGGACCACACAGGTCACGCCGAGCAGTAGGCAGCCGATTAGTTTGCGCAAGGTAGCTCCGATTTTTGTAGTGGTTAACAGTCTACAGCGAGGAGCTAGGCGCGTAGGCTTGCATTTTTAATTTAAGAACACATGGCTGAAAGTTAGAACCAGCCACAACAAAGCTCGCGACGCTCCGGCGCAACTGTTGCCCCTCTGCAAAACGCTTCCATCATCAAGCGGTGATTCGGTACGCTCTGCTCCATTGATGCTGGATTCGAACCACTGCGATCGGTCGTGATAGGTTGGCTGGGGAGCAGGTCAGCCAAGTGTCACGCTTGAGTCAATGGGCTCAAGTGCATGTACGTCTGCTTATGCACCAGGTCCCTAACCAAAACGGTATGATTGCGAGCTTCAGATAGGCGGGCTGGCCGGTCACGCTCATCGCAACCGGGCCAATGGTCGTGGTGGCGCACCGCAGTCAGCCGATCAAGACTTTTGCAGACTTCATTGCCGCCGCGCGGCAGAACACCGGCGGGCTCACCTACGGTACGATTGGCACCGGCAGTCTGGGCCCGCTAGCGATGACGCAAATGGGCTCACTGGCCAAATTCAATTTAACCCATGTCCCGTATAAAGGCGGTGGTCCACTCGTACAAGACGCCATCGCCGGGCATGTGCCCACGGCCATTGCCACTACGGCGCTCTTTAGCCAGCATATTCGTGCCGGCACTCTCACGGCACTCGCAGTCACCTCGGCCAGGCGCGATCCGGAACTGCCGAATGTGCCCACGGTGGCCGAGCTAGGCATTCCAGGGTTTGATGCGGTGGCCTGGTGGGGCCTTCTTGCCCCAGCCAATACACCCCAGCCAATCGTGCGGCGCATGCATGAAGAGATCGCCAAAATTCTTCAGATGCCAAATATCCGCGAGCGTTTGACTAGTCAAGGCATGGACATCGTGGCCGGCCCGCCCGAGATGCTTGGCAAGTTCATCGATAGCCAAATCACTCGCTGGGGGCAGGTAGTAAAGGAGTTCGGTATTCGGCCCGGTGAGTGATTTGCGGGGTCTCGAGTCGCTTGGAGCTCTGCCTTCGCCGATCACCTGAGGAGCATTTCTCCGAGGCTCGCCAAGGCGATCAAGACTCGACCGTAAAGCCCACACGCTTGATCCAAGGCCCCCGGCGATTGCACTCTAGCTGCCGACTCTTCACCATGTCATCGACCGAGCCGCCGTAAGGCAACAACCCTACTCCCGCTAAGGAATCAATGACTGACTTGTCTTTGATCGCTGCGTTGATCGCCGCGTTGGCTTGCTCGATGATCGTAGTAGGTGTGCGCGCGGGTGCCACATCGCCATACCATTCTTCCACCGTCAACTCAGGAAAACCCTGTTCAGCGAAGGTGGCTACTTCAGGCACATAGGGCGAGCGCGCTTTGCCTGAGGTCGAAATAATGCGCATCTTGCCGGCTTTGTGATTCGCCAGAAAGTCGCCATGCGGAGTCACCATCGCAGCGATTTGACCGCCCACCAGATCGGTCACGCCAAGCACCGTGTCACGGTAGGCGACATGCCTAAGTTCAACACTCTGATTCATACCCAGCGTTGCGCCAATAAAGTGGGGCGTAGATCCGGCACCCGGTGAGCCGTAAGAAGCCTCTTTAGGATTGGCCCTGGCCCAGGCTAGAAAGTCCTTGAGGGTTCGCACCGAAGCGGGCACTAGAGGCCCGACTGCCAACCCGTGATGGATCATTGCGGTCGTACCTACGGCGACGAAATCCTTGAAGGGATCCTAAGACAACTTGCTGTAGGTATGAGGGTACAGCGACAAGGGGGAAAAAGGTGTCATCGCCAAGACGGAGCCATCTGTAGGCGAGGCTTTAAGCGCCTCGAGGGCAATGCGGCCACCAGCGCCTGGCTTGTTTTCGACAATCGCCGCGCTCATGGTATAGCTGCTCCCAGCCAGCTTTTCGCCGACTCGGCGGGCGCAAATATCCCCTGAAATAGGGATTGATGCTAGAAGCGTTTCTACAAACGCACCTCGTCTTGCCCGTCTTTGAGCAGTGTTGGCACGCTCGACCCCAACTAGAGAATGAAGGTCTGAACTCTGCGCTTTGGCCCACTACCTGGGCCAAAGCGGGCCTACATGAATGCTGTCGGATCAGCTCGCGGGGCTTTCCGCTACACTTTCACCTTCGATGACCGGCCACCTTCAGAATGCCGGATCACGGATTTGGAAATCGAGGAGACATCTTGAGACGTATTATCAGGCGATCATTGATCGCAGGCGCAATCGCCGCCTATTCAATCGCAGGCTTTACAAGTGCGGCGCACGCACAAGAAAAACTAGTAGTGTGGTTTACCAAGGGCTTTTACCCCGCAGAGGACGCGGCCCTCAACACCATGATCTACCGCTATGAGCAAAAGACCAAAGTAAAGGTCGAACTATCGCTCTACGCCACTCAGGACATCATCCCCAAGACTGTCGCGGCACTCGACTCCAACTCGCCACCCGATGTGGCCTTTGGAGTCACCTACGACTTTCAAACAGCCGGTAAATGGGCCAACGAAGGCAAGTTGCAAAACCTGGACAGCATCGCCAATGCCATCAAGGATCGTTTTGCGCCAGACACCATCGCGACTGCCAACTTGCTTGGCCCCGATGGTAAACGCGCCCACTACGCTCTTCCCGTCTATCGCCAAACCATTCATATTGAATATTGGAAAGACATGCTGGCCGAGGCTGGCTTTAAAGACAGCGATATCCCTAAGGGCTGGAAAGAGTACTGGGATTTCTGGTGCGACAAAGTGCAGCCGGCCCATCGCCAAAAGACCGGTAAGCGCAGTTACGCTATCGGCCAGCCCATGGGCGTGGATTCGACCGACTCGTTCTTTAGCTTCCATCAGTTCATGCTGGCCTATAACGTTCGTCTAGTGGACGATGCGGGCAAGGTCGTGGCAGACGATGCGAAGAACAAGGTGGGGATTGCCAATGCTTTGCGCGACTACACCAGCGTAATGGCCAAGGGCTGCACTCCACCGTCGTCCACCAACTGGAAAGACCCCGATAACAACGTCGCTTTCCATAACCGCACCACCTTGATGACGCATAACGCCACCATCTCGATTGCGGCCAAATGGCTGGACGATGCCAACAACCCAGCGCTCAAACCTGAAGAGCGCGCGGCTGGCAAAAAAGCCTATGAAGAGCAAATCGCGACAACGCCTTGGCCTAACAAGCCTGATGGCAAGCCAATGAACTACCTTCAGGCAGTGAAATTGGTGGTCGCCTTTAAGGGCGCGAAGAACGAAGCCCGGGCCCGTGACTTCCTCAACTTTATGATGGAAGAAGCGAACCTGATCCCCTATACCGAGGGCACCTTGGGGCGCTGGTATCCGGTGACCAAAGCGGGCATGGACCGTGACTTCTGGAAGGCCGACCCTCATCGCCGCTCCGTCGACACGCAATTTAGAGCGGGTACTGGAGTATTCCCGTTTGTTGCCAATTGGAAGTTCACCAATTTGAACAACGAAAATGTCTGGGCCAAGGCCATGAGCCGAGTGGTGAACGACAAATGGACGCCTGAGAAAGCGACCGACGAGTTGGTCGCACGCATTCGCGACGTCGCGGGTAAGTAACATCGCAGCGACGAATGTCAGCTCCTTCCGACCCGCTTCTTGGAATCGGGTCGGATGGATTATGGTTGCACCCTATATTTTGGTGTTTGCCCTTTTTGTGCTGTATCCCGTGTGTTACGGGTTTTATCTGGCGCGCGATCCGCAAAGCTACGTCAAGCTCTGGGCGGACCCGATCTTTGCCAATGCGGTCTTCAATTCACTGCTCTTCTTGCTGGTGGTGGTCAACCTCAAGTTTTTAATTGCACTGTTTCTTTCTGGCTTTTTTGCCCATGAGAAGCGCTGGATCAAGTGGGTGTCGCTTCTATTCATTTTGCCCTGGGCCGTACCCTCGATACCGACCATCCTCTCCTTTCGCTTTATGCTTAACCCCGAATGGGGCATTATTAACAGCGTGATTTTTCGCCTGACAGGTGCAGATGGTCCGAATTGGCTCAATGACCGCTGGATTGCTTTTTCCATGGCAGGTGTGGTGCACATTTGGAAATCGCTGCCTTTCTGGACTCTCATTTTATTGACCGGTCGCTTGGCTATTTCCAAAGACTTGTATGAAGCCGCCTCGGTCGACGGTGCCACGGGATGGCAAAAATTTCTACACATCACCTGGCCTTCAATCGCCAGCTTGTACCTCACCTGCACCATTCTTTCGATGATCTGGACGCTTGGGGACTTCAATTCAGTCTACCTACTGACCGGCGGTGGTCCGGCCGACCTTACGCATGTCTTGGCCACTTTAGGCATTCGTTACCTGCGCCTGGATCAAATGGACATGTCGATGGCAACCATCGTGGTCGCGATGCCGATCATCTTGCCCCTGGTGTTTTTCATGATGAAGCGCCTTTCGAAAGCGCCGGAAGAAACATGAGCACGGCCAATTACAAACGCCCCTTTAGCTGGCGCGATTTACGCGCCGATGCCGTACTCTTGTTAATCGCGATTCCTGTCCTACTTTGGACCCTGGTGCCGATTTATCACATGCTGCTCTTCGCAATTTCCAACAAAGACAGCGCGTTTGCCGGCAAGCTATGGCCGGATGAGCCAACACTCCGAAACTTTCAGTTGGTGTTCCAACAAAAGCACCATTACCTGAACCACTTTTGGAGTCAATTATGGAGTTCCGTCCTGATTGCTTTCATGACCGGTGCATTCACTCTCATGATCGCCACCGGTACTGCTTTTGCCATTAGCCGATTGAAAATTAAAGGCGGTCGTTGGGTGATGAACTTCGCACTCTTCACTTACTTTATACCTGCGGCATTTTTGGCAGTACCAATGTACAAAGCCATGGGACTCTACGGCCTTTTGAATACTCGCACGGCAATGATCATCGCTATGGTGACGCTGGCTTCACCCTACGCTATTTGGGTGCTCAAACAGGCCTCGGATCGCCTGCCCGTCGAGCTCGATGAGGCGGCCATTATGGACGGTGCAAGCGCCTTCCAATTATTTCGACTGGTTTATCTCCCCTTAATGGTCCCGAGCTTGGTCGCGATAGGCACCTATGCTGTATTGCTTGCCTGGAATGAGTACCTTTACGCGTTTCTGCTCATGTCAAACGAAAAGGAAGTCACGCTGTCGGTGGCGCTCGGTCTCTTTATGGCTGCCGACGATTCGCCTTGGGAGCTGCTCATGACGACCGGCTTTATTTATGCATTGCCGCCCGCGGCGATCTACTATGTATTTAAAAAATACATGGTGTCGGGGCTTACTGCGGGTGCAGTCAAGAGCTAGTAGCTCGTGAGCCAAGGCGGAACCCCTGCTTCAAGTCGGCAGTCAGTCCCGATCCGCGCAGCCCCTCTATCATGTTTTCTGCCAAAGCGTCTGCGCGCGCTTGGTGCCTGGCCTTCTTCTCAGCATCACCGCGCCAGCACGCTACCTGTGCAAGCGCATGGTGGCATTCCCCGGCTAGATGAACCTGTCCGATTTTTTCCGCCTGAGTTAGAGCCTTCGTCAATTCCACTTTGGCTGATTCATGGGCGCGAGCAGCAAGCGCCGCAAGTCCGCGTAGGTAACTGGCTTGCCCATGTACCTGGAGAGTGCCTGCTGAAGCCAGCAAAGACAACTGATTCGCATAGCCAATACAGGCCGCTTTATCTCCTTGGGTCAGTGCTGATAGCGCGAGTGCTTCGAGGCACCTCAGCGATAGCCAGCGCTCTTGGTGCTTGTCCGTGTACTGCTGGGCCGCCAGAAGTGCAGCTTGGTCGTGAGTTAGGCCGAGTCGCAGTTGCGCGATCGCCAAATTGGCCTGAAGCCGGGCTACCCAATACTGGATGGAAGCTTCCCCGGCTAGCTCCAGCCCATGCCTAAAGTGTTGCAAGGCCCTTTCCACTTGATTCAGATCGAGGAAGAGGCAGCCCAACGCGTCGTTGGCCATGATCTGGTATCGAACTAGTTTCAGGGCTTCCAGCCGGGGAAGCGCCTCGTCGAGGCAGACAACCGCCTGTTCATAGGCGTCGGCACGGCGGTAGGCCATGCCGAGCTGAATCAATACATCGCGCGCGTGGGCGTGCTCGCCCTGTTCTCGCGCTGCGCTAATGACTCGCTGAAAATCAAGCACCGCCTCACGCATTTGGCCCGCCTGCGTCCGAACCTCGCCGCGTTGCTCATAGAGGTCAAGTTGCATTTTGACCGTAGCCGCTTCTGGATGGGTCTCGATCAAGGCTACAGCGCGGTCCAACCAATGGAGCGATTCGCGCATCGCAAACAAGGCTTGTGAGTGGTTGGTCGCCAGGCTGAGATAATGTATCGCCTTCGACCACACCTTGCCGCACTCAAAATGCTCGGCGAGTCGGGCATCATGTTCATGCGTCTTGGCTAGCGGCTGTTGCTCCAGCTTCTCTGCCACTGCGCGATGTAACAGCACGAGCCGCGCAGTGCCAATATCGCGGTACACCACTTCGCGCACCTTGTCGTGGCTAAAGTCATAGATGCCGCTTTGCTGCTCCTCAACCAAGAGCCTGCGCTGCACCAACCCATCAATGGTGTGCAAAAAGTAGTCTTCAGACGCATGGGTCAGTGCCATCAGGGTTTCGAAATCAAAACGGCGCCCCGGCACTGCCGCCTACTCAAGCAAATGCCTGTCCGCTTCTGGCACACGGGCCAACCGCACCCTTACCGAATTTCGCAACGCATCGGGCAGCGGAAGGCGCGTGGCCTCCCTGAGCGCCCCAGAGTCTTCGCCCAGCGAATGCATAATAGACCACAGAAAAAAAGGGTTACCACCGGTTTCGGCCTGGAGCCGGGCAGCCAGATTAGGGGTGGCAAGTTTGGGGTCGTTCATTCTGAGCAGCAGCGCCTCGGTATCACTCTGGGCGAGGCGTGCTAGCGTCATTGGGTGCGCGTTGGGTTCTTTGTTCAGACTCTCAACCAGGCTGGAAAGGCCAGGGTTGTCAGTTGCATGCTGCGATTCGCGATGGCCGTTTGGCGTCGGGTGTGCGTAAGCCGGCCACCAGAGTGCTTGCTGCGAGTTTAGAGGTATCTCGCAACACCGTGACGGAACCGCATGTCGGCTCGCGCGCTGCGCACCCTGTCCAAAACACCGCCGCAATATTGGCCGTCCGAAGGCAGCCCCCTATTGCGTGAGGTTATCGCAGGCCACCTGTCGAGTACGCGCGCAGTGGCTAGCCAAGCACAGGGTGTTTTGGTCACGGCGGGAGCGCAGCAGGCGTTTGATCTCTTGGCGCGAGTGCTGGTGACCCCAGGCAATACCGTGGTGGCCGTAGAAGATCCAGGCTATCCGCCGTTGCGGGAGGCGTTCGCGATGCACGGGGCGAGGCTCGCTTATGTGCCGGTGGATGACGAAGGCATCATTGTTGAACAAATCCCCGCCAATGCACGGGTGGTCTGCGTGACACCGTCACATCAATTTCCGACAGGCGTGGTGATGTCCGTCCGCCGCAGAGCCGCTTTGCTGGCTTTTTCACGAGCCAACGAGGCATGTATTGTTGAAGACGATTACGACAGTGAATTCCGTTATGACGGGCGGCCTTTGGAAGCTTTGCAGACTTTAGATCGAGATGATTTGGTGTTCTACCTAGGGACTTTTTCAAAAAGTCTGTTTCCGGCCTTGCGCATTGGTTTCATTATCATGCCGCAGTGTGCCAGTCTTGCACTGACTCGCGCAGAGAAATTAACGGATTGGCATGCGCCCATTCATACTCAGGAAACTTTGGCCAGTTTTATCCGAGAGGGCCATTTTGACCGTCATGCACGCAAGAAGCGGCGCATTTATGCTGAACGCAGGACAATCTTAATGGATGCGTTGGAGACTCAATGCGTCGGCGTTTTGAGTCCCATGACGTCTACGGCAGGTTTGCACATAGGCGTGCGTTATCAAGGTAAGCGGGAATTGGAATCTTATCTTCTAAATGCCGCACAACGCGGTTTAGCTTTCGAGACATTTGCACGGTATTCGTATTCAGGACTGAAACAGAATGGGCTTGCGCTTGGGTATAGCTCAATTACGTGGGTTAGCATTCGAGAGGGTATTGAAATATTGCACGGAATTCTTACTGCAAAGCCTCTGTAAGTGAAATCACACTTACATTGTCGATTTATACAGCCTTAGAGTTTTGGCTTGTTGAAATGGCGCTCGAGGTAACAAATATACCGTTAGCCAGAGTATTTATTGCCTAGTAAGCTATTAAATTTATTGCACTTTTAGTGGTAATACGCCGCCTCATAATCCTCAAAACTCACCCGATCAGAAGCTTCCAAAGCCTTCTGCTCAGCCAGCGAATCCAACACACTGGCTTCAAATCGCGCCATCGTCGCAGCATCCAGCGGCTCGGCCAGTAAACCAGCATGGTGCATCTCCGCCATCTTTTTCGCGTATTCGAAGTAACCCCAGGCTTCCCGCGCCGCTGCCGGTGCCCGGGCAGGTCGTCCATTGAGAACAACCTCACGCACTTTGGGCTGAGGTGAGGGCCCCACTGCGGGGGCCTGCCCGTGGAGTCCGCAGGTAAATGCCCCTTCAAGGCTTCTGACAGTAATAGAATTGCCGAAGCCACAAATGACTTCCCTTCGGCGTACATTGAACTCGAAACATACTCTCAACCATGCCGGGTTAACCGTCTTGGGCCAGCTGTCGCCGTTACAATTTGAGTTTTCATTTCACTAAAGGGTTGACCGTTTTGAGCAGGGAATATCGACTAAAGTCACGATCAGCACTCCAAAACTCCTTGACCCCATGCTGAAGACAAAGCGCCGCGATACGGGCATCGTGTACTTGCGGGCCTACCACTTTACCTGCTCCTAATTGTGGCTTGAGTGTCTCCCAGTAAGAAGCAGTTTCGCCCAGCATCACCAGGCTTTTTGAAGAGAACCACGCATTAATTTACCTAACAGCCTGCTGGCTGGTAGAAGGCGGGGATCGTAAATTTTGCGATGAGTTGTAATCGCGTAAAACAACTCCGTCCTGTCTCTTTTACGTGCTGCAATCGAGCCGGTACTGCTCACTAACAAACGGGTTGTGTTTGACATGCGAGCCATAATCTTCATGGTCAGCTCTGACCTGGGAGCACTCATCTCTGCCAGCGCCAAATGAACAGCCGTCAAGCTGAGTTTCGCCTGTGCTCCATGAACGCGGCCGTTCACGCGCTCTTCGAGTTGATGAGAATGAAGCGTGTTTTCTACATTCACTCAAGACGAAGCGAGGCATTAGGTGCTTTTAGCGTTTGAGTGCAAGCCAGTGAGGTGATCACTAATCGCTTGACCTAAGCTGTGGTCCCATGGGTTCGGAACTAGCACTCTTTGTGGATTGTTTCAACGCGAAGCTCGGGCATTCCGAATCATGCCCCTTCGGAAAATGTTGAGCGAAATCGCGTGTTTGTTTAAAATGCCGCGCAAGCAGAAGGGTATCCGGTGAGGAGCTACAATCACCCACCCTTTTGGCCTTTATGATCGCATCTAGAACCTAGGTATCGTGTTTAGCAGACGTCTCTCAATTGCACTTGGCGCGTTAGCGACAGCATCCATCTTACAAGGTGGACTGGCCTGGATCACGAGCAGCGTCGCTGAAAAGCATATTCAGCGAGGCCGAATTGCTGGAGATATTCTTTCGGGCTTTTTGGAACTGTCGGCAACCAAGCAACGCTTACGTACTTGGTTATCTCAGGCGCTGCTTGATGCAGGCGCCGATCCACTTGTTCGCGACAAGCTGCAAGCCGACATGGCGCACTCACTCACCAAATTGCAAGTTTTAGCGGACAAAGCCAATGCGTCGAGAGCGAGCGATGAGCAAATTGACCCGGACTACGAGCAAAGGCAACAAGCTCTCTCGCTGCTGGGAAAGAGCTTAACGGAACTACAACTGGCATTATCAAGCTCCAAGGCCCTTCCTCAAGGCGTCAACGCGGTGACTGCTTGGCAAGAACTCACTCGCGTTTTTAATTTGTCCGAGGGTGCTGACCTGCGCACCGTACTGGCTCAGAGCATCTCAAGAGAGCAGGCCGCTTTAGTACGGGAGCGAGCCGCCGCCGATAAATCTCTTGCCTTAGCACTCCGATTAGCGTTGGGAGCAACGGGTGCCACCGCTTTAGGGGCAGCGATCAGTGCGATTTATTTTTCGAGAGCACTGCGCAGACCGCTTGATAAGCTGAGAGAGGGCGCACTTGCCCTCCAGGCGGGTGATTTTAAGCATCGAGTTCCCTCAGACCTTGTCGACGAGTTTGGCCAATTCGCGAGCAGTGTTAATGCCATGGCGAAGGAGTTGGAGCAGTACAAGGTGCACGAGGTTACCGCTAGGCAGCAACTTGAAGATCTCGTGAAAATTCGTACGATTGAGCTGCAGAACGCCCTAGAAAAACTGCAGAGCCTCGATGTTCGTCGACGCAAGCTCTTTGCCGATATCAGTCACGAGCTAAAGACTCCAACCACCGCCATCAGGGGCGAGGCAGAAATCGCTTTACGAGGGCTGACCAAGCCCATCGAGGAGTATAAGGCGTCGTTTCGCCGCATCGTTGATGCAGTATCTCACTTGACGGGCGTGATCGATGATCTGCTGACGATGGCTAGAAGCGATATTGATGCCCTGTCGCTCGTCAAAGAGCCGGTTGACGTTGCTGACCCATTAAGAGAGGCCATTGAACAAGCCCGCGCCTTGGGCCTTCGCTCTGGTGTGGGCGTTCAAGCACCCATTGATACTTTTCCAAGCACCACCATTTTGGCAGATCCAGCGCGGCTACGGCAACTTTTTACGATACTGCTCGATAACGCGGTTCGGTATTCATTTCAAAAGGGAACGGTCATCTTACAAACCAAAATCGTCCAAGGTGAGGACGCTCGGACGACTTGGGTACTTAGCATTACTGATCAGGGCATTGGCATCGATACGAACGACTTGCCGCACCTTTTTGAGCGCAACTTTAGGGGCGCGCGTGCCCGTTTACATCGTATTGACGGAGGCGGACTGGGCTTAGCGATTGCGCTTGTTTTGGCGCGCTCTCATGGCGGCAGTATTGTCATTTCAAGTGCCGCCAGAGATTGCGTCGACGTGAAGACTGTGTCTGGTACGACGGTGGTGCTCACCTTGCCCGCCACGATCCGCGTCGCCGAGCTAGCCCAATCATGTTAAACATTTTAGTCGTCGAAGACGATCAAAGAGTGGCCGACTTTCTCGATCGAGGCTTACGCGCAGAGGGCTACCAGGTGGAGGTCATACGAGATGGCCTGGAGGGACTCGAGTGCGCCCGTCGCGCGTCCAGAATGACGGCCGCCGATTCGTCGCAGCAGCATATTATGTTGCTCGACCTCATGTTGCCTCGGATGAACGGATTAGAGGTTTGCCAAACCCTAAGACTAGAAGGCGTCGCCTTGCCCATCTTGATGCTTACAGCGATTAGTGGGCTAGAAGATCGGGTTGCCGGCTTACGATTAGGTGCCGATGATTATCTTGGAAAGCCCTTTGCCTTCGAAGAATTGTTGGCGAGAATTGAGGCACTAGCGAGAAGGTCGAGAAACGCTATCAGCGGCGCGAATACAAAACTCGTGGTGGATGATCTTGTGCTCGATCGCAGCAGCATGAGGGTCACAAGAAACGACGTGCCCATTGTGCTCACAGCGAAGGAGCTTGCATTGCTGGAGCTACTGATGTCCGCACCAGGGCGGCTGTTTAGCCGCGAGAGAATCCTCGCGAATGTTTGGGGTGTATCTGAGGACCCTTTGACCAACGTCGTGGATGTTTTTATTCGACGCTTACGTAATAAAATTGATCTTGCCCAAGGCAACTCCTTGATCCAAACTGTTCGCGGACTCGGTTATCGCTTGGAGCCGACAATACCGCAGCCTCAGTCTCGCTAGAGATTTGGGGGCTTTTTTAAAAGAGCTATTTCATTCATTTTTCGTTCATTTTTCGTTCACGCAGGGTTCACCCAAAAACGATGACTCTGTTCATTCTTGTGCTTTAAAGTTGTGGCTTTCATCAATCAAAGAATGTCTCATCATGCACACCCAAAAAAAGTTTAATTGGCTGAAGGCCAGCTCCGCCTCGCTTCGCCTGAGCATTGCCTGTAGCTTTACAACAGCTGCGATGCTCGGGTCTGCGTTTGCAGCCGATGCACCAAAACCATCAAAAATTGTCCCAAAAGGGACAATGTGTCAAACGCAAGATGCGAAAGCTTGTCAGGACGCTGTCACGCCAGACATGGTGTTAAAAAGCCTGGAACGAGGCAACCAAAGATTTGTAGCCGGGCGACCCACTGCCAAGAATTACATCAAGCAGGTCAAGGCCACGGCAGCCGGACAGTTTCCCCTAGCAAGTATTGTTTCCTGTATTGACTCTCGAGCGCCCGCCGAGATTGTCTTTGATCAGGGTATTGGCGATGTGTTCAATGCTCGCATCGCAGGGAACATTGTCAACGAAGATATCTTGGGCAGTTTAGAGTTTGCCTCGAAAGTCGCCGGATCGAAATTGATTGTAGTCTTGGGTCACACCAGTTGCGGAGCGATTAAAGGTGCCTGTGACGACGCCAAACTAGGTAATCTGACGGGACTACTCGGGAAGATCAAACCCGTAGCCGCCAGTGTCGCGCCGGACGTGAAAGATCGTTCATCGAAAAATTATGAGTTCGTAGAAATGGTGTCCGCCGCCAATGTGAAGGCTACCGTTCAAAACATCCGCGACAAGAGTCCAGTCTTGAAGGAAATGGAAGACAAAGGAGAGATCAAGATTGTCGGTGCCATGTATGACGTGAAAACGGGGCGGGTGCTCTGGTACTCGCCAAAATAGCAAACAAATTCTCAGTGTCTAAACCGAGGCCCAGAATTTTAGGGGTCGGGGATAGGAAGTTCAAACGACCTATTTCGCAACTCATGGCCTAGGCTGCTAGATACTTGCCGTCAGAATGTGACCCTCGCAGGGTGCTGAAATGAGCGTCTCGCCCATAGTAGGATTGTCCATAGGCTGTATTTGGATCGTGTAAGCAAAGGTAGGCGTCCTGTGCTTGACCGTGCGTTATTTCGCTCAAGGCCGAGACCTCAAGTCTTGCAATACCCAGAGTGACTGGCTTGTCTGCGACGGCCGTCACTGTGAGAGACGACGAGGCGAGTAGCTGATTGAGTAAGGCTTCGCCAAGCTTACCCTTCACCCCACCGATGATCGCTTTGCGAAGTCTCAGATCAAGCGCGCGAGGCTTGCCGTTTGAATCATGTTCAGAGAGTGCTTGTTGGCGATGGCGCTCAGCCAGGCCGTAGGCCTTCTCAATCGCCCGCCCGCCACGGACTTTACTGAAAAGATCCTCAGCGATGGCTAAGAAAAAGTCATCAGTAGGTGCCCCTCGAAAGCTTGTCCCTGAGCTGCCCGGCTCTCATCAGTTCTCATCAGTTCTCATCAAAGCCGCAAGGTAATGCATTCACGGCTCAGCAGGAGCCTTTGCGCATAGTTTATCGGCAGCGGTTTGAGTCGGGCGCAGCCGCCTGCCTGACCCTAGCTCGTAGAGTCACTGGGTTCTTGGGGATTGGGTCTGGCCCTACGCTCAGAAGTCTCGAAGCGGCATCTGCCCACAAGCAGGTGCGCGCGGCGGAGCTCTGGCCTCCAGGCCCAAGTGATTGAGAATCTTTTCGACGGACGATCTTTCAGCCTGCACGGCTTGGTCAGCGACTTTTGGTTCAAATGGGCGAACCGAACCTTGTTCCCATGGGCACAACTGGGTCGATGCGCTGGTGAACACAGAGTTTTTGTCCATTCGCGGGCTTACCCGCAGCTTCCCTCCGATTTCTAAATCAGTCTCCCACGGCAATGCGACAGGAGTCTACGTTGATGAGATAAAGGTTTGCGACCAAGGCTTGGAGAACTTGGTGATGTCACTGATCGAAGTCGGATCGACCAGCGAATGAGGTCCAAGCCACGGCGCATCGTCATCAGGGCCAGAGCAAAAAACTCACCAGTAGCCCGTATACGGCAAGCGCAGTCCACTCCATTATCAAATCACACGACAACAAGCAAAGCCAAAATGAAGATCGAGACCAAGAAATTTATGAATAGCAGCTAAGCAGCAACCAAGGGAAATCACATTCTTCTTGACAACAGGGTAGTCCATACGGGTGACATCACCTGTCGCGTCGTGCCGTCTCGCCACGGTGTCTTCAGCTTCAGCTCGACCTGGCCTGAAGCATTTCATTGCACCCGCTCATTGGCGAGCGCTGGGCGGGGGATGTAACGACACAGCCGCTCCGTTAGCAAGATCTGAAGGATCCGTATTGAAATGACGACGCCAACGGATTGGATCGATTGATATCAATCTCGGGGCAATGGGGGGCGAAATACAAGGTGCATGTCCATTTTGCCTTACATTTTCCAGCGCCCCTCGTCTAATGTCGGGTGCCCTTCAGAAATATATTCAGAATGAATCTTCATGGCGCTTTTTTCCTTCTCCGATGTTTTTGCGCTATTTGGCGCAGCCTGGCTTGCGGCGCGAATGGGCTTGACAGGCTTTGTCACAGCAATCATTTTGATGGCGACAATGCAGCAAACCGTTTACGCAGGTACGGTGAACCCGATCCGTGCGCTTGGTTGGAAAGAGCATGATTTCGGCCTAGAGCCTGCGGCCAAACCCTTAGAATGCATCGCCTCCGGTGCTCGGGACCCCGTGGCGCGCGCCTTGTTGGTCGGGTCCATCTCTATCCCAAGGTCAAGGGTATGGCCCTTGAAGGCCCGCCCAATGACGTAGCCCTGATGGCCAATGCCTTACAAGCACGTGGCGTACGAGATGCCAACATCGAACGTTTGGTGGGGGGCTCGGCCACTCGCCAAGCCTTTACCGACCAACTGAGCGCCGCGATCGCTCGTACCCAATGCGACGATAGCATGACCATTCACCTTAGCACCCACGGTACCGGCGCTTTTCACGGTTACAACACACTGCGGCGGCGTGATCTGAACGAACCTTCCGCCTATTTTTTGCTGGAAGACATCACGCCTGAGGCCTTCAGTTCGGCCCCACCCTGGGGTATGATTTCCGGCACCGAACTGGAAAGTGCCGTCAAAGCTCTGCGTGCTAGAGGCGCACATATTTTTGTGATTACCGACTTCATCGGCGGACAGGCCATGCAGCTTGATGGGGGAAGCGGCTGGCATTGTTGCAAGGAGGGTGAGCGACTCCATGGCTCACAAGGCTCTATCGCGGTTTTTGCGCCGGGCTACGCGGCCGAGATGACCTTGCCTAAAAATGGACCGGATCGCAAGCGCTATGGTGTTTTCACGTTTTACCTCGGCGTTGGTCTCGCTAATCCTAATTAGGGTAACTTCCGTGAGCTTGCGAAGTTTGTTGAAAGTCAGTATCTGGACTTTATGGCAACCGCGCCTAGTACCCTAAACATACCGGTGCGCTACTACGCCAGTGACCCTGAGCAAAGCCCTGGCGCGGGAAAGCGTAGCTTGCCCCATGGTGCGTCGAGAAGCGCTCTATCAACCACCGGTGCAGTGAGCGTGGAGCTAGGCACTGGCCACCAAACCCGCGGGGCGAGTTCAGCCCTCAGCGGGGCCTTTCAAGGGCGGATTCAGCCCAATGCTGGGCTACTTGCGGTAATCGCTGCAGGCAAGGCCGCAACGGTTGAAGCGGATGGCCGCTTCGTTGTTGACTTGCCAATGAGACGGGGTGAAAACAAGATTGATCTGGTCGCCGTGTTCAAGGACCACCCCAGGGACAGCGAGCAAATTATCGTGCAAAGCAATCAGGGGCAATTTGAAGTTACGCGACAGAAGAGAACCTTCGCTTTGCTGATCGGTAAGCAAAATTATGGTGAAGAGAGTGGCTATGCGTCGCTTAAAACGCCTCACAAGGATATTGAGGTCCTGGGCGAGATGCTGCGCACCAAGTACGGAATGTTGACCCAGGTTGAAGTTGGCGCAGGCGCAAGCAAGTCCTTGGTGCTTAAGGATGTGGGGCGTGATGAAATCTACCAAGCTATGGGCTTACTTGCCCGCACCGCCGATCCCGAGGATTCGATCCTGGTGTATTACGCAGGCCACGGCAGCCGAGCGCAGCTTCCTGATGGTGGCAAAATTGCCAATTGGGTACCGTCGAAATATCGCAAAGATTCCGAAGGGGCTGATCTAATTTCGGCCTCGGAACTGAATACCTTGATTCGGCGTATGCGAGCGAGGCACGTACTTCTGATAGCTGACAGTTGCTATTCGGGCGTCTTGGCCGAAACGCGAGGCGAAACTAAGGCCACCTTAGAGAGCGAACAGCGCGACCGTTACCTGAGCGAAATGTCTCGTTTGAAATCGCGCTTCTTGATGTCCAGCGGTGGCGACGAGCCGCTCGCTGACGAGGGAGGGGAAGGATTATCTGTGTTTGCGCGCGCCTTGGTGCAGGGCTTGAGTACGCCAATGAGTAGTATCTTCACCGTCGAGCAACTCTTCCACGGACGGGTCCGACAAACAGTCGCCGGTAAGTCTCAACAAGTCCCTCAGCTTCAGGTGATAAGAGACTCTGGCCATGAGAATGGAAATTTCACTTTCTTTGCTCGGTGAAAGGCACTAGAAAAAATATTTCCCTTGCCTGCTTGTGTACAGACGGTCATTGTGACTGGGGATGTGTTTAGGTAACTTCGTCTTGAAAATCTCTTCGTATAAAAGGCATCGCTTGATCAGGGGGCGTGGCCGTTCGAACGAGGCTGTTGCGTCGCACCCACCGGGAGAGACTACTTAGAAGCGGTTACATCCGCGAAGTCGTCAAAGACTTCGCCAGCGGCAAGTACTTCAAATGAGATATGGTATTCGGATGCCTGGATCAGACAGAGGAAAGTCTTTTTTGTTTCTCGTGATGAGTACGCGATCTTCGATACGGGCAGTAGCCCAGATAATTGCATCCGGAAGCTTGATTCGAGCTTGTTTACGTATTGCCACAGCTTCGGTAGATACGGCCATAGTGATCGGGAGAAGCTCAAATTTCAAGAGAAATTTATCGACCTTTATTTGATCTGACGGTTCCGTGCCAACTTGAATTTCCATCCACGTAATCATGGAGATTGCTTTGTCGGAATATTTTGCTAGTTCCGTCTTAGCTGCTTTTATACCGCTTAAGTAATCAATCAAAACGTTGGTATCGAAGAGTGCTTTCACCATTCGTTCCGAAGCTTTTTTTGATAAGCAAGGCCGTCAATCTTTTTGTTTTTCCAAAGCCCAAACGCGTCATCTGCATTATCGGCAGGCCGAATCTTTTCAAGGTAAGCACCGACGGCTTGCCTTATTAGCTCAGCCCTTGGCACCTGCTTCAGCGCGGAAAGCGCGTCCAGCTCCGATAGATCTCGGTCGGAGAATCCCACTAAAGTTCGACGCATAAAGCACCTCATTGATATCAGTATGCGATATCATATCGTTGTTACGAAGAAAAAACAAGGTTCACCGATTTTCAGGGCTCTTCAGATAAGTACCTCCGTAGGATGGCTAAAATTAATCTTCGCATGAACTCCAAGGAGCGTTCGTACGGTAGACGCCGTCCAGTATCAAGCAGTGCGAGCAGCAGGTGGTATTGAGTTCGCGGTTAATTTCACGCCGGAACTCCCGGCAAGCTTTTGCCAGCAAGTCCTGATCGAATTGAAGTGCAGGGGGAAAGACGAGCTAAAGAATGCCCTACGCGCGCCCCGCACGCGGGGTTATCTTTTTAAGAGGCGACCAAACCCGAGACCAGCCAAGCCGAGGCCTAATAGAGCCAAACTGGCTGGTACAGGAACATTACCGGTGTCTATAGGCGCGAAGGTATCCACAAACGTCCAGTTGAGAACATCATGATTTGCGAAGGCAGCACCGGTGCCTGAGGAAAATCCGACAAACGCGTTGCTCGATCCAAGATCCGAAGCCAGATTACGAGTCAAAGACAGAATGGCCGATACGGGACGGATCGTAGTCTCTGACAAGCGAACTTCAAGGAGGTTATTGACACCGTTATAGTCGACCCAGGCGGACCAGACCGCACCATTATTCATATCGGTTGGGACCTCAGAGCGCAGGAGTGAATTGACATTGCCGCCAACATCAATGCCCACATGGTTACTACTGTTGCCGTCGATGGCGCCGTTGTTCCATGTGTCGAATTCAATGCCTACGCTGTTGGGGACGTTTGCGTAGCCGATACCACCACCGGCCCCACCCACACTATTCGAGTTGGTTTGCACTACAAACACTAAGCCATCGGCCCCCAGACCCTGACCGTCACTGACGGCCGGACTGGAGAAGCGAAATTGAAATGCCGTGCTGAACGATACGTTGGGCGCGAGAGAAATGGCGCTAGTCGAGTAGACACTTCCTGCCTGGCCAAATGTGGCTGGCGTCACGCGCAGCACATTGCCCACTTGGGCCGCATTGCCGTTCAAGGTCAGGCCACTGGTATTTGAAAAGTCCGGGTAGGTGATAGTCGCCGCTTGCGTCGAGCCGATGAGGCCAGCGCTCGCCGCCAATGCCGCGAAAACCACCGTTTTGATGAAAGTGCACATAGAGTCTCTCCCTAAGATTGCAAAACGCCGTCCGGGTTTTATCCTAATGCCAAGCACGAACTTTTACAATCCCCCATTTGGGGGAGTCCTAGCCCTGGATTACCGCGAGTTCTACATTTGTCCATGATATATACGGGCCAATAATGGCCCGTACCCACGCCGAAGGCAACGAAGTGACGAGTAACCCGCCTGCCCGAGATTGCCGCGCCATTTGTCAGTTACCCGGACTGATTGGCGCCAAGGCAAGGACCAGTTCTAATTAGTGAGAATTCGTACCAGATCTTGATTATCTGAAATCTGTACGCCGGCCCGTGCAACTTGATGGCTTTGATAGCACTAAGCGCCAATTGATCGGTTCGGATGTTTTCCACGCCCTTGGGAGTCGAGTAACTTGCTCTCCAGCTCCGAGCTGATGCCCTTTGCACTTGGGCTCATCTGATGCCAGCTCGAGAGTGGCGAAATCAGTATCAGGCGCGTCACACCCTTGGGATAGGTGCGCTTTGGGGATAGAATTCAAACGGCCTATTTCGCAACTCGTGGCCCGGGTTGCTCAGTAGTTGCCATCAAGAATGCGCCCCTCGAAAGCTTGTCCCGTTGGTTTTCGGTCATCATCTTAGTCGAAGCGCCGCTCATAGCGGATCAGGTGCAGCCTAGGTCTTCCTCTGCCCAGCACCACAACGCAGCGCCGCATGCTAGCTGAAACCTTGCAGGTTAACGCATAACTTCTGCTCGCCGCTAGCCTCTCTGGGCGGCGTGCCTTGTATGGTCAGTACCTTCTGGCCTGCTCGCGGGCCAAAGGCGATGCAGTGGCATGGATGATTTACAGTTCTCGGATGATGGCATCCATGCCATCATTTTTCAATGCCTACTGCAGTAGTCGATACCAATATTTTGCTCGCCGCTCTGCTTCGAGAGGGCGCAAGCGCACGCGCGGTGATTCGAGCCTGCCTGGACGAAAGCTATCAGCCTGTAATCGGGCCTGCTCTACTTTCTGAATACGAAGATGTACTCGGTCGCACGCAACTATTCATTACTTCGCAGCTTCCGCCCAAGGAGCGCGGTGAGATATTTGATGGTTTCCTCAATCGCTGCCGGTGGGTCGAAGTGTTTTATGCGTGGCGACCAAATCTCCCGGACGAAAGTGACAACCATTTGATCGAACTGGCAGTCGCAGGCCAAGCAAATTTCATTGTGACCCGAAATCTGCGCGACGTCTCTAAGGGTGAGCTCCGGTTTCCGTCCATAAAAGTGCTTACACCCGAACAATGTTTGAAGGATTTTCCATGTCAACGTTAACCATTCGATTGCCCGATGAAAAGCATGAGCGCCTTAAGGCCCTCGCTAGGTCAAACTCGGTGAGCGTCAATAGACTCATTGATGAACTTGCAACGGTTGCCCTCGCTAACTTTGACGCGAAAGTTCGATTCGAAACACGCGCTGCGCGAGGCAATCCGAAGCGCGCAATGGAACTCCTGGATAAGCTTGATCGGACGAAAAAAAGTAAGTCCGCTTAACTCCCGCAATTCAAGGTTTAGTTCCAAGCGGTATCTTCGTCGGCGCGTTCACCTTAACCGTGACCCACGAACTCGTCGTCGTAAAGTTTAAGATGCTGGAGCCGCTCACAAGCCCGCCCGTGTTTGCCCCTTGGCCGCTCGCATCAAACACTAGTGGCACTACCTTGGCCCGCATCTTGGCATTCGGGGCCAGCACGCCGTGGAAGCGAATCAGATGGGGCCTGGGTCGCGGTACCAGCGCCGCCAAGCGTTGCATAAGCTCCAGAGACATCACCTAATGCGTCGTGCCGTCCCGCCACGGTGTCTTGAGCTCCAGCTCGACTTGGCCTGCCGCACTTCGGGGAGTGCTCTAGATCGAGGTTGAAGACACGCTTCAAGAGCTTCGCCCGTCCCAGGCGCATCGGTCGGCCGAGAGTTGCCTCGCCGTCCTCCTGCGATGGCTCTTTCTGAGCAGGCTCATCAGGCGGATGGGGCACCACCTTGGCGCGCAGCTTCGCATTCGGCGCCAGCACGCTGTGCTTGCGAGAGTCGGTCAACATGGCTGTGGTGTCGCGCTCGGCCCTCACCACGCTCACCCGCCCGTGGGCAGATGCCACTTCAAGACTTCTGACCCAAAAATCAGACCCGATCGCCTAGAATAAAGTGACTTGCCGGCTAGGGTCAGGCCGAATGACGTAGGTAGGGCTGCGCCCGAATCAAGGAGCTTTTGATAAACCGTGCCAGAAGGCACCCCGTGAACCGCAAACGCAGCAACTTGCGGCGATCATGACAGGCGCGCACCACCGAGGAAACCTTTCAAGACCTGCAATTTGATGAATCAGACCTCGGCTACCGAGGCAATCAGCTGAAAAAAGCTCTTTAAAAACCCTATGCTCTACCAAAAAGTGACCCCTTGCGCTCCGTCTTGCTGGCGATGGCTCGAGCGCGATACCGTGGCGAATAGGAGAGACGAAATTCAGGGGCAAGGTCAAGGTGTCGCGCTTAGGTTTTCGTATCGAATCGATCATTGCGCAGCAGTGAATTCTGCCCCTGGTGAATTCAGCGCATGCCGCGTAAGGTTATCCGCCCACCCAGTTCTCGACCATGAGTGCTGGAACCCTTGCAAATTCATCTGTGTTGTTGGTCACTACGGCCAACCCTTCACTGCGCGCGTGGGCGGCGATATGCAAATCGTTTACACCAATGACTTGCCCGCGTTTTTCCAATGCAGCTCGAATCACGCCATAGTGTTGCGAGGCTTTACTCGTGTATTGAAGTATCTCAATGCGGCTAACAAAATCCTCAATAGCCAATAAATTTTCGCTTACTCGTGAACTTTTTTCTGCGCCGTGAAATAGTTCTGACAAAGTGATAGCAGACATTGCCATTCTTGCCGAATTTTCGTTGAATTTGCTCAACACCTCTATCGGTTTACGCTTCATCACGTAAATAACGATATTGGTATCGAGCATGTATTTCAGCATTACAGCGGATCTCGATCGGATTGTTCTTGGCTTGATCGCTGGGACATGAAATCTTCGCTCACCAACGGACCATCCAGAAAGAAGCTATCCCAAGTTTGCCTTAGGGGCGAGATAATGCGTTCATTTCCTCGGGCTCGAACATCGACCTTTTTTACGGTTTCAGGCAGGCGCAATTCAGCTGGCAACCGAACAGCTTGCGTTCGATTATTGGTAAAAATTGTAGTAATAGCCACGTGCCACTCCTTTGTATATGGCAGAAGTATATTGCATTTATGAGCAAATATCAAGAATTGAGTCCTTTGAAATTGAATCCTCAATTCATTTGAAACAAGTCCGAAATTGAGCCCAGGTGCTGTGACCACCGCCGAGCTGCCCGCAGGTTATATGGTTCAAGCGCTGCACCATTGTTGCTAGTTTAAAGAGGCTTGGGGATACCGCGGTCAAACGGCATACTTTCAACGACTACGAGGTCGGTATGGCACATTTGATTGTTTGACCGATTTCCCCAGGTAACTTGTTATCCTAAGTTTATGTCCTTGGAGGATAGGGAATTCAAACGGCCTGTTTTGTAACTCGTTGTCCGGGTTGCACAGTAGTTGCGATCAGCAATGGCTCCTCAAAAGCTTGTGCCGTTGGTTTTCGACCTTCAACTTAGCCGCAAGACACCTGATTGGTGGCCCACGAGGTTCACTACGTCATAGATTCTCGGCCCACCTTGGAGAAGGGCGCAGCCGCCCGCCTGACTTTGGCTCTCAAGGTCTCTTCGGTTTTATGGGATCAGGTCGGGTTCTAGCCGCTGGGCTCAGAAGTCTTGAAACTTTCTCTGCCCACGGGCAGGCGCGCGCGGCGGGGCTCTCGCTTGCAGCCCAAGATGATTGAAAATCTTCTCAATGGCGGGTCGTTCTAGAATCGCCGCAATCACCTTCAGCTCACCACCGCAGTTCGGGCAGTGCTCCAGATCGAGGTTAAAACGAAGTTTCAGCGCAGACTAACTTGCTTGCAAGTTATGTCGTAGCTAAAGACTCGCTTCAGGAGCTTCGCCCAACCCAGGTGCATCGGTCGGCCGAGAGCTGCCTCGCCGTCCTCCTGCGATGGCTCTTTCTGAGCAGGCTCATCAGGCGGATGGGGCACCACCTTGGCGCGCAGCTTCGCATTCGGGGCCAGCACGCCGTGGACATTACCTGATGCGTTGTGCCGTCTCGCCACGGGGTCTTGAGTTTTAGCTCAACTTGGCCCGCGGCATTGACCTGCACTCGGTCATTGGCTAGCGCTGGCCTAGTGATATAGCGACAAAGCCGCTCCAGGGTCTTCCTCTGCCCAGCACCACAGCGCACCGCCGCATGCAGGCGAAAGCCTTGTGAGTTGGTGCAAAGCTTCTGTTTGCCGCTTGCCTCCC
>JANOPA010000055.1:0-145450 GCA_031421635.1 Betaproteobacteria bacterium | reverse complement strand
ATCAACACCGCGGTTTGAATAGTCATGTGCAAAGAACCGGTGATGCGCGCGCCTTTAAGGGGCTGGCTCATTTTGAATTCTTCGCGAATGGCCATTAAACCGGGCATTTCGGTTTCGGCAATGGTAATTTCTTTGCGGCCGAAAGCGGCCAAGGCGAGGTCTGCAACGTGGTAATCGTTTGATTGTGCAGTTTTTAGAACGGCTGACATTTTGTAGCTCCTTATGTCGTTGGACGAGAACATAAAGAGCGCCGTTTTTTAAAGTTCGAGCCTGGCAATCTCACAAGAGAAATTGTCGCAACGCTCCTCGAACAGCGCGCATTATAGCCGTGAGTACGCCGGAACCCAAGCCCCAGACTAAAAAAGTAGGGGGAATCCGACAGCCGAAACTGTGATATTTCTCGCAAGCTTCGAAAAAACCCTTTCCACCTAAGCCGGTACACTTTGTCTGATGAGCGAACAATTGATGCGAAAGCTTTTATCTATCCGAGACCTTGCCATCACGGCGGGTCCATTTGTCCTACTTTGCTTGATATTGTTAGGCGGGGCGTTTTGGTTCATCAATCCCGCACCTCCTCAACAAATCACCATCGCGACCGGCCCGGAAAATGGCGACTACTATGCGTTAGCCAAGCGCTATCAAGAGATGTTAGCCAAGCAAAATATCAAGGTCAATTTACGAATTACACAAGGCTCGCGAGAAAACCTCGCCCTATTGCTCGACCCTGCGGCGAAGGTGGACATTGCTTTTATGCGCAGCGGCACGACCATCGGCGAAGATCTCAAAACAGAATCCTTAACCTCCATCGGCAGTTTGTTCTTTGAGCCAGTCTGGTTGTTCTATCGCGAGGCCGTCGCCCTTAAGACCCTCGGCGATTTGAAAGGCCTAAAAGTCGAACTTGGCGCGCTGGGTAACGGCTCGGCCAAGATTACAGAAGCCTTGATGCGTGAGAACGGTCTGAGCCGTTTAGACATTAAGGCCTCCCAAAGCGATACGACTCAGGCGGTGATTGGCTTGCTTGATGGTCAGATTGATGCCTTGGTGATGGTGAGCGCGCCAGAGTCACAAATGGTTCAAATGTTATTGCGAACTCCTGGGATCAAGCTCTTGTCTTTCCCGCAAGCCCTGGCCTATTCCAGAAAGCTACCCAATCTTGCGGCCGTCGCCTTGCCGCGAGGGATGGTCGATGTTGCCGCCGATCTGCCGCCGCAAGACGTACCTATGGTGGCTCCTACTGCAACCTTGGTTCATAACGACCACGCTCATCCTGCAACTGTGGATCTTTTAATTCAGGCGGCACACTCCATTCACACCGAGGCAAGCTGGTTTGCCGACGAACGAAAATTTCCTTCCCTGGTCGATACCGAATTACCGATATCGAAAGAAGCCGCGCGCTATTACCAATCGGGGCCGCCCTTCTTGCAGCGTTACTTACCTTTCTGGCTGGCGAACTTTGTCGAGCGCATGTGGATTGTGCTGCTCTCGCTCGGCGCCTTGCTCATACCCCTCTCAAGAATTTTGCCACCCATCTACACCTGGAGAATTCGCTCCAGAATTTACCGTTGGTATGGTCAGTTGCGCGATGTTGAAAAACAAACTCAAGTGCCCCAAGCGGAAAGAAGCACTAGGCTTAATCAAGACATGTTCGAGCGCCTCGACGAGATCGAGGACAAGGTGAATAACTTGAACGTTCCGCTCTCTCATGCCGATGAGGTTTATCACCTAAGATCGCATATCGCGATGGTTAGAACCAAGCTCAAGTCTAACGCGTAGCATTGCGCCGCTGGCGCTGTCACCGTAACTTCTTATCGTTTAAGCCAGTGCAACGCGCCCTGGCCCGCTGCTCGCCCGCTTGCGAAGCAGGCACTCAAAAGGTATCCGCCGGTGGGCGCCTCCCAGTCCAACATCTCCCCTGCGCAGAACACCCCAGGCAGTGCGGACAACATTAAGCGCTCGTCCATCGCCTCGAATTTCACGCCACCCGCGCTGCTAATGGCCTCATCAATCGGCCGCGTAGATACCACCGTGAGTGGTAGAGATTTCAGTGCTCCAGCCAGGGCAAGCGGCTCGTTGAGTACGGCCTTGTCGAGCAACTCATAGAGCAAGGCCACCTTCAGTCCCTGTAAGCCAAGCTTTGTGCGGAGATGATTAGAAAGCGAACGTGAACCGCGCGGCGCAGTCATCGCTCGCTCTATCTGGACAAGCGACTTGTCAGGCAGCAGATCAAGCGAGAACTGAGCTTGCCCGCTTCGCTCAATTTCGTCTCGCAACAGGGCCGAAACCGCGTAGATTAAGCTGCCCTCGATACCGGTATCCGTTACCACGAACTCACCCTGTCGCGAGAACGCTTGACCTTGTGAATCCGTGAAATTCAAAGTGACCGGTTTAATTGGTTGACCCGCGAAGCGAGTTCGTAAATGCTCGCTCCACCCTTCGGCCACATTGAAGCCGCAGTTCGAGGGACGCAAAGCGCTCAGGTCTACCCCTTTTTCCTTGAGCCTAGGCACCCAAGCACCGTCGGAGCCAAGCCTCGGCCAACTGGATCCACCTAGCGCCAAGATACATACATCAGCCGTCGCGCGCACTAATGGACGCTCGGCCAAGGGCGTTTCGAAACAAAGCGCTCCGCTTTCATCCCAGCCTACCCAGCGATGCCTCACCTTAAACTGCACGCCGCAATTATGAAGGCGATGCAACCATGCGCGCAGCAATGGCGCCGCCTTCATTTCTTTAGGGAACACTCTTTGGGAGGTTCCGACGAAGGTCTCAATACCGAGGCCATGAACCCAGGCACGAAGCTGACTCGGATCAAAGGTCTGCAATAGTTTGCCCACCTCGACGCGACGCTCCTGATAGCGAGTCACAAAGACTTCGGCGTCTTCGGCATGCGTCAAATTCAAACCGCCTCGTCCCGCCAAAAGAAATTTTCGGCCTACCGAGGGCATGGCGTCAAAAACATCAACGCCGATGCCAGCCAAGGAAAGCGTCTCAGCGGCCATCAAGCCAGCAGGTCCAGCGCCAATAACTATGGCTCGCCGTACGTCATTTACCTGTCTCAACAGTGCTCTACAGTGCAATCAAACATGCTGCGATATCTTTACCAGGAACCCGGTTTTTTAGGGTCTAAGGGATAAAGACCACTGGTGCGCGCGAATAGGCGGGTGAGGCCAAGGAGTGCGTTGACATTGGGCGTAGGTTGCCCCAAGCGCTGCCCGATTTCGCGCACCGCCCCGACAATCGCGTCGAGCTCTAAGGGACGACCAGCTTCTGCATCCTGCAGCATGGAGGTTTTGAATGCACCCAGTTTGGCGGTGACCGCATGACGATCCTCCGGCGACTGGGTCACTGAGCAACCGATGCGCTCGCCGATCTCCGCGGCCTCGCGCATTGCAGACGAGCAAAACTCTCTAACTAAAGGGTCGGAAAGGATATGCTCAATCGTCGCTCCGGTCATCGCAGAGACCGGATTCATGGTGAGGTTGCCCCAGAGCTTGTACCAAATGTCGTAGCGCACATTCACAGATTGCGAAGCATCAAAGCCGGCGCGAGCTAGGAGGTCAACGATTGCCTGAACCCTGGAACTCTGGCCACCCGAGGGTTCGCCCAAGATGAGACCTTTGCCGAATTTGTGCTGCACCAGGCCAGGCTCTGAGGTCGATGTACTGGTATGCACCACGCATCCAATCACTTGCTCAAATGGTATGGCTTGCGCGATAAGACCACTGGGGTCAACACTTTGCAGGGCCGCGTCACCAAAACCGGGAAGGCCTTTACAAAACCACCAAGGTACACCATTCATGGCAGGTACCACCAAGGTGTCTGTGCCCAGCAAGGGAGACAAGGTCTGAGCCAAGCCAGACAAAGCCGGACCCTTGACGGCAATCACCACAAGATCTTGAACGCCAAGCTCGCTCGCCGTGTCGCTGGCGAGGGCTGGCGCACGCAATTGCTGTGATGCGCCAGAGGCATCGACTGTATCGAGTCGCCACCCATAGCGTTTTAAAGCTTGAAGCGTCGCGCCGCGCGCGATTGCACTTATTTGGGCCTCTCCGGCAACTGCGAGTCGAGTACCGATGAAGCCACCAATTGCTCCGGCGCCTACGATACAAACCTTCATCAAACTTCCTTCACTCATTTCTCCGATTATTTGCTTTTCATCGCCGTAGCGCGACGGTAATTCTCTTTAAATCGCTCGGGCACGCGCTCATCAAAACCAAAGGCGACCCGCCTGACCTCGGGGCTATCGTTTGGTTGATGCCCGACACCGAGCGCTGCGGCCCGAGGCGCATCGATCGCGGTGACCATGCCAGACAAGCGACCCAGACCTGTAATTTCGCATTCGATGAGATCGCCCGGGTCGACCGAGCGCGAATGGCAAGGTGTGCCCATCAAAATGACATCGCCTGGTAAAAGAGTAATGTGCCGCGCGATATCTGCGATGACGTAATGCGGACCCCAGATCGCTTCGTCACCAATGTGAGCTTCTTGCACCACCAAGCCGTTACGATAAGTCCGCAAAGTTTGTTCGAAGATATTGACACCGGTCACGATGCCAGGACCAATCGGCAGCAAAGTATCCGCGCCTTTTACCCTCAACATGGACCCTTGGTCGGTGTCACGGAAATTTTGCAAACCCATGTCGAGCGCGGGACAAAAGCCTCCGATGTAATCCCAGGCTTCGTCGGGGAGAACATTGCGGCAGGTCTTGCCGATCACCACCGCATACTCGCTTTCGTAATTAAGGTACAGGCAATCCGCAGGCTTGAGGATTTGCCCACCGTGCCCATTCAAGGACGATGGTGGCTTGGTGAAATAGGTCGGGGTCGGCGTGGGCCGAGGAAGATTGCGGGTCTCCATACTTCTCGACACGAAAGAAATATGAGCCGCGATGATTTTGCTGGGCTCCACAGGTGGCAAATGGGGCAAAGCACTTGGGTCAACCACCCGACCGTCATCTAAACGCAACTGCCCAGCCGATGTACCGCCCTCTATAACCGTACCCCAGTACGCGCTTGCGCCGATTAAAACCCGGCGCCGCTCCACTCTAGGTCCACGCAATATCGCAGGCAATTCTTGATACGGAAACTCAAAATTCATGACAGCCTCGACAATGCCTAAAGATCAAACCAAACATGAACATTGCCGGTGCCACGAGCGTTCTCATAGTCCGACAAGGGCGCACCCTTCGCCTGGCAATTGGCACCACCCAGAGCGCCAATCATTTGTAAGTAATGCGCGCCAAAAGCCTCCCAGGGGAGCTTGCGATAGTCGCGATCCCAGTTTTCCAAAATCGCGTCATGCCGGCCAGCCTTCATCAACTCAATGGCCTGCTTATCGCTCACGACATTCTCGGGTCGAGAAACGTTGGTCTCATGGAAAATGCGTAGGTGTGTCGGTCGCCAATCGATTTCATTGAACTTGTGACTCAAGGCGCCGGAAGCCAGCAAGACCACCCGTAAGTTGCTACGCCGTATCGCCTCAGCAATCACCTCACCGGATTCCAAAAAATGCTTGGGCTGGCAATTCTGACAAGAACTGACCGAGACGATAGGCGTGCTCTCCAAGCGCAATTGCTTGATGACATTGATACTTGGATAGTGACGCGGCAAGGCCGGGTTACAGACCGCTTTAGTTTGAACTTTCTTTTCTCGAGCGACGTCTTCAATGGCGAGCGCCAGTTCGGGATGACCGTGATAATCATAGGGCACACCGTACAAGTACCAGGGCATTTCCTCAGACAGATAGGTGCCTTGATAATGGGCACCACCATCAATCAAGTGATAGCCCGTGGTAAACCAATGGGTGTCGAAGATCATGACTACATCGGGATTGGCAGCCAATATTTTTTGGCGAACTCTCGCATAGCCTGCGATCAAATCAGAATCGGCTCCAGCACCTTGCAGCACACGAAACTCTTCGCATTGCATTAGTCCAGGATGGTGTGAAACGATGGCTGCGCCAACGATCTGGCCCATGAGAGTTTTCCTTAGTTCTTTAACGTGCGCTGGACGGGTGAGTCACAAATAACTCTCCTAGTTTAAACAATCTCAGCTTGAATATTGAGGGTCCAAGGCGATAAGCAGAATCTAAGCGACAACTAACGGTGGCTAAAACTTGCCTTGAAAGGTTTCTTGGGGACTACTACGTCCTTCACATCGCAAAAGAACTCGAAGCTCCAGTCGCCCCCTTCTCGGCCAATGCCGCTGCGCTTGATGCCGCCAAAAGGAGCGGCCAAGTCGCGAATGCCAAAGCTATTGACCCAAATAAATCCGGTCCGCACCTGTTCAGCCACGGCGCTCGCGTGCGCGACTTCGCCGTAGCAGACCCCACCGAGGCCGTAATCCGTGCCATTAGCCAAGGCGATGGCTTCCTCATCCGTCTCAAAACTTTGGATCGTGAGCACTGGGCCGAACACTTCGCTTTGGACAATTTCGGAATGCTGAGCGACCTCGCTCAACATGGTGGGTTGAAAGTATTGTGCGCCAAAAGCATGCACCTTGCCACCCCATTCCAACTTGGCTCCGGCAGCAATGGCGCGCTCCACGAAGCCATTAACGCGCTCTAATTGGCGGGGATGAATGATCGGTCCGACTTCGGTGCCTTCTTCGCGCGGATCGCCAACCTTGAGCTTTTCGACGTAGCCCCGCATGATCTCAAGAAACGAATCGCGAACCCTGTGATGCACGAGAAATCTCGTCCCTGCCAGGCACACTTGACCGGCATTGCGATACATCAGAGCACCAGTCGCCGCAGCGTTATCCAAATCTGCATCCGCCAACACAATGAAGGGGCTCTTGCCACCCAGTTCGAGGCTACAAGGCGTCAGGTTTGCACCTGCGGCTTGGGCAATCAACCTGGCCGTGGGCACCGAGCCGGTAAACGAAATTCGCGCCAAGCGCGGATCACTCACCAAGCGCGCCCCGGTCGTCGCGCCGCTGCCCTGCACAATATTCAAAACCCCGGCGGGCAAACCTGCCGCCTCGGCGCAGTCGGCAAGAATGGAGCAAGTGAGCGGCGCCCACTCAGGAGGTTTCACAATCACTGTATTGCCCGCAGCCAGTGCCGGCCCCAGCTTCCAAGTGGTCAACATGAGGGGCGCATTCCAGGGCGTGATGATCAACACCACACCAGCCGGATCATGACGCACTCGATGCTCGGCTTGCTCCGTATGGATGGGCCGATCTTGCAAGGTCAGGGCATGCTCGGCGAAATAACGGATATTGAGCATGGCGCGCGGCACAATGCCATGACGCATACGCGACAGCAGAACGCCTGCATCGTTACTCTCTAGCAAGCACAGCGCCTCCGCCCGTTTGCCAATTTCATCAGCGAAGCGATCGAGGTAGAGTTTACGTTCTGCAGCGCTCAAAGCGGCCCAGGCGGGAAAGGCCTTCGATGCGGCTTGTACGGCTAACTCGCAGTGCTCTGGCTCACCTTCCGCAACATCGCCTAAAGCGCGCTGGTCAATCGGGGAAAATAAGGAAAATGACTGTGCCGAGGCAACACGTCGACCGTTGATAAAATGCGCCGGTGATACCGGCACACCGGCGACTAAAAAGGTAGAGAGCGTCATAGCTATATTAGGCAAATGCCAGTCTAGTAAAAGTAACGCTATCGTAACTGACGAGGCGAGAGCCGCCCAATCAAAGACAAGCACCACGGCGATATCGCTGACAGACTAGTGCACCACTTCTGAGCGTACAATCAAAACCACTTGCTCGGGCACTGGTCGTTCGCTAGAGCGGCTGCTCGAAAAAGTCTGGCTAGGTCACGGACCAACGAGTCTGCGCCAGCGGAACGAGAACCTTAAACCCCAGAGGAGACTTCATTGAATATTCGAAACCTAAATCTGTTGGCCTTGCCTGCAGCGGCCACCTTATTAGCGGCATGCGGCGATTCAGCCTTACCGCGCGGCACCTTGCTTGAAAACCCAGCAACCATCACCACTCTTACGGTGGCGCAGATTGACGCGGCGACAGCGTCCTCTGGTCTGCAAGCCCTAAGTGGCAAAGCGAAATGCGACGTCAAGGTTGTCTCTCTGTTTTATTCGACCTCCGGCGTCAATGGGGAGGAAGCCAACGCCTCCGGTGTGCTCCTTTCTCCGAGCGGCACCTGTACTACCGCCGCCCCCTTAGTGGCCTATGCCAAGGGCACGGACGTACAAAAACCTCGCACCCTAGCCAACCCTGCCGATGGTGAGACCTTCCTGTTAGCTGCGGTCTATGCTGCGCAAGGTTATGCAGTGGTCGCTACCGACTACCTGGGTTTTGCCAAATCGACCTACGCCTACCATCCCTACTTGCATGCCGATTCCGAGGCCAGTTCTGTGATCGATTCGATCCGCGCAGCCCGCCGCGCTGCGGCAGGCGTGGGCTTGACCTTATCGGGAAAAGTCATGTTGACCGGGTACTCTCAAGGCGGTCATTCGTCAATGGCGGCTCATCGCGCCATCGAACGTGACATTCCAAACGAAATTGTGGTCGCTGCGGGCGCTCATTTAGCAGGCCCGTACAACTTGTCAGGTTCTATCAAGAGCCCTGCTGTAATCGCCGGGGTGCAGTTCTTCGTGCCCTACTTGGTCACTTCCTGGCAAAAAATCTATGGCGGCATTTACAGCCCGGTGACGCAGGCCTTCAAAGCCCCGTATTCGGAATACATTGAAACCCTGCTGCCGAGTCCTACTTTGACCTACACCACCTTGGTTACGACCAACAAGTTACCTGGTGCTGCCGGTGAAACACCCATCCAGGCTCGCGACGCAGTGTTTCAAGCGGCATTCCTGACCGACACTCAGACCAATAACAACAATGCCTTGTATCTGGCGGCCAAGAAAAACGACTTGCTGGGCTGGAGCCCCAAAGCAAAAACCTTGTTGTGCGGAGGCGCCGGAGATCCAACCGTGCCACCGGTTTTGCAGCAGCAAGTCGCCCAGGCGGATTTCACCGCACGGGGTCTGACCAACGTCACTTCGATAGATGTGGACCCTTTTGTTCAAGCCACCTATGGAGTCGCCGGCAAGGCACCGACCGACCCAACCAGCGCAGCCTTCGCCACCTACTATGGCAATTACCATGGCTCGTATGAGCCACCGTTCTGCCATGCCCAGGCGAAAGCAGTCTTCGACACGGTCAAGTAAGCTACCCAGTAGCCCAGTTAAACCCTTGCGACGAGACTTTTAGCACGGGTTTAACTTTGAACTCCTAAGATACTGTTGAGTTGTTATGGCTCAATAGTTTCTATGACTTTTTCTGGCTTTTTTTCAAGTACCCAGCTCTGGACCTTCCGATTGAACCACTTTCTGGCGCTCAATCCACTCGAAGATCCCGCCTGGCTGGCTCTCATTTTTTGCTAAAGAACGCTGACTTACGCGCTCGGAAGCTTATGGTCCTTAAACTGCTCTCTTAAGCGATTCTTGAGCATCTTGCCGGTCGCCCCTAACGGGATCGCGTCCACGAAAACCACGTCGTCAGGCGTCCACCATTTGGCAATTTTGCCTTCAAAAAACGCCAACAAAGCGTCGCGACTCAGCTCGGCTCCAGGCTTTTTGACGACCACCAGCATGGGTCGTTCGTCCCATTTAGGATGGGCTACCGCAATACATGCCGCCATGGCCACCGAGGGATGGGCCATCGCGATATTTTCCAGATCAATGGAGCCGATCCATTCTCCGCCCGACTTAATAACGTCTTTGCTCCGATCTGTAATCTGCATATAGCCATCGGGTGTGATCTTGGCCACATCACCGGTCGGAAACCAGCCATCGACCAAAGGGTTGCCTCCTTCGCTCTTGAAATACTTATCGATGATCCAAGGGCCGCGCACGAGAAGATCGCCCGAGGCCTGTCCATCCCAGGGCAAAGTTGTGCCTTCGGGGTCAATAATTTTCATTTCAACACCGAACACCAATCGACCCTGGGTGGCTTGGATAGCTTGCCTTTCTTCGCGCGGCAAATTCAAATGCTTGGCTTTGAAGGTGCTGACCGTGCCCAAGGGACTCATTTCTGTCATCCCCCAACCTTGGATGACTCGCACGCCGTATTGCTCATCAAACTTTTTGATCATCGCGGGCGGGCAAGCCGAGCCGCCGATCACGGTGCGGTTCATGGTGGAAAACTTGAGATTGTTGCTATCGGTGTAGGCCAGCAAACCTTGCCAAACGGTCGGCACGCCCGCGGAGAACGTGACACCTTCGGTCTCGAATAACTCATAGAGCGACTTACCGTCTAGGCCTGGTCCTGGAAAGACCAGCTTTGCGCCGACCATGCAAGCAATGTAGGGCAGGCCCCAGGCATTGACATGGAACATCGGTACCACGGGCAAAATCGTGTCCGCCGAAGAACAGTTCAAAACATCGGGCAAGGCGCCTGCATAGGTATGTAGGACGGTCGAGCGATGGCTGTACAACACCCCCTTAGGGTTGCCTGTGGTACCGGAGGTGTAACACAGTGAGGACGCCGCGTTCTCATCAAACTGCGGCCATTCATATTGATCAGAGGCCGCGTTCAGCAGATCTTCGTAGCAAAGCAAGCCCGTGACTTTACAGTCTTTGGGCATATGAGCGCTATCTGTCATCGCCACAAAGTGCTTGATCGTTTTAACGCGTGCGGCGACGGCCTCCACCACAGGCAGGAAGGTCAGGTCGAAAAACAAAACCTGGTCTTCGGCATGATCGGAGATGTATACCACCTGATCGGGATGCAGGCGAGGGTTGAACGTGTGCAGGATGGCACCCGACCCAGAAGCACCGTAATACAGCTCCATATGGCGATGCGTGTTCCAAGCCATCGTACCAACACGCTCTCCTGGCTTGATGCCCAGTTTAGCCAGCACATTGGCCACACGCCGGGAGCGAGCCGCAAGCTGCGCGTAGTTCATGCGGTGAATATCGCCCTCAACGCGGCGCGATACGATCACCTGATCGCCATGATTACACTCGGCGTGGGTGAGTAGGGAAGAAATCAGCAGCGGTTGCTGCATCATTAGGCCATTCATGCGGTCTCCTCAGTGTTCAAGGTCTTTTGAGGATCACCTGGCCCTATTTTACAAGCGCTGCTCTCTGAAGAAACCGAGCTTTTCCTGAGCCACGCGATCCGAATATGAGAATAGTACCAAGTCCTCACGGGCGTTAAAGGTATAGGGCATCCAACCAGGCACCACCACCACGTCATGGGGGATGAGAAGCATTTTTTGCCCGGCCACATCGATCTCACCCTCGCCCTCGACCACGATAAAGATCGTACTGTCGCTGGAGCGGTAAGGCGCGCTCCGAAAGCTCTTCGGGACGAGGCGAATCATGGTCGCCATGGTCGGCATGGCCCAACCGCCATCGGTCGGGTTGACGTAGCGCATCAGATAGCCCGTATGGCGATCAGGAGCACCAGCCTTCGTCATGCTGTACAAGGCCTCCCGAGTGCGCTCGTAAGGATAGTTAAATACGGGCGAGTTCGCGGTTGCATTGGCATAACCCACTGGAAGCAGGCCACTGCCAAAGCGCCACAGGGAATCCCCCTCGGGTCGCGTAATCTCGGCTTCTGCCTGATGATGATCTTCACGAAAGGTGCTATTGAAGAAAGCCACGAGAGGAATATCCAGACCATCTAACCAGACCATCGGGCCGCTAGCGTCATGGCCATGGTGATGCCAAGTCCAGGAAGGCGTAATCACGAAGTCACCGGGCCGCATGGTGGTCTTTTCACCATCTACCGTTGTGAAGGCTCCGCTACCTTCAACAATGAAACGCAGCGCGCTTTGGGTGTGACGATGCGCGGGCGCCACTTCGCCTGGCATGATTAACTGCAGACCCGCATAAAGCGAGTTGGTGATCTGGGAGCTGCCTTTGAGGCCGGGATTTTCCAGAATCAGGACGCGACGCTCGGCTTCTTGAGCACTGATGTGCAGCGCCGACTCAAGAACGTAGGGCCGCACCTCTGAGTACGCCCAGCGGTGCGGCACGCCCACCGGTGTTGGAGCCTCGGGCACGAGTGAGCGCAGTCGGGTCCATAGCGGTGCCAGATTTTGGGTATCGGCCCGACCATAGAAGGCCTCACGCTCAGCCTGGATTGCGGGAGTTACTGCACTCATGGTATTTGCGTTCATCGCCAATCCTTATCAATATCTGCACGACCTCTAGACTAATAAGTTTCGAGGTGCAAGCGGCCTTCACGTTTCAAAGCGGCCGACAAGCCTTCCCACGACAGTCCCGCCTGTTGGGCAATGTCGCGCATCGCCAGTAGTACGCCCTCTTCCATAGCCTTCAAACCACAAACATAAAAGTAGGTATTGGAGTCGCTCATATGCGCGGCCAGGTCGGGCGATCGTTCACGCATCAAATCTTGCACATAGCGCTTGGTCTTCCCGACCTCACGCGAAAATGCAAAGTTGATGTCGATAAAGTCTTTAGGCAGGCTTTGCAGTGGACCGAAATAAGGCAGCTCCTCCTTGGTTCTCGCGCCAAAAAAAAGCATGAGCTTGCCGCCCTCAAATTTGCCACTGTGGCGCAAGCGACGTCGCCATTCCGTCATGGCACGCATCGGTGCCGAGCCCGTACCCGTGCATATCATGACGATGTTCGATTTCGGATGGTTAGGCATCAAGAAACTCGCCCCGAAAGGACCAATGACTTGCACCGAGTCGCCGACCTTCAAGTCGCACATGTAGTTGGAGGCCACGCCGCGCACGGGATTGCCTTGGTGATCTTCTAGTACCCTCTTAATTGTCAAGGATAGGTTGTTATAACCAGCCCTCTCGCCGTTACGTGGGCTGGCAATTGAATATTGCCGAGCATGATGGCTACGCCCCTTACTGTCCTGACCCGGTGCGACAATACCGATGGACTGCCCTTCCAAAATAGGCAAGGGCATGGCGCCAAAGTCCAAGACCACATGATGCGTGTCGTACTCTTTACCCACCTCGGTTACTCGTACGTTACCAGTGACTGTCGCAATGACAAACCTCTCTGCGGCTTTGGGTCCGTAAAGGTTCGTGTAGGGATGCGCCGCCGACCAAGGCGCCAAAGTAGAGCCCGCCACTTGCGTCAAGGCTCCTGCCGCTTGAACCCCAAACGTAGCCCCCATGTCCAGGGCGGCCGCGCTCGTGCCGAGGCTAACTTCGAGGGGACCATTCGCCGCGATCTCGGCCGCAGTCGAGGCAGCGCCGACTTCAGCTGCCAATTCTTCCTGACTCCACTCGACCGGCAACTCTGACCAAGTGAGTTGTTCTTCGGTGCTATACGCTTTCACCCGAGGCATAGACCGCCAGTTATCGATCGAGCCGGTCGGGCAAGGGGGCACACAGGCCATACACAGATTACAGATCTGCGCATCCACCACGTAGTTGTTGGAGTCATGGGTGATAGCACCTACGGGGCAGATTGCCTCGCAGGTGTTACAACGAATACAAATCTCGGGATCGATGAGGTGCTGTTTGATCACCTTGGCTTCAGAGACTTCCACGATTTAAACTCCCCATAAGCGACCAGCCTCCAAACTCAGTTAAAACGAACATACTCAAAATCGGCGGGTTGGCGATTAATGCCCATCGCTGGCGGGGCGATCCAATTGGCAAACTTGCCAGGTTCGACCACTCGACCCATCAGCGATGCGACGAAAGCGCGGTCTTCATTGCTGGGTAGCCAATCGTTGTGCTTGGCCTGCCATTCCGTCTCGGTGACCACTCGACCATCAGGCGAAACTTTAACACCAGCGAGCGCACCGATGTTGCGGTGGAAGGCTTTATGAGGCGTTTTAAGGCGATGCGGCAGTCCGGCCTTCTCAATGACCTTATTCCAACGCTCCACGCCGGAAACACTGTCCTTGATGAAATCGTCACGCAAGACTTCATTGAGAGCATTAAGCATCGGGACTTCTTTCTCAAGCAACTGCCCGCCTTGCACATGCAAAACTTTATAGGTTGCACCTTTCAGGATGTGATCATCATTACGCTTGGTTTCCTCGTAGCGGCCTTTGATACCGGTGCTATAGAAAGTGGCCGCATTGCTCGACTCATCAGCGCCAAACAAATCAATCGTGACCGAGAAGTGGAAGTTCAGGTAGCGCTGCAAGGTCGGCAGATCGATCACCCCGGCGGCGCGAAGCTTGCCCACATCATCGGTCTTCATTTCGTTCATGGCCGCGCAGGTGCGTTGAATCACCCGTGACACGCCGCTCTCACCGACGAACATGTGATGGGCCTCTTCGGTCAGCATGAACTTGGTGGTGCGGGCCAGGGGATCAAAGCTACTCTCGGCCAGCGCGCAAAGTTGGAATTTGCCGTCGCGATCCGTAAAGTAGGTAAACATGAAGAAAGCCAGCCAATCGGGCGTAGCTTCATTGAAAGCTTGAAGGATACGTGGATTGTCCTCCTGACCACTACGACGTTCAAGCAAGGCCTCGCCTTCCTCACGGCCATCGCGTCCAAAATGCTTATGCAATAGATAAACCATTGCCCACAAGTGGCGGCCTTCTTCGACGTTAATCTGGAAAAGATTACGCAGGTCGTACTGACTCGGCGCCGTTAAGCCGAGCTGACGTTGTTGCTCCACCGACGCGGGCTCGGTATCGCCCTGGGTCACAATAATGCGACGCAAATTGGCACGATGCTCACCAGGAACGTCTTGCCAAACCTCTTTACCCATTTGATCGCCAAAATGAATCTTGCGATCAGCAATCGCGGGGTTCATAAAAATACCCCAGCGGTAATCGGGCATCTTGACATGCCCGAACTGGGCCCAGCCCTGAGCATCGACGCTCGTGGCAGTACGCAGGTAGACATCAAAATCTTGACTGCCTTCCGGGCCCATGTCGTTCCACCAGCTTACATAATTGGGCTGCCACTGCTCAAGCGCACGTTGCAAGGTGCGATCTTCGCTGAGGTTAACGTTATTGGGAATTTTTTCGCTGTAATTAATGCCGCTCATAATCTTGTTCCTTCTATCTTCTAAACTCGGTTCCAATCAAAGGCCACTTTTTCGCCTTTGCCATAAACTTTTAGCGCGCCTTTTTCACCGACGGCATTAGGGCGCTGGAAAATCCAGTTCTGCCAAGCCGTGAGCCGACCAAAGACTCGCGTAAACATATTCTCCGGGCCGTTGAATCGCAGGTTCGCCTCCATGCCCGTGAGCGCATCCGGCGACATGGCCACACGCTCTTCAATGGCGATGCGCGTTTCATCTGCCCAGTCGATATCGTCCGGGTTACTGGTCACTAGGCCGACCGCAAAGGCGGCGTCGGCGTCGAGCGCTTGACCCGCCTTGGCGCGCACGGCCTCGAGCGCGGGTTGCTCGTCATAAAAACGTCGCCCCAGTCGGCTCTGCTCGGTCACCATGGGGTAAAGACCAAAATTGGTTTCTCCCACCGTAATGGTGGGTGCCCTGTCGCCATCATCGGGCAAGGCCAGGTGATAAATGCGGTCACAGGTCAAGGCAAGTTCCAGGAAGGTACCCGCAAAGCAGGAGCCCTCTTCAATCAGCGCAAAAAGACTCCGTGAGGACACATCAAAGCGACTCAAGGTTCGGCGCAATAGACCAATCGTCTCGCGCACCAGCCAGTGATTTTGGTGAGCCATGAGGACGGCGTCCATGGCCAAAACGGCGGCCGAGTCACCCACCGTTCGGATTAACCAAACACCGGTATCGAGCTCATTAGTACGCATGTTAAGGATCGCGTCCTCCAGCTCTCGAGCCAAAGCCAAGGGATACCAGGCCGCACCGGCCGCCTCAATGCCCGCAAGGTCCGCGGGTTGCGGGCCGGTTGGGCCTTTCACTACGAAGCTGGCCGTGCGCTTGTCACGATCAATCGTGACGCTGACGTTCGGATAAAGGTAGGCATTGGCTTCCACAGTACGCTGTACCGGGCTTAATAAAACACCCTTGCCTTGGGCGGGTCGGTCACTCTTTTCCGCCAAGGCTAAAGCGCGCTCACGGACTGTTTGAGCAAACACGGCAGGCTTGGCGATTTCATCCACTAAACGCCAATCTTTGGCCTTTTGACCACGCACGCCCTCGGTGGTTGTGCAAAAAATATCGGCGAGATCGTGGCGAACATGGCGTTTGTCGGTCACCCGGGTCAGACCTCCCGTACCGGGCAAAACACCGAGTAGGGGCACTTCGGGCAAGCTCACCGCACTTGAGCGGTCATCCACCAAAACAATTTCATCACAGGCTAAAGCCAACTCGTAACCGCCGCCCGCACAAGCCCCGTTGACGGCAGCCAGGAACTTCAAACCACTATGCTTGGAGGAGTCCTCAAGACCATTGCGAGTCTCATTGGTGAACTTGCAGAAATTCACTTTCCAGGCGTGACTACTTACGCCGAGCATAAAAATATTGGCGCCAGAGCAAAATACTTTTTCTTTGAGACTTGTGATCACCAGCGTGCGCACCTCGGGATGCTCAAACCGCACGCGATTGAGCGCATCATTTAACTCAATGTCAACGCCAAGATCGTAACTATTCAGCTTGAGTTTGTAGCCGGGGCGGATCCCCGCATTTTCGTCAAAATCAGCCGCAAGGGTTGCAACCGGCCCGTCGAAACTCAATTTCCAATGTTTATATTGGGATGGGTCCGTTCTGTAGTCGACGGAGCCGAGAGGCAAAGCCGTTGGATTCATTGAATTTCTCCTGAGCTGAATGAGCAGTAAACTGCGTGCAATATTAATCAATTTCGCATAATACTGCACAATCCGATTTTGTTGCAAGCATTATTCTGCAATACCTTGATTTTTTTATGATTAATCCCCGATTGGAATTTCGAGGGCGTTTCTTATCAAAGCGCGCAAGCCGAGAAAGCTGGCATCCAAATCTTGGTGGCTGGTGTTTAAGCGTAGATTGGCCTTCGAATAGTAGGCCGAACGGCCCGCGAGGATGGCCTTCAAATCTTCCATGGCCTCCTTACTTGAGGCCATCGGTCGCATATCTCCCTGGGCGATTACACGATTCATATGATCTTCCGGGCTCGCCTCGAGCCACACCGTAGTACATTTCGACAACATGAGATTAAAACTTGCTGTATCGCTAACAACCCCCCCCGGGGTCGCTATCACCACTTCAGAATGGCGCTGCAAGACCTCGTCCATAGCCCGTTTTTCATAGCGTTTATAGCCACTCACACCGTACAGCGCCTGGATTTCGCCAATCGTACCGCCGGCAAGTTTTTCGATTTCCCGACTCAGCTCCACGAAGGGAAATCCTAGATCTTCCGCGATCATTCTTCCAAGTGTGGACTTACCTGCACCACGTAACCCGACCAAGGCAATACGTTTGCTCCTCGGCTGACTCACCTGCTCAGCACTAAGAGCCTCCGACATCGCCAGCCTTAAGCGGCGCAGAGCAGCTTCGTCCTTACCGGCCAAAATTTCTTGAATGAGACGAGCTTCCGGCGAATCGGCGGCTCCGTCGTCTGTCAACTCCCCAAGCGTACATTTCAAAGCTTTCGCCACCTGCAACAATACGAGAATGGACGCATTGCCAGTACCATATTCAAGATTTGCGAGATGCCGCTCGGATACGCCTGCGGCGAGAGCCAAGGCCTTGCGGGCCATACCCCGTTTGCTGCGCAAAGCCCTGACGCGTTCACCAAGACCTACCAAAAACGGATTTTTCTCTTCATTGGCCGAAATGGCCTCGAGGCCAGGCTCCAGGAGAGGTTCGCCATGAAAGTGCAATATACTGCTTGACATCATTTGACCATAGATTTAGAATTCATCGATGCATAATACTGCGTCTTTCGATGCGCGGCAAGATGTTTGGATGCTTGAATGAAAAGCATCACTCTAAAATATTTTTGAAGCCTGCCTGGAAAGTCGCGCAGGCATCGTTACGTGGTTTGTAGGTTGGAGAGAAAACATGAGTCACCCCGTCGCGCCGATCCCAGGCGCAGGCTTTAACTTTGCCCAGTACCTGATCGAATGTAATGCCGGCCGGGCTCAAAAAACGGCCTTCGTCGACGACGATGGAGCCATCTCATATGGCGAGCTCACGAACCGAGTCCGTCACATGGCGGCGGCTTTACTTGCCACTGGTTTGCGGCCTGAGGAAAGAGTGTTAATCCTCATGCACGACTGCATCGATTGGCCAGTAAGCTTTCTAGGGGCGCTGTATGCTGGCTTAGTCCCTGTCGCCGTCAATACCTTGTTAACGGCAGACGACTATGGCTATATGCTTGAACACAGTCGAGCTCAAGCCGCCGTAGTGTCGGCAAGTTTGTGGCCTGTGTTCAACGCTGCCATGGGCCGGAGCCGCCATGAGGTCAGGACTGCGGTCTTATCGCGCGCCTCTAATAACCTCGCGTCAACTGCCGATTCGACCAACATCCGGACGATAGGCTTTGACTCCTTTATTGCCCCCTCAAAAGCGGTTGCACCGCTTGAGGCTCCCGCCAACACGGCCGGCGACGGACCGGGCTTTTGGCTTTACTCGTCCGGCTCGACAGGCCGACCCAAAGGGACCGTGCATACCCACGCCAACCTTTACTGGACTTGCCAACTCTATGGCACACCTGTCCTAGGCATCACCGAAAACGATGTCTGCTTTTCAGCCGCCAAACTATTTTTCGCCTATGGCTTAGGCAATGCCTTGAGCTTTCCCATGTCGGTCGGCGCTACGGTCATTTTGATGGCCGAACGCCCAACCCCAGACGCGGTATTTAAACGCTGGCGAGGTGAGGTCGGCGGCAACAAGCCCACCATATTTTTTGGAGCACCGACCGGCTTTGCTGGAATGCTGGCCTCAGCCCATCTTCCCAAAAAAGAAGAGGTTGGCCTTCGACTCGCCTCCTCCGCAGGCGAGGCGCTACCGGCCGAGTTGGGTGAGCGCTTTACCAAGCACTATGACATCGAAATTATTGACGGTATTGGCTCCACAGAAATGCTTCATGTGTTTCTATCGAACCAACCCGGCAAAGTGCGTTACGGCACAACCGGCTGGCCAGTGCCGGGCTACGAGATTGAACTAAGAGACGATGATGGTCGTCCAGTCGCGCAAGGCGAAATCGGTGATCTGTACATTTTGGGTCCAAGCGCGGCACTCATGTACTGGGGCAATCGCGAAAAATCGCGTGAAACCTTTCAAGGCGCCTGGACCAAGAGCGGCGATAAATACATTTGCAACGACGATGGTAGCTACACCTACTCCGGTCGCAGCGACGATATGCTCAAAGTGAGTGGCATCTATGTGAGTCCTTTCGAAGTCGAGTCCACATTAATGCAGCACCCCTCCGTTCTTGAGGCGGCCGTGATTGGCGTGACCGATTCAGACGGCCTCACCAAGACCAAGGCCTTCGCCGTGGTCAAGTCCGGTCAGAGCGTGAGCGAAGAAGAGCTGAAGCATTTCGTAAAAGAACGACTAGCGCCTTTTAAGTATCCGCGCCAGATCGAATTTGTGAGCGAGCTGCCCAAAACCGCCACCGGCAAGATTCAGCGTTTTAAACTGCGCGATCTTGAAACTAACAAGTTGAAGCAGTGAGAAATCGCTGCGTCAGCAACACCCAGTAAGCGCCGCCCACGGATAGATTCAGATCGTTAAAATCGTAGCCTGGGTTATGCACCATGCAAGAACCGAGCTGGTCGCCCGCGCCATTGCCAATCATTAAGTAACAACCGGGCCGTCGCTCGAGCATAAAGGCAAAATCTTCGCTAGCACTCACCTGCGGGCCTTGCAAAATCACTTTTTCTGCTCCCACTAACTCGACACCCACCTGACGCGCAAAGTTCGTCTCCTCAAGAGTGTTCACCAAGACTGCATAGCCTTCGCGCCAGGCAATCTCGGCTTGCACGCCAAAGCTCTCGGCCTGGGCCGTGATCACTTCTTTAACGCGTCGCTCCACGGTTTTTCGGACGTCGCGATCCAAGGCGCGCACGCTGATCTCCAGGGTCGCCGTGGCCGGAATCACATTATTGGCGAGCCCAGAATGAATTGCGCCAACCGTCACCACCGCCATCACTAGAGGGTCGACATTGCGTGACACGACCGTTTGCAGGGCCATCACAATACTGCTCGCCGCAACAATCGGGTCGGCAGCACGATGCGGCATGGCGCCGTGGCCGCCCACCCCGGTTAAGGTCACTGTCGCGTAATCCGACGAGGCCAGCGCGGGCCCATCGCGGAAAACCAAGGTCCCTTGAGGCACACCGGGCGAGTTATGCATCGCAAATATCGCGTCGCAAGGATAGCGCTCAAACAGGCCATCCTCCATCATGCGCAGCGCGCCGCCAGCCCCCTCTTCAGCCGGTTGGAAAATTAAATTGAGCGTGCCGTCAAAGCCACCGTGTTCGGCCAAATGTTTTGCAGCAGCCAACAACATGGCGGTGTGGCCATCGTGGCCACAGGCATGCATGACGCCAGGTTTCTTACTAGCCCAGGCCGCGCCGGTTTCCTCCAAAATAGGCAGGGCGTCCATATCGGCGCGCAGACCAATTTTGCGCTCGCCCTTGCCGCGCACCAATTGCCCAACCACGCCGGTACCACCCACACCGCGCTCCACCTCGTAGCCCCAGGCCTCCAAGCGCTCGGCCACCAAGGCGGCCGTGCCATGCTCCTCGAACGCAAGCTCCGGGTTACTGTGAATTTCCCTGCGCAAACTGATGAACTCACCGACCCGCGAATTCAATGCGTTGAGAAGATAAGTTCCTACGCGTTCTCCAGCACCCATATCGCCTCCTCTATAACCCTTACTATAACTCGCTTGCATTGCGTAAGCGACCTTCGGGTTCTATTTGGCGCGTTCACGCAAACGACCCACCACACCGCTCGGAAAGTAATACACGGAAAGAACGAACAACACACCGAGCCAAAGCAGCCAGCGATCTGGCGAAAAGAGCTTCGCCAAAACGGGAATACTTTCGAGATTCACCGATACGATTCCCATCAGATCTTGCAAATAACTTTGCGCCAACAAAAACAAAGCGCTGCCGATCACCGCTCCATAGAGCGTGCCCATTCCGCCAATCACAACAATCAACAAAATATCCAGCATGACCTCAAAAGAAAGCGAAGTATCGGGACCGTTATAGCGCAGCCAAAGCGCCAACAAAGCCCCAGCCAAGCTTGCAAACAGGGCTGCCAGAACACTTGACCAGGTGCGGTATAACACCGGGCGAAAGCCAATGGCATCGGCGCGAAACTCATTTTCGCGAATCGCCTGAAGCACTCGTCCAAAAGGCGAATTCACTATTCGCAGGAGCACCAGAAAAAGAATCAGTACGGAAAAGAACAGCAGGTAGTAGGTAATGAACTTGCCATCTAAATGAGCGCCCAACAACGGCTCATCGCTCAAGGTAAAACTTGGCCGCAACCACTCGGGCACCTTGAAACTCAGGCCGTCTTCACCCCCCGTGAATTCTGAAAGTTGCGAGGCCAGGGTTTGAAACGCACTCGCCACTGCCAAGGTGATCATCGCAAAGAAAATGGCGCGTACTCGCAAGCTAAACAGGCCAATCAGTAACGCCAATAAGCAAGACGCCACTAAGGACGCTATAAGACCAATCCCAACCGACCACCAATCCGCCCCCAGCTTCGTGCAAGCAATCGCAATGCCGTAGGCTCCTATCCCAAAGAACATGGTGTGCGCGAAGGAAACAATACCGGTATAACCCAGCAAGAGATCAAAGCTGGCCACCAACAAAATAAACACCAAAATCTTGGCAGCCACGCTGATCGCCTTGGCGCCAGGAAACAAGAAAGGAGCGAAGGCCAGCCCAACCAGCACTCCGACCAAAAGCATGGCCACTAAGCGGCTGCGCGGCAGGTCATCGGAGAGAACGGTTCTTAGAAGCATGGAGTGTTATCGCTTAGCCACCGGGTAGAGACCCTGGGGCCGCCACATCAGAATCGCCACCATCAGGGCAATGTTTGAAAACAGCGCAAGCTTGGGCGCGAGGAAACCCGTGTAATTGGCTAATAAGCCAACCATTAGTGCACCTATAAAACAGCCCAGCGTGGACCCCAGGCCACCAATAATAATGACGATAAACAATAGGATATTGACCTGTCCACCCATCTGCGGAACAACGTTTTGCTGGTACAGCGCCCACAGCACGCCACCCAGACCGGCAAGCGCCGAGCCAGCCACGAACAAGCCGACAAATAGCCGACGAATGCGATAACCCAAACTCTCAACCATCTCACGGTCCTGCACGCCGGCACGGATCAACAGACCAAGCTTGGTTCTACCCAACACCCACAGCAGGCCGCAAAACACCAGTGCGCCCATGGCGACCGCCATCAATCGGAACTTCTCAATGGCCGCGTCCCCAATGAAGATTGAACCGCGAATGGCTTCCGGCAGAGGCAAAGGAATTTGCTCTGGCCCCCAGATGACCTTGATCAGTTCTTCACCAATGATCATGCCGCCCATCGTGATCAATATTTGTTTGAGATGCTGGCCATAGACGGGTCGAACAAGTACTCGCTCAAATGCCCAACCGATCAGGCCACAGACCACCATAGCCGCCAGGATCGCCAGGGTAATTGCAACCAGATTCAGTCCAAGCTGTGGGCTTTGAGTGAGATGAGCAAGGGGTGCGAGAACAGAAGTTGCGACGAAAGCCCCTACGGCAATAAACACGCCATGGCCGAAGTTCAAGACGTCCATCAATCCGAAGATCAACGTTAGACCGGAGGCAATCACAAAAATAATCATGCCCATCGCGAGACCGGCCACTGTAAGCGTCAGCCAGCTCGATGCGCTGCCCACTAACGGTAGAGCAATCAGGCTGAGCCCAAGCAATAGCGCCAAGGGAACCCAGTCGAGTCGCGGCCGAGGTATCAGAGTTTCAGACATGGGCAGGTGCCAAATTCAGGCCGAGAAGTTGCGTCTGTAGGGCCGTATTCTCGACCAGCTCCTTCATCAAGCCTTGATGCACGACCACACCGTTGTCCATCACCGCCACATGATCGCCCAACTGTCGCGCAAACTGAAAGTTTTGCTCGACCAATAGCATCGTCACCCCGGCCGCTTTCAATTGCCGGAAAGCCTTCACCATGTTTTGAACGATGGCTGGAGCCAAGCCCTTGCTGGGCTCATCGATCAAGATCAGCTTACGGGGCTCAATCACGGCTCGCGATACTGCCAGCATCTGCTTCTGCCCACCCGACAACAATCCGGCAGGATGATTCCAAAAGGTCTTGATGGCTGGAAACCATGTAAAGATCCAGCCTAGTCTTTCGTGATCCAGATGCTTGTCACTGCGCGCATCGCGGGCGGCAAGCAGCAAGTTCTCACGCACCGTGAGATCAGAGAATATTCCCATGTTCTCCGGTACATAAGCAATGCCCCGCTGGGCAATCAAGGGGGTTTCGACACCGGAAATGCGCCGACCTTCAAACTCGATCGTTCCCGCTGAGGTCTGCCAGAGACCCATGATGGTTCTCAAGGTGGTCGTCTTACCCGCTCCGTTTCGCCCCAGAAGCAAGGTCGTTTGCCCGGCGGGCACTTCAAGGTCAACGCCATGCAATATATGATAGGCCCCGATATGGGTTTGTACTGCTTTGAGGGTAAGCACTAGGCGCTCCCTTGCGAAACGGGCGCATCCAACTCGATACCCAAATAGGCCTGCTGAACGATCGGCGACGCAATCACGGCGTTGGGTTCGCCATCGGCAACCAACTGCCCATTATGTAAAACGATAATGCGGTCCGAGAGCTCGCGAACGACGTCCATCTTATGCTCGACCAAAAGCACGGTTTTACTCGGGTCTTGACGAATTTGCCGAATCAAATCCAAGATGACGGGCACTTCCTCAACACTCATTCCGGCGGTCGGCTCGTCGAACATGAACACCTTCGGCTTGAGAGCCATCAGGATACCCACCTCCAACTTACGTTGATCACCATGGGGCAGGCTGGCCGCTTTCTCGTCTCGCTTGGCGAGTAAGCCAAGCTGCTCAATGAGCGCGTCCGCCTCGTCGATCAACGCGCCGTGACTCGACCAGATCGACCACCAATTCACTCCCGTCTGGGTACGAGCCTGAACCGCCAAGCGCACGTTTTCGTGAACGCTTAATTGCGGAAAAAGATTCGTGAGCTGAAAAGCTCGACCCAAGCCGCGCGCAGTGCGTGCAGCCGCAGGCAGCCCGGTGAGGTCAAGACCCTCCAACAAAACCCGACCTGAGCTCGCCTTAAGCTGACCAGAAATCAAATTAAAGTAAGTGGTCTTGCCTGCTCCATTAGGGCCCACGATAGCAGTTAGCGTGCCCGGCACAAATTCGCAACTCACCTGGTCGACGGCCACATGGCCGCCGAACTTGATGCTTAACGCTTCGGTGCGTAACACGGAACTACAAAAACTCTGGGGTTGGGTTCGTTACGTTTAGTGCGTATTTCGTTAGCGCTTATTTCGAATCGGCACTTGCATTTCCTCGGGCTTAATCTCGCGTACTAACTCGGGTACACCCCAGGGAAAGGCTGGATCAACCTTAATTTTGAAGTGATACATGCTTTGCATGGCCTGATGATCTTCTTTGCGGAAGGTCATCTTGCCCTTCGGAGTTTCGAAGCTCATGCCTTCCATCGCCGTAATAAGCTTTTCAGTGTTTGTACCTCCCGCTTTCTTCAAGGCTTCCACCACGGCAATGCCCGCAGCCATACCACCCGCAGTGAAGAAATCGGGTGGTGACTTGAAGCGTTTGTAGTGCTCAGTCACGAGCCAATTGTTGGCGGGATTTTTGGGAATTTGGAAGTAGTAATAGGTGGAGCCCTCCATGCCCGGAAACTGCTTGTAAGCCGCCATCGCGGGAAGAATATTGCCGCCCGTGGCGATTTCAATACCGTAGCGCTGTGGGTTGAGATCGGCAATCTTGAACGGGTTACCGCCTCCGCCCGCCCAAATAATGAAGATGACCTTGCGACCTGGTTTGTCCTTCAGTGCATCGAAAATTCTTTGTGCACCGGCGGTGAAATCTGTCGTCGTGGTGGGCAGGTATTCTTCATGCGCAATCTTGGCAGTCTTTAAGGACTCTTTGAAAGCTTTGACACCATCGCGGCCAAAAGCATAATCTTGTGCAAGGGTGGCGATGGTCACGCCCTGCTTATCAAGAGCGACCGCGTTCGAAATAGCGTCCTGAGACGAATTGCGACCGGTTCTAAAAATATAGCGATTCCACTTATCGCCGGTGATCGAGTCCGCTACCGCCGGTTCCACCAGCAAAATTTTCTTATACTCTTCTGCAACCGGTAACATTGCAAGGGCGACCCCTGACGAAGTTGGACCCACCGCGAGATCGACTTTATCGTCACCATAGGCGGCCGCCAACAAGGACTTCCCGAGATCAGGCTTACCCTGGTCGTCCTTCTCGATCACAACGATTTTTTTACCATTGACCGTCATGGAACCACCCGTGGCGTAGTCCAGACCCATCATAAAACCGACTGCGGTCTGTTTGCCATAAGCTTCGAGCGGACCGGTTTTACTGTGGATGTGCGCGATACGCACTTCATTTGTAGCCTGCGCTAAAGCCAATGGTGCTTGAACAACAGTCATGACAGCGACTAAGCCGACTAGCGAACCAACCTTAATCATTGCTTGCTTAACCATTTAACTTCCTTAAATTTCCAAAATCATGGCCGTGTGGCGCACACGTCACCTCGTTCAGTCGAGCTGGATACCGGTCGCCTTAATGGGCTTCTCCCAGCGCTGAAGATCTGCACGCTGAGCGTCCACCAAACCGGCCGAGCTCGATCCAATGACTTCTAGGCCGAGGTTTTTCATCTTGTCCATATTGGCAGGCTTCTTGATCGCTGCAACCACCCATTGGTTCAGGCGCTGCACCAGGTCAGCGCTCATACCGGCCGGGCCATAAATGGCAAACCAGCCTGTGGCCTCCATGTTGACGCCCGACTCTTTGAGTGTGGGCACCTCAGGAATTTGAGAATCTCGAACATTGCCCGTCACCGCAATAATGCGAGCCTTGCCTGCGCGATGCAACTCGACCGACTCCGACACCACGTCAATCTTGTAGCCGATATGGCCGCCCAGCAAGGCCACATTAGCCGGGGCACCGCCCTGGAAAGGGACATGGACCAAATTCGTACCGGAGATCTGCTCTAACATCACGCCAAGAAAGTGAGGCAGGGTGCCCTGCCCGGAAGACCCGTAGGTTGCATTCTTGGGATCTTTCTTGGCATTGGCCAACATTTCGGCGACAGTCTTGACATTGCTTGCAGGACCGGCCGTAATTCCAAACTGAAAAACTCCGAGCTGCGAAATGGGAGAAAAGTCTTTCACTGGATCGTACTCCAGCTTTTTATAAACATGCGGAAACACCACCATCGGCCCACTGGGCGCCACGATCAGAGTTTGTCCGTCAGGCTTGGAGTTCTTGGCTTGCTGCAAGGCGATGCGCCCGCCCGCACCGGGCTTATTCTCAACAATAATGCTGCTGAAATCGTCTCGAAGGGAATCTGCAAGCAGTCTGGCGATGACATCGACGGAGCCTCCCGGCGGATAGCCGACGAGAATTTTCAAGGGTTGCTTGTCTTGGGCCTGCAAGGTCACGCTACAAAAAAGGGCCAAACCCAGACCAAGCGACTTTACGCTCATCTTAAATAGTTGTTTCATCGGGTCTCCATTACTTTTGAACAATAACCTGCTGTCAGTGCATCGGATAGATTCTACTAGGTCAAGGTCAAAGCGAGGCCACCGCAGGCGAAGCACAATCAAGAGCGGCCGCGATCTGCACGGTCACACCGCGCAATATTTTTCCTGAATCTCCTGGTTCGCGAGTAGCTCTGAACCCATGCCCGAGTGAACAATCTGCCCCTGATCCAAAATATAAGCACGGTCGGAAATAGACAGCGCGCGCTCGACGTTTTGTTCGACCAGCAGCAAGGTTGTCCCCTGCTTTTTGAGGCGCACAAAGAGATCAAACATTTCGTCGACCAGGATGGGCATGATGCCTTCGCTCGGCTCGTCCAAGAGAATCATCTTGGGCTTGACCATCATGGCTCGTGCAATGGACAGCATTTGCTGCTCGCCGCCCGACAAGGACGTGCCCTCCTGATGCATGCGCTCCTTTAAGCGTGGGAAGGTCTCAGCAATCTCGTCCACCATTTGGCTTAAGTCGTGCTTACTTCGGCTACCCAAGAGCCCAAGCTGCAGGTTTTCACTGACCGTCAAACTGGCTACGATGCGGCGATCTTCCGGCACATAGGCCAGGCCATGGTGATAACGAGTATGGGGCGGGCTCGCTAGTAGCTCTTGTCCGGCGAAGCTCACCTGTCCCGTGCGCTTGGAGATCAAGCCCATGATGGTTCTCAGGGTCGTCGTCTTACCCGCGCCATTTCGGCCCATCAAGGTCACGATTTCGCCGTGATTCACTTCAAAAGAAATGTTTTGAACGACGTGGCTGCGGTCATACCAGGCATTAAGGCCTTGGACCTTTAGCATTTCCTGGGGCTTGACCGAAAGATGAGCTTGCGGCAAATTCACCATTAGTTTTGCCCCAGGTAAACACGCTTGACTTCCGCGTTGCTGCGAATTTCAGCAGGCGTGCCTTCCGCAAGTAATTGACCTTGATGAAGGACAATCAAGCGCTGACAGATCCCCATCACCAACTTCATTTTGTGCTCCACCAAAATCACGGTACGTTCGGCGGCCAGACTGGTAATTAAGCTCATCATCACCGTCGTCTCTTCTGGGGACATGCCCGCTGTGGGTTCATCCATTAACAAGAGTTTCGGTTTGGCCGCCAGGGCCATGGCCACTTCCAGCGCTCTTTGCTGACCGTGCGCCAAATCGGCGGCAGGTTTGGTGCGAACCTCTTGCAGCCCAACTCTTTGCAACAACGCGTCAGCAAAATCGCTCAATTCGGTAAGCTTGCTACGCGGCTGCCAGATGTTAAAGCGACTACTCATCGCCTGGGCCGCGACCCGCACATTCTCGTGGGCTGAAAGTTGCTTAAATACATTGGTGATCTGAAAGCTCTTGGCGATGCCGTGGCGTGCATACTCATGTTGCTTGAGCGCGGTGATCTCGCGATCTTCAAACCATACTCGACCGGTGCTTGCTGGAATGGCACCGCTAATGACATTGAAGAAGGTGCTCTTGCCGGCCCCGTTCGGTCCGATGATGGCGATCAGTTGGCCTGCCGGAAACTCAATGCTGACATTGCTGAGCGCTTGAAACGCGCCAAATTTTCGACCAAGTGCTTCTGTTCTGAGAATGGTCTTCATTTGGCAGGTTTCTCCAGGCGCGACAGCCAATGCAAGATCGATCCCCAAATGCCTTTCGGGAAGAACAGCACAAAGAACATGAAAATGGCACCAACAATGGACATCCAATACCGGGTCGAGTTGGTGACGACATCTTCCAGCAAAAGAAAAACAGCGGCACCCACGAAGGGGCCGAAAAAAGTGCCCATCCCACCGAGTAGACACATCATGACGGCTTGACCCGATTGAAGGTAATGGAGCGAGTCAATCGGCACAATCGATAGATGAAGCGCACGTAGCGCACCGGCCAGCCCGCATACGGCCGCGGAGAGCACAAACACCAGCCACTTCGAGCGGGCGACATCAAATCCACAAGCCGAGGCGCGCTTATCATTCTCTCGAATGGTTTCAATGACCGCTCCAAAAGGTGAATTCAAAACTCTCGAGACAAACCAAAGCGCTAACACTACGAACACGAGGACGATGTAGTACTTGGTCGTTGGATCGACAAAGTTCAGCGGAACGCCAAAAACATTAATGACATCCACTTTAATGCCACGCAAGCCATTCTCACCACCCGTCCAGTTCTCGGCCTTGTAAAACAAGTAGTACACAATTTGACCCAAGGCTAAGGTCACCATCGAGAAATAGATGCCTCGGGTTCGGATTGCCAAGAATCCAATGACTGCCCCGGCCAACGAAGAAGCTAGCACTCCAACAATAATCGCCAGCCACCAGGACAGACCGGCTTGAACAATGCTGATGCCAGCAAGGTAACTTCCAATACCCAGAAACGAGGCGTGCCCAAACGACAAGAGACCGGTATAGCCAAACAATAGATTGAACCCTACCGCATAAAGTCCGAAGATGAGAATATTGACGGCTAAGGCCTCGTAAGGAAGCAGCCAGGGCATGACGATCAGAAAGAGAGTCGCCAGGAGCACGCGATGTTGTGTGCCCATTGCCATCAGAGAGAATTGCTTGTTCATATTTTTGTGAGTTTTACCGGAGGACAATGCTTGCGGGCCATTAGCTCATCAAGCCAGCGCGACCGAAAAAACCCTGTGGACGAATCAGCAACACGAGTGCCATCAATACAAAGATGGACATTTCCGCGTAGGCCGGTGCAAACAACGAGGTCAAACTAAAGACGACGCCGACCAGCAGGCCCGCAATCACCGCGCCCGGCAGAGAGCCCATGCCGCCGACAACAGTCACGACAAAGGCGTCGGCCAGAATCGGAATGCCCATCTCAGGATTCACGGCGCGGGTTGGAGCCGCCAATACACCCGACAGTCCGGCAATCGCCGTACCTAAACCAAAAACCATCAGCCAAACCTTGGACACATCAATGCCTAACACTCGTACAATTTCGGGATCGCGAGCACCTGCACGAATGATTAAACCGTATTTCGTTTTTTCCAGAAACAACCAAAGCGCCAAAATGATCAGAGCGGTGATCGCGATTAAAAACAAGCGATAAGTTGGGAACATTCCGACGCCCAGATCGGTGGAGCCTCGAAGCACGGCGGGCGTGCTCGACGGCAGTCCCTCAATTCCAAAGATGAAGCGCATTGCATCGATCATCACATAGCTTAGGCCGAAGGTCAGGAGCAGCGGATAGTCAATCCCTCGCCCGTACAAGGGGCGCACTAAAAAGCGCTCGGTCACAAGCCCGATGAGACCGACTACGGCGGGAACCAGGATCAAACTGAACCAGAAACTACCGGTCACTCCGAGAAAGTACACACCGAGAAATGCACCGACCATAAAGAAGGCGCCATGAGCGAAGTTCACCACCGTGAGCATGCCAAAGATAAGAGACAGGCCAATCGCCAATAGGGCATACACCGAACCCAGTGCAATGCCCGTGACGATTTGTAAGGCCAGTAGCTGGGCGGTCACTTCGCTCAGATTCATTTAAGTCGTAACCTTATGACCCAATTCGTCGCAGGAGCGCAGCTTCTTGTCGTCGGCGGCTTCCACGGAAAGTACGTTGAATACGTCGTACTTATCCTTCATGTTCTTGGACTTAGACTCCACCAAGATCACTGACTGCACGGATTGATGGTCACACTTGCGATACTCTTGCGCGCCTTTGTACCAGTCGTACTTCATCTGACGCATGGCGATGCTCACGCGCGTGGAATCTGTAGACTTTGAATCGCGCACAGCCTGTAAAACGCTACGAACTCCAGCATAGCCCAGGGCTCCATAATCTGAAGGAACGGTGCCACCATAAGCCTTACGGAATTTATCGTTAAAGGCCTTGGCGGTCGGCACCTTGTCTTCAATTCCCCAATAATAGGAAGTACCGCCAAGAATGCCCTCAAAGGCTTCTGGGCCGCCTGCCTGGCGTGCCGTGTAAAGCAATACCGGTGTGATGATCTTGGTGCTTGCCTTCAGTCCAAAGTCGGTGGCTTGCTTGGCCGAGTTGACCAGGTCGCGACCGAAATTGCACAGCACCAACACGTCCGGCTTCAAGGCCTGAATTCGCGGCAAGAAGGCGGAGTAATCCGACGTTCCGAGTGGATGGCGAATATCGGCAAGAGTTTGCACACCCAGGGCCTGGCCGGCTCGCTGAAAGCCGCGCACCATTTCATGACCGTAGGCATAGTCCGCTGTGAGATAAACCACTTTCTTCCCAAACTTTGGGAAGGCATAGCGCGCCACGGCGCCCGCCGTAATATGAGGATTAAGGGCTTCATGGAAGGTGAACAAACTCCAATCTTTCGCTTCGTTGATGGCGTCTGACTGGCTGATCGAATTGAACAACACTTTGCGATCGCGGCAGACTGCATTGATCGTGAGTTGGGTCGCAGCGGACAATGAGCCGACCACAAAATCGACCTTGTCTTTCTCAATAAGCTCCAAGGTTCGCGTCGCGGCTTCGCCGGGGTTAAGTTTATCGTCACGTACCAGGAGTTCCGCCTTGCGGCCATTAAAACCACCTGATTCGTTGAACTCTTTGACGGCGATTTCAGCGGCACGCACCTGGTCTTGCGCTTCAGCAGAAAAAGCACCGGTCAAAGGAGTGGGAAATCCAATCTTGATCGGCCCAGTTTGGGCGCGCGCAATATTAAATAAGGGCAGAGTGGCTGCGGCTCCACCCGCAAGGACAAGCGAACGCCGAGCCTTTGAGCGTGGTCGCGCTGACTGAGAGAGTGCCGATGCATAATTGTTAGGTTTCATAGTGTCTCCGAAAGTTTCAAGTTCTTGCTGGGTAGGTAGGACTAAATAAATGATTAATTTGTGATTTTGGGGTTGTGGCACTAATGTTGCGACACAAGAGCGAGATCAATGGCCGTTTCCATCATCACCTTGTGCGCCGACCGCGTGATAGCGAGTTGATTTGCTTGGATCTCCCGTCCTTGTGATTCCATATACGCCCCCAAGTCTCTACCGCGTCGTACAACTAAGGTGCTCGGCACGAGACGATCTTCTTCGTACGAACTCAAAGCTTCGGCCGTACCCCCAAACTGAGCTATCGACTGGCATAAGCTCATGGCATCCTCTGCCGCCTTAGTCACGCCCATGCCTACATGGGGGCGAGCCACAAAACCGGCATCACCCATCAGGGCCACTCGATGGAAGGCGAGGCGCTGGGATTGTAAATCGAAAATGGGCTGCAAAAACGGTTGTGCGGTCTTCTGCAAAATTTCTGCGAATTGGGGCGCCACAAGGCGCCGAGCAGACTCCCGGACGTCTGCAATCGCTCGCCAACTAATTTTGTGGGGCGCAATACCCCCTTCGTAGCGTGTGCCGTCATCATCGGTGAGTAACTCGGTCAAGGCCTCACCCACCGCAGGCCGGTACCAAACGAAGTTATAGCAACGTTTGCCAACCCGCGTATTGTTGTTTGGTCCGGCCACCGGATAACCGAGCATCTGCTCGTGCTCGGGCAAGCCGAAGCCAAACTTATCAAACAGGGTGGTCAATGTTCTCTTGGAGAGACTGGCCTCATCGCAAACGCCGCGCCAGGCCACATAGCCGGCATACTGAGGTTTGGTATCTGGTGCCAGCATAGCTCGAACTTGAGAGCGGATGCCGTCGGCGGCAATTACAAGATCGGCCTCAAACTTACGCCCATCCACGCACGTCAAAGCAACTTTGCCTTCACTTTGGCTCAGCGCCAACAATTCGGCACCCAAGAGATAACGCTCTTTCGGAAAGGGCTCCAGAAGCAGGCTATAAAGTCGACTCCATGAAGTCAGGATCTGACTATAGTGATCACTGGCAATGGCCTCGCCTAATTGATTTAACACCACGCGCGCATGCACCTGTACGCCGAGCGTGTCATCAAGCGTTGCCCCACAGGCGCTTAGCGCATTCATCAGCCGAGAGTGCGTTACGATTCCCGCCCCACGGCCGTCAAGGTAGTCGCGAGATTTTTCTAGAAGCAAGACATCGACGCCTTGGCGCAGCAACAAATTAGCGACCATAAGACCGCCAAGAGACCCACCGACGATGACGACCCGACAAGACATAGATTCAAGTAGCTTTAGCTAAAACCGCAATCAGGTCTTGGCCAAGGCCGCTCCTTCACTGGCTGGATAATTAAGCTCAACAACAATGCCGCTAGGGTCATCAAGGAAAATTTGGTAGAGGCCGAGTACAGGCACTTCTCGACCACGAAATGGAACCTTCTCGGCCTTAAGCTTATCCACCATCGCGGGCAAGCCAGTCGCAAAGAAGGCCACATGGTCCACCGCACCACTGCCGTGCAAACCGGTATTGTCACGCTCGCCCAGATACTGATTCAACCCATTGGGATCGTTTGGATCCAACCCAATGACATGTACCACCGCATTGGCGTAATCATTGGGATCCCCCGAGTAAAGCCATAGACCTGGGAAAGGAAATGGTGGTCTCGGTCCAACCTCCAGCCCAAGAATCGCGGCGTAAAAACGTCTAGTCGCCTCAATATCCATGGTGCGAATCGAGAAGTGGTTGAGTGATAATTTCATGCAGCTTTCCTAAGGACTTTGAGCGCAGGTTTCAGCTTGGATGGCGAGGCTGGCGTGGGGTTCGTGAGAATGGACTTGGCCTGGAAGACATAAGCCTGCACGCGATCCCGAATCATCAAGTCGCGCATCGGCAAGGTCAACGACTCGGCGCGACCAACCCCGTCAATTGCTTGACCATACACATGCGGCCAGATCCCGAGCGAATAAATCAGTCCACCGTGCAAGCCCATCAGAAGCGCTTGCTCTCGAACACTCGGCCTGGCACGGGAACGTATTGCGAAAGCCTTGCGGGTCTCTCGAACAACCCGCGGGAAAAAACGCTCTCTCATCATCGCAAAATAGCGTTCTGGGATAACGCCATCGCTCAAGCCAGAACCCACAATAATGCGGATCCATTCTGGGGTAAGAATCGCCGCCAGGTAGCTTTTATAGACGGCGCACAGCTTTTCTTCAAGCGGCAAGGGTCCGTCGAGCAAGGCCTCCCAGCCCGGATCCCATCGACCCACAAAAAGTTCGTCATACACCCGATCGATCAAGGCTTGCTTCGTGGGAAAGTAGTGGTAGAGCAAGGTATGGGCAATACCAATTTCTTTGGCGAGATCGCGAATTTGCGCATCCAAGCCACGGCGTGAGAAAAATTCAATCGCCCCCGCGACAATTTGCCGCTCACGGTCTAATGGACTGAGCCTCTGTCGTACCTTCATGGGTGCACGAGCTTGTTTGCGGGTTACCATATATTGACCATCTGTTCAGTAATGATGCACAATATTGAGCAAATGGTCAACAGGAAGTTTTGAAGTCGAAAGTCTTCACTCGGAAAAATGGAACTGACAGGAAGCACCTCTATTCGCCAACCGATCGAAGTCGTTTGGTCGGGGCTTAATAACGAAGATATTTTGCGGCAGTGCATCACGGGCTGTGAGTCTCTCGAGCGCGTCGATTCAACCTCTCTCCTTGCCAAACTGGCCGTCAAGCTAGGTCCGGTTCGGGCTAAGTTCAATGGCAAAATTAACATGTCAGACGTCATTCCGCTGCAAGGCTATACCTTGACGTTTGAAGGCTCAGGTGGCGCCGCCGGATTTGCCAAGGGTTCATCAAAGGTTGCGCTTCAATCGAGCGATGCGGGAACACTGGTGAGCTATAGCGCGCAAGCTTCCGTGGGCGGCAAGCTCGGCCAAGTCGGCGGGCGCATGATTGATGCCACCGCACGCTCCATGGCCGATGATTTTTTCAGAGCCTTCGCGCAGACTCTCGAATCAAGCACAACCCACTCAGCCAACCTTCGGGACGAGGCCAAGCAGGCCGAGCTCGAAGCACCAAAAACCATACCTCTTGGTTCTTCAACGGCACCCGCGGTGAGCACCGTAAGCTTGGCGAAAACAAGTATGGATCTCGCGGCTGACTCCATACCACCCAGAGATCAGGTTAGCCTTGCAAGGAGTCAGTTTAACGATCCGCCCGCCAAGCCCCTCGTCATGGCCGACGGCCAACGAGTCTATTGGTTTATTGCAGGCATGATTGCCGCCACCGTTTTGATCCTGATTGGAAAGCACTGGTTATGAAGAGCCCGCAGTTTGATTTTTTCAAAGCGAAGAGCCTAGCCGAAGTTTTCGCCCTCATCGGTGAGCATGGCGACGAAGCGCGCATCCTCGCTGGCGGGCAAACTTTACTTGCGACGCTGAACATGCGTCTGTCTGAACCGAGACTTCTCATTGACATCAATGGCCTGGAGGAGCTCAAGGGTATCGCGGTCGTGGGTGACAGGCTTCGCATTGGGGCACTAGTGACCCACACCGCAATCGAGGAATCAAAGCTCGTCGCCGAGCACGCGCCTATGCTTGCGCAAGCCGCTCCACACATCGCCCATCGCGCCATTCGCAATTTGGGCACCTTGGGCGGGTCGCTCGCCTATGCCGATCCAGCCGCGGAGTGGCCAGCATGTGCGCTGGCACTGGATGCTGAAATTGTGCTCAAGAGTGCCCTTGGTGAACGTCGAGTTACTGCCAAGGACTTCTTTTTAGGCCTGTATGCAACTGCCGCGAGGTCCGACGAGATCATCGCTGCGTGCGAGTTTCCACTAATCCATCCTGACGAGCTGCAGCATTTCAACGAACTCGCACGACGACATGGAGACTATGCCGTCGTGGGCTTGGCGTTAAGAGCGAAGCGTTCTGGCAACGGTTTTTCTAGCCTACGCATCGCCTATCTCGGCCTGGCCGATCGCCCGGCGCGAGCTCTACAAGCGGAGTCGCTCCTAGGTCAGGGCCGGGCTATCGATGAGTCGCTGCTCAACAAGGCCGTGCTTAGCCTGTCGCAAGACATAGACGCCATCGGCGACCTCACTCACCAAGCAGCCACCAAGCTGCATATCGCTGGCGTTCTTCTGCGACGCGCAATCGTTTAACGGGTATCTACACCAAATGAGCATTGAAATTCAATTGACAGTCAATGGCACGGCTGTAACCAGAACCATTGAGGCCCGCACCCATCTGGTCGACTTTCTTCGCGAGGATCTTGGCCTGACCGGCTCACACCTTGGCTGTGAGCATGGCGCCTGTGGGGCCTGTACGGTAAAGCTCGACAACCAGATCGTTCGAGGATGCTTGGTATTGGCCGCTCAAACGCATGGCTGCAAGGTCGAGACCATCGAAACGCCCACGCCTTCGCCTGCGCTAAAGGCCCTTCAAGAGGCGTTCGTAAAGCGCAACGCCTTGCAATGCGGCTATTGCACTTCGGGGATGCTGATGGCATGCACAGAACTGGTCGAGACCCAGCCTAATGCCAACCGAGAACAAATTCGTGCATGGATTAGCGGAAATTACTGTCGATGTACGGGATACCACGCGATCGTCGATGCGGTGTGCGATGTGTTGAACAACATGAAGCAAGGTGCCAGCGCATGAATAGCCCTCGCGACCTCCCTCAGCGCGCAACTATTGCGCCGGTGCTCGATGACCAAATTCATATTGGTGCATCCATCCCCCGACCCAACATTCAGCGTTTAGTTCAAGGGCGCGGCCAATATACCGACGATCTCCAAATGCCGCGCATGGTGCACGTGGTTTATTGGCGAAGCCCGGTCGCGCACGCAAAAATTGTCCGAGTTACTACTAGCGCCGCCAAAGACATGCCGGGTGTGGTGGGGGTTTTTGACGGACCCGCCCTGGCGGCGATTTGCAAGCCTTGGGTCGGGGTGCTCGGGCATCTGGCCGGCATCAAGAGTGCTCCACAGTACGCGCTCGCCATGGAGCGCGCCTGCTGGCAGGGCGAGCCCGTGGTTGCTGTGGTGGCGGAAACGCGTGCCCAGGCCGAAGACGCCCTACCCTTTGTCGAAGTCGAATGGGAGGAACTGCCTGCGGCGCTCGAAATGAAAAGCGCGCTCGACAACGACACACCCGTTATTCACCCTGAGCTTGGTGACAATTTGTGCTTCGAGCGCAAACTCAACGTCGGAGATGTCGATACGGCGTTCGCGTCCGCAGCAGCAGTGTACGAGCAAGAATTTGCTTTCGGAAGGCACACCGGAGTCACGGTAGAGCCTCGCTGCCAGATCGCGGACTGGAACCCGTCTGATGCTCGCTTGACGGTCCACCACTCGCAGCAAGCGCCGCACATGATGCAGGACTTGTACTGCCGCCAGTTTGGCTTGCAAGAATCTCAGGTAAGGGTTGTCTGTAAGGACGTCGGCGGCTCGTTCGGCATTAAGGTTCATGCCTATCCTGATGACTTTGCTACGGTGGCCATTGCGATTTTGCTGCAACGCCCCGTGAAGTTCGTTGCGGATCGTCTTGAGTCCTTTACTTCAGACATCCATGCTCGCGAGCATCTTATAAAAGGACGTATTGCAGCAAATGCTCAAGGTGATATTCTCGCCTTCGAGATCGACGACCTTACGGGTATCGGCCCGTATTCAATGTTCCCGCGCACCAGCGGCATCGAAGGTAATCAAGTCGTCAACCTGACGGGCGGCCCCTATAAACATGCTCATTACCGAGCAGCCCTTAGAGTTGTCTTCCTCAACAAAACACCGACCTGCCAATATCGCGGTGTCGGGCACCCTATTGCTTGCGCGGTGACTGAAGGGTTGGTGGATGGCTTGGCCCGTAAGTTGGGGCTCGATCCCTTTGAGTTTCGCCTGCGCAATGTCATTCCAGACAATGCCTATCCCGCCACCGGTGCCTCGGGCATCAAGCTCGAGATCCTTTCACACGAAGCCTGCTTGACTCGCGCTCGCGAGTTGATCGAGTATGAAGGGCTGCGCGCAGAGCAAGCAACTCTCAGGGCCAAGGGCATTTATCGAGGCATCGGCATTGCCACCCTGATTGAGTTGACCAATCCAAGCGCAGCCTTCTACGGCGTTGGTGGGGCCCGTATTGCTTCGCAAGATGGCGCGACGATACGGCTTGAGCCGTCGGGAACAATCACGGTCTTGGTGAGCGTTGGCGAGCAAGGCCAAGGTGCCGAGGCGATCTTCGCGCAGATCGCGGCAGACGCCGTGGGCCTTCCGATGAGCAAGGTTAAGGTAGTCACGGGTGATACTGATGCAACTCCCTACGGCGGGGGCACCTGGGCTTCGCGTGGAGCAGGCGTTGGTGGCGAAGCAGTTTTACAAGCAGGCCTCGCTCTGCGTGAAAACATTCTGAAAGTGGCCGCGGTCATTCTCAAGCGTCCTGCAAGCGAGCTGGCTGTTCGTCAAGGGGATATCACTGAAATTAACTCCAGTGCCATCAACACTTCAGAGGCAACCTCGAGCAAGATCGTTCTGACCATGAATGACCTTGGACGTATCGCCTATTTCCGATCGGACACGCTTCCCAACGACTTCACGCCCGAACTCATGGTGACGCGACACTATGCTCAGCGTGACTATCCCTTCATATTTACCAATGGCGTACAAGTCTCCTACGTCGAGGTCGACACTGATACCGGCTTTGTGAAACTTTTAAAGCACTGGGCAGTTGAAGACTGTGGTCGGGTTATTAACCCCATGCTAGTCGACGAGCAGATGCGAGGTGCCATTGTCCAAGGTATTGGCGGCGCACTTTTTGAAGAGTGCCTTTACGACGAGCAAGGGTCGTTGCGCAACGGCACCATGGCCGACTATCTGGTGCCGATGGCGGCCGAAATGCCAGACATCATTGTGGATCATATTCAGTCACCCACGAAAAGCTCCAAGCTGGGGGCAAAGGGGGCCGGTGAGGCGGGCACGGCAGGTGCGCCGGCCGCTGTCATCAATGCGATCAACGATGCTCTAGCGCCATTTAACGCCGAAGTTTATTCACAACCCGTGACGCCCGAAAAAATACTGAAAGCACTTGGCAAGGTTTGAAGGTCTGAAGCTCTGCCCTTGGAACTATACTTCGCAAGACATCAAAAGCAATGTATCCAAAACCAATCAACGGAGGCAAGATGCCCCATCGATCACGTCGAAGCGCCGTACAAGTTCTAGGTCTGGTCGCCAGCACCTTGCTGATTGCTATTCCGGGCGCTTTCCTAACGGCGTGTTTTAGCACTGGTATCGGATCCGCAGGGCCTCCGACGGGTGTGACCAAGAGTGTAGCCATCGCGTCTCAAGCTCCACTGAGTCAACTTTTCGGGGCGGGCTCGGATCTGCCCACCGTTATTTTCGTACACGGCAACGGCGACAACGCCTCCATATGGCAAACGACCCTTTGGCGCTTCGAAAGCAACGGCTGGCCAAGGCAGCGGCTGCATGCCATTGACTCGACCCTGCCTTTAGCGCGCAGCGAAGACGGCAAAGAGCAAGCCGGTCGCTCAAGCACGACCGATCAAATGCGAGAACTTAGTCGCGAGGTTGATCGTCAACTGATGCTAAGCGGTGCAAAAAAAGTCGTGCTGATCGGCAACTCGCGCGGCGGCTACGCCATTCGAAATTACATTCGTAACGGCGGTCGAAAAGACAAAGTCGTGGCGGCCGTGCTCGGCGGCGTACCCAATCACGGCGTTTGGACAGGCAGCTTCGGGCCTGACAGCGAATTCAATGGCAGCGGACCCTTCCTGACCCAATTGAACTCACCCCAAGGTTCAGACGGTGCTGAGGTTACGGCCGGGGTCGCTTTTCTTACTTTGCGCTCGGACAGCAATGATAAGTTCGCCCAGCCGCTAGGTCAGTGGATTGGACAACCGAAGTTGGAAACCGGTGTAACTTTTGAGGGTCCTGCCTTAAAAGGCGCAACCAACCTCGTGTTGCCCGGCAAGGATCACCGCGAACTCTCGTTTCATCCCGATGCTTTTGCGGCAACATTTCGCTTTCTGACGGGTTATGCACCGGCTCATCTTGGCTATGTCATCGAACCACAAGTCATTCTCAACGGCAAAATTCTAGGCCTCCACGACCAGGCGGGCACGGTGGGCGAACCTTCGAACCTTGGACTACCTGGCACAAAACTCACAGTCTTTCAGGTGCATGCCGAAACCGCTAGCCGCATCGGTGCAGCGGTTCATCAAAAAACCGTGGGAGTGGATGGGGCTTGGGGGCCCTTCAATGCCCAAAGTGACGCCTTTTATGAATTCGTGATTGAAGCACCAGGATTCGCCATTAACCATATTTATCGCTCTCCGTTTCCGCGTTCGAGCCAAGTCATACACATGCGACCCGCACGCCTCGCCGACGCAGACAAGGGTGCAATTTCAGTGGTCACCATGAACCGCCCAAGAGGCTACTTTGGCGTCGGCCGCGACATCATGTCACTTGACCAGCAATCGCCTCCTCCGGGGCTTCTTCCTGGCGTACCCGGCTTGGCAAGCTCCAAACTCAAAATTTCCGTTGCCGACCGACCGGTGATTGCAGAATTCAACGGCGAAAGAATTGTCACTAGGTCATGGCCACTGTCTGAAAATCGCCTGGTATTCGCCGAATTTACTCAGTGATTTTTTGCTATATTGGTGCCGCTGGAGCAACTAGAGCACAATCGCGCCCATGAAAGCGAATAAAAGACTTCAGGCCCTCATTGAAGAAGGCCTCATCGACGCCGTGACCCGGCAACTCATGAGTGGCAAAGAGGCTACCGTTTATGTGGTGCGCAGGGGCGAAGAAACCATCTGCGCCAAGGTCTATAAGGACGCCACAGAACGTAGCTTCAGGCAGGCGGTGGATTACACCGAAAACCGTAAGGTTAAAAACTCCAGGGAAGCGCGAGCCATTGCCAAGGGGACAAAGTTCGGCCGTAAGCAGCAAGAATCGGCCTGGCAAAGCGCCGAAGTAGACGCCTTGTACCGTCTCGCTGCTGCCGGGGTGCGAGTTCCCAAGCCGTTTAATTTTTACGATGGGATCTTGCTCATGGAGTTAGTCACGGATGAGCACGGTGACGCCGCCCCGCGCCTCAATGACGTGTTGTTCAGCCCCGAGCAGGCGCGCACTTATCACAGTCAATTGCTCAAAGAAGTGGTGCGCATGCTGTGCGCCGGGGTTGTCCACGGCGATTTGTCAGAGTTCAACATATTGCTCGCGGCAGACGGACCCGTCATTATCGATCTCCCGCAGGCTGTGGACGCGGCAGGAAACAATCATGCAAGCCGCATGCTGGAACGCGACGTCGCCAATCTGCGCGAATTTTTTGGGCGCTTTGCACCTGAAATTCTCAAAACCAACTATGGCAAAGAAATCTGGGCGTTCTACCAGCATGGCTTGCTACACCCAGATGCAGCACTCACCGGTCGTTTCGTCCAGGCTCAAGGCGCCGTTGATTTGAGAGGCGTGATGGACGAGATCGAAGATGCACGTTTTGAAGAGAACGCCAGGCGATTAAGGATGAGCACCCACTAGGTTTGACGCGACTGCGCGTTTTCATGGAATCCCGCGTGCGCGCTTTGGGGCCTGAGTGATGCTCGCTTGTTAACGTGGGGTGCGACAGACTGCGTCTCGCATCCAGGGAGGAGCAGAGGCCATGTAAGCGGCCATATTCTGATCCCGGCCGCCGCTCTGGCCGGTCGAAGCTTTTAACGCGGCGTTGCCCCTGGGAACGGCGCTTACGTCGACCACTTGCATCATCGACATCATGCCCTTGTCTTCGTGTTCAAGGATATGGCAGTGGTACATGTAGCGCCCAGCCTGCTCAGGGCGATCAAAGGCTATCTTGAGCATAATCCATCCCCCTGGATTAATGGGATAGTTGTCATGCAAGACACCCGCCCCACTGGCACGTGAGGCCACCAAGGCTTTCCTGCCGTCATCATGATCGAGCACCTCGAACTTCGCTTGATGCAAATGAAAGTTATGAACTTCTGTAGAGTCGTTCTTGATGACCCAATGTTCAAAGTACTTATTGTTGATGTCGGCCCAAATACATAGATCCAAACGCCCTGGATCGAAAGCCAAATACTTCTTTTTCGCCAGTTTAGTAGTGCTCGGTTTGTTATTCATCAGCCTGTACGGACCTTGGGTCGCCATCGCAAAGCGCTCCTTGCCGGGCGCGCCATCATTGAGTACGCCGATTAAGCGATACTGATCTGCGGCAATGGTTTTTACGCCCTGATTGCAGGCCGCAGGCACCGGCGGCCGTTCAGTCATCGCTTGCAGCGCGCTTGACTTGGCGAGAAAAACACCCATTGCACCCGGGTCGAGTTCAGGGCGGTACGACTTAATCCCTTGTATATTAATTTGCACCAACTGCGCCGCGGGCCATTGATCTGCACCCAAGTTTGGACCCGTGGTTTCAAGCACGGCTTGAACATCCTCCATCGTGCAGACCAAACCGGCTTGTTCGGGAAATCTCTTAAGTTTGCGACAAATTTGCATCGGATCCACAGCCAGATCGATTCGGGCACTTGGCAGCAATACAAAATCGCTTTGAAGGTTGGCACTGGACTTCGATTGATGAAAGGCGACGCCGTCACCACCCAACACTTGAAGCGGCAGAATGGTTCCGGCCGAGGCCTGCGGCGCAGTCACCCGTAACTGTAGGCGATAGGACAGTGTCGCTCCGACATTGGCAATGCGCCAGACGTGACGCTCACCGCTATCAACTTGAAGGCTCGGAAGCACCTGTCCGTTGACCGTAAACAACCATGCCGCGCGCCCATTCTTGGAGTGACACACGCCGTCCTGGGTTTTGGGTTTGGGCCCACAAAGGTCGGGCACAAAGGCGCGGTTATAGCGGTATTGATTTGATCTTGCCGAGGCTCGCTGCAATTGCAAATCTTTTAGCAAGAACTGCTTTTGGCGAGTGCCTGCCCGCAGGGCTTGCTCTTCATCCAATCGCTTTTTGCTCACGCCCATGCGCTCGGCCTCGGGCACGTCAAGCTCTTTAGCCAGACGATCATCCATGGTGGAATATTTGGCGTAGGCATAACTCCAAGCATCACCAATCTCAATCAAGCCACTCATCCCTCCGCCCACCTGATATCCGGTGACTTCATGAACATGAGGGTGATACCAAGAAAGTCCATACGGATGATCTGCGGGTAGCGTCACTTTGAAACTGGCGCTCCCAAACTCATGGGCGTGCGGATAGGCCCTCTTCGCCTTGGTCACAGCATGCGAGGCTCTTGACCCACAGCGATAACGCTTGCGCAAAGGATCAATCGCATTAGAGGATTCAAGAACCATCATTGAGTAGTCGCCGTAGCGCCCGTCCCGGTCCCGATCATTGGCGTACACCATTAGACCGTGCACATGCATATTGGTCTGGTCAGGGCGCATGGACTTACCCGCCTCTGCCGGGATGCACGGCAGATCGTTTTGTAAAGTGAACTGCAAGGTCTTTCCCGGCTCGGTGCGCCAGGTCGCGGGCCGCAAACTAGGCGCATCACCGTTAATGCCATACAACAGCAATCCACTCACGGTGCCCGCGAAGCCTTCAATTTTTTGAGGTTGCTTCGGGCTTGTCGCCAGTACTGAGATGGGCGAATCACCCCCGACGATGCGAGGGCTTTGAAACTCGGGGCGGACCGCCCAAGCCTGCGTTGAGCAAGCGATGAGAGCCGCTACCAAAAATGCTGCCGATTCGACACGTCTAGATTTTTTGTTCACCTACCAATGATAGTCGTTGTCAAAGGCAAGAAGCAAATTCTGAGAACTCGAGCCTTTCGGAATGCGGCCTCCAATGAGCCTCGGGCTCTTAAATTACATTCTCTCGAAAATTCCGGCAGCTCCCATACCAGTACCCACGCACATCGTGACCATACCGTACTTCAGTTGCTTACGTCGCAGGGCATGGACCACGGTGGCCGCACGAATCGCCCCGGTAGCTCCAAGAGGGTGCCCGAGCGCAATCGCGCCACCCATAGGGTTCACGACCTCCGGGTTTAAACCAAGATCGCCAATCACCGCTAGGGCTTGAGCCGCAAAGGCTTCGTTCAATTCAATCCAACCGAGATCGTCTTGCTTGAGGCCGGCATTTTTCAGAGCGGCCGGAATGGCTTCTTTTGGACCAATACCCATAATTTCGGGAGGGACACCTCGCACTGCGAAAGATACAAACCTCGCCAAAGGTACAAGACTGAATTGTTTGAGAATTTTCTCGCTGACCAAAATCAGTGCGCCGGCACCATCCGACGTCTGTGAGCTATTGCCCGCTGTAACGGATCCCATGCCCGTTGGACGACCCGCCGCGTCTTTCGGGGAAGCGAACACCGGCCGCAGCTTCGATAGGGCTTCCAGAGTGGACTCGGCGCGAGGCCCTTCATCTTGGGAAATCTTGCGGTTCTTAACCACGATCTCGCCACTAGCAAGATCCGGAAATTTCTCAACCAGATCCACCGGGCAAATCTCGTCATTGAACCCACCCGCCAATTGTGCGGCGACGGCCTTTTGATGCGACCTCAAGGCAAACTCGTCTTGAGCTTCGCGAGAGACCTTCCATTGCAGCGCCACTTTTTCAGCGGTCATCCCCATGCCGTAGGCAATGCCAATATTTTCGTTACTGTCGAATACATGCATGTTGATAGAGGGTTTGTTGCCCATCATCGGCACCATGCTCATAGATTCCGCACCAGCGGCAATCATGACATCGGCCTCTCCGACGCGAATTCGATCCGCAGCCATTGCCACTGCACTCAAGCCGGAAGCACAAAACCGATTCACCGTGATGCCGCCCACGGAGTTTGGAAGGCCCGCCAAAAGTACGCCAAGGCGGGCCATGTTGAGGCCCTGCTCACCTTCAGGAATTGCACATCCCACAATGGCATCTTCAATCAATTTCGGATCAAGATTGGGAACCTGCGCCAAGGCAGAGCGCAGTGCAAAAACCAGCAGGTCGTCAGAGCGCATATTACGGAACATGCCCTTGGGCGCCTTACCAATCGGCGTGCGACTCGCGGCCACGATGTAGGCGTCTTGAATTTGTTTACTCATGGAAAAATCCTAGAAATTCTTTTCGATGCTCTCAATTCGGTGCGTTCAATTACGCACCGGCTTACCCGTTTGCATCATGCCCATAATTCGCTCTTGCGATTTTGGATGAGTGAGCAAACCACAAAACGCTTTGCGCTCCAGAGTCATTAAGTACTCCTCGCTGACCAAGGTCCCGGCTTCAATTTCACCACCACACATCACTTCGGCAATGGTCTTGCCCAAATGAAAATCGTGAGCAGTAATGAAAGCACCGTCACGCATGTTGACGAGCTGCGCCATGATGGTGGCAATGCCCGGCCTGCCTGCGACCGGGAAAAGCGCCCGCATCGGCGGACGATAGCCCGCGTCATGCATTGCCTTGGCTTCGCGCACGGCAATGTAGAGCAACTCATGGGGGTTAAAAACGATCAGGTCGCTCTCTAGTAAGTAACCCATCTTACGCGCCTCAAGCGCGCTCTTGGCCACGCTGGCCGTCGCCGCATTCATGAAATACTTGGTCAAGAACTGCAAGAGATGGGTATCGGGTGCGGCGGCGCGTTCTTCCGCAGCCCGGCGAGCACCGTAGACTAAGCCGCCAGCGCCAGGAATCAAACCAACACCGACCTCCACCAGGCCTACATAGCTTTCAAGATTGGCCACGCGTTTATTGCAGTACACGGCGAGCTCGCAGCCGCCGCCCAAAGCCAGCCCACTCACGGCCGCAACCGTCGGAACATTGGCGTAGCGCAAAGCGAGCATCGCGTCCTGAAGCTTCTTCTCCTCGGGCTCGATCGCCTTGGCGCCACCCTTCATAAAGGTGGGCAACATGGCCTCCAGGTTTGCACCTGCAGAAAATGCGCCACCGCTGAGAGAAGCCGGACTCCACACCACCAAACCTTTGTAGCTAGACTCAGCCAGCGCGACACCCTTAGCGATGGCTTCAACCACGCCCGCGCCCAAGGTATTCATTTTGCTATGCAGGCTCAGAATCACAACATCGTCTAGGCCGCGTTCAGACAGGGTCCACAAACGAGCTTCTTCGTTCTCAAACAGAGTGCTGCCGAAGTTGGCAGGGTCTCGGGGAATTTGTCCAAACACACTGGCTCGGAACACTTGCCGCCCATAGACTGGCAAGTCTGATACTGGCACATAGGCTTTCTTGCTCGGGCTCCAAGAGCCTTCCGCTTTGTGCACACCATCGCGCCCATCGGTGACCCAAGCTGGTATGGGCGTGTTACATAGCGCCTTACCGGCCGCGATATCTTCATTCACCCAGGCGGCGATCTGGCTCCAACCGGCCCCCTGCCACAATTCGAACGGCCCCTGCTTCTGACCAAATCCAAAGCGCATGGCCAGGTCAAGGTCGCGTGCATTATCGGCAATCGTTTCAAGATGCACTGCAATGTAGTGAAACGTATCTCTGAGAATCGCCCAGGCAAACTGCGCTTGAGGGTTGGTTGATTCACGCAAAAGCTTTAAGCGTTCGGCCGGATTTTTTTTCTTGAGAATGCGTGCCACGGTCTCATCGGCCTTACCTCCTCCCACCACATACTCGCCGCTTGCGAGGTCGAGTCGCAGAATATCGCGACCCACTTTCTTGTAAAAACCAGCTCCCGTTTTTTGGCCCAAACTACCGGCAGCTAGAAGCTTGGCAATCGGCGCGGGTGTTGCGAAGTGTGCCGCGAACGGGTCGCGAGCACTGGCCACACCGTCCACACGCAAGTTATCTTGCATGGTCTTGATGACATGGCCCATCACATCCAGCCCAACCACGTCGGCCGTGCGGAAGGTGGCAGACTTTGCGCGGCCCATCTTTTCACCCGTGAGATCGTCCACAATATCAATCGGGAGATTGAACTTCTGCGCTTCAATGATGGTTGCGAGAATTCCGAAAATGCCTACGCGATTGGCAATAAAGTTGGGCGTATCGTTGGCGCGGATCACACCCTTTCCCAGGACCCTCGTCAAGAAGTCTTCAAGCTGATTTAAAATCTCCGGTCTGGTCGCAGCGGTCGGAATAAGCTCAGCCAAATGCATGTAGCGCGGCGGGTTGAAGAAATGCACCCCGCAAAAACGCGCTGCCAAATCGGCATCGGTCATGCCTTCAGAGAGTTTGGAGATGGACAGCCCCGACGTATTGGTCGCGAAAATCGCATGGGGTGCAACAAACGGTGCCACCTTTTTATAAAGGTCATGTTTCCATTCCATGCGCTCGGCAATCGCCTCAATCACGAGATCGCAGCTCTTGAGCAACTCCAGATCTGTTTCGTAATTTGCAGGCTGAATGAAGGCGGCGAGATCGACATGACCCAAGGGTGCCGGACTGAGCTTCTTAAGACCCTCTATGGCCTTCAAGACAATGGCATTCTTGTCTGGCGCGGGCTCGCCATCCTTGGCCTGAGCGGGTAGGTCAAACACGATGACCGGCACCTTTGCGTTGACGCAATGCGCGGCAATTTGTGCGCCCATCACACCTGCGCCCAATACGGCGACTTTCTTTACATTGAACTGCGGCATCTTAGTATCCTGCGTTAAAACTAAAAGGGCTTAGGCGCTTACTCGCGCACCCAGGTCTGAGTTCGGCCAAGCAAAGGTGCGCCGACATAGCCACGCACTTCAAGCTTCTTACCGTCATCCACTAACTTCATGCGCGCCTTGTAAACCTTGCCATTGTTGGGATCGAGAATAGTGCCACCCTCGTACCAGTCGGCACCTTTCTTGAGGCCTGAAATAATCTGCATGCCCGCGACCGGCTTATCCTTTAACGAGCCTTCACAAGCTTCGCATTTCGCATCTTCTTGACCTTTGGTCAGGACCTTCTCAATTTTCCCGCTGATTACGCCAGCGTTTTCGCTGATGCGAATCAGGCCCTTGGCCTCACCTGTTTTATCGTCAATGTTTTTCCATAGACCGATCGGCGAATCGGCTTGGGAAAACACACTCGCCGCGGCAACTCCGAGGGCGGCAAAAAAGCTAGCCTTCACAAGCGCTTTTTCAAAAGCAAACATCATCTTTCTCCTAAGAAATGTATCCGTCAAGCGGAATCAATTAGTGAATCGGTTTCGGTTGGATCAAAAGAGTGCTGCATCCAGATCCATAAGTGGCGCCGCACCGCTGCGAGCAACGCGGATCAAAGAAGCCGTCTCTGGCTGCAATTTAGCAAAATAAAAGCGCGCTGTCGCCAGTTTTGCTTTATAGAAATTATCGCCGGTCGATTGCTTGTCCAAGGCAATTTTGGCCATCCGCGCCCACAGATAGGACAATACCAAATGACTCACGACACGCAAGTAAGGTACTGCGACCGCACCGGCTTCGTCTTGATTGCCAAACGCCTTCATGCCAATTTCGGTTGTGAGCTTCTCAACCTTTTGACCGAGATCCGCCAAAGGATTGATAAATTCAGCCATGTCTTCGCGATGGCCCTCACTCTCGATAAGCTCGCTCACCAGCTTGCCAAAAGTTCTTAATGTCGCGCCATTGTTCGATAAGACCTTACGGCCTAATAGATCCAAAGATTGAATCGTATTGGTGCCCTCGTAGATCATGTTGATTCGGGAGTCACGCACCAGTTGCTCCATGCCCCACTCGCGAATATAGCCATGCCCACCAAATACCTGCAACCCGAGACTGGTGCATTCCCAACCCGCATCGGTAATGAAGGCTTTCACAATCGGTGTCAGCAGGGCGACCATTTGCTCAATGGTCTTGCGCTCCTGCGCATCCGGATGATTTTCATACTCGTCAATCATCAGGCTCACCCAATAGGCCAAGGCCCTTGAACCCTCGGTGTAGGCGCGCTGAGTAAGCAACATGCGGCGTACGTCTGGATGAACAATAATCGGGTCAGCCTGTTTGTCGGGCGCTTTTGGACCAGACAAGGAACGGCCCTGAACCCGCTCTTTGGCGTAGGCAGCCGAATTTTGATAAGCAGCCTCCATCAAGCCCAGCGATTGCATACCCACGCCTAAGCGCGCTGCGTTCATGAAGACGAACATGGCGTTCAGGCCCTTGTTTGCTTCGCCCACAGGCCAACCGATGGCTCCATCTAGATCTATCGCACAAGTGGCGTTGCCATGAATACCCATTTTTTCTTCGATGCGCGCGCACTTAATGCCATTGCGAGCACCGAGACTTCCGTCGGCGTTGGGAATAAATTTAGGCACGAGGAAAAGCGAGATGCCCTTCACGCCAGGCGGCGAGTCGGTCATGCGAGCCAACACCAGATGAATGATGTTTTCGCTCATATCATGTTCACCCGCCGAGATAAAAATCTTGTTCCCAGTAATTTTAAAACTACCATCCGGTTGGGCTTCAGCCTTGCTGCGCAACATGCCTAGATCAGTACCACAATGCGGTTCGGTCAAACACATCGTTCCTAGCCATTGCCCAGAGACGAGCTTAGGCAAGTAGGCGACCTTCAAGGCGTCGCTGCCATGATGCGCAAGACAGGCATAAGCGCCGTGGGTCAGGCCCGGATACATCGTCCACGCCTGATTGGTGGAGTTCATCATCTCCTGGAAACCGGTTTGAATAATATGTGGCAAGCCCTGGCCACCGTGCTCTTCGGCGCAAGACAGTGAGGGCCAGCCAGCCTCGCAAAATCGCGCGAAGGCTTCTTTAAAGCCCTTTGGAGTTTTGACAACGCCGTCGCCCATATAGGTGCAGCCCTCTTCGTCACCACTTTGATTAATCGGCAAGAGCACCTCAGCGCAAAACTTGCCTCCCTCATCCAGCACCTGATCGATCAGCTCGCGGTTGACTTCCTTGTGCTTAGGCAAAGTTTTGAGCACAGCTTCGGCATTGAGCAATTCGTGCATCACAAACTGCATCTCGCGTAAGGGGGGTGTGTATTGAGGCATTTTTCTTCCTTTATTGCTGAAGAATTGAAGTCTTTGAGACTGAAGTTGATGAAAAATTAAACGGGGTCGCCAATCGAGCTTTGACAAGCCGGCCAAAACTACGGCGCGCTCTCGCGACCGCGTCCGGGGTATTCAATAAGCGCGCGTCATGATGGAGGGCAAGAATCACGCTATATAAGTCAAAAATCAGATCTGAGGTCATTTCAAAAGCATCCTCAGTCGGATGCAAGTGTCCTTCGTCAATCGCCTGATGAATTGCTTTGTTGATCTCGCGCTGCCACGCCTTAACAATTGCCACCAAAGCTTCACGCACGGGACCTGGTCGGTCGTCATACTCGGCGGCACCAGAAATCCAAATGCATCCATGCGTGGCTTCGACGACCGTGTTCTCGAGCCAATGCTCAAAAATGGCTTCCAAGCGGGGCAGGCCACGAGAAGCACTCAAGCTAGGTTTCAAGACATCGTCCACAAAGCGCCGCTCGTATTCTTTGAGCACAGCGATTTGAAGATCTTCGCGAGATCCGAAATGGGCGAAAACCCCGCTCTTACTCATCTGCATGAGGTCGGCCAAGGTGCCAATCGTGATGCCCTCTAGACCCTGCTGAGCCGCAAGGCCAACAGCAGAGTGCAGAATCGCAGCGCGGGTTTGCTCACCTTTGCGTAGAGGTTTTGGGTCGGACATTAAGGATAGACAGCCAGTTGAAGACCAGAAAAGAACGAACGACCGTACTATTTTCCAGTCTGACTCGCTTGTCAATTCACAAGTCTACAAATGGCGGTAGTTTTAGGACAGCAGCTCTATTGGTGCGACGCACCAAACTGCTTCAGTTCTGCGCCTGGCTCGAAAATCGGGGAGAAGGCCTCACTTCTGCCTCAATCCGGGCGTATATTTTTGGCCCGGATCAGCTTGGCCCATTTTTCGGTGTCCTGCCTAAGAATGCTCGCCAGTTCTTTGGAGGTTGAGGGCGCAGGCTCAGCGCCCGACTTGAGCAGCTTGTCTTTGAGTTGCGGGTTGTCCATGGTTTGGCGCACGGCTTTGTTCAACGCTTCGAGAATGGCGGTTGGCGTTTTGATCGGCGCAAACAGGGCGTACCAATTATTGGTGTCGACGTTTTTAATGCCTTGTTCTTCCAAAGTTTTAACCTCGGGTAGCGCTGGGTGTCGTCGTGTCGCAGCCAACCCGAGCGCCTTCAACTTGCCGCCACGAACATGCCCGATCAAGCCAGGTATATCACCGAAAAAACCCGCTACTTGGCCACCCATCAAATCAGTGATCGCCGGAGCCGCACCCTTGTAAGGGATGTGCAACACCTTTGTACCTGAGGCATCGGCAAACTGCTCGATAGCCATGTGCGGAATACTTCCTGTCCCCGTCGAGGCGAACGTCACAGGATCTTTTTTAACCTTTGCATTGGCTACAAACTCCGCCGCATCCTTGGCTGGATCGGCTGGATTAACCACGAAAAGTTCAACATTATTGGCGACCATCGATACCGGTGCGAAGTCCCGCACCATGTCGTACTGGAGCTTCTCGTAGAGCGATGGGTTGATCGCCACCGCACCCACGCTACTAAACCAAAGCGTGCTTCCGTCGGGCTCTGAGCGCATCACTTCCGAGGCCGCAATCGCACCATTACCGCCAGGCTTGTTTTCGATCAGGACAGGTCGGCCAAGCTCTTTGCTCAACTGCTCGCCAACCGCGCGCGCTACGATATCGACCGGACCGCCCGGAGGAAAGGCAACGATCAGACGCGTGGGCTTAGACTGGGCTATTGCACTGCCCATCGGCGCGAGCGCCGCAGTGACACAAAAACCGAGCAGAACAAGGAGGCGACTAAACATGGAAAGGCCCGAAAATGGTTAAAGTTTGCGCACGAGGGCGAGAAAGTTAGACTCTACAACGTGCCCGCTGCGCACTTCGTGCTTCAATGTATCTAGTTTCAACGTCCTCACTCTCAAATTTCTTGGCGAATCCCATTTTTCAGATTGGCTCAACTTTCCGAATGAGCAAGCTAGCCCACGCGTTTGGAGCGACATGGGTGAGCCTTCGGGTGCTACTGAGTGTACTTCAGGTCGCGTGGCTCGCTGCTGGCTTGAACCCAAACGCAGCCCATGCGGCTTACCCGGACCGACTCATCAAAATAGTCGTACCCTTTGCCCCCGGCGGCGGCACTGATTTGATTGCTCGAACCTTGGGCTTGGGAATGAGTAGCGAATTAGGCCAAACCGTGCTGATCGAAAACAAACCCGGCGCGGGCACGATCATCGGTAGCGATTTGGTGGCCAAGAGCACCGCCGATGGCTACACCGTACTCATCGCCAGCTTCGCTCACGCCGTGAACCCAAGCTTGGTCAGCAAAATGCCTTTCATCGCCGACAAGGCCTTCGCACCGGTCATACTGATTGGCCGCTCCCCCAATGTTCTGGTGGTGCGGGCCGACAGCCCCTATCGATTCGTTAAGGACATTCTCAACGCAAGCCGGGCCAGGCGCCTCACCTTTGCCTCGCAAGGCAACGGCACTTCGGCTCATCTAGCAGGTGAGCTGTTCAAAAGCCTTGCCAGGATTGAGCTTACCCATATTGCCTATCGTGGCGCCGCCCCCGCTCTCACCGATTTGCTGGGCGGGCAAATCGATATGATGTTTGCCACGTCCTCTGCGGTAGGTCAGCTCCTGGACTCAGGAAAGTTGCGGGCGCTGGCTGTCACGACCAGCGAACGCTCTCCCGCGCTCAAGGACATTCCAAGCATTGCCGAATCTGGAGTGAGCGGATATGTGATGGAAAGTTGGTATGGACTTTACGTTCCGGCTGGCACCTCAGCCGAGGCGATTACCAAGCTTAATGCCGCCGCAAAGAAAGCTGCGCAGACTGAATTATTCCGCAAAAAGGTGGAGGAGGAAGGTCTAGTCGTTAACGCGGGCACGCCAAAGGAACTTGAGGCCTTTGTTCATGGCGAGGAACAGCGTTGGCGAAAAATTATTCAAGATAACCATATCAGGGCAGATTAATACTATGGGTGCAAGTACTGTGAATTCCGACTTGATTGAGCTAAGCGTCGTGCAGGGCATCGCCACTGTGACTTTCAATCGCCCCGAAAAACGCAATGCGATGAGTGACGGTATGCGTAGTGCTTTCATCGAAGCGCTTGAGCTGGTCAGCGCCGATAAGTCCATCAAGGCATTAGTTATCACGGGTAAGGGAAAAGGCTTTTGTGCAGGCGGTGATGTCGCAGGCATGGAGAAACGAATGTCTGCTCCGCAAGGCGAAGTGGGCTTTAATGGCTGGGCTCGCCAGCAAAGAGTGCACTACACTCAATCGCTCTTGCACACCATGCCCAAGCCTACGATTGCTGCCGTCAACGGCGCGGCCTCGGGGCTCGGTGCAGACACTGCCCTGGCGTGCGATTTCATTATTACCAGTGAGCATGCAAACTTTACTTGGTCATACATTCATCGCGGCCTTATCCCCGATGGTGGCGGCATGTACTTCCTGCCACGTCGAGTGGGCCTATCGAAAGCTAAAGAGTTAATCTTCACTGGCCGCAAGGTGGATGCGGGCGAAGCCCTACAGCTTGGCATTAGTGATCGCCAATGCGCGGCGGACGCGTTAATAGGTAATGCTCAAGCATGGGCGAGCGAGCTCAGCCAGGGCTCAGCGACCGCTTTGGCACTGGGCAAAACCATTCTCAACCAAAGTTTTGAGCTGGCCACCGAGCAAGTGTTCGCCCAGGGCAGTCAGGCACAGGGCATTTGCTATACGAGTAGCGAACACCGCGAATCGGTGATGGCGTTCTTGGCAAAATCTTCGCCCGCGCCAAAAGCATGACTGAGGCTCTGGATCGCCTGCTTAAGCCGCGCAGTGTCGCCGTTATCGGCGCCTCGGCCGATGCTAATAAAACAGCGGGGCGACCCATTGCCTACCTTCTCAAGCACGGGTTCAAGGGTGAAATTTACCCAGTCAATCCGCGAGTCAGCGATATTGCCGGCCTCAAATGCTACGCCGACATTGCCTCACTTCCCGGCACTCCTGATGTGGCGATTGTCTTGCTTGGCGCGGACCGAGTGCTTGGAGCCGTGCAGGAGCTGAGCAAGCTCGGGACAGCGGCTGCCATTATCTTGGCCAGTGGTTATAGTGAGATCGGTCCCGAGGGAGCACTGAAACAAGAGGCCCTCGCCAGAGCAGCAGGCTCGATGCGTATTCTTGGGCCCAATACCATCGGTCTAGTCAATCTCAGCGATCGCATTGTTCTTTCGGCAAGTAGTGCGCTGGAGATGGACCGCTTCCCAATGGGGTCGATCGCCGTGATCTCACAAAGCGGCGGAATTCTGGGTTCATTACTGTCGCGCGCAGCAGCGGGCGGAGTTGGTTTGTCCAAACTCATCTCCACTAGCAACGAAGTGGATCTTGACTTGGCCGATTTCATTAACATTCTTGCCGATGATCCGGCCACTTCAGTGATTGCGCTTTATGTTGAAAGCGTTCGCCATCCCGCTAGGTTCAAAGCAGCGGCCATCAAGGCAGCCCGAGCTGGCAAGCCCATCGTAGCCTTTAAAATCGGCCGCTCGGCGGCGGGAGCCTTGGCAGCCGCCTCGCACACTGGTGCGATGGCGGGCGCGGACCGGATGTACGAGGCGCTCTTCGCTCATCTCGGCATCATCCGTGCACAGCGCTTTAGCGACCTTCTCGACATTTCCTCTGCCCTGGTCACCGGACGCGCTCTAAAAGGGCGGCGGGTGGCCATACTAACCTCTACGGGTGGCGCAGGCACTTTGGTGTCAGACAGCCTCGGCCTGGCCGGATTTGAAACGCCGCCACCAGATGCGGCAACGGCTGCGCGCCTGCGCGCGCTACAAACCGGCGACCATGCTGCGCTCGATAGAAATCCAATCGATGTGACCTTGGCCGGCCTTCAGCCCGAGTTATTGCGCGGCGCCATTAGCGCCTTGTTGGATAGCCCGAGCTACGATGCGCTAGTGCTGATTGCGGGCTCCTCCGCGCTGGCCATGCCCGAACTGATGGCAGGCGCAATCGCAAAATGCCTTCCACAAAGCGACAAACCCGTGCTGGCTTATGTCAGTCCGCATGCTCCTCATGTTGCGGCAATACTGACTGAACAGGGCGTGCCTGCCTTCCATGCACCCGAGTCTTGCGCCTCGGCTTTAAGCGCGCTGTTGGTCGCCTCTGAACGGGTAGCCATTGCCGCTGTGACGACCAGCGCTGAGACATCGGTCTTACCGTCAGCACTGACTAGCGCTAGACTCCCTCCATCGGTCGAGGCATTAAGACTTCCGACCGGTTCATTGGACGAAGCGCAGGCCAAACAACTCTTTGCCTGCTTTGGCATTCCTGGTGTGAAAGAAATGATCGTCAGTAACGCAGCCGAAGCGGAGCAGGCTGCGAGAGCCTTGGGTTCAAGTGTCGTGCTAAAAATTCTTTCGTCTACGATCACCCATAAAAGCGATATCGGGGGGGTTGCGGTCAATATTGCGGCGGAAAACATTGGTTCTCGCCTAGAGCAAATGCATCGGGAAGTAAGTCGCTCGCTTTTGAACGAAGTCGGCATAGCGCGACAAAACCTGCCTCAGCGCTTCCTCGTGCAGGAGATGATTCATTCGGGGATTGAGCTTATCCTGGGTATGCACCGCGACCCTTTAGGTACCGCAATCCTCTTGGGTGCAGGTGGGGTTAGCGCCGAGATCACGCAGGACAACGCCATGTTGCTTCTACCCGAGCATGGCGGAATCGACAAGGAGGTCGCGCTGCGCATGATTCAAGGTCTCAAAATCTGGCCGCTTCTGAACGGTTTTCGCGGACGACCCAAGGCCGATGTCGCGGCCTTGGTTTGTGCCATTGTTTCGTTTTCTGAAATGGTGGCGCAGCTTGGCGAAACCTTGGCTGAGGCCGAGATTAATCCTCTCTTTGTCTTGCCTCATGGAGTGGTGGCAGCCGATGCGGTGGTTGTACTTACCAAATAATTTCATCCGTCGATATCATTAGCAAGTCGATCCACAAAGGAAATAAAAATGGCAGGCCCAAAGGAAGTTAACGCAGCTCTCATCAGCAGTTTGCCCGACACCGGCCCTGTGGTCATGGTGAACATGTTGCGCTTGCGTGATCGCCAAGCTTACAAGCGTTACAGTGAGCTGACCATGCCCTTAATTAAGGCCCGAGGTGGCACGGTGCTATGGGCGGGCAATGGCGAGGCGGTGGCCTTTGGCGACCCACAGGCCGACCGATGGGATTATGTTGTGCTGGTACGCTACCCCTCACGGGCCGCCTTCTTGGACATGATGGATTCTCCGGCGTACGCAGCAGCCAATGTGTACCGCGAACAAGCCGTGGAGCGTCATGTCATCGTGGCGAGCATGGAAACCTACTCAAAAATGGTTTGAGTACAACCCGAAATTTCAAGATCAAATGAGATCAAGTCTGTGATGACGGACGAGAGCCGCCCACCTCATAGTGCGCAACCGAGGAAACAAATATGAACACAGAATTTTGTCTGGTGGAAAAAGCCCATCATGTCATGACTGTGCGAATCAATCGCCCAGACCGGATGAACGCTTTACACCCGCCAGCCAATATCGAGCTCGGCAAAGTGTTTGATGATTTTGCGGGCGATGACGACATGTGGGTGGCGATCATCACTGGAGAAGGTAAGGCTTTCAGCGCAGGGAACGATCTTCGCTATCAAGCCGAAGGGGGAGCGTATTCAGCCATGCCACGTGGCTTTGGCGGTCTGAGCTCTCGCTTTGATTTAACTAAACCAGTCATCGCAGCGGTCAACGGCGTGGCCATGGGCGGCGGCTTCGAAATAGCTTTAGCGTGCGACCTGATCATTGCTTCAGAGAAAGCCGTGTTTGCCTTACCTGAGCCCAAGGTGGGTCTAGCTGCCCTGGCCGGCGGTCTTAATCGCCTACCTCGCCAGATCGGCTCAAAACGCGCGCTAGGCATGATTCTCACGGGGCGTCACGTCCCGGCACAAGAAGGTTTTGAGTTGGGCTTCGTCAATGAGGTCGTGCCTCACGAAAAGCTCATGGATTGCGCCATGAACTGGGCCAAGCAAATTCTTGCCTGCTCCCCTCTATCAATTCGGGCCAGTAAGGACGTCGTATACCGCAGTCTTTCTATGGAGTCGCTGCAAGAATCAATGGAAGCGTCCTACGATTCGGTGGTTAAGCTACGTAATAGCGAAGATTTCATTGAAGGGCCTAAAGCATTTTCCGAAAAACGCGCACCCAATTGGAAGGGCCGTTGAAGCGCACCCTTTGAGTGGCGAAAGCGTTCCTAAATCCCCTGGGGCTTTTTCAAAGACTCATAACGATCTATGCTCCGAATTTCAACGTCTTTAGCACCTCGCGGATTTGCAAGCTTGAGCTTTACTGCCGTGCCAGCCGGCCCTAGCTTCCACACGCGCCGATAGAAGTCCGCTTGTCCAGAGATGGCTTGCTGGGCCACGCTATAGACTACATCGCCCACTTCAACACCGGCGAGATCAGCGGGGCCATCTTTACTGACCCTAGTAACCACTAGACGGTCTTGCACTAGTTCAGTGGTCATTCCCAACCAAGGTTGTACATTGGTTCGACGACGGCCATTGGTTAAAAGTTCTTCCAGGATTGGTTTGAGCAGGTTCACCGGCACAAACAAATTTCCTGACACACCGCGCGGAGCATCGGCGGCATCATTTACAAACAAAGAGCCGATCCCCATGAGCTTCCCATCTTGACTAATAAGCGCCGATCCACTCCAATTGTTCACGGCCGGGAAGGTGTAGATAGGTTTTTCGATCATGTATTCCCACCCGCCCGAAAAGGTTCTGCGCGAAGCCACGACTAATTCGGTAGCTTGCCCCTCGCCATGGCCTTGGGTTAGCACCTTCTGCTCGACGCTCAGGCTATCTGAATCACCCAAACTAAGTGCTTTACCCTCAAGTGGCACGAGTGCTTTGACCAGGCCAAACCCAGTAGCATGGTCATAGCCGGCGACATTGGCTGGAACTGACTTGCCTTGCGAGTTGGTGACAGTGACCACATCGGCTTCAAGCAGAACATAGCCAATGGTGAGCACCAAACGCTCACCGATGATCACGCCCGAACCTACTCTTTGCGCGCCCAGGGTCGCGACAGATGGCGCATCGTTCGGCACCTTGGTCTCGACCTTGACAATTGCGGTATTAAACTCGGTAGTGCTAGTTCGCTTGCCAGCGGCAGCTTCGGTGTTAGCCGTCTGACCCACACTGGCTAGCGGTATTGCGAAAAAAAACCACAGGAAAAACGTGCTCGCATTTCGCAAACCTGATGAACACTTCTGTCGACCGACGCTGAATTTTTTTCGCATGGCAAGCAACTCTATAAAAGGGGTGGGCTAGACATCCTCTCGAAGGTTAGGCCGAGAGATAAAGGATCTCGCCGATGAAACCCTGATTGTTGTACCGGGCGCGATAGTGGCCATTGTTGGCCTGCTCGTTGACCCGGCCGTCCCACGGATCCAGGAAAGAAATTGCGCTTTGGGTGGCGCGCCCTACCACCAAGAAATGCCCACCGCCGCCGGTCCAGCACACAAGCACGATGGCCGGCTTGCTGATAGAGATCTTGGACGCCGTAACGACCCGAGGTTGCCCGTTAAAACCAATGTGCTCGACCTTCAGGCCTTGCGCCTTCAACGCATGCCCGAGCTGCCCGGCATAGAACCCGAAATTGGCGATTGTGGAAGCCATGCTGCTCTGGTTCTTGGGGAAGGCGCGAGGGTCAAGCGACATCGGGCCTGAGGATGACGGGACCCCTAGAGGCGCGAGCGCGTTATCGATCGCGAGGCGATAGACTCTTTGCGCGAGTCCCCACTCGTCCTCGTTGAGACTCATCTGCTTGACGATGCCTCGCGCCATCCACGCGCTAGCGATGCCGCAGGAGTTCATCTGATCCTGTTTCCATATTTGGTAAGTTCGCCCGCTGCTGTCACGTTCGATGCTGATCATGTCGCCTCCAAATAAAAATCACGAATATCGTCTCACAACGTTGCGAGTAATAGATCCTGAGCGCCCGGGGGTTCAATCGACACGGGCGTCTGTCTTCCCGAGGTCAGGCTTGCTACGCGTTCCTTGACAAACTGCTTCAGGGTACCAAAGGTGAGTCGCCCTTTGTCCTTGACCGCTTGAACCGATCCACTAAAGGCCTCAATCAGGGCCTTAGTAAAGGCACCATTACCCCACTCTCGCTTTTCCTCTGACTCTTGTTGTCCGGTGCTTGAGGCAAGGACTACGACTCCGTTTTCCGCAGCCGCTAGGTCACTGCCAAGGGCACCCGCCTCGCGTCGCTTTCCAAACGCGGTGCGTCCCGCATTCTCGGCGAAACAAGTGTCGACAAAAAGCATGGCCTGACCCGCAAGTGTCGACAAGGTGAGGCGCAGATCGGATTGCGACACGCCGGTCTTACTTAGGCGTTCGTGCTCACCATCCCAGGGGACGAAGAAGTACTCGTTGTTGGGCGAATTCAACCCGTGCCCAGCGAGAAAAACGATACCTACATCACCACGCTGCACCGTCCGCTTCAACCAGAGCAAGCCGTCGAGGATTTGCGCTCGCGAGGCTTCGCGATCAAGCAAGGACCTGACCTCCACTTTTGAATAGGCGCGCCCGTCCTGGGCGAGCATGGCACTGGTGAAATCTCTCGCGTCCTTGGCCGCATAATCAAGTTTGTAGGCCTCGCGCCTATAGTCGCTCACCCCAACGGCCAGTAGAAACAAACGCTTACCCTTCGCCAGGCCCAACGGGACTGCGGCCGTGTCCCGACGGGTAACCGAGAAACTCAAAGGCTCGGAGACGCCGTTGGTGTTCTTCGCGAATAACTGAATGGAAACCGCATCGGGCGGAATTCTGGCGAGCACAAACCCTTTGGACTTGCCGTCGAAGCTGGCCGGCGCGGAAATGCGCTCGGCTCGGGCTGGACGACCGTCGACGCGAAGCTCGATCGACACCGCAAGTGTGGGTGCAGAGGAACGCACAGCAAAGTTCAACTCAAACTGTCGATCAATAGCCGGAGTGCTAGTGTCCACCAATTCTAGATTGCTGACCGGAACGATTGCCGGCGGCACTTGGTCTCGAGTGACCTTACTAGGCGGAGCAGCCGACGCGATCAGTTCAACTCCGCTTGCGGCGATTGCTGCGGGTAAAGCAGCATTAGCAGCAGTGATCGCCGCTTCGAGGTCGGCGGTCTGGAAGATTCTGTCGATGATATCGGGACGGCGGAATCGCTCGCGAAATCGATTCAACTTGAAAAAATCCATCTCAGCCTGCCTGCCGTGTCCTACCGCCCAGCCTGCAAGCTGGTCAGCACCAGCGCTTGAATCAAAAAATCCTGCCGGGGTCCAAGCGACCCACTGACCTTGCCGATCAGTGAACAACGCGAGTAACTCTGCGCCATCGCTCGCCCGCCACCAGCGCACCGTCCCATCGGCCATCGCAGTTACGATCAGGCGACCGTCGAGTGAGGTGTTTACGGCACGTACTTCAGTGCGCATCGCGACCCGCCACAGCACATCGCCGGAGGCCGAGAGTTTGTACAGGGCCTGGGCGGTGCCCAAGACCATCTCGGCACCAGAGCCCACGAAGCTCAGCGCATAGGAGACATCAGACTCGGCAAGATCCAAGGTCTTCCCTGCAATCACTGGTTTAGGGCGGGTCGCGCGAATTTCAGCACTGCGCAGATCCCAAATCGGCTTCTGACCGTTTCTTTCAATCACGGGTTCTCTTAACGGGCCGACCGCCTGCTGCGCGACCAGACGCTGATCAAAAGCAAATCCGCGCGTTTGCGCGCCCGGGCCGTATCCTGCGCTTATTTGCCGCGTATCCTCACTTAGCTTGAAGGTCGCAGTATTCCAGACATATTTCAGCGTTTCGCCAGAGAGCGTGACTGAACCTCCTTGAGGCTCAGCAGCAAGAATGCCCCAGGATCCATCAAAAGCGCCAAACAATAAGCGTCCGTCTGGCAGCGCGACGAAATCTTGAAGGCTGTTGTCGGCGACTTCATAGGTATTCATAGGACGATACGTTGAGCCATCAAAACGGGTAATGATAAAACGACCGCTAGGCATACGATACCCGGTTCCGCCCGTAAATACATAGCGGCCATCAGCGGACCAAGCAACAGTCATTTGATTGCCTTCTTGGACCTGGGAAGGCGAAATCTGGCCAACGATTGCCCGGCGCTCCACGGAGTAAATCACGACAATCTGGGGAAATCCTGCGAGGTAGGCGATAGCCACTCGAGAACCATCTGGCGACAAGGCCACACCGACCGGTAGAAGACGGGCGCGCGAGGCACTTTCAGCGCGCGTGTTGATCGGGTCGCCCAGTGCGCGAATGCCGTCAGGGGATGCTTCAAATAAATGCACGGTGCCATCCAAAGACGACACAGCAATTCGCGAACCAACAACAGAGAGGCCATACGAGCCCGCACCGAAAGCCCGTTCGAAAATCATACGGCCGTCTGGCGCGAACGCGCGAAAGCCGTGATCGCCGTCGTAGGTAGCCAGAAGGAAGTTTCCGTCTGCACTCCATTTGAGATTCTTGATGTCACCACCACGGGCGTCGATGCTACGCAGCAGCCGTCCGGTTTCAAGGCTGAAGAAGTCGATGCGATGCTTGCCGGATTCGTCTCGCAAAGTGCCACCCAAGGCGACTTCAAGCTTGGAGGGATGAATAGCTGCACCATATAGCCGCATCGCTTGGCCAGGGACGGCATAGGGCCGCATGATCAACTTGTTGCTCCCATCAAGGCTGCTCAGGCGTGCCGTTCCGTCGTCAGAGGCGGTCACAACAAGATCTCGACGCGGGTCCACGGAAAGGCGGCGTACCGGGGCGGAATGTCGCCCGAGTTCTAGTTGCAGGGCAATGGCCTGACCGTTAATGGCCTGACCGTTGCCAGAACTCTGGGCACCTTGTCCCCAACTTGCTCCGCTAAACAGTAAACACAAACCAAACGTCCAAACCCTAATAAACCGTGGCTTCAGAAAAATCGACCCATAGACTCTCATGGAGTCGCCGCCGGTTTTTCACAGTAGTATTGCGGCCGCCCCGAGATGCCGCTGCTTGGCGGAACCAATACTGCTCGATTCACTCCGGCCGTCTGCGAATTTCCAATCGAATGGCAAGTTGCACAAGTCAGATCAGCGGAGTGAATAGTGCCAGAAGTTGGCCACCAAGAGGCGCACAGTGGGAAATCCCGGACACCGAAGGATGAAATTGCCGTGGACTCATTACCCGCCAAGTCGGCGAGGAAGGCGTAATACCCTCGGCCATTCAAAGGTTGCGCCACCGTTTCTGCGCATGTTCCTCCTGGAAATGTCTCGCAAATATCATTAGCGCTGCTGTAGCCTGCGTCTTGCTTCCTGAGCGTTGATCGGGAAATTCTGACATAGGAGAGAGCATCGCCCGAATAACTGGACAGTCGGAGTGCTGGGCGAGCGTCCGCAATTCTGGAAGTGTCCGAGTTGGCCGGATGCCATGGGTTGCCCGAGTACGGATAGGTAATGAAGTTGGGCAGGAGGCTCAGCGTGATACCGCTGGCAAGCGGAGCTACGGTATCGATATTAATGATGAAATTGCTTGTGGGGCCAACTTGACCCCCCGCCGCGATCACTTGCACTGAATAGGTGTACGCAGTGCCACTCACCAAGGAAGTAGTTTCGGAGTAAGACCACGTATTGAGCGTATTGGTTGGATCGGTGATGGTACGACAAGCCAATGAAGGTGATCGGCAAACCTGAACTGTGGCCCCGGTAGGGCGAGTGCCAAGCACCAGGGGATTGATCACATTACTGAAGGAACCGCTCACCGTCTTGCCTGCAATCGAAGTGATCGAGCCACTTCTGGTTTCAGAGTAATTGATCGTCACCGTGAAGCTCGCTTGACTTCCCGGCGTACCGGCTGAAGTGAAAATTTGCGAACGATATGTGTAGGCTCCATTTGCTAGTGGTGCGTCACTAAAGCTCCAGGAAGTTCCCGACACTGACGATAAGGTTCCAATCTGAGACTCTGAACCCGAGCCCGAGCGCCTGAAAACCCGGATCGACTCACCACTTTGCGGTGCGCTCGATAAAGTGCCGAGCACAGTTGGACTGAGGGCCGTGGTGGTACCACCGTTGGTGGTTTGGCCGCCGACACTGGTAATGGCAATGGCCTGTGAACCCGCGGTCACCATACTTACAGAAAAGTTTCCAGTCGAGTTCTGCGCGACGCCGGACGAGCTGAAGATTTGAGCCTTGTAGACATAGGTCTGCCCACCGACCAGCCCACTATCCGCAAAGGACCACGACGTTCCCGACAGACTCGCGCTGCCGATCTGAACACTGTTTCTGAAAACGCGTACTGACTCGCCCGCAGTGAGTGTGACCGAGAGGGTTCCCACCACTGTCGGATTGCTGACGGAAATTACGCCCCCATTGCCCGCCCCGCCCACACTGTTGATGCCCACGGAAGGGCCAGAGCCAGTGTTCACCGAAACACGGAACGCTGCGCTGGTCGCGCCGGCCACACCAGCGACCGAGACAATGCGCGCGCTGTAATCATAGATTTGCCCATTGGTCAGGCCGCCATCATTGAAGGACCAGGTGGTGCCCGAAAGCGTAGCTGACCCTATCAGGCTCGAGTTTCTGAAGATCTCGATTCTCGATCCACTGGGCAGGGTTGCGGAAATGTTTCCTTGAACCGCAGGAGTCGTAGTGCTGATCGTGCCATTCGCAGAGGTTCCGCCCACGAGTGAAATGGAAGCTGACTGAGCAGGCCCAGCGGCAGCAATCGTCAAATTAAAAGACGGACTGATCAACCCGAAAGTTCCGACATCCGTCAGTACCTCAGCCTGATAAACATACGCTCCGTCCGCCAAGCTCGCCTCCTGGAACGTCCAGTTCGTTCCGCTTATGGCAGCACGACCGATCTCCGCGCCATTGCGAATAATCCGCACCCTGCTTTGAGCATTAATCGGCGACGAAATGGTGCCGATGAGTAAAGGTGTGTTGTCATCGGTGACACTTCCACTTGAAAGCGAACCCGTGACACTTCCGACATCATCGAGCGCTGACGAAATAATCGAACTTGGTGCCGTCGAGCCTACATAGTTAATGCTATAGCTTGCACTTGAGCTTCCAGGAATACTGGAGGAACTCAGCACACGAGCTGTGTATGACACCAGTCCGGGCGAGCCTAATGTGTCGGTGAATGCCCAGGCCTGTGAGCTAACAGAGGCGGATCCCACTGGCGACCCGTTACGAAGGATTTGCAGGCTCTGGCCAGTCTTGAGGACCTGCGAGAGCGAACCACTAAGCCGCGGGGTCGCATCGTCGGTCGAACCGCCATTTGCTACGTTCCCAGTAATGGTACCTGTGTCGTCAGTCACCGAGGCGATGGTCGCAATTTGGCCGGGCACACCGTTCTCTACCTGAATCAGGTATGGCGGACTCATTGGGCCAATCGCACTCAAAGAAATGACCCGGCTCGTATAAATATAACTATTGGAGACCGGGGTCGAGTCGATGAATACCCAGCTCTGACCCGTCACATTGGAGTTACCAACTCGAACACCGTTTCGCAAGACTTCTACGCTCTCGCTATTTGCAAGCGAAGCACTAATGGTTCCGCTCAAGCGAGGCGAGGTTGAGGGCGAGATACCTCCGACACTGATCAGGCTTCCAGTGGCGTTATCGGTGATCGAAGAGATGATTGCGCTCGTGCTCAGGGCCCTCGCAGTCGTAGCAGGAGTCACTACACAATTCAGAGGTTTCTGAATCACGCTATTGTGACAACTTGCACAAAACGTCCCCGAGCTGATCGTCACATGGTTTGTTGGTGGCAATTGGCACTGGGTCGAAAACCCAGTTGCCTCGCTCCGTGTCGGCGGCGTCGGCAAGGCCGGCGGTACGCAGTTTAGGAGAGGCAGGATGCGATTGTTGCGGCCGAGCAAGGGAGTTCCATTATGGCAAGATTCGCACACACTCTCCGAGGTGAGCAGATCTTGGATGTGGGTTGGAATCGGGCCGCATGCGGTGCCGGTTTTCGGCGGGCTGGGCGGTAGTGTTTTACCGAGCACCGTGTGGCAGGAGGCGCAAAGTAAGGGATCTGCACGATCGGCATCAGTGAAGGCCTGAACGTGCAAAGGTCTGCGTTGCCGCGTTGGAAGACTGGGGTCAAAACGCTCAGCCACCCGACCACGTATTTTCCAGAATTTACCGTCATAGTCCACTCCAATGGCGGTATTGCGATCAAAGGGGCGAGAACCGTAGCCAATAAAACCGCCAGGAAGAATGTCTCGCAACGGCGGAAGGTTGAGCACTCTTTGAGGTTGGGTGTCGTACAAAACGCCTTGTGCCGTGATATCGAAATGCACGCCCCAAGCGTACACCGAGCCATCAACGTAGAGAGCTGCGTAGAGCCCCTGTTCGGTCAAGACTTTGCGAGGAGCTACATTGGCTGGAAGACCTTGCATCTTCGTGGCGAGCGTAAGTCCGCCGACGGTGTTGGAGACGTCTCCCGTGAGAACCTTTGTGTTGGGGAATGAACCCCAAGTGTAGATGGACCCGTCAGCGGTGACGGCAAGGGCGTCATTGTCGCGGGCTGCGATTTGCACGACGCCAGTGAGCACCCCCTGAGCAGTCACCACAGGCGCTGGGCTGAGTCTTTGTCCACTATCACTGCCATCACCAAGCGTCCCAAAATCCCAGCTTGAGCCCCATGAGAAGACCCGGCCGTCTTCCAATAGCGCGTGGCTCGCCACATTGGATGCAGCGACCGAAGTAGCACCCAGGGGAAGCGGCACTTTTAATGGGGCAAGCGAGCGATCAAGCCCTGTAATAAAGCCCTGACCAAGCTGGGCGTACGAGTTGTCGCCCCAGGCGTAGATCGTGCCGTCCGCAAATCGGGCGACGGTGTGCGCCATTCCCCCTGCCACATGAGTCAAAATGCCAGGCAGAACGATTTTTGGAGCCAATCCTGACGACCCTTTCCTATCCCCGGTGCCAAGTTCGCCGTTTGAGTTATCACCCACCGCCTGAATCGTGGAGGTGGAGTCGTTTGAGTCGGTCTTGATAAATAAAGATCCGCTGCCCATATTGCCGTAAACCATGAAGGCCCGCTGGTCGGCCTGGGGAACAACATAGGGGGTCTCCTCGCCCGGCGTGCGCGAGATGCCACTTTGACTCGGAATGCCTGATTCGGTCGCGACGGCGATTGTAGAAGCTGTTCCGTTTGGAACCACGCGCGCATCGAAATAATAGCTGTCGTACCGGACGCTTGCATAGGCCACTAAAGACGGGAGCACGGCTACCGCTGCGCTATTGCCGTAGCGTGTAGTTTGCTGAGCAAGTGCAGAGTTCAATTCGGTGGTAATCGTTGCCGGATCGTAGGTTCTCTTGTCGGCGCTCGCGATCGCATTACCAGAGCGCAAGCCATCCAGATTGCCGTCCAGCAAATCCTTGCTTAGTTGCTCGGTCGCTAGCAGCGTTGGGGCCTGTTCATTAGTGTTGAACATCGCAGCCTGTTTGGAGAAAGCGATATTAATCAGTCCGTATTTGCCACGCTGAGTGAGTGTCAGGTCGCCTTTAGAGGTTTTATCGCCGACGATAAAAGGCAGACGAATGAGATCGTCAACCTGGAGGGAGCTTTGAAACTGCTGGTTCAAGATGTCAAGCACCCTGGTGTTGGCGGCAGTGATTGCAGCAACACTTGGGAGAGGAGCCGCTGTAGCTTTCAATGAACGTTGAACCGATTTCTCCGCAGGCGCCGTGTTTACGGCCGCGCCTGCACTGCAGACCACCGAGGGACTTGTGCCAGCCACACACGACAACGCAAGTTGATAGGCCGCTTCAGTGAAGGGCGTAATGCCGATATTTTTGGTAATTTTGGGAACCAATGCCCTAACCAGTGATCCCGGAGGGAAGGGCACAGTCACATTCTTGCCCTCTTCAAAAAATACTGCGTCTTGTTGACCCTGTATCTCAACGGACAGGCTGCCAGCATAACCATCGCCGGCACAAATAGTCACCATGCCATCAGTTTCTCCAGTCAGGGCGCGCCCCAGTTCAGTGCCGTCTGGTAGATTGACCACCACCAGAGCCTTACGGAATTGCCCCAGGGCACCTCCAGCACCCGTGCCACCGCCGCCGTCTCCGCTACTGGCTCCGGCACCACCACCACCGCCTCCTCCCCCGTTCGAATCGGCGGCGTCAGGCCAGTTGAAATTGCCTGTGAAGCCAGAGAAGACCCCGGTTCTAGCAAGGCCCTTTTCGTCCTTGCAGACGCTAGTTGAGCCAGGCGCGATGATGACCGTATCAGTGCTTCCGCCTCCGCCACCGCAGGACAGAAGTAAAACGCTGGAGATCAAAAGAGCCAAACTTCTTGAAGCACATTGCGAAAATGGTTTCACCTGATCACCTAGCTCTTTCGGGGGAAGTGTGTTTCCCAATGTTAATCCTTGTCAGCCTGAATTGAAATCACTAATTCGGATGAGTGAGACAAACTACTTGCGCCACTAGGTAAATTTGAAAACGCGTCGGCGCGTGCGAAATTTGCTGCGTTGCAGAATTGGGACGTGGGGCGACATCGTTTTAGTCAACGTGATCGGCAATACAGGCTTCACGGCACCACTTGCGCCCTGGGAGTTAAACTAATGCGCGACGTTTAAGGCAACCAGAAGACGTGACACCATATTGTATGCAGCAATAGTAGCCACAATCTCAACCGTCAGCTTAGGGTCAAACTGGGCACGGACTCGGTCCATCAAGGCGTCCGGCACCTCAATGTTTTTGGTCATCTCATCGGTAAGTTCGAGCAGTAGTCTTTCAGTGGCCGAAAAGACTTCGGACAAGCCAAGATCTCGCACCGCCTCGATCTTGGATGCGACCACCCCGGCACGCTCCGCATGAGGCACATGCGCCTCAAATTCGAAACTTGCTCTATTGAGCACGGCCACCCGAAGAATCATGAGTTCGCGCAAATCCGCAGGTACGCCGGTCTGATTGCGCACGGCGGTGAGCATCCTCTCCCATCCTGATGCAATCGGTGCACTATTCAGAAGTACCTGATACAGCAAAGACACCCGGCCGCGCTCCGCCATGATTCTTTGTTCGACTTCCGCTAATTCGGGTCGAGTACCGGGCGCGATTAATGGCACCCTCACAGAGTGCACCGTTTGTGTTTGAGAACTTGGCTCCTTACTCATCGATGTCGTATCAGCACTCATCAATCACACCTCGCCGTCATACCACCATCCACCACAATTTCGGTCCCAGTAATGAAACGCGCCTCATCACTCGCCAAAAACAAAACTGCATTCGCCGTATCGCGGCCATCACCCATAAAACCCAAGGGAATGCGCTTTTGCCTTTGGGCCAATAATGCCTCGACATCGCCGCCTGCCCTTTGCTTGGCCAATCGAGTCTCCACCATCGGCGTGTGCAATTGACCCGGCACCACGCAATTGACTCGCACACCTCGTGACGCATGTTGAACAGCGACCACCTTCGAGAGGTGGATGACTCCAGCCTTGGTGGCGGCGTAGGCCACTTGGGCACTACCAGTCCAGCGCTGGCCAGAAGTGGACGCGATATTGACGATGGCTCCAGATTGCTTGGCCAGCATCACCGGGAGCACGTGCTTACAGGCCAGGAACACACTTTTCAAGTTCTGATCTACTTGCGAATCCCAGACTTCCTCGTCCATCTCAACAGGCCCACCGGCAGCCGAGCCACCCACATTGTTGACCAAAATATCTATCGTTCCAAAGGCCGCAACACAGGCCTCCGTCATTGCCTTGACGCTGGAGCTATCGGTCACGTCACAGCGATACGTTGTGATGGCAGCACGTGAGCTTCCCGCTCTTTCCAAAGTTTCCTCCAAACGAGCCGAATCGCGATCCACCGCAAATACCTTGGCACCTTCCTGTGCCAACTTCACGGCGATGGCACGGCCATTTCCCCAGCCGGGGCCAACACATCCGGCGCCCGTCACAATCGCTACACGGCCTTCAAAACGAGGTTTCATCAAAGCTCTCCAAATTGGTAAAGGCGTTGCGGATTGCTGACCATTAAGCGCTCGATCTCCGGCTCGGTCGGTGCGAGAGCGTGAATGAGCTGCACCAACTCGTCGTCGCGCGGCATTGGACCGGCATGATTGGGATGGGGCCAGTCGTTGCCCCACAGCACCCGATCACCAAACTCTTGTATGAGGCTTCTGGCAAAAGGTTGGGCATCCTCATAGGGCGGACCGATTTGGCTGATGCGGTCCATACCGCTGAGTTTCACCCAGAATTTCTCGAGACGCATCAAGCCCTGCAGGGCTAAAAAATCTTTCTGCTGCAAGCCCAGACTGGCATCGATGCGTCCGATGTGATCTATGACGACGGGCACGGGCGAACGACTCAAGTCCAAGCCGAAATCGGTTAGGAGATTCGGCGAGCCGTGGACCTGAAGGTGCCAGCCTAGTGGTTCAATGCGTGCCGCCAGTGCCAGCACCTCTTCGATAGGTGCTTGGCCGCCGAGATGACCCATGAAGTTAAACCGCACGCCACGAAAACCGGCTCGATCCAATCTTTGCAATTCTGTCTTGGAAACATCGCTAGCCAAGAGTGCGATGCCGCGATAATCGCGCGCGCGACCAGCGACAGCGTCTTCGCTCACCGAATTATCCAGGCCATGACAAGTGGACTGCACCACCACGCAGCGCCGCAGACCGAGACGATCATTTAGCGCATACAAATCTTCCTTAGGTGCCGCGTGTTTGGGCACGAAAGGTGCATTCACGGCATACGGAAAGCGCTCGCTAGGCCCAAACACATGGCAATGCGCATTGCAGGCGCCAATCGGGAGAGACCTAACGACTGGGGAACCTTCGGGTGGCAGAGAGGAAATGGCAGGTGTCATCGCCCGAAGTATCCCTCAACCCATCTCGTCATGTACTGATTACGAACGAATAGTGAATCGGCATTTCTTCGGGTCTACGAGCATGTTTCATAATATCGACCATGAACACAACCAACACCACTGAAAACGTCGATCCTAAGCAATGGATCGGTCGTCATGAAACTGTCGAGGACGACATCACCGCGACCCCGGTCAAAGCCATGGACGCCACGCTTGATTATGCTGCACGGGAGGTCACCAAGGGCACGCCCTTGCCACTGCTCTGGCATTGGCTGTACTTTTTGCCGTTGTATCGGCAATCCACCTTAAGCGAAGACGGACACCCGGTGAAAGGTGGCTTCTTGCCCCCGGTGCCGCTTCCACGCCGAATGTGGGCGGGGAGCCAACTTGAGTTCAACGCACCGATTCAGGTCGGGGACAAGGTTTCGCGAACCTCAACGATCGAGGGTGTGAGCGAAAAATCGGGACGCACTGGCAAACTGGTGTTCGTTAAAGTAAAGCACGAGCTTTTTTGCAATGGAGCAATTAAGCCTGCGATCACGGAGTTTCACGAAATTGTGTATCGCGAGGCCCAAAACGCCGCCGACACTCCACCAACACCTACTCTGGCTCCCACGGAAGCGACTTGGCGACGGCGTATTGTGGCCGACGAGGCCTTCCTTTTTCGATATTCCGCACTCACATTCAATGGCCATCGCATTCATTATGATCGCCGCTATGTGACCCAAGTTGAGGGCTATCCGGGCCTGATTGTGCACGGCCCGCTTATCGCCACCCTATTGCTCGATTTGCTGCGCCGGGAACAGCCCGACGCACAAGTGAAAAGTTTTCGCTTTAAGGCTATTCGCCCAACCTTCGATCTCAATCCATTTAGCGTGCAAGCCGAACCTGGCGCGGACGGCAAGAGCATTCGTTTATGGGCCAGCGACCACGAGGGGTGGTTGACAATGGATGCGACGGCCACGCTCAAATAAAGAATACGGAATTTACAACAACAAGAATTAATAGGACTCTGAATGGCCGCTTCGATTATTGACTCCATTATTTTTCAAGGCATCTTTAGTACTGATGAAATGCGCCAAGTCTGGTCCGACGAAAACCGTACTCAAAAGTACTTAGACATTGAACATGCGCTCGCCAAAGTCCAGGGCAAGCTAGGTTTCATTCCGCAAGAAGCGGCAGACGAGATCATGAGCCATTGCGAAATCGCCCAAATTGACATGCTGAAATTGCGCGCGCAAACCGAAAGAATTGGGTATCCAATTCTGGGTGTCGTGTCTCAACTTAATGCGCTTTGCAAAAACAAACTGGGGGAGTACTGCCACTGGGGTGCGACAACTCAGGACATCACGGACACCGCAACAGCACTCTTGATCCGCGAAGGCCTAGCCCTGGTCGAAGGCGAGCTTACCGCTATTGCCAATGCCTTGGCCAAGCTGGCGAGGGATCACCGCGATACTCCGATGATTGGCCGGAGCAATTTACAGCAAGCGATACCAGTGACCTTCGGGTACAAGATGGCCGGGTTGTTGTCGGCCATTTTGCGCCACCAAGAAAGGCTTGCGCAACTCAAACCGCGTGTATTAGTGGGCGAGTTCGCTGGAGCCGCCGGTACTCTGGCTTCCTTGGAAACAGGTGCGATGGAAACGCAGGCTGGAGTATGTGCCGAGCTAGGTTTGGGCCAACCCCTGATTGCCTGGCACACCCTTCGCGATTGCATTGCGGAGGTGGGGGCATTTTTGGGCTTGGTCGGTGGCACTTTGGGCAAGCTGTCGATGGATGTGAAGCTCTTGATGCAAACCGAGGTCGGTGAGGTTTTCGAGCCCTATCATCATGGCCGAGGCTCAAGCAGCACCATGCCTCAAAAACGCAACCCTATTGCGAGCTGCTATATCCACGCCTCAATTTCGGTAGTACGCCAACACGCTGCGGCTCTCATGGATGCTATGGTCGCTGACCATGAACGCTCAACCGGCCCGTGGGAGATCGAGTGGATTGTGTTGCCTGAGGCCTTCTGCCTAATCGCGGGTGCGCTCAAGCAATCGCGCCAATTGCTTGAGGGCTTAGAAGTGGATGTCGCACGAATGCGTAGCAACATCGATATGACGAATGGCTTGGTGATGTCAGAAGCGGTCATGATGGGCCTAGGCCCCTACATAGGGCGCGAATATGCTCATGACCTGGTGTACGATATTTGCAGAGAAGCGCTCAAACAAAACCGCCATTTGCTTGATCTTTTGTGCGAACATCCGGAGATTAACAAGCATCTCGACCGAGCTGCACTTGCCAAGCTCTGTGATCCCAAAAATTATCTTGGGCAGTCTGGCGTCATGGTTGATCGCGTCCTGGAGGCCAAGGCAAAATCCCGTACATAACTGCTTGGAGAGATCTCGAAAGTTCTAAAGAACATCTCGTAGAAAGGGATTAGAAATGCGCGCCAATAAACTGAAGGAAATGTTTGCCCGGGAAAAGGTTGCACTTGGCGGCTGCAAGGCACGCGGTCTTTTGGACCTTCCCGTGGGGTGCTCTATGGCGGCCCGGACTACTTTACTCATGCCAACGACACCATACTAAAGTTAGCGATGATCGAAACCCTGGCTGGGATGAAAAACCTCGACAGCATTCTCAAAGTCGATGGGCTCGACGGAGTATTCATTGGCCCGGGAGATCTGAGCCTTGCGCTTGGTCTGCCACCTAGCCCTCATTACACAGACGGTCCGTTAAAACTGGCGCTTGCGAAGATTTTTAAGGCGGCGCGCAAACACAAGAAGATGGTCGGCATTTTTTGTACCTCCCTAGATTTCTGCGAAGAGATGAAGCGCCTTGGCTACGACTTTATCGTGCTAGCCAATGACGCCTATCTATTGCGAAACATTACCACTCAGTGGGCAAAGGCAATTCGCGCAGCATAATGCCTCCTCAAGAGAAAATCTGCCACGGTTCATTTTGCGCAATTGGGTAAAATACTCGTTTCAACCCGCGCTGACGACCATGCCTCTTGCACCCACTAAACTTGCCCGCAGCTTCCTCTTCGTGCCGGGTGATCGCCCTGAGCGTTTCGTAAAGGCGATCGGCTCGGGAGCAGATGCCGTTATCCTCGACCTTGAAGATGCCGTCGGTGCTTCCGCAAAACCGGCGGCTCGACAAGCGGTTTTAGATTACGTGTCGCAAAACTATTCGACTGGACTCTGGATTCGCATCAATGCAGTGGGCACAGCGGCTCATGCTGACGACCTTGCCTTGCTAAAGGAACTTTCTAAACGGCTAAGTCCTTACGCGACAGAGGCTTCTGCAAAGTCGACGGCTCAAACTTCGATTCAGATCATGCTCCCTAAGGTGGAGTCGCGCGCGCTAACGGACAAGATGGTGGATGATGTTAGTCATCCTGAAGGTGTCAAGATCATTGCACAGATCGAATCCGCATTAGGCTTGGATCAAGCTCGCGATTTCGCGCAGTCTCCCCATATCACGCGCCTGGCCTTTGGCTCGATTGACTACAGCCTCGACCTCGGCCTCTCGGCTGAGGATGATAACGCTCTTATGCACGCGCGCTCGCACATTGTTTGGGTGTCGCGATTGACCGGCCTGCCCGCCCCGATCGACACAGTCACGGTTGATCTTAAAAACTCCGCATTGATTGAGCATGATGCCAAGTTAGCGAAACACATGGGATTCGGTGGCAAGCTTTGTATCCACCCTTCGCAAGTGGCCCCCGTCAATCAAGCGTTCTCTCCGAGTGCCAAGGAAATTGCCTGGGCCGAACAAGTGATTGAGGCCAGCGCTGCCGCCGGTGATGGCGCTGTCAATATGGGCGGGCAAATGATCGACCGTCCGGTGCTACTCAGGGCCCAACGGATTCTTGATCTGGCTTCGTAAGCGTTTCAAGCGAGTTCAACCACAGCATCGCCTGAGCCTGATTATCACCGCACATTTCTGCGCTCGCTTGAAGACCGATACAAAATCGTGGCCGTTCAGGGCGACCGAATATTTTGCAGGCGTTATGTTCGTCAAGCTGGATGCAGCGCTCTCCCGCCAACTTGCCCCGTGGCATGCCAGGAATTGGACTAGTGATCGAAGGCGCGATACAACAAGCGCCGCAACCAGATCGACATGAAAACGTTAGGCTCATTTTGGGTTCGCCGAAGAGACCATTATGCGAGCACCGCGACACCCTGGGCGAACAGGCTCAGAACGACCAGATCTCCCGTCTGGGCCACGGCGGCTCTTAAGGGGCTGATCAAAAAAATGTCACCAAGTTCGGTACTCACAGTGTATTCGTAACTTCCACCAAGATAGGTGGCTTGTTTGACCTGCCCTTGCAAACCAGTGTCAACACGCATGCTATCCGCCACCGAAGTAAAGCTTCGCTCTGATACTAAAGTGGGCGCACGCGCGGGCTGACCAGCTAGTTGAAGATGCCAGGATTCCGGACGGATGGCGAGTACTACTTCGTGTGCCTCGGGGCTGCCCAGAAGGCTATTCCCCACCGTTGCCGGAACGCCACCTGCGCCGCCAATCGTATCTGGCAATAAATACTTGCCAATATAAAGTCGCCCGGAACGCTGCTGCGCCTTCATTAATGCAGCTTCACCCATGAAGCCCGCGACAAACTCCGAATGAGGTCGCTCGTAAAGCTCGCGCGGACTCCCCTGCTGGGCGATTTTTCCTTGGTGCATCACAATGATTTTGTCGCTGACGGCGAGCGCCTCACTTTGATCATGCGTCACATAAGCGACGGTAAGTTTCAGGCGTTGCTGAAGGCCGCGAATTTCTTCGCGCATTTGTCGGCGCAAGCGCGCATCAAGGTTTGACAAGGGCTCATCGAACAGCAGTACCGACGGCTCAAGAACCAAGGCGCGCGCTACCGCAACGCGTTGCTGCTGCCCACCCGAAAGTTCACTGGGCATGCGTAGCTCGTAGCCGGTTAAACCGACGGTCGCCAAGGCGACTTTGGCCTTGTCTTGCGCCGCGCTTTTACTCAAACCGGACACTGAGGGGCCATATGCCACATTCTCCAAAACACTCATATGTGGAAACAGCGCATAGCTCTGAAACACCAAACTGACATTGCGCTCGGCGGGCCCCAACTCAGTGACGTCCTGGCCGTCGATGATAACTCGTCCAGCGCTCGGTGTTTCCAGCCCGGCAATCATGCGCAAAGTCGTCGTCTTGCCGCAGCCGGATGGCCCGAGTAAGGTGGTCAGGCTCCCTTTCTCAACTTGGAAGCTAATGCTGTCCACGGCCGCCTTGGACTTGCCTTTGGCATCGTACTGCTTTGTCACCGATTGAAATTCAATACCAATACTCATACCTTCTCCCGACGGCCCAATTTGCGCTCCCCGACCAACCATTGAATGGCCGCAGTAGCCAAGGACATCAAAACAATCAGTACCGTGCAATAGGCCAGCGCGATGCCGTAATCTCCATTGCCGACCCGCCCGATAATGTAGGTCGTGGCCAGTTCGTATTCTGCGGTCACCAAGAAGATCACGGCGGAGACTGTCGTCATCGCCCGCACAAAACTATAGATCAGAGCAGCAACCAGGGCGGGCTTTAGCAAAGGAAGCAATACTCTTCGCAAGGTCGTCGCCGTCGACGCTCTTAACATTAAGGAGGCCTCATCCAAACTCTTATCAAGCTGCTTAAAGGCCGCCGTGCCCGCACGCACACCTACCGGTAAGTTTCTAAACACAAAACATAGAACAATGATTAATCCCGTGCCAGTCAGCTCGAACGGCGGCACATTAAAAGCCAATACGTAACTCACCCCAAGGACCGTACCTGGAATGGCGAAGGCGAGAAGCGCCGTGAACTCAAATAGTTTTTGCCCTCGAAACGGCACACGTGCAATGAGAAAAGCCAGAAGAAGCCCGAGAATCGCCGTGACCGGCGCGGCGATACTGGAGAGCTTCAAAGTAGTGAACAATGAGCTCCAAGCTGAGCCCGCCCACACTATGCCGAAGTCACCCCACTGCACATCGAAGGCGGCTTTAAAGTGTTGCAAGGTTAAGGTGTAATCACGGCCCCAAGTTTTGACGATACCGCCCAGCAAGGCAAAGCCGTAGATGATCACTGTGAAGACCAACCAAGGATAAATCAGAATTTTTGCAAAGCGGCGTACGCCATTTGGAAGCGGGGCGGGCAGGCCGGAATCGCCTTTGCCGGACATTGTGGTGTAGGACTGCTTTCCGAGAAAGCGCTGTTGCAAGGCAAAAACTCCCAGAGCAAATGCCGTGAGAATCCAGGCCAAAGTCGCTGCGCGGCCTTGATCAAACTGAGCGCCCACAATCGCAAAGAAAATTTCGGTCGAGAGTACCGTGAACTGGCCACCGACCAATACTGGGTTTCCGAAGTCCGCAATGCTCTCGATAAAACCCACCAGGAAGGCGTTGGCTAAACCCGGCTTCATCATCGGCAAAGTGATTGTAAAGAAGGTCTTGGTACGACTCGCACCCAAGGTCTGGGCAGCTTCTTCAAGGGAAGGGCTCAAGCCCTGCACTACGCCGCGCATAATCAAAAACGCAATCGGCGTGAAGGCGAACATTTGCGCGAACCATACGCCAAACAGGCCATAGAACCACCGGCCTGGAGGGATGCCGAAGCCCCACTCCAAAAACTGATTAAACACGCCGGCCCGGCCGAACAAAAGGATCAAACCCAAACCCACGACGAAGGGCGGCGTGATGATCGGCAGTAAGGCTAATAACTTTAGAAGGCGATCAAGCTTGGTCTCATGAAGTGAGCGGCCGCCCGGCGCAGTGCCACGCTCAGCAAGCAAGGCCAGCAAGGAGCCCATCAGCGTTGTTCCGGCAGCGGTGAGTAAAGCTAAGAACAATGTATTCCATGCCACGCCACAACGGGTGTTACCACTTAGACAGGACAGTCCCCAAATGCGATCGGTGCTGATTCTCTTTACAAAAGCAGCAGGCTCGAAGGTGCCGTGTTCGCCAATAAAGGCGCTGACAAGAGTTTTTGAGACCGGAAAAACAATGAACAAAATCAGTATCACACCGCAGGAAATCACCGCAGCGGAAACAAATAGATCTCCTTTGAACGCATCCTGCTTCGCCAGACCAAAGGCGGCTAGGATCAGTAGGCTGGTGAGTGTTAGTACCCCACCCAAGCCAAGCGAGGGTTGGGCAAGCGTGAAAGCACAAAACACCAGAGCTAAAAGTGGAATGCCTGTCGCCAAAAATAAGAAACGCCCTTGGCGCTTAGCGCTCAGAAACATCGCTGGCATCGACACGCAAAGCGCCACCAAAGGGAGTGCGAGGCCCGCCAGTGCCAACCAAGGTCTCGAAGAAATTGGATTGGCGGCATCCGCACCAGGATTGGCCGCCACGCTTCTTCCAAAGGCCTCACCCAGGCCGCTGGCTGATTGCCAAAAAGTTTTACCTTCAGGGATAGCAAACCAAGGCAGGCATACGAAGCCCAACAATCCGAGAACGAGCCAGACCCAAAGCGGACGGTTATTGGAGAGAGGCGTCATTCTGGTTTCGAATTATCGCGGCAAACTATTGACTTCTTTTTCCCAGCGTTCAATTAGGCGCTTTCGCTCAGCACTCTGCCCGTACTTGGCATAGTCATACTTAATGAACTTGATCGCTCTGAAGTCAGGCACATTGGCATCGACCTTTGCAGTCTTATTTGACGGCAATTGAAATTGCCTGGTCGCCGCCGCGATTTGTTGCGCGGGAGCCGTCAGGCACCATTCGTAAAACCGCTTGGCCGCGTCGAGATTGCGGGCCCCCTTCATGATGGACATGGAGCCGATCTCAGCACCGGTACCTTCGGCGGGGGTGACGGTTTTCACCGGGAACCCCTGCAAGGCCTCGCCCGGACCGTCATGCACAAAACTAATCGAAACGCTCGCCTCACCCCGGGCCACGTTCTTAATCGGCCCCGTGCCTGAGCGAGTGTACTGGGCAACGTTTTTGTGCAAAGACTTCATATAGTCGAATGCCTTGTCTTCGCCCATAAGTTGCACCAAGGTGGCAATCATGGTGTAGGCCGTGCCCGAGCTTGCCGGGTTTGCGACCTGAACCTCACCTTTGTATTGCGGCTTCAGCAAATCCGCCCAAGACTTCGGTACTTCCAGTTTTTTCTTGGCGATCAGTTCGGTGTTGTACCCAAAGCCTAGGGGGCCAGAGTAGATACCCACCGTCTTATAGGCACTTTGCTGAGCCTGTTGCTGCGCCCATTCGTGCAGTTGGGGCAAAGCTGGCGACTTGTACTCCAGGGTTAGGCCCATTTCGGCGGCCTGAAGATGCGGATCACCTGTACCACCGAACCAAACATCGGTTTTAGGATTGGTACGTTCAGCAATCAGTTGCGCCAAGGTTTCGCCCGAACCTTTTTGCACCATATTGACCTTGATCCCGGTACTCTTTGCGAACACCGTTTGAACCATGCTGCACCATTCTGCTTGCACACTACAGATGACGTTGATGGTTTGTTGGGCTTGGGCCGGAGCCAAGACACTTCCCGTCGCGATAGCAACAAACGCCTGGAGTAGTCCGCTTCTCATTGAGGCGTTAGGAAATGAGCAATGCATCCGCGACTCCATCTCTTCTTATTAAGCAGATTGGAGTCTAGCGGATGTGGTGACCTTCGCCTAGCGAGGCATTGACCAGAAAGAGCCTTCTAGTCAAACGACCTAGTCAACCCAATAGGCCACGCAAGTCTATTTCAGGCGAATACTCGCGACGATCTGATCGAATACGGGAAGATCCCGTTGAAAGTAATGAATCGCCAAAGCATTGAAGCTGGCATAGAAAACTTCATTGCCACGTTGTGCTCCGATCACGACGATTTCCCGCGGTGCGCCTTTTTGATCTCGAATAGCGAAATGGGAACGAAAGCCAGATAGTCCTGAGCTGTTTGGAACGCAGTGGTTCCAAGTTGATACAGCGTCGCTGCGTAATCGTCCATGAGGGCTTCTTCGTCCGCGCTAAGCACCGGTTTGCCGAGAATTTCAAACTCGTTGCGTTTCGAAAAATGATTGGTCAGAGCCGTCTGCATATTGACTACGGCCTTCTTTGTTTGATCAGGCATTTTTTCGAGAATGCCACCCGCTGAAATTTCACGCCATCACCGACTTAAGGATTTGCTTACTTAATGCGGAAACGCCTAAAGGGGGGAAGAGTTTTCATTCGATTTTGCCTATTCAATGGAGTCGAGGGGTGACTCATTATTCTGTCAATTCAGGCACAACAAATGTGACTCAGCGTTAATTCACGATGAAAGCGCGTTTCGAGTTGCCGAGCGGCAAAACCTCTTTGTAAGGCGACTTGGCAATTGTGGCTAATAAGCCGATAGGGTCGGCATATACCGGTGTTAACGCGAACTAGGCCATCAAAACCCGCTCGACTTCCAATGCAACGTTGGCGAGAGCGGCATCCTGGCCGTTTACCGATGTAATCATCAACCCCACGGGCAACTCACCGTTGGACTGGCACGGCAAGCTGAACGAACACCCGTCCAGAAAATTGAACAAGAAGGTATTGCGCAACAGCTTGCCGTTGGCTTTCAAAAACGCCTGATCCGATTTCACCAGTGGTTCGATCGCCGGTGCGAGAATTGGCACGGTGGGGCATAAGACCGCATCGAAACCTTGCAAAGCCGTTTCCGTCCGAGCAATCCATTGGCGGCGGCGGTCTTGCATCGCAATATATTGCTGGGCAGTCACCTTGGAGCCTAAGTCAATGCGAGCCGCGACACGAGGGTCATACATCGCACGACGTTCGGCAAGCCGGGTGAAGTGCACGGCCGTCGCTTCCACCGGCGAAAACCCGCCCGGGGCATTTAGCGCCGCCACCTCGGCCAACTCATTCAGGCGAACTTCAACAATCTGCGCGCCAGCCGCTGACAGCTTGGAAAGGGCGCGATCAAAGGCTGAGGCAACCTGAGGATCCAAGTCATCTAGGACAATGGTCTGGGGAAGCGCAAAGCGCATACTGCTCAAGGGTCGCATGGGGGCAACGAGGGCTTGGCCGGACAGCACCCCATCCACAATCAGACAATCCAGCACGCTGCGGGTCATAGCGCACACAGTGTCCAGGCTGCGTGCCAACTCAAACGCTCCGCTCAGCGGCACCCGATGCTGGGTACATTTGAAGCCCACCAAACCATTTAAGGCGGCAGGAATTCTGATCGAACCGCCGGTATCGGAACCCAGTCCGGCCACGGCCAGGCCAAGCGCGACCGATACCGCCGCGCCAGAAGACGACCCACCCGGGATGCGCGCTAGCGTCTGGTCGCTGGGGTTTATCGGTGTGCCGTAATGAGGATTGATGCCCACGCCCGAGAAGGCAAACTCGGTCATATTGGTTTTGCCCAGAATCGCTGCACCACTTGCGCGCAAGCGCCCAACCACCGGCGCGTCTTTCATGGCCGCCGGCTCACCCTGACAGGCCAACGAGCCCGCCATGGTGGTTTCACCTGCGACATCGTACAAGTCCTTAATTGTCACGGGCAAGCCTGCCAATTCGTGCTGGGCAACTCCAGCCGCCTGAAGGGCATCGGCATGGCGAGCCGCAGCCAGTGCCGCTGTGGCATAGACCTTTGTAAACACATACTTAGCGGCTTCGCCCTCAGCGGCGGCCAAAGCTTCCTCAACCATCGCCACTCGCGTCACGAGGCCCCGTAACAGTTTTTCATTGCGCTGGATGATCGTATCGCTTTTGGGGATCTGGCCTAAGACAAGCATGCTTCACCTCGAATGGTTTGAATCCTACGATTCTAGGGCGGAAGCGGAAAATCCCAGGCAAACAGGCGACGATTCTTGGTATGCTTAGCCCACCTATCAGGAGGAGACAGAACCATGAGATCAATTTTAAAACTATTCACCAGCCTCGTTTTTGTAAGTTTCGGCCTATTCGGCTGTGCCAATATCCCTGGCTCCACGCCCGGTTGGACCACGCTACTCGACGGCACTCAGGGCATGGACAATTGGTCACCCATTGGTGACGCCAACTGGCGCATGGTCGATGGAATACTCCAGGCCGATAAAGGTTCCGGTTTTCTAATCTCCAAAAACTCCTACGGCGACTTCCAGATTCGGGCCGAGTTTTGGGCCGACTCCGATGCCAATAGTGGCATCTTCATGCGCATGTCAGACACCAAAACCGTCACCGCTGCAAACTCCTACGAAGTCAACATCTTCGACAAACGGCCTGGGCAAGAATACTCCACTGGCGCGATTGTAGATGTCGCTAAAGTGGCCGCACCGACTCCTAAAGTAGGCGGTCAGTGGAGCGTGTACGAAATTACCGCCAAAGGCTCACAGCTCACCGTCAGTTTGAATGGCGTCAAAACGGTAGACGTTCAAGACAGTAAACATTCTCGTGGACCGTTTGCTTTGCAGTATGCGCCAGGAGTCGTCAAAGACAAGGGCACTATCAAGTTTCGCAAGGTTCAGGTTAGAGCACTTTGAATTCCAAGCTTTGCTACCTGATCAGCGCTCTGTTGCTGACTGGCTGCAGCGCTGAACAGGTGTATTACTCTACCCAGCATTGGCAAAGAAATGAATGCCGCAAGGTACGTAGTGGCGACGACCGAACTCGTTGCGAGGCGCGGCCACTACTCAGCTTCGAACAATACCAAGCTGAGCGCAAAAAACCAGCACCCAGCGAATAGTCCGTTACAAAACCGGCGCTACCGGTCGGCCTAATACTCTCAGTGACTCTCAGGCCGCCGACTACTCCGCCCTAGTAAGATGCCGACATGCCGTCCCTGACATCGTTTTGAATGCCATAGGGCGCGATGGGGTAGCGCAGCCCGTTCTTCGCCAAGGCTTGCAACCCTTCGATGGCGAGGGGCAAGTACTTCGGTGGCAAGGCCATTAGCATCTCTTCGTCCGGCACACCACCATAGCGCCGCTCCGCGAAGCACGGCAGTGACAAGCTTGGCTCGCCGGTGGACAAAGCTCGGCCCCAAGAATCAGCACAGGCTGTTTCACCCACCACACTGAAATCAAAGCGCTTGTAACCCTTCCATTGCAAGCCATTAATCAGTAAAATCATCTGCCCGGGCGTGGCATAAATCAAGCAAATATCCGGGGGATTAAGTCGGCCCGAAGCGAGCGGTGCGACGGCCATCGCTTTGAACTTACCGGCAGGCACACAATGCAAGGCCTCTTGACGTTTGTGCGCATCTTCGACGGTGGCATGCCAAACCCCGGCATAGCGTTTACCACTCAGGAACTCCTCATCTTGCGCGGCCAGGCCAATCACCGCTTGACACTGAGCGCCCACGAGATCCTGAGCCGTGATGCCCACCGTCCAGCCCAAGCGAGAAGCCATGCTCACGACCTGATCGGTGGTGTGAACGGCCTTCGGACGTCGAATTTTGGGGATGGCTTCCATCTGCGCAACATCTTCAAACATCTTCATGCCAATGATGGTGGTCTTCAAGCGCAGCAAGAGGTTGAATTGATCGACCAAGCCAGGCCAATCGTAGCTCGTCGACACTGGGCTTGCGTTTTCAGCAGTACTCATTCGTGAATCTCCTGATTCGTAGTCAAGGAAAGATTTAAGCGCGGTATTTCTTGTAGTGTAAATCGTCTCTCGCGACACTTGCGATCCAGCCTTCCAGAGGGTCCATCGCGCCCATGCCATAAAGAGACCCCGGCTCACGCTCCTCGCATAAATATCCCACACTGGCTTGAATGGCGCAAAGCCAGGCATCCAGGTGATCGCCACTGGCGTCCTCCAGGCACAGGGTTTGCACGGTGCTTTTCAGTTCCAAGGACAGGTCAAGACCGGCGGCGGGCACAATACCAATCTCCCCTAAAGGATTCGACAGTAGAGCGCTGATCAGGCGCCCTCTGGCGAGTCGGCGCGCCTCATTTTGTTTACGCGCGTCATCGCTCTTGTACGACTCTCGACCCAAAACCATCCGAGCGAGGTACCCAGGGTAAGCCTCCAAAGCGACGCGCTGGGCATCGCCAGGCTTGAGGCCTGGAATCGTGACCCCCGCTTGATGCAAGCGAGTTGCACCGGCATGCAACATGTACGCGACCGGCGGATTCACCCATTTCATCGACGGGGAAGCGCCCGCAAGGATGTCGCAGGCACGGTGCGCAAACTTGCCGCCATAGGGACGGGCAGGGCGAAAGGAAAGTCAAATCCGCTTAGCCAGGGGCCGGGCGTTGTTAGCCAATCGGCAAATCCATCAAGACTATGAACTTTTTCGAAACACTCAAGAGACAACACCCATTGGTTAGAGTGCCGAAGAGAAGCAGAAAGCCTAGCGCAAGCAATGACGATTGGCTTACGACGCGAGGGGCTTGAGCTGAAGTCGACCCCGAAGATGTTCATCGTAGATTCTTAGAAACGTCCGGCCACGCCTGTTAAAGACACGCCAAAGCGCAACAAAACATATCCAAACTTATGCGCGAGCCTGATCAACCAGGGTCGTTCGAGATGGTGTCGCGCCTCCACGGGCTGGCCCCCGTCCTCAATCGCCAAATTGATACTGGTACGCAATTGCTCGGCAAACGCCGCACCTCTCACCACAACATTCGCCTCGCGCGCAAGTAGAAGCGAGAACGGATCAATGTTCGACGAACCGACAGTAGCCTGGTCATCAATCACCGCAACCTTGGCATGCAAAAATGTCTTTCGGTATTCGATAATTTCTATATCGGCTCGCAGCAACTCATCATAAAGCGCATGCGACGCCCAGTCTTGCAGTTTGTACTCGACCACTCCCTGCAGGAGTAGGCGCACCTTCACGCCGCGTTTGGCGGCCTGAATCAAAGCTCGCCGAAACTTTACGCCAGGAAAAAAATAAGCATTGGCGATGAGCACTTCATGTTTGGCTCGCCCGATTGCTTTGAGATACCAATTTTCAATCGAGCGACGATTTCTAAAGTTATCGCGCAGCATAAACATCGCGCGGGTTTCGCCAGCATGGGTGATGTCACTTTGCACGATCTCGGGAGGCTTAAAGCTAGGCGTATTCAAGCCCTTGCGTCCGAGCGAACGATTGACCACACCAAGCTCCCACCAGAGTCGGGTCATGGCAACGTGTACATGAGCCACTAAAGGACCTTGCACACGCACCGCAAAATCAAAGCGCGGATGCTTCAATACGCCGTGATTCGGATCAAAGTAGTCGTCTAAAACATTGATTCCGCCAACATAGGCGATCCGACCGTCAATCACTGACAACTTCCTATGCAAACGTCGAAGTCTCTGGCGACTGAGTTCAAACCAGCGGCGCCTGGGACGGAATACTTCCATGCGAACATTTGATTGAGCGAGCGTTATTTGCACTTCCCCAAAAAGACCGGCGGAGCCGAAGCCGTCAACCACGAGATGAACTGCGACGCCTCGTGCTGCGGCATCGGCGAGAGCGTGAGCCAACTTCTGGCCGGTCGCATCATTCTGAAAAATATAGGTTTCAAAATAAATGCGCTGACGCGCTTCTGCGATATCTTTTAACAAAGCGGGGAAGAATGCCGCACCCATTTCCAATAAACGCACTTCATGCCCACCCTCAATATCCGTCTTGAGGGATTCGTACCAGGGCAAGTCGATCAGGAGTCGCTCATCGACCTGTTTGGCTTTACTAGAAATGGAGTCGACATGGATCATGGCTTTTTCAAACGCAAGTCTGCCACAAGCGGACTGTGATCGGACAAACGCGCCCACTTCGGCCCGCCCAATACCTGAACCGCTTCAACTTCAAAACCACGAATGTAGAGGCGATCCATTCTCAACCAAGGAATCAGAGCAGGAAAAGTTCGAGCAGCACGCGTGCGCCGTGGCAGACGCAAGCTTTGCTGATCGATGCTCGCCCCCATATCGTTCAATTTTGCCCCCATGAAGTTGATGAATTGTTGGGTCCGCTTTAACCAGGGTCGTTTGGCGTCAAACACCTCGACTACCCCAAGACTCTCGGTCAAATGCCGCGACAACCGGTTTCGCCAGTCGTTAAAATCGCCGCCAATAATCATTGGTGCATGCTCCGGCACGACTTTACCGGCCCAGTCAATGACCGCCTGCAATTGACGTGCTCGACTACGAGCGAACAATCCAAAGTGCACCACAAAAACATGCACTTCCTGGGACCCTAACTTCACCACGCAATGCAGAACCCCGCGTTTCTCCATCGAGTGGTCGGATACGTCACGATTCTCTTCGCGCACAATAGGATAGCGCGACAGCAGGGCGTTGCCGTGATGGCCGTGAAGGTACTGAGCGTTACTTCCATAAGCGCTCTCGAAGATTCTCTTTAAGGTGGGTGATTTGGCCAGAAAAGAGTCTTGCCTCTCATCGGGCCAATGCTCAAAACGAGCCGCATTGTGATCGTGTTGGCCCTGTACTTCTTGTAGCAAGACAATGTCTGCATCCAGCTCATGCAAGCGCGCGCGCAACTCGTGAATGCGGTTGATGTGACGCAAGCCAAATAAATCCCGCAGCACCCCTTTGTGGATGTTGTAGGTGGCTACCCGCAAACTTTTCGGACTCGGCTTAGGGGACATAGCGGCGGGCACACTCTTTGATCGCAGCAACATTGGTCCAAGAGAAACATTTTTCAGCGGCCGCTTGAAACGGGAGCCACGCATATGAAAGATGTTCCTTTGGTGCCAATGAAACAGGGCGAGGAGCTTTCAATTTTAAAGCGAATACATGTTCAAGATTATGTGTAATTCCCTCAGCATAACGCGCGCGCCAAAGCGGATAGATTTCGTAGCGATTTTGCATTTGCCAATCTTCAAAATCGGACGGTTTGCCCCTTATTCCCGTCTCCTCAAAGACTTCGCGCTGGCAGGTGATTCGCAAGCCCTCCTCTACCCAGTCTTTGCTTCCGGTGACCGACTGCCAAAAGCCCGGATGATCGGCGCGCTCAATCAGCAATATTTCTCGAGTTTCGGTGTAAATCACCACCAAAACCGATTCGGGAATTTTCAAGGGTGAAAGAACCTTAGCTTAGCGCCTTTGGCTCGGCGGGGCGCAAGCGAATATGCAACTCCTTCAATTGTTTTTCTTCAACCTCGGAAGGTGCTTGGGTGAGTAAGCACTGCGCGCGCTGGGTCTTAGGGAAAGCAATGACGTCACGAATGGATTCTGCACCGGTCATCATGGTCACGATCCGATCCAGTCCAAAGGCAATACCGCCGTGCGGTGGCGCGCCATACTGCAAGGCATCGAGCAAAAATCCGAACTTGGCACGCGCCTCTTCGGGGCCAATTTTTAGTGCACGGAAAACTTTGCTCTGGATTTCTTCGCGGTGAATTCGGACTGAACCCCCGCCGAGTTCCCAGCCGTTCAAGACCAAGTCGTAGGCCTTGGCGATGCACTTGCCGGGGTCGGTAGCCATGTAATCCTCATGGCCATCTTTTGGAGAGGTGAACGGATGATGAACGGCGACCCACCGATTAGCTCCTTCATCATATTCAAACATCGGAAAATCGATCACCCAAAGTGGCATCCACTGGCCTTGCATCAAGCCGGCTTTTTGACCAAATTCCGAATGACCAATGCGATTACGAAGAGCACCCATCGCATCGTTCACCACCTTGGCTTTGTCGGCCCCAAAGAAAATGATGTCGCCGCTTAGCGCACCGGTGCGAGAGAGGATCGCATCGAGTGCAGAATCGTTGATATTCTTGACGATGGGGGATTGCAGGCCTTCACGGCCCTTGCTCGTATCGTTGACCTTTATATAAGCCAAACCTTTAGCGCCGTAAATGCCGACAAACTGGGTGTAGGCATCAATCTCGCTACGGCTAATCTCCGAGCCACCCGGCACACGCAAGGCAACAACACGCCCGCCATCCATATTGGCGGCGGCCGAAAAGACTTTGAAGTCGACCGTCTTCATCACCTCAGTGACATCGGTAAACTGCAGCTTAACCCGCAAGTCTGGCTTGTCAGAGCCATAGAGGCGCATTGCCTCTGTATAGGTCATGCAGGGGATTTGTTTCGGCAGGTCAACATTAATGGCGACCTTGAACACATTCCGCAGCATCTCTTCAAAAATCTCGCGAATCTCTACCTCATTGAGAAACGAGGTTTCGCAATCGATTTGGGTAAATTCCGGCTGACGATCCGCACGCAAGTCTTCGTCACGAAAACACTTGGTAATCTGATAATAACGATCAAAGCCTGCCACCATCAATAATTGCTTAAAAAGCTGGGGAGATTGGGGCAAGGCGAAGAAGTGTCCCGCGTTGACGCGCGAGGGCACGAGATAATCGCGCGCACCTTCAGGAGTGGACTTTGTCAACATCGGTGTCTCGATGTCGATAAAGCCGTGAGAATCCAAAAACTTACGCACCTCGAGCGCCACCTTGTAGCGCAGCATCAAATTGTTTTGCATTTGAGGACGGCGCAAATCCAAAACGCGGTGCGTCAAGCGCGTGGTCTCAGAAAGATTCTCGTCATCCAATTGAAACGGCGGCGTGACCGAGGCATTGAGAATTTCCAACTCATAACAAAGCACCTCTATCTCGCCACTCTTCAAGTTGGAGTTGGTGGTGCCTTCAGGGCGGCGGCGTACTTTACCAGTGACTCGAACACAAAATTCATTCCGAATCTTTTCAGCATTGGCGAAAGTTTCCGCCCGATCTGGATCGCAAACGATTTGCGCCAGGCCTTCACGGTCGCGCAAGTCAATGAAGATGACGCCGCCATGGTCGCGGCGGCGCTGGACCCACCCAAACAAAGTGACCGTTTGGTCGAGGCGATCAAGGGCTACCTGGCCGGTGTAACAAGTACGCATATAGTGCTCGATTAAGATTTTGGAGTCAGGGTCGACTCAATGAACGCAGAGGCCGACGGGGCAACAACGCCCATCGAGACCACATATTTGAGAGCTTCGTCGACACTCATGGTCAGCTCGACCACTTCGCTGGCCTTCATCAACAGGAAAAAGCCAGAGGTCGGATTAGGTGTGGTTGGAACATACACAGACACCAGATCTTGACCGGTGATGGCTCGCAAATGCTCATTAGTGTTACCCGTTTGAAAGGCTATCGTCCAAACGCCAACGCGCGGATATTGAACCAACAAGGCCTTGCGAAACGCCTGCCCATTGGGCGACAAAATGGTATCGCTGACTTGCTTGACCGAAGAATAAATTGATCGAACCAAGGGAATGCGGGAGAGAAGGCTCTCCCAAAATCCAACAAGTTTTTTGCCGAAAAAATTAGCGGCTGCAACGCCTGTCATGAGCACCACCGCGATCACCACAATCAAGCCAAAGCCAGGGATATGCCGACCAAACAACGATTCCGAGGTTGCCTGAGCAGGCAGGAATTGATCCATCGCATTGACGACAGAATTCAACACCCACAGAGTGATCACCAAAGGCATCCAGATCAACAGGCCGGCCATCAAGTAGCGCTTAAACATACTTATCCTTGGGAGGGTGTCGTACCGGACGCGGGTGGAGGCGCGGAAGCAGGGGCCGGAGAGGGTGACGGGGCAGGACTCGCTGAATCCGATTTACTCTCGCCGCCTCCCTTATCGCCAGTGGCTTTATCGGCGCCTTTCTCACTCCCACTTGCACCAGAATCTTTCGCGGCTTTGTCGCCAGTCGAATCACCTGGCGCAGCTTTTGCGGCGGGCTGGCCATTGTTGCGAAAATCGGTCACGTACCAACCTGAGCCTTTAAGCTGGAAACCGGCGGCGGTGACTTGTTTGGTCAAAGAAGGTTCGTTGCAGTGAGGACAAATCGTCAATGGTGCATCCGACATTTTCTGCAGAGCGTCATGCGACTTGCCGCACGCGCCACATTTATAGGCGTAAATCGGCATGGAAAACTACTTACTGGAAGGTCAAACTCGTGAATAAGGGCTCGGCCAACGCTACTAAGAAGCGCGGGCTCTGAACAACCTAGCATTATAAACGGCTTGTTCCGAATTCATCCCGGTCGGACGCCTTTGGCATGGCATTAATCGATCTGAGCCTTGGAATCTTTCACGATTTTCTCCATTTTCACCAAATCTTGCTTGATAAGTGCTGCGAACTCTTGTTGCGTCAAAGTAGATACGGCAGCACCTTGACTCGCCAATCGGTCTTGAAAATCCTTGCCTGACAGCGCCTTTTGAGTTTCTGCGTATAGCTTTGCGACCACCTCCTTTGGGGTTCCGGCCGGCGCAAAAAGCCCGTACCAGGACACTGTGCTAAAGCCTGGCAAGGTTTCGGCGATTGCCGGGGTCTCGGGGATCAGTGGCGAACGCTTGGGCTCAGCCACCGCCAACAGCGTCAATTGCCCTGCTTTCACAAAGGGTAAGACTCCTGGCAGGCTTCCAAAGGTCATGGGAATTTGCCCGCCGACTACGTCCGTGGCCGCTGCCGAAGCTCCGCGATAGGGGATATGGACCATAAACAAGCCGGCCGATTGTTTAAACATCTCGCCAAGCAAATGATTGGTGGTCCCGTTGCCCGCTGAGGCGTAATTGATTTTGCCAGGTTGCTTTTTAACGTAGTCGATCAAGTCCTTTACATTTTTGGCCGGAAAACTGGGATTGGTGACCAAAACATACGGGGCAGTCGCTACGACGGCGATTGGCTCAAAGTCACCAACGGGATCAAAGCCATGTTTACCGCGATATAAGTAGGGATTAATGGTATGAGCGGAAGCCGCGGTAAGAAGCAGGGTATAGCCGTCCTTGGCGGCCTTGGCCACATAGGCCGTACCAAGGTTACCCCCCGCTCCGGGCCGATTTTCTACAATGAACTGGCGTTTGAAGGATTCACTCAGCTTGGCCTGCAAGGCTCGGGCGACCGTGTCGTTAGCACCACCTACTGTTTGCGGAACCACAATGGTGACGGCTCGCGCAGGGAATGCGTCGGTTTGGGCCAGGCTCTCGCCAGACAAGGACAATCCAAAAATCAGCGCCCAAGACAAAGAGAAACTCATCGAGAATCTGCGAGAGGCGCGCAAAGAAAATCTCGACGTCCGACCGGGCGAAGCGTTTTTCGAGGTCCAAAATTTGAAGAAGACATTGTTCATCATGGAGTTCAACTCAACCTTTCCGGGGGTGCCATCAAATGATAGGCCTAAGAGGGATTTTACACTTCGCCTCTTTCTGAGGGCCTGATCACAACTATCGACGATAACAGGTGAGAGGCGGAAGGCTCCCGGCAGCCACCTCCGGGCAGCCAATAGGCTCTCAAAACTAAAGCAGCGAACGAATCTCCGCGCTCGCCTTCACGAGAGTTTCAAGGTAGCGCACCGCTAGTGACTCAACCTTGGAGCGCTGACTTGAGTCAACAATATTCAAAGCCGCGATCGTCTTACCGCGAGCGTCTCGAACCGGTACCGCCAAGGCTCTCACCCCAAACTCGTGCTCTTCAATGGCCTCCGAGTAGCCTTGCTTTTTTATCCTGGCGATTTCCGCGAACAGCGCGCGTTTGGTAATAATGGTTTTTGGGGTATACGCGACCAGGCTATCTTGTTGAACGAGCAGCCTCATTTCGGCCAGGCCAAGATCAGCCAGAAGCACCCGACCTGTACTGGTTGCAAAGGCGGGGAGACGTGCGCCCAAATGAATGCCGTAAGGCATGACCGAACTATGCCGTCGGTGCTCGCCACTACGCGCAACAATGACAATTTGAGCGGCGTCCAAGACGGCCACGGAAAAGGCCTGTTCGGTATCGGCCGCGAGACGATCCAAGGTCGGCTGCACCGCACGCGGCAGACGCGCAGAAGAGAGGTAGATTCCCGCCAACCTTAAGACTCGAGGGGTCAGCCAGAAGTAGCCTTGCTCGCCTTCCAGGTAACCCAAGTACTGCAGAGTGAGTAAATGCCTTCGTGCCGCAGCTCGGGTCATACTCGTGCGCTCGGCCGCCTGGGTTGCATTCAACCGCTGACGTTCGGCACTAAAGCATTCCAGCACGGCCATGGCCTTTGATGCCCCTTCGATGAAGTCTTGCTTTTTCAACATGATGCGCGATGATCGCACAAACTGAACTTGCATCGCGCAAAGTTATTCGTCCCGAAAGAACTAAGACACTTCAGGTCGGCTTCTGATCAGTACTTCGTCAGATAATCTCAACATGAACTCAACACATCTAAGAACTCAAGTCGCCATTGTCGGGGCGGGACCGGCAGGCCTCATGCTCGGCGCTCTTTTGCACAAAGTCGGCATCGACAACATTGTTCTCGAGCGGCAAAGCGGGGAGTACGTGCTGGCTCGAATTCGAGCTGGCATTTTGGAGCAATCCACCGTCGACACTCTGGTCGAAGCGGGAGTAGACCGGGTCTTGCAAGATGGCATTATTCACAAGCACCTCGAGTTGGTGTTTAACGGCACACGCCATAGTGTTGACTTGCATCAATGCACCGGCGGCCGGGTCGTGACCGCCTACGGACAAACCGAGGTCACGAAGGATCTGATGGATCACCGCGAGGCCGCAGGACTCAAGACCATTTACGAAGCGGGCAGCGTCGAGCTTAAAAACTTCGACAGCAAAAAACCGCACATCACCTATCAAAAAAATGGCCAGACTCATCGCCTTGACTGCGACTTCATCGCAGGTTGTGATGGCTTTCACGGTGTTAGCCGAGCCAGTGTACCGAAAAATTCCATCAAGGAATTTAGCCGTGATTATCCTTTTGGCTGGATCGGAGTGTTGTCGGAGACTCCTCCAGTTTCACCTCACGCCATTATCTATGGCAATAGTGCGCGCGGCTTTTCACTATGTTCGATGCGCAGCCTCACCCGCAGTCGCTACTATGTGCAGTGCCCGATCAGCGACAAGGTTGAAGAGTGGAGCGACGATCGCTTTTGGGATGAGCTCAGACGCAGGGTCGACCCCGAGACGGCCGAAAAAATAATCACTGGTCCGGCAATCGAAAAGAGCATCGCTCCGCTTCGAAGTTTTGTGGCTGAGCCGATGCGCTTTGGCTCCTTGTTTCTTGCGGGAGACGCGGCCCATATTGTGCCGCCTACCGGTGCTAAGGGTTTGAACCTAGCCATGAGCGATGTGCGCATGCTTGCGCAGGCCTTCCAAGCCTACTACCTGGAGAACACTGAAACCGGGGTTGACGGCTATTCGCAGCGAGCGCTCCATCGCATCTGGCAGATCGAGCGATTCTCCTGGTGGCTCACCACGCTCATGCATCGCTTCCCGGATACCGAAGGCTTTGGCCAGAAAATACAAGAGGCAGAGCTGAGCTATTTGATGGCTTCAGAAGCTGCCCGCACGAGTCTGGCAGAAAACTACACGGGTTTGAAGTTATAGTGATGCCTTCACAGGGCTTTACTGGTGTGCTGAGTCACGCTAGATTCCGGCTCATTTTAGAAGGCAACGCACAACGATGATCGACGCGGTCTACTTCGACGGCAAGTCGGCAAGGGCCCAGCCCGCCAAGATCGCCATTCAGAACGACACCATTGCCATTTTTCGGGAAAGCGCCGCGCCGCTTAGGCATTCACTTGAGCGTGCCCGCATCGACGAAGCGTTCAAGGGTGCAGCCCAAAGAATCGATCTAGGCGGCGGTGCCGTGCTTGAGGTCTACGACAGTGCCGCATTGCAAAAGGAGCTTGATCGCGTCGGCAAAAAGCTAAGCATGGTTCAAAGCGCGCAGAATTCCTGGACTTGGGTGGTCGGATGTTTGGTCGCACTGATTGGCGCCCTGGTGGTCGGCTACCTCTATTTGATTCCGTTTGCTTCTAAACATGTAGCCTCTTGGCTACCCGAGTCGGTGGACCGCACTCTAGGCGAGCAGGCCTGGCCAATGCTGGAGGCGCAAATGTTTAAGCCTAGTGCGCTGCCCCCGGAGCGGCAAAAGGCCTTAAGCGAGAAGTACCAGAAAATTACCCGTCAACTCAACGAACCACCACCGTATCAACTACTCTTTCGTGCAAGCTCCATTGGGCCGAACGCCATTGCGATCCCTGGTGGCCGCCTCATCATGACCGATGAACTCGTGGGCCTCAGCAAGAACGACGATGCCTTGATGGGTGTGCTGCTTCATGAATTAGGGCACATCAAGTATCGCCACTCGATGCGCAACATTATTCAAGCGGCCGCCGTGACGGCTGTGATTTCGGTATGGCTAGGCGATGTCTCCTCACTGGTCAGCGCCGTACCCGCTGCGATAGCCGGCATGAAGTACTCCCGCGATCTCGAGAGCGAAGCAGACGATTTCGCCATCGCCTCAATGCGAACTCTAGGCATGTCAGGACAAGCGACAGCCGACTTGTTTACTGAGCTTGAAAAATCACGCACAGAGAAGCCCGCAATACCAAAGGGTGAGGAGAAGAAGGCAGACATTCCAAGCGACAAGCCATCGCGCTCAAGTGAAGCGCCAAGCCCCAGCGAATCGATATTCTCCTCGCACCCGGTCACCAGCGAACGCATCAAGAAGTTCCGCGCTTTAAAGTAGTCCGCGCAAACTGCAACCATAGGCCCCCATGACAGTCGAAAGCATTTCCGTTGCAAGCAGCGAAGCGGTGCACCCCAATGCACGCATTAGCTTCACCGGCTCGGGTTCCGAGTATTTTCGCATCTGGATCGTCAACCTCTTTCTCACCTACCTTACTCTAGGTATCTACTCGGCTTGGGCTAAAGTACGCCGGGAAAAATACTTCCACCAGAACACCGTCATTGCTGGGCACAGCCTGGACTATCACGGCAACCCCGTGGCAATCCTGAAAGGGCGGGTTGTGGGTTTTATTTTGCTCGCTCTCTACACCGGCTCGGGCTCTGTACCTGCTGTGAGTGTCATCGCACTTGGGTTGATCGTACTGGTCATGCCCTTTCTTATGCAGCGTTCGGTGCGTTTTCGTTTCGCGAATTCGAGCTATCGTGGCATTCGCTTCGGCTTTACCGGTACGGCCAAAGAGGCCTATCGGGCGCTTCTGCCATTCATGCTCTTGCCGCTCGCCTATGCAGCAATTGTGGTGGCGATATTTCTAAACCCTGAGGCTGTAGCCGAACTTTGGAAATCCATGCCCAAAGGTTACGCCTTTGCCATAGGCGTGCTCGGTCTTTTGGTGGCTCTTGGTTCGATTGTTTTTTACGCCTTGCTGCATGCCACCTGGCGGCGCTTTAGTATTAATCATGCTCACTTTGGCATGGTTAAGGGAAACACCACGATTACTGGCAAGCAATATGTCTGGATCTACCTTTCCTCGCTACTTATTCTCATCCTGATTTTTGGCGCAATCATTGGAGCTATCGCTGGATTTGGATTTCTTGCAATCGTCCTGTCGCCCGCAGTGATCGCCCTACTCCCGATCTTGTTGGTATCATTTTATTTAATCATTTTCGCTATGCAAGGTGTTCTAGTGGCGCGCCTGCAAAATTATTGCTGGGACAAGGCCACGGACGTGCGCTCGCCCAACAATCATCAACTCGCTTGGTTTAATAGCAATTTGTCTATTACTTCTTATGGGGTTTTGCAGTTCAAGAATTGGGCACTCACCATTGTCACCCTTGGCCTTTACCGGCCCTATGCTGTCGTGAACTCCGCGAAGGCCAAGCTTCAGGCGATTTCTTTATCGAACGCTCGTTTCATCGACTACGTGATTGGGGCGGCAGACGAAAATCCCTCGGCCATTGGTGAAGAGGCGTTAGGTGCCTTCGATCTGGACTTTTCAATTTAGCCCGTTCACTATTGGAACGGGTCACTCTAAACCGCAAGGTAGTCCTTTTCCAATTGCTCGACCAGGACCGCCACGGGGTCGATTGAACGCACGCCCGAGACGCTATGGCCCGCAGACCAAATGTCCTTCCAGCGCCGGTTCTCGCGACCTTCAATACTGATGTCTTTCGCGATATTAATCGCGCCGCGCTCGGGCAGGTGATCGGGATCAAGGCCGGCCAACACTAAGGACGGGCGCAGCATATTGGTCGCAAGCCCGGTGATGGCCTTGGTAAGCACAATATCGTCGGCGCTACTGGCGAGCAGCATCGCCTTATAGGCCGAAGGCGCCATACTTTCCTGGGTGGCGATAAAGCGCGTCCCCATGTAAGCCAGATTACAACCTAGCGCCATAGCCGCTCGAAGGGCATGACCGTCGGAGATTCCGCCCGCGAGCACCAAAGGTCCGTCATAGAATTCGCGCACCGCCCGAACAAAAGCAAAAGGGTTTAACCAACCCGTTTGCCCCCCCGCACCGGCAGTCAGCAACACCAAGCCGTCTGCGCCGGCCGCCAAAGCCTTGTGCGCATGCTTCACACTTGCGATATCGGCCAATACCAGTGCTCCCGCATCATGAAGAGGCTGAATCACTGCCTCCGGTGAACCAACACTGGTGATGACAAGCTTGGGTTTGTGCTTAACGAGCACCGATAAGTCATCGGTTAATCGCGGGTTGGAGGCATGTACGATCAAGTTTGGACAGACTGGAGCGGCGACTCTGCCCTCGAGCTGTTCCTTGGCTTTGACCCGCTCAAGGATCTGCTTCATCCAGGCATCCAACTCTTCCGACGTTCGGCAGTTGGCCGTCGGAAAGGAGCCGACGACCCCGGCCGAGCAAGCCTCGGAAACCAGATCTGGGCCAGACACTAAGAACATGGGGGCGGCAATCAGGGGTAGGCGAAGCGACTGCTGTATTGTTTGGAAGCGGGCTCGGCTCATTGTTGCACTCTCTTCACCTCAACGTGTTGAAGAACGATGATAACAATACCCAGTGATGGCTATTTTTTGATCCGCGCAGCGAGCACTAGTTAGGTCTGGCCTAGAATACTTAGTCTCACCTCGCCCTTTTTACCCCTTCTGGGACGTCCCCTTGCTCCCGACTACTTTCAACGACGCGTTACGTCAATCTATTTTTGATCGCCTTCGGGCATGGCCGGTCGCACCCATTGAGGCTGGAACACTCAAGCGCGCCGCTGTGGCCGTCATCGTCACCGATACAGGCGACGGCACGGCGTCCTTGATACTCACACGTCGCTCGCGCGGCCTGAACAACCATGCGGGTCAGTACGCGCTACCCGGCGGGCGAGTTGACACAGGCGAAAGCGCCGAGCAGGCCGCCTTGCGGGAAATGGATGAGGAAATTGGCTTGAGCCTGCAGCCAGAAGCCATTCTCGGACAACTCGATGATTACCCAACCCGATCGGGCTACCTGATCACCCCCCTCGTCGTCTGGGCAAGCGCCCACGCTTCGATGGTCGCCAACCCGGACGAAGTCGCGGCCATTTATCGCATCCCCTTGCAAGATCTCGGCAAAGCCGGTTCACCTGAGTTTGTCACTATCCCAGAGAGTGATCGACCCGTGATTCGCTATCCTCTGCTTGGCCGCCTCATTCACGCACCCACCGCAGCGATCATGTATCAGTTTATGGAAGTGGCCTTGTTTGAGCGTGCCACGCGTGTGGCGCACTTAGAGCAAGCAGTGTTTGCCTGGCGCTAAAAAATGGAAGCATCCGAAATCTGCGGCTAGAGCGCAGTACTTCGGGCGCTTCCATCAAGGTGCAATCGAACTCAGGATCGAAGCAGGTGTATCGAAGCGTGCGGACACCACCTGAGTTTGCCCAATCGCATAAACATTTTCCCCAACGAATACTGAACGGCGTGCGTAATCAGGTTGCACCGGCACAGCACCACGAGCCTTGAGTCCTTCGGCACTGGCAATACTCAGCAACTTCAACTCATTGCCCACGGGAATCCCAATCCAGGTGGTTTTGCTTGCCCCTGCACCCGCCACGGAGTAGAACGTTAACGCATGCGGCTCCCATAGCGCTTCGCTGAACGAATTACTATCTCCAATAATTTGGGTCGCAACTTCTGTGGGTAAGGCAGGATTACTGACATCGAAGAGACTGGCCTTCACACGGCGGGGCCAGGTCCCCGAATCGACACCCAAACCAAAGACCAGCGTCTCAGAGATGGGGTGCAAATAGGTTGAAAAGCCGGGCACTTTGAGCTCACCCTTCATCGCGAGCTTAGTGGGATCGCTGAGATCGAACACAAAGAAGGGATCGACATTCCTGAAGGTAACGATATACGCTTTTTCTCCCACAAAGCGAGCCGATTGCAAGAACTCGCCTGAGGCAATCGGGTCGGACTGGCCAAGAGTCACGAGCTTATCGGCCTGTTGTTCAAAGCTCGTCAAATAGCTATAAGGCTGACTTGAAAAAGTGGGGGCTGCGCTGGTAACTTTTCGATCAGAAGCCGCAACTCTTAACACTGCCCGACCCCCTTGCTGGATCTCATCCATCGCGTAGCGATTGAGCAACCAACCAGTGAACTTTCCGGTGGCTTGGTAGCTTGCGACGCCCTCACTGCTCAGGCTAAAGCGGTGCAGATCGGTATATCCTGCCTGCCAGGGATTGCCATCGAAATTTTCCCAGCGTCGAGTTGTGAGATACAAGGAATTCGTATTGGCATACACACCGCTGCCCTCGGTGAGCAGGACCGTTTCAGTCTTGGTCTTTTTGCTCGGGCTAATGGTTGCGATACGGGTGAGGGCCAAACGATTTGGAGCATCTGCTTTGACATAGCCTGCACACTCCGCAGTTGTAAGCGGCACATCTTGCCCAAGCCATTGCTCAAGCGTTGCAGTTGCAATAAGTTTGAGATTGGCATCCAACGTTGTTTGAAGAAGTGCCGGCCACTGCTTGGTCAGTTCAGCCTGCGTGGCAATGCTGGCTGGAATGGCGGGATACCAAAGCAAACCTTTGGGCCACACCACCGGCGCCTCGGTGATGAGAAGCAAAGCATCGCTGGCGGCAAGCCGTCTCGATGCAATCAGGCGCCCCTTCACCGTGTAGCTCTGCTGGACATCAAAGCTGCCGCCTTGAGCCTGCAAAATTTTTAGCTCGGTGTAAGGGGGCACGGTGCTATAGCCTGGCCCCGGATAGAATGCAATGCTGCTGCTCGCCTGCGATGCGCCCACACTAGACCCCAACGGGCTAGCGGGCACAACATCACCCCAGTACGCATAGTACGAACTACCCCCACTGAGTACCGCAGCGATTGTACCGTCAGAGAGTCGGAAGATACCTTCTGCCGAAAGCCAGTTCGGCTCGGTCGGTGACCCAATACTCTGCGGCCAGGTAATTTGCGCAGTTTTGGTCATCGCATTGGCGGGCAGCAGCGCAGTTTGGGTCAAGCGCAGTTGGCTATTGCGCGCTTCGAAAGTCCACAGTGATTGTCCATCGTTTTTCACCCAATCCATTTCATCAACACCGGTCACCTGAATGTTGGTCGTTGAGAAGCTTGCGTCCGCGACGGGAGCAGGCGCCGCTGCGGCAGCGGTACCCGACGCCACCGAGCCCGCGAGTGGCACAGGGCCATCACCGAAGTAATAGTACGGAGTTGTATAAGAAGAGAATGAGTTTCGAAGCTGAGCTTCGGCCATCGACTTGATTTCAGTGCTAAGCGATACGCAGGCAGCGCTACCCGCGCCGACGCTCTTCAACACCCCGCTACTTCCAACAGGCGAAGGAGCTGGGCCAGGGGCAGTAGAACTAGAACCACCGCCGCAGGCTGCCAAACCTAGACAGGTGAGCAGAAGGGCCGCTTGAGATCTATTTTTCATGGGGGAACACCCTCTTATTGCGAAGTTAAAACCTGCCGGGACAAGTCATTACGAACAACTACTAATGGGAATATATCCCAGTTTATTTGTGATTGCAAGAAAATCTATTATCTGTGATAATTTCCCATCCATGACCCAGCCTGACCACGCCCTCTTTCGCCCGCTGCTACCGATTGCCAAGCTTAGCCTTGCGGCAGGGTTAAAGCTACCCGACTTGATTGAAGCGATGAAAGCCGCGCTGGTTACGGCCGCTTCGGAGAGCTCCATAGCAAAAAAACTCTCTGATTCCCAATTAAGTGTAGTCACCGGCGTACACCGCAAAGACCTACGCCGACTCAAAGAACGCACGGGCTTGGGCAAAACGTACCGGGCCTCCCTGTCCTCACAGGTCTTTGGACGCTGGCGTAGCGACCCGATTTACTTGACGAAAAGTGGTGCGCCCAGGGTATTGAATCGATCTCAGCCCGATCATGAAAACCGTAGCTTCGAGACCCTGGTAGCCAGCATCAGCACTGACGTCCACCCTCGAAGCGTATTGGACGACCTGGTGCGGCTCGGCATGGTTGAAGTGCGCGCAGGAGACCGACTTAAACTGGTTGCAAAGGCGTTTGTTCCCAAGAACGATGCCCAGGAACTTTGGGAAATTTCCGCCCAAAATGCCAGCGACCATCTGATGGCTATTGCCCATAACCTTCTGGGTGATCCGCCTCAGTTTTTAGAGCAAGCAATTTTTACAGATGAACTCAGTGCCGAGAGCGCGACCGAGTTCAATCGTTTAACCGCGCATAGCTGGAAGCTCGTTTTCGACTATATGCTCCCCGAGCTTCGCACCTTAATCGCCAAGGACAAGGCCTCAAAAACAAGACCGAACAAGCGCGTGAATTTGGGAATGTACAGCTACGTTGACCATCTTGAACAAACCCCCGAGCCCAACGAGACAGCCAAGAAGACTACTAAGAAAAGCCAAGCCTAATGCGCCCTCGCACACGAAATCTCTTCAATTCAAACGCCAGCTCTTCTCATATAGGGCTGGCTAGAGTTTTTTTGTCGGCCGGCATAGCGCTATTGCTTGTTGCTTGCTCCGACCCCGGCTCAGGAGGCTCAGGCATTCCGAGTGGTGTCGCGATAAACCCGCCTCCAGTCACACCCGACCCTAACTCACCCGGTGCAGCGCCGGGCCTGGTGAACCCTTCGACGCAAAGGGTAGAAGTAGTGGAAGCCGATGCGGTCACGATCGGCGGCATACGCTATCTTGATTCGCAGCTTGAGGTGGGTTTTGCAGACGGCTCAGTGGCGAACTTTACGGCGCTTAAAGTTGGGCAATCCGTGGTGATTAGCCAGAGCCCTTCAATGGCCAGCATGCTCAGGTGGAAGGTCACGATTCAAGCGCTGTGACCGATTTCAAAAACTGCTCCGTTTTTGGATCAGCGGGGTAGAAGAGTTCAATAAAGAGTTCATGTAAGGTAAAGTCGCGAAGACTCCCGAAAATCGTGAGCGTCGTGAATAACGAAAGTTCTTGTCCATGTAACTCCATCACGCAGGGCACGAGCAGTGACGATTCCGGCGAGAGAGCTCGAGATGCGTACTCCCGAGTCGCCTGAACATTTGGGTACTCAAGCATCTCTTCGGTGAGCGCGTTCAGCCCCTCGTCTCGGTTGGTCAGTTTTAGTCGTTGTAGTAGTTGAAGTAAATAACTACGCCACTCTTCAAAATTCTTGGTATAGGCAGCGACCCCTTCAGGGTGCAAACTCGCCCGGAAAATGTTGATTTGCGTGGTCGCCTCACGCAGGGCGATGTCCACTTTGGTACCGAAGAGACTCAAGGGACCAGAGTAAAGCTTGATGGAATTGTACTTTCGAACGTCTGACATAGGGTTTCTCAACTTCGTAAGCTTCCTGGAATTTTTTAAGCGAGTCTTTTTGATAGCCAGGTCGGATAGTCTTTCCACGCAATAATCTTCACATCGCCGCGTTGGTGCGCAATTGTCCCTGCATAAATAAGAGTTGGATCCACTGCCTTACCCTTGGCATAGGCCAAGTATTTGTTCATTGGAACGAGCCAGTCGCTTGCAAGCGTTTGCCCGGCCTTGAACTCTAGCGGCGTGAAGGTTTCACCGGCATCCAAAAGCAGGTCGACCTCCACGCCCGCTTGATCCCGCCAGTAATGAGGCACGACCGAAGAGCTTGAGTGAAAGATTTTTTTGACTGCCTCAGCAATGGCCCAGGTTTCAAACAAGGCTCCACGCATTGACGAAAGGCTAAGTTCCTTCGGAGTTCGCAGGCCCGTCAACCAGGCGACCAATCCCGTGTCAAAGAAATACATCTTGGGTGACTTCACCAATCGCTTGCCAAAATTCGCATGGTGCTGGGGCAGAGTAAAGACAATATAGCTAGCCTCCAGAATCGAAAGCCAACCCTTTGCGGTGTTGACACTTACGCCGCAATCAGTCGCAAGCGCACTGAAGTTGACCTGTTGTGCAGTTCGCGCCGCACAAAGGCGAACAAAGGTTCTAAATGCCGAGAGATCACGAATGTTGACCATTTGACGAACATCGCGCTCAACATAAGTTGCAAAATAGTCCGCATACCATTGCTGGGGCGGATTGCCTTGATCAACCGGCACCGGGTAAAGCCCGCGCCAAAGCAATTGCTCAAGCGGCAACTCCGCCCAGGGGTGATTGGCAGCTTGAAGCTCGCCAAGCGAAAAGGGCAGTAGCTGCATCAGCCCGACTCGACCCGCCAAGGATTGAGACACCTTCGAAAGTAGTCCGAAATGCTGCGAACCGGTCAGTACCCAGTGTGCTTGCTGCTTTGGCTTTGACGACTTTGCGGAACGAGCGTCGTCAATGACCCCTTGCAGGTAAGAGAGGATTTCCGGAGCGCGTTGTACCTCGCCGATGATCGCGCCCTTGTGGAAGCCGCCCAGGAATCTTCGCGGGTCGCTCAGTGCAGACTCCCGAACGTCTGGATCCTCTAGGCTTACATAAGGAAGTTTAGGGAAACTGGTTTTCGCAAGGGTTGTTTTGCCCGCTTGTCTTGGACCGGTGATGAGAACGCAGGGGTTCCAACGGGCTAGTTCGAGAAGTTGGGATTGGGCGGCTCGAGGGATGGGCATGTTCCGATTTTAGGGCTCTTTTTACAAACTTGCAATTGAATTGCAAATTTGTCAGGCCTCGGGAAATCGCTTGTCCCAATTTGATAGCTGACGGCGTCAAATGCGCAGGAACCTAATGCAAAAACGGGTTCTTGATCTGCAAGTGACCATCGATCATCAGACCATCCTGCATGTCCTCCGAGTAAAGGGTCTGGCACTGCCCGAGGAGCGCCGCAGCGGCGATCATGCTGTCATAAAGCGAGAGCTTGTAGCGCTCGCAAATGCGGCGTCCGTGATCATAGGTGTCTTCGGTCAAGGGCTCAACTTCACAAATCTCGCGCAGGGTTCCAAGCAAATCGTCCAGCTCGACCCAGGTCTTAGCCAACTTCCGGCGCGCCACGCTGGTGACTTCATTCAAAACCTGAGCACTAATCACGGAAGGCTTTAGTAGCAGAGCTTCTACTCGGTCTGCTTTGCTCTGATCATTGGAAAGCAAATAGAGCAACAGATTGCTGTCAATGAACGATCTTTCCTGTGCCATCAGCGTTGGTTAGCCTCGTCGCGATCAAAATGAAAATCCGCCGGCAAGGAGCCTCGAAACTTTCTTAAGCGGTTTAGCAACTCCTTCTTGCCAGGCTTTTTCGCAATGCCAATCTCTCGCACGGAATTGACTTTGACCTCGATCTCATCGCCTTCTTTCAAATCCAGAAGCCTGACGATCGGCGCGGGCAAGCGAATCGCCAAGCTATTTCCCCATTTTGAGACTTGCATTTCTGGCACTTTCTTTGATATACATTATCTAATGTAGATCTATGACAGCAGCCTTGTCAAGAAAAGTCAATGAATCGGTGGAGCATAGACTTCAAAACGGTTGTGTATACCCAAATCATGTAAACAACATTTTTATAGACGAGGAATAGTTATCCACAAGGCCTGCTTCACGAAAAATGTAAACAATCCCGCCCGATAGGGTAAAGATATTTACATGTTTTTTGCATTGCAGCGCGCCAGGACTGGGTCGACAACTGCCCTAGTCGTAGCCGTTTGGTTCGTCTAATTTTCGGTGCCGCAACATCGGCTACCAAAGAATAACTAGCTTTAATCGCGTGACAATCGAAATAAAGCAGGTAAATCACAAAGCATTCAGCCATCGGTCATTAGCGCAAGTCAAACCGCCGGGCTCAAACATTCAGACTGATCGCCTCAACAAAATACGGTAGGTGGCGAACTGTATCTCGCGCGGCGTTAGAACGTCCGCTTAAAAGCATGTATAGCTCTGTCGCCATAGTTTCGCTACCCGGGTTTAAGGTCTCTCGAAAATAACCCTAAATAGCCCTTGAATTTTCAAAAACCCGCCCAATTTCGATTTGGTCTGGGGTTGTTTCGATATCGTCGGGCTGCAATTTTGCAGTGCCGAACCGACTATCGAGCAAGCGGTTTGCGTCGAAAGATGTGGCTGCCGGGTCAAGCGTGAGAGCGCTTCGCCTGACGAGGAACAGAGCTACCTTACCGTTCGGATTACGACTGAAGCTGATCTTCACATACGAGGGTTTCATTGGGCAGTCGCCGGGCATTTGTGTTGGGTGGCGGGGCCGCGAGCGGAAGCTTGCCAAACCGCGCAAAAACGTTAAAGTTGGAGCAAAGTATGGTTAAAACTTCCGCAAGCAAAAACGTGCCAGGCCTCTTGAGTGGCTTTCGTCTCTCGGGGGTGCCTGGCTAGTGGTTAGTGCCTTGTTGTGTTTCGATATCGTCGGGCTGCAATTTTGCAGTGCCGAACCGACTATCGAGCAAGCGGTTTGCGTCGAAAGATGTGGCTGCAGGGTCAAGCGTGAGAGCGCTTCGCCTGACGAGGAACAGAAAGTTGGACGGTAAGGGTAGTTTGCCAATGAAACCCAAACCTGCAAAGTTGCCAGTCTCTCCGTCTGCGCGTGTACGGTCACGCCCACAAATCACCAAAGCCTATCGGCATGTTCAGGCAGCGGGTTTAGCGTCGACTAGCTTAGATATTCGCGAAAAAACCAAGGCGTTTAACGCGAATGCAATTAGCAATCTCGAGCGAATCCAAAAACAACTGCGCGAAAGTAAATTTCGATTTGCTCCACCTAGACCAGTCCTCGTAAGCAAAGGGCCAGGCAAAGGCAAGCGCGGTATTCTTATTGCACCTATTGAGTCGCGAATCGTGCAGCGAGCAATTTTGGACGAGCTTATCGAGCTCCCCACCAATAGAGAAAAGCTGAATTCTGGCTTCAATTTCGGTGGTGTGGCGGGTCCTGAGTTCGGAGTGAAGCCAGCAGTTCTAAAAGCAAGCAACTTATCTCTTAGTCACAAGTATTTTTTGCGATCAGACGTTCAAAAGTTTTTTGATCAAGTTCCCCGCAGCCAAGCAGTAGCTCACGCGCTTGCGGGATCAATCGATGGGGACTTTAACCAACTTGTTCGTGACTCTGTTGAAGTCGACGAAAAGGCGTTCTCGAATGTTAGCGAAGAAGATCGTCGAATTTTCTTGAGCGAATCGCTTGGCCTCGCGCAAGGCTCAAGTATCTCAGCAATGCTTTGCAATCTGTATTTGGATAGCTTCGATAGAGCATTGAACAGCCGAGGAGTGGAGTGTGTTCGCTACGTTGACGATTTTATTATTTTTGGAGGAAGCAAAGCCAGTGTTCGAAAGGCTTTTGCCGCTTCAGTGAAGCACCTTGAGGATTTGGGGTTGAAGGCATACGATCCTAAAGACAACCCCGACAAGGCAGAGGAAGGGCCAACGACCTCGAAGATCCGTTTCCTAGGTTGTGAAATCCATGGAGGCATCATTCGACCGACTGACGAAAACCGCCGACTTATGTTAAAAAACCTCGACGACAGTCTCGCGCGCGAACTAAGTTCATTGCGAAAGAACTCGAGCAATAGATCAAGCGTCAAGTCTATCGCGAATGCGGCCAAGGCCTGCAAGGCCATCGTGGAAGGCTGGGGAAACTCGTTCGCGTTTTGCAACGACACGAGGCTTTTTCACTCAATCGATATTGAGCTCGAGAAGCGAGTTGAGAACTTTCTAGTAAATGCGCGAAAGATTTTGTCGAGCCAGCATATCCGCTTGAGGCAAAAAGCAATGGGCTTTCATTTTTTGGAAGACTGCTCTGGCTTAGAGGGCAAGCTCACCAAGAGCAACGTTAGCCGCCAGTAACAAGGACAACGTTCAAATAGAAAAAGCGCTATCCAAGCAAGCGGACTCGGGAACAAATTTTCGATAGTTGATTGCCTGCTCACTTAGCGATTTTCCAAATATTGGATTCCTGAAATAGACAAGGCGGAGCAACTTCAGAATTTTCAAGTACCTCTCGCTCAGCTTTTGAAGAAATCTGATCGACTACTTCGCCCCTGGTAGTAGGGGCAGGCCCAGCTCCTTCAAAAACTCATTGTGCTTGCGCGTGGCCGATTGAATAGTGGCCTCGATTTGCATCAACTGTTGATGAGTAGCTTCTAAATCAATCTCTGCCTCACCAAGCGCAGTACTAATATATCGCGAGATGTTCAGGTTGTAGCCCTCCTCGGCGATGCGCTCCATTGCGATACGCTTGGAGTAGCGCTCCTCCTCTTTTCGGAACTGGTAGGTTTCGATGATCTTGGCGATGTGCGCTTCTGTCAGTTGGTTTTGGCGTTTGCCTTTCACGAAGTGTTCGGCGGCATTGATGAAGAGCACGTCATCGTGCTTCTTGCACTTCTTGAGCACCAGAATGCACACCGGGATGCCGGTGGAGTAGAACAGGTTAGCGGGCAGGCCAATCACAGTGTCGATGTGACCATCTTTGAGCAGTTTGGTGCGTATGCGTTCCTCGGCCCCGCCACGAAACAACACGCCGTGGGGCAGGATGATGGCCATCACGCCATCGTCTTTAAGGAAATGGAAGCCATGTAGCAAGAACGAAAAGTCGGCGGCGGACTTCGGGGCCAGACCGTGGTTCTTGAAGCGCACATCCTCGCCCATGGCGTCGGTCGGGTCCCAGCGGTAGCTGAAGGGCGGGTTGGCGACAATGGCATCAAACGCCGGTTTCTTTGCGGGGTTCATCTCGCGCAGAATGTCCCAATCGTTGGTCAGGGTGTCGCCGTGATAAATCTCAAACTCCGTGTCCTTCACCCCGTGCAAGAGCATATTCATGCGGGCAAGGTTGTAGGTGGTGATGTTCTTTTCCTGCCCGTAAATCTTGCCGATGCCGTGCGCGCCCATGCGCTTACGCACATTGAGTAGAAGCGAGCCCGAGCCGCAGGCGAAATCAAGCACGCTGGCGAGGCGGTTTTTCTTGCCAGTCGCAGGGTCCTGGCTGTCAAGGGTGACGATGGCAGAGAGGATGTCGGAAATTTGTTGCGGAGTGTAGAACTCGCCCGCCTTTTTGCCGGAACCGGCGGCAAACTGACCGATCAGGTATTCGTAGGCATCGCCCAAGGCATCAATGCTTGATGAAAATTCTGCGAGGCCCTTAGCGATCTCCGCGATGATGGCGCAGAGCTTGGCGTTACGGTCTTCATATTTGCGGCCAAGCTTGTCGGAGCCGAGATTGATCTCCGAGAACAGGCCGTTAAAGGTGCTTTCGAAGGATTCGTTCTCGATATATTTAAAACCAGCTTGCAGGGTATTGAGCAGTTCGCCATTCTGGGTGCGGGCCAGGTTGGCGATGCTGTTCCAAAGATGCGGTGGCTGAACGACGTAGTGCACCTTGCGGCGCATTTGTTTTTCAAACTCAGTGATGTCGTCCGGGTTATTGGCATACCAAAGCGAGAGCGGCACGCGGCGGTCATCCGCGCCGAGGGTGGGATAGTCTTTGCCCAGCTCCCTTTTCGCCGCCGTCTCGTAATTGTCCGACAGGTAGCGCAGAAAGAGAAAAGACAGCATGTAGTCGCGAAAATCGTCCGCGTTCATCGCCCCGCGCAGTTGGTCGGCAATGTTCCAGAGGGTCTTGCCCAATTGTTTTTGGTTTTGGTCGTTCATTTCTTTGGGCGGTGTTTGATTTGGTTTTCGAGCGCCTTGAGGTCGGCTTCATCCTCTTGGTCGGCATCCCGCGCTTCTTGCTGTTTGCGGCGCTGTTCGTAGTCGAGATAAAGCGCGCACGTCTTGCTCTCCATTTGCTCATGGCTGATCGATCCTGCCGGATTTGCCGTAAGACCGAGCAAAGGGAAGCCATTGGAAGTGATGAGCTGGTCCACATTGCCCTTCCAGTAGCTCATGCGCGTCTCCTGCTTGCTCTTGGCGCGCAGCTCGGCGGTTTCCAGAAAGATGACTACCAGCCGGTTCAAGGTGTCGATCTCGTCTTCGGTGAGGTAGTTTTTGGCGACCACGATGTCCGCCTTGCGCACCTTATCGCCCTTCCAAGCGAGCAGGCCGAAATGTGGCGCGGCGGGATCGGCGCGGGCCGTAATGAGTTCGGCGGCAGTTTTACGGGTGACTGCGTATATCAAAAGGTTTTGCACCGTGGCGAAGAAAACCTGCGCGGCCTTGTCCGTTTTGTCATAGTCGCTGCTCAGGGCAAAGAGGTCGCGCACTTTCTGGTAGAAACGTTTCTCAGAGGCCCGGATGTCCCGGATGCGCTCCAGCATCTCGTCGAAGTAATCCGGTCGGCCATCCGGGTTCTTCAGACGCTCATCATCCATCGCGAAGCCCTTGAGCAGGTACTCCTTCAGGATGGTGGACGCCCAGCGCCGGAACTGCACGCCGCGGGGAGAACGCACGCGGTAGCCCACGGCCAGAATCGCGTCCAAGTTGTAGAGCGTGAACTTGCGCTGCACCTCGCGACTGCCCTCGGTTTGAACTGTCAAGGATTCCTTGACAGTTGCCGCAGTGTCCAGCTCCCCGTCCTCAAAGAGATTCTTCAGGTGTAGGGAAATGTTCTGCTTCGTCGCGTCGAAGAGTTCTGCCATTTCGAGCTGCGTCAGCCAGACGGTCTGATTCTCCGTGCGCAGCTTGATTTGGCTTCTACCATCTTCCGTGGTGTAGAGAATGAAGTCATTCATGTTGTTTGGACAAGAGCGGTATTTGTGGGAGTGGCGGGCGCTGGCGCGTGAAGCACAAAGTTGTACTTGCTCTTGATCTTGCTGAACACATCGTCGAATAGCTTCTTGCTGTCCGGTGTGAGTTCGTCGCTTTCGAAGTAATAGACTTTTTTGTGGGAAAGCGTGTTGATAATGTTGGCCACTTCGTCGGGATCAGTGATGCCAATTTGCTCAAGTACGTAGCCGAATTGACCGACACCAAGGAAGGACGCGACGTTTTCAAGCACCTGCCTCAGCAGCGCGAAGTGAAAAGACTTCACAGCGTTGCTGGAGTGGGCCAGCTCCAACGCCTGCAATAGCCGCAAGTGATACAGGAAGACGTCGTTGTTGCAGCTCTCTAGCGCTAGGTCGCCATCTTTGGCACTCAACATGCAAAGCTTCACGTGCTTATTGAATTTCTGCGCTTTCTCCCCTTTCTTTAGCCAATCTGCCAGAATGGAAAAAAGACCAAGGTGGTGGGTGGTGATGATTACCTTTCTCTTTTCAAAATGCTTTTCGATTAAGTCCAAGAGCGTGGAAGCGGTAATGAAGATGTTGTGGTCATCCAGACTTGAAACCGGGTCATCAATGAAGAAGTGCGACGATTGCATTTCGGCCCAGCCTTCGACCTCGAAGAGCGCGAGAAAGAAGCACCAAACAAACACCCTTTCTTCTCCCCTTGAAACTTTGAATGGGATTTTCGAGATGTTGCTTGGATCGTCAGCGGCAGCTTCCTCGTAAAAGAAGATAATGGCTTTGATGCCGTCTTCAGGATTCTCGTAGGGCATAAACTCGAATCGATAGCTTGGCCGATACCGGTTGAGTTTTTCCCGGATATCGTCCTCGGAGAGAGAGCTATGAAATTGGTTCAAGCTACTCTTTCGAATATCCAGTCGAATGGTCAACTCGTCGTTCTCCGGATCGTTTTGCCAGACGAAAATATCTTCGCTGTAGGCGTTGTAATAAACGCCAGCATGAGATCCATCCTCGGACTTCGTCAGGTCTTTGTAGGCTACGGAAAGTCTCGTTTTTCCAGTCGAGTTAAACGCATACATCAGGACGATCTTTTCTTTCGCGTCTCGGATTTCTTTGGCGAGATCAAGGTGCCTCATGCTTTGACCTCCTCCGGGGACGGAAAAAGGCGCTGCATCAGCCCTTTCTTGTGAGTACTAAGCGCTTCGACCTTCTGAGCTTGCGCGCCGATGAGATTGTCAAAAAACGCGACGCAGTCGGCAATGCGTTTTTGTTCTGCGGAGGATGGTGTCATGAATAAAAAAGCCAGAACGTCTGGTTTGGTTATGTTCTTCATCGAGCCAGAGCTTCCCTTCGCCAACTTAGACAGGACGCCACGGCCTTTGTCCGACCCCAAAACCAGTGCTACAAAGCGCATCGAAGTTCCCGGTTTAGACTTAGCTGCCCAAAGTCGATCAGGTAGAAAGATGTTTGCCAAGTCAGAATCTACATAAGCGTTTGCCCCCACAAGTGCTGGCGTATTCATCCTGCTGATGATGATGGTGTCTCCTCGGACTGGCTCCTTGACGCGTCCGACTTCCGTCTGATCGAATACCACCTTGTTTTCTTGAGGTACAAAAATTCCCTTCGTTACCGCGCTCGTTTTCAAAACTCCGATCTCATTATCTTTTGCTGGTCGATCACCTGAATTGACACTTACTCCAGCATCCAACGACTCCACGAGTTCAGAAAGCGGCACTTCTTTCCAGTCCCCAGCATTTCGGAATTCAGGAAAGCGGAGACGAGGCTGGGTTTCGCCTTCGCGGGGGAAAAGCTGCTGCATCAGCCCTTTTTTATGGGTCTTGAGCGCGTCCAGTTTCCGGGCTTGGGCGGCAATCAGCTCGTCCGCGGAGCTCAGGCATTCAGCGATTTTTTGCTGTTCTTCTGAATCTGGAAGCAAGACCTTTAGCTTCAGAAAGTCACTCTTACTCAAGACCCGATTTCTACCCGCGCCGCCTGGAGAAATGACTCCAAGTGTATAGACAAATCGCCTGTCGAGAATGATGTATCTAAAGAACTCGGGCGATGCCCTCCCTTTCTCGAAAGTATAAGTGGGAAAGCGATGCGAGACTAAGGCTCCATCATCAACGAGATCAGCAATAGCCACTGCCCCTTCCCACGCGAACGTGATATTCAGAATCAAGTCATCGCGCTTCACTTCATAAAGGAAATCCATCGCGTTTTTATTCGGGTCCTCCATTTTCTTCAAGAATGCGCCCTTGCCATGGCTTCGTATGCCGAGCCCGGTATATGCCGCGTTTGGCTTCTTCCTTTCGCGCACTATGGGCTTCAGCACTTCATCAAACCGTTTTTCCTCCCACCCCACCGCATTCCGAAACTCTGGAAAGCGCAGCTTGGGCGCAAACGCGGGTTTGCCGTCGGGCTTCGACTTGGTTGTGTTAACCTTATTGCTCATACGCGCTAAGCCCCGAAATGTCGCGGCCTTGGACGCGTTTGATGAGCAGAGGGTGCAAGTCTTGCATCAAGGCAAGTTCGGCTTGGCTGCGGGCTTTCCAGCCTAGCTCCAGCGGAGCCATCAGGTCGCTCAATTGCTCGCCATCGAAAATCATCCTTTGCAGAATGCCGTCCACGAAGCTTTGAAGAGCAGCGGAGTCAAGGAGGTGCTTGGCGGCGATAATGGCCAGTTCGGCAGCGTCTTTTTTCGCCTTAAAGCGGATGTACCCTTCGCGAATTGCGGCTTCGGAAAGGCCTGCGCCTGCTTTTAGAGTGGCAATATAGGCGGCGATGTCCGCGCGCTCGCTCATGAACTTGGCGTCGGACTGGATGAGGCCGACGAGCTGCTCGCGGCTCATCTTCTGCTTGCCCGGTGTCTGCTGAGAGAAGCGAGCGATCAGGCCCATGATGTAGTCATAATCAATCAGGGCAGAAGCGAAGAGGACGAACTCAAAATCGAGTTGATCCACATTGGGCGCGGGTTCTTCTTTGTCTTTTCCGTCTTTATCCTTGGTGCCCTTGCCTTGCAAAGCTTTGAGGCGTTGGGCGGTTTCCAGATACGCGCCGCGAAAACCCAGCAGATTTACTCTCGGAAGAATCTCTTCTATGGTGGCCGAGTTTTCGTCAGTAAGGTCGGTATATTGGTCGAGCTGAGTTTTGAGGCTTTGTACCTCCTTAAAGCGCTCTATGAATACGGCCCGGGCCGCATCTCCCTTGAGATTGGATACGGCTTCAGGCGCGCTCGCCAAGCCCTGGGAAGCCATGAAAGCGTTCAGCTTTTGGACGGCGACTTGTAGTTTTTCAATACCCACCGGCGCCTTGTCCACGAGCCAGATTTTGCGGGCCTGCTCCGCCGTCTTTTCACCGGAGAAAAGCGCGATAGCGGCATCCACAGCGTCTCGCTGTTGACGGAAGTCCAGGATGTTGCCATAGGGTTTGGTGCCGTTGAGCACACGATTGGTGCGCGAGAAGGCCTGAATCAAGCCGTGATGCTTGAGGTTCTTGTCCACATAAAGGGTGTTCAGGTATTTGGAATCAAAGCCCGTGAGCAGCATGTCCACCACGATGGTGATGTCGATCTTCTGCGCATGCGGCAGGTCGGCCTTGGGCCACTGCTGGTCTTTGATGCGCTTTTGCACGTCCTGATAGTACAGATCGAACTCGCTGAGGGTGTGATTGGTGCCGTAGCGAGTGTTGTAATCCACGAGGATGGCTTTGAGGGCGGCTTTTTTCTGCTCGGGCTCAACCGCGTTATCTTCTTTTTCCTGGGGTAAATCTTCCTGAATCTGCTTCACGTCGGCGTCGCCATCCGCAGGTGGGGAGACTACGCAGCCGATGTTCAGTGGCGTGAAATCGGGATCAGCGGCGAGCTTTTCGGCCTGAAGCTCTTTGAAAAGCCGGTAATACTCAATCGCATCATTGATAGAGGCTGTCGCGAGCAGGGCATTGAAGCGGCGCTGGCCGGTCGCTGCGTCGTGCTTGGCGAGGATAGCTTCTATGATGGCCTTTTTCGATAGCGACTCGCCGGGCTTAGGCAAATTTTTGCCCTCAGGCTTGAAGAAGTCGACATGGAAACGCAAGACGTTGCCATCTTCAATGGCGTGGGTAATGGTGTAGGCATGGAGTTGTTTCTCGAACAAGTCTTCCGTGGTCCTCATGGAGGCCTGTTCCGCCTCGATCTGAGTCAGGCGAGCGTTTTGCTCGAAGATCGGTGTGCCCGTAAAGCCAAAGAGCTGAGCCTTGGGGAAGAACTCTTTGATGGCCTTGTGATTTTCACCAAACTGCGAACGGTGGCATTCATCAAAGATAAAAACAATGCGCTTGTCGCGCAGGGGTTCAAGTTGTTCTTTGTAGCTTAGCCCGCCGTCTTTTTTCTGCAGCTTGTTGCTTTTGTTGTTTTTACTACGTTTACTGCTTTCATCCAGCGCAAGACCAAGCTTTTGAATGGTGGTGACGATCACCTTGTCGGCTTTGTTGTCGGAAAGAAGCCGCTCTACCAACATACCGGTGTTGGTGTTTTGCTCAACACAGCCTTCCTGAAACTTGTTGAACTCCTCACGCGTTTGCCGATCAAGGTCCTTGCGGTCCACGACGAACAGGCATTTCTCAATGTCGGGGTTGTCCTTGAGCAGCGTGGAGGCCTTGAAGGAGGTCAGCGTTTTGCCACTGCCCGTGGTGTGCCAGATGTAGCCATTGCCACAGTTTTGTCGGATACAGTCTACGATCTGCTTCACGGCATACACTTGATATGGGCGCATCATCATCAGCTTTTGTTCGCTGGCGATTAACACCATGTAGCGACTGATAGTCTCGCCTAGGGTGCATTTAACGAGGAAGGTGTCGGCGAAGCTGTCCAGGTGGGAGATCTTGGTGTTGTCTTCGGCCGCGAACTGATACACGGGTAAAAAGCGCTCGTCCTGATTGAAAGCAAAATGGCGGGCGTTGTTGTTGGCGAAGTAAAAAGTCTCGGTGCGGTTGCTGACGATAAAGAGCTGCAAAAAGCACAACAGAGTCTTGGTGTAACCGTTGCCGGGGTCGTTTTTGTACTCAACTATCTGCTCCATTGCCCGGCGCGGGCTGATGCCAAGCATTTTTAGTTCGATCTGCACCACCGGCACACCGTTGATGAGCAGCAAAACGTCGTAGCGATGATGGCTGTAGTCTGTGTTGATTCGAAACTGGTTGACGACCTCAAAAGTGTTTTTGCACCAGTCTTTGATGTTGACGAGCGTATAGTTCAGAGGCGTACCATCGTCGCGAATGAAGCTGTTGCGCTCACGTAAGGTGCGCGAGGCGGTGAAGACATCGGGTGTGATGATCTCTTCTAGCAGCCGTGGGAATTCGCCCTCCGTCAGGTTGACTCGGTTGAGCGCCTCAAATTTTTCCCGGAAGTTCTTCTCTAGCGCGGCCCGGTCGCTAATGTCGCGGCGATATTCGTACTTGAGGCCTTGGAGTTTGCCGATAAAGCCGTATTCGATGTGCTCTTCATTGACCACCAAGCTTGGGCTTGTTGATGCATTGGGGTAGGTGAACTTAGAGCGGGGCATTGTTGGCTTTATTTCCAAAGTGACAGCTTGGTGTATTTCGAGCATGTTTGGCCGCGGCCAAACTGTTGCCTTGCCCGCTGAGTGCTCACTGTACACATTCTTATCGCCTTCGCGAAATATCGTCTGCGCTCAGTGGTCACCGAGGGTTTTGTGAGCAGGGCTAGGCTGAAAAAGTAGTCTATTGATGGCTACAGACCCCGCCTTTTGATCTCAAGGAAATCCTGTACACAATAAAAAACCCCCGTCAGTCATTAGCTAACGGGGGTTTATTTACATTTCTAAAAAAGTACGCCTCAGAACGGTTGTGTATACCATCATATTGTAAACAAATATCCCTAGAGAGTGATGAGAGCGGCATCTGAGGATCAGCAATGCGGAAAACGTAAACAACATAGCTGTTTTCCTTGCGCTATTTACACATTCGGGCTGATAAAACAACGTCTCATCGAACGCAATGCATTGCTCAAAGCGTTTGATTTGAATATTTTTCGATGCCGCCGTTGCGACAAATGAAGGTTAGCAAACCCCTGTCACCGATTTTGGAAAATGCACATAAATGTCGCCGTTCAATTAGGGTCGAATCAGTCAATCCTGTGCGCACTTTTCAGCGGCGCGCGGGTTTTATTTGTAAAGACACGAGAAGCCACAATCAATCTCAGTCGCATCGACGCTAGCTCAATCTCAGCAGAACCCTTTTGTCCCGCAATCCTGCCATCCATGCTCTATCCGCTCCGTTCAAGTAAAGTGCCACTTTGTACTAAGCCAAAGCGCGTATCCATCATTCTTCGCATCCGATTATAAGTAGACAACGTTGGAACTCAAATGAGAATCAAAAATCTGTCCGTTGATAATTTTCGAGGAATCGGGAAAGTAACACTATCAGACTTGGGTACGATGGTAATTATTGCCGGGCAAAATGGCTCTGGAAAATCGTGCATTTTCGATGCGATCAAGTTAATCAAGTCGGTCTACGGCGGATACCACCAGGGCGAATTTCAGCAATTCCTTGGTGAGTTTCAATTGGATCAGCAGGGGCGAAGCGGCGACATACAACGGCTACTGAACGACGTAAATCGATGCCTAATTATCGAGTGCGATTTTGAATTTTCGCCCAGGGAATTGACCTATCTTGGGAGTCACGGGCAGAAGCTTCTCGAACAACAGGTCTGGCGAGAGCTTCATCCCGAAGCCTACAATTGGAACAAATCCGCGTTTGCCTCGATTTCACCACTTGTGCGACACCGCGAAGAAGAAGTAAAAAGAAAGGCATTTGAGGAATTGCCAAGGTTCTTAGACGAATTGAAGGCCAGTACGATTAAAGCAAAGGTAACTATTGAGCCGAACGGCAACCGCAACTTAAGTCAGTCACGATTACTTCAAACGGTATTCTCAACGTACTTACCAGAGAATATTGGCCTGATTGACCATCATGGTGCCCATCGTCAATATAGTCGCGAGCAAGTGAACGGAATCAACCTAAGCATTGACTCTACCGAGCAAATCAAGAAGCAATCGACGCTTTACAACTATTCTGCGAAATATGCCAATGTTAAGAGCGAGCTGGCCTCGGCCTATGTGAAGGACGCCATTTCTGCCCTAGCAGGAACACCTCTCGAAAGCTCGAAATCGCTTACTGCGACGCTAGAAGATCTATTTCGCACCTTCTTCCCTGACAAGGCATTCTCAGGCCCTAAGGCAACCACAAGCGGCGGCCTTTCCTTTCCCGTGCAAGTAGGTCAGCAATTCGAACACGACCTAGACGAACTCAGCTCTGGTGAGAAAGAGGTGTTGTACGGCTATCTTCGTATTCGAAACTCCACACCGAAGGACTCCATCATCCTTATGGACGAACCGGAACTCCATCTAAACCCAAGACTCGTCCGTCAGCTTCCGGGGTTTTATCGAAAGCATGTTGGCGAGGCCATGGGTAACCAGATTTTCCTGGTCACGCATTCTGATGCCTTGTTGCGCGAGGTTATCGGTCAACCCGGTTACCGAGCATTTCACATGATCCCGCTTAGCCTATGCAAAGCAGGTGAACAACTAAAGGAGCTGAATGCATCTGCGGACTTTGAGCGGCTAATCGTCGATCTAGTTGGCGACCTCCCCTCCTACATGCCGAATGAGCATTTTCTGATTTTGGAGGGTGGTCTGGACTCAGAGTTTGACAAAAAGGTAGTCTCGCAGCTATTCCCCGAGGTGACAGTTCGATTGAACCTTCTTACTGGAACGAACAAGTTAAAGGTTATCGAATTAAAAGACTTTCTATCGAGTGCTGCCGCTTCAACCAAGCTCGGCTTGAAGTTTTACTCGGTCACTGATCGAGACTATGATGAAGGTATGGCCGTACCGTTGAATGGCCATTTTGTGTGGGACCGGTATCACATTGAAAATTACCTGCTAGAAGCGAAATACATTTGGAAAGTTGTTGATCGGCTCAAGATCTCAGGCTTCGAGAACATAGGAGAAATCGACTTACTCCTTAGAACATGTGCCCGGGAATGTATTGACGAAGCCGTCCGCTCAAAGGCTACGAAGTTCATCAACTCCAAATTGATCAGCCAAATTAAGCTTGGAGTAGATCCGTTAAAGGATCTCTCAATGGAACTTCAAAGAGCTTCGGCCGGGTCTCTTGATCGGATTTCGACGCTAGCGAGCGCAGGCCTTGACGCAGAAACCATCGATTCCTTTATTAGGACGCATAGACTTGAGTTGGAGGCATCGATTCTCGACGCTAGTTGGGTCAGCAAGATCCCGGGGCGAAGCATCTTACGACGGTTGACAAACAAAATCGGCGGAGGAATAAAATATGAAGCGTTTCGCAATCTCATAATTTCGGAAATGCAGCAGGATCACTACAAGCCGGCGGGAATGGAACACGTCTTGAATCAAGTTCTTAGCTCACGTTCGTCGGAGTCGATAGGCTAATTAATGGTCGGAGACGCAAAATGGGTTCAGTCTCCAGATAGCTGTAGCAAGTTTTGCCTTTGAACCTTGACATTCGATAAGCGAAAATAAAGCAGTTCTGGGAGCTCCAATTTCAATACCAATGGAGAATAGGAGCTCGGCAAAGGAAGCAAAAAACCCAGTGAGCTAATCACTCCCCGGGCTTTATTAACAAATTTCTTCGAGGTATATTTCAAAACGGAATATCGTCATCCATATCTTCAAAGTTAGCCGCAGGCTTCTTAGCTGCACCGCCCCCCGCTGGAGCCGGTGAGCGCGCAGGCGCCGCACCACCAGAACGACTACCGCCGCCACCGCCGCCACTGTATCCGCCGCGATCGCCACCACCGCTAGACCCAGCCATATTCTCGCCATCGTCCCCACCGCCGCCACTACCACCTTCGCGGCCACCCAGCATCTGCATGGTGTCTCCAACAATCTCGGTCGTGTATTTGTCTTGGCCTTCTTTATCGGTCCATTTACGGGTTTTAAGGCGGCCTTCGATGTAGACGGGTTTACCCTTTTTTAGGTACTCACCAGCTACTTCGGCAGTACGGCCGTAGAACACCACGCGGTGCCATTCGGTTTCGTCTTTGCGCTCACCCGTGGCCTTGTCCTTCCAGCTCGAGGTGGTGGCCACGGAAAGGTTGGCAATGGCCGCACCGTCTGGGGAATAACGCACCTCGGGGTCGCGCCCCAGGTTGCCGATCAGAATTACTTTGTTAACTGAAGCCATCTCTTTTTCCTCGCTCTCACTAATATGGAATTATGCCGCACAACTGTCTCTGGCCTGAACTCGCCAGGCGCTCAATGCCAAACGCTAAGCGCTCACCGGTAAAGGCACAGCCTTCCAGCGCTTCTGGCTCATCGCCACCAGGCACCATAAGGCCATCGCACCTGCACAAACCCAAAATACTGCATGACCGCCAACTCTTTGGTAGAGCCAGCCACCCATCCCGGCGCCCACAAACAAGCCAAGCGCTTGCACGGTGTTGTACACCCCCAGCGCAGCGCCCTTGGCTTGCGGCGGCGCCAACTTCGATACCAGGGAAGGCAGGCTCGCCTCCAGCACATTAAACCCGATGAAGAACAAAAGAAGCAAGAGCGCCATCTGCATTAGGCCATCGGGCTGAAACGCGAGTCCTGCTTCGACTAGCGCGATGAGGGCAATACTGCCCACGAAAGCGAGCTTCATCATGCCACGCCGCTCGGCATACATGACGATGGGTGCCATGAAGACGAAGGACCCGAGGACGACGGGAAGGTAGACTTTCCAGTGGTTGGGCAAGCTCAATCCGCCCAAATCGACTAACCACAGCGGGACCACGATAAACATCGCCATTTGCACCGCATGCAACACAAAAATGCCAAGATTTAGACAAATGAGGTCCAGGTCGCGCAGGGTGGAGAGCAGGTCGGCGGACATTGAGCGGGGCACGCCGCCAGAACCGGTAAGAGCCGCCTGAACGCCCGCTTCCGGTACCTGGAAAACAATGGCGATGCCAACCAGCGCCAGGCCAGCCATCAAATAGAACAGACCGGACATGCCGATCCACCGATACAGCAGGGGTGCGCCGACCAGGGACAAGGCGAACATCAAGCCGATCATGCTGCCAATCGCCGCCATGGCCTTGGTACGCTGCGAGTCGCGAGTTGAATCAGCGAGCAAGGCGGTGACCGCCGCTGAGATTGCACCGGCCCCCTGAATCGCCCGGCCAGCTGTGACGCCTAACAAACTGTCCGCGAGCGCCGCGACAACACTGCCCAGCGCGAAAATCAACAGGCCAATCACAATCACTTTGCGGCGCCCGAAACGATCGGAGGCCATGCCGAATGGAATTTGGAGCATGCCCTGGGTGAGGCCATAAATCCCCATTGCCAAGCCCGCTAGCGTGGCATCCTGCCCGCCAGGCATGCCTTTGGCATGGAGCGCAAACACCGGCAAGATCAAGAAAAGCCCGAGCATGCGGCTGCCAAATAAGAAAGTCAGGCACGTGGTCGCCCGCCGCTCAGCATACGTCATCGAGTTGTTTAACGCAGCAGCCGATAGCGCATCAGACGATGGAGGTGCTCGGCCGCCAAGCTCGAGCTCGGCGGAATCGGAAGGAGAAAGTGGGTTCACTGGGGTTTTCATGCGAAGCCCGCTATAGTAGTGGGTTTTCCACAAAGCGGTCGCATGGACGAAATTCGAATCAGGGGTGCTCGCACGCACAACCTGAAAAATATCAGCCTGGATCTGCCTCGAAACAAGCTCGTGGTGATCACGGGCCTGTCCGGTTCAGGTAAGTCTTCACTTGCGTTTGACACCTTGTACGCTGAAGGGCAACGCCGCTATGTCGAGTCGCTGTCGGCCTACGCGCGGCAGTTCTTGCAACTCATGGACAAGCCCGATGTAGATCTGATCGAAGGCTTGTCGCCCGCCATTTCTATCGAACAAAAAGCCACCAGCCATAATCCTCGCTCGACTGTGGGCACTGTCACGGAAATTCACGATTACCTTCGTCTGCTCTATGCACGCGCTGGAACACCGTACTGCCCAGACCATCCTGATCATGTGTTGGAGGCTCAAACCATCTCGCAGATGGTCGATGCGGTGCTGGCGCTGCCCGCTGAAACCAAGATCATGATTCTCTCGCCAGTGGTCACTGGGCGCAAGGGTGAGCAGAGCGACTTGTTTGACGACTTACAGTCGCAAGGTTTTGTGCGCGTGCGTATTCGTACCGAAGGCAAGGGCAATGAAGCCCAACTGATCGAGCTGGGTGACGAAAACCCCAAGCTCGCGAAAAATCAGAAACACAGTGTGGATGTCGTGATTGACCGCATCAAAACCGGTGCCGACCTGAAGCAACGCTTGGCCGACTCCTTTGAGACTGCGATTCGCCTCTCCGAAGGTCGCGCAGTCGTTCACGATATGGAGAGCGGCAAGGAAACCTTGTTCTCCAACAAGTACGCCTGCCCGATTTGCAGCCACGCGCTCCCCGAACTCGAACCGCGTCTGTTCTCATTTAACAACCCGATGGGCGCTTGCCCAGAATGTGATGGCCTTGGGGTAGTGCAGTTCTTTGACCCCAAGCGGGTCGTCGTATTCCCGACCCTGAGTCTGGCCTCCGGCGCCATCAAAGGCTGGGATCGACGCAACCAGTTTTACTTTCAGATGCTGCAAAGCTTGGCGGCGTTTTACGACTTCGACATTGAAGCGCCGTTTGAGCAGTTGAATGATCGCGCCAAGCATGTCATTCTCAATGGCTCGGGAACAGAAAAGGTCGCCTTCGCTTATCTTTCTGAGTCGGGTCGTATGACTACCCGGAATGAACCCTTCGAAGGCATTTTGCCCAACCTCGCGCGGCGCTACAAAGAAACCGATTCCTCGGCCGTGCGCGAGGAGCTTTCCAAGTTTCTGAATCATCAAACCTGCCCCACGTGCACGGGCACTCGCCTAAGAGTAGATGCACGCTCGGTGCGACTTGGCAAGCGCCATGAGGATGTGCCGATTTGGACGGTGTCGGGCTGGACTCTGAAGCAGGCCTTGAAATGGTTCACGGATCTGCAACTCGATGGCAACAAGCAACTGATCGGCGAGCGTATTGCCAAGGAGATCGTCAGCCGCCTCACCTTCTTGAACAACGTCGGCTTGGAATATCTTTCGCTTGATCGATCTGCGGAAACCTTGTCGGGCGGTGAATCCCAGCGAATTCGCTTGGCATCGCAAATTGGCTCTGGGTTGACGGGTGTCATGTATGTGCTGGACGAGCCTTCAATTGGCTTGCACCAGCGTGACAATGATCGCTTAATTGATACTCTGAGGCATCTCCGAGACATCGGCAACACCGTCTTGGTGGTTGAGCATGATGAAGACGCCATTTTGAACGCCGATCATGTCGTGGACATGGGTATTGGAGCGGGTGTGCATGGTGGCAAGGTCATTGCCCAGGGCACACCGGCGGATATCGCCGCAGAGCCGGAATCATTAACTGGGCAATACCTCTCTGGTGTTCTGCGCATCGAAATTCCTAAAAACCGCAGACCCCCTGGAGACACCTTTCTTAAAGTGCTGGGCGCCAAGGGTAACAATTTAAAGTCCGTCAATGTAGAGTTTCCGGTGGGTTTACTGATTTGTGTCACCGGTGTTTCTGGCTCGGGCAAATCCACCTTGGTGAACGAGACGCTCTATACCTCTGCGGCCCGCAAAATTTACCGGGCGCATGCCGAGCCTGCTGAGCATGACGCGATTGAAGGTTTGGAGCATTTCGACAAAGTCATCAATGTCGACCAAAGCCCGATTGGTCGCACGCCGCGTTCCAACCCGGCCACATACACCGGTATGTTTACCTCCATTCGGGAAATCTTCGCCGAGACCCCGACCGCCAAGGAGCGTGGTTATGGGCCCGGTCGTTTCTCGTTTAACGTGAAGGGTGGGCGCTGCGAAACCTGCGAAGGTGACGGCATGATCAAGGTAGAGATGCATTTCCTACCCGACGTGTATGTCGCCTGCGATACCTGCAAAGGCAAACGCTACAACCGCGAAACGCTCGAGGTGCAATATAAGGGCCGCAATATTTCTGAAGTGCTGGACATGACCGTGGAAGCGGCGGCCGCGTCGTTTAGCGCTGTGCCGATGATTCACCGCAAGTTGCAAACTTTATTGGACGTTGGCCTGGGTTACATTCGGCTGGGTCAGTCCGCCACCACGCTGTCTGGAGGCGAAGCGCAACGCGTCAAACTTGGCGAGGAGCTGAGTAAGCGCGACACCGGGCGAACCTTGTACATCTTGGACGAGCCCACCACGGGCTTGCATTTCCACGACATCGCCTTACTGCTCAAAGTCCTCAACACCTTGCGCGATCATGGCAATACCGTGGTGGTGATTGAGCACAATCTTGATGTGATTAAAACCGCTGACTGGATTATTGACCTGGGACCCGAGGGGGGCGGTGGCGGCGGGATGATTGTGGCGACGGGTACTCCTGAGCAGGTGGCAAAGGTGCCGGAGAGCTACACCGGCAAATACCTGGCGAAAGCTTTAAACCCCAGGAAACTTGTTGTCCGGTCGTAAATTGGGGTTGGGGTTGGGGTTGGATGTCCAAAAACCCTCCCCTGATCATTGATTTGATATCAAACCGTGATCTCTGCTATGTTAGCTTTGCCACGGCGTGCCGACTGGATTGAGGTAGCGAATAGGCTCATTAGCGACCTTAAAGGCTGACCCTCCCTATTTTGATCCCAGGCGGACCCAATATGAAACGGCGTGAAGCAATCTTTCAATTCTCAACACTTGCACTAGGCATAGCCATGTCAACATCCTCCCATAGCGCTCCAACCTACACTCCACTCACCAAATCCAAAGCGGACTGGAAAAAGCTGCTGGCGCCGGCCGCCTATGCCGTGTTGTTTGAAGAATCGACTGAGCGCGCCGGCACTAGCCCCTTGAACGATGAAAAAAGAAAAGGTACTTTCATCTGCGCTGCTTGCAACCTGCCTTTGTTTACCAAGGAGCAAAAGTTTGAGAGCGGCACGGGCTGGCCGAGCTTCTTCGATGCGATCCCTGGCGCCTTGGGTCAGAAGCGCGATTTCAAATTGATCCTGCCACGCACCGAGTACCATTGCGGGCGTTGCGGTGGCCATCAAGGTCACCTGTTTAATGACGGCCCCAAGCCTACCGGCTTGCGTTACTGCAACAACGGTGTGGCTTTGCAATTTGTACCTGCAGAAGACAAATTGCCGGAGTTGCGCACATGAAGTTCTTGACGCGTATTGCTCTCTCGCTGGGGCTGACCCTCAGCCTCGCTGTCGGCGGAACCTACGTGAATGCTCAGGCGCCGAAGAATGCTGCACCCAGCGCCGGTACCTCTTCGACGAGCCCGCCAGCGGCATCAACTCCTTCAACCCCGTCAGCGGCCAGCGCGCAAACAGCCAGCGCCGTCTTCGCGGGGGGGTGTTTTTGGTGTACGGAATCCGACTTTGAAAAGTTCACCGGCGTCATCAGCGCGGAGTCAGGCTACATTGGTGGCAAGACCGTTAATCCGACCTATGAGCAAGTCAGTGCCGGGCGCACGGGCCACACCGAGGCAGTGCGGGTGGTGTACGACCCTAATAAGGTGACCTACTCTGCGCTATTGGAATACTTCTGGAAGACGATTGACCCGACCGTAAAAGATCAGCAGTTTTGTGATCACGGCAATCAGTATCGCAGCGCCATCTTTTATGAAAACGACTCCCAGCGAGCAGTGATTGAGGCCAGCAAGGCCGCACTTCTCAAGGCCGGGCCGGTGAAAATGATCCATACTGAAATTGCTCCGGCCAGTACCTTCTATTTGGCGGAGGACTATCACCAGGATTACTACAAGAAGAATCCGATTCGCTACAAGGGCTATCGCTACAACTGCGGACGAGATGCTCGCTTAGCCGAGGTTTGGGGTAGCAAGAAGTAATTGATCGAGCCGTCCAGGCATGCGGGACTCGCTTGGCGGGCACGCAACGGCGATCATTCTTTTATATACTGCGCCGTTACTTACAAAGGAACCATTTTGGAGATGAGCAGACAGTCGGCAAGATTGATCACGGATGTACAGATTGACGCTTGGATCGAGGGCCTTCAACAGCAGCGCAAAAACATTGTCGCGGCGCAGGATCAATGGAAAGCCTTTGTACACTGGATGAGCGCCGAGCAAATCGAGGCCCTGCGCCCTCAGGCAGGCGCGCGACTTAATGGCGTTCTAAAAGGCGCCGCAGTGGCGGTCAAAGACATTTTTGATACCGCGCATCTTGCTACCGAATACGGCAGCCCAATTTACAAAGGACATTGCCCTGCCATCCCTAGCGCTGCGGTGCAAAGTATCGAACGAGCTGGTGGTGTCGTGCTGGGCAAGTCAGTCACGACCGAATTTGCCTTTCTTGCACCTCCGCCTACCCGTAATCCTCGCGCCCCTCTTCATACCCCCGGTGGCTCCTCGTCTGGTTCGGCCGCGGCGGTGGCTGCCGGTCTGGTGCGCTTTGCGATTGGCACACAAACCGGTGGCTCGGTGATTCGACCGGCGTCTTACTGCGGCATCGTAGGTTTCAAGCCCAGCTTTGGATTAATCAACTGTGCGGGTTTAAAGCCCTTCTCAAGTTCACTGGACACGGTGGGCCTCTTCGCGCGCGATGTGTCCGACTGCGCCCTGTTTGCGCAGGCTCTGATCCCTTTCGAGACCCCCACAAATTCCGAGTCGCTCCGACTAGGAGTCATTCGGCATTATCCCTGGGGGGCACCTAGTGCAGAGTATCAACAAGAGATCGAACGCGTCTCGAATCATTTGAAACGCTCAGGCGTGGAAGTTCATGAGGTGCCGCTACCTGGTTTGATTCAAGAGGTATATGAGGCCCACGCCATCGCGCAAGGTTATGAAGCCTGGCGGGCATTGGCCTATGAGCTCGACACCAGGCCAGAACAGCTCAGCCCACTTTTGAGAAATTACCTGCGCGAACAAGCCCACATCTCAGCCGCTCAGTATCAGCAGGCACTACTCAGCTTCGAAAAGGGTCGAGTCTGGGCCGATCAAACTTTTGCAAACTTCGACGCTCTGTTAGGGGCTGCTGCACCCGGCGTGGCTCCCTTACCGGACAGCACCGGCTCGTCGAGCTTCAATCGGGTGTGGACCGCGCTCGGTGTGCCCGCGATCACTCTGCCTATCCCGCGCCAAGAAGGCACCCAAGAGCAGGACCTCCCGCTAGGCCTACAAATTCTCGCAGGTCGCTCGCTAGACGCAACCCTGCTCGACTGCGCGGCCCGGATTGAGGCACTGTTAAGCACGATGCCGAAAAGTACTTTGGATGCATGAGAAAGTGCTAACACTTTAAATTTGATCGCAGTTTCAGATGCACTAAGATAAGCAATAATGACGACCGGGATACGCCCAATCATTTCTGGGCCATCGCGCTACGTAAGGCTGCTATTCGTCTCACTTAGGACCTATCAATCATGACCTCTCGCACAGTAGAACGAATCGTTCTAGGCCAAGCCACCAGCGACGGTGATGGCGTCAAGCTAACCCGTGTGTTAACCCAAGATCTGCAACGCCGACTTGATCCTTTCCTGATGCTGGACGCTTTCAGAAACGACAACCCGGATGACTACATGGGAGGCTTTCCGAATCATCCGCATCGTGGCTTCGAAACCGTCACCTATATGCTGCATGGCCGAATGCGACACCACGATAGCGCTGGCAATTCTGGCTTACTCCAAGGCGGCGGTGCGCAGTGGATGACCGCCGGTCGCGGCCTCGTCCATTCGGAGATGCCTGAGCAAGAAGACGGTCTGATGGAGGGCTTCCAGCTCTGGGTGAATTTGCCGGGGAAGAACAAGATGATGGCGCCAATTTATCGCGACCTAGTCCCCGAGCAGATTCCGCAATGGGAGCTTGCGGGAGGTATCACGATACGAATGATCGCGGGCGCAATTCGCTCATCGCAAGAGGGTAGCTTTACCGACCTCAAAGGCGCAGTCGAGCGGCCTGACACTGAGCCTGTTTTTTCGGACATCCATTTTGCAGGTGCTGGCGAAATTACTCTGAATATTCCAAAATCCCATAACGCATTTATTTACACCTATCGCGGCGAGGTGAAGGTTGGAGATGACCGCGAGGCTCGTCAGGTAAGCGATACCCAAATGGCCATATTGAGTAACACGGCGGGCGCCAACTCGGTTCGGCTTTCCAGTAATGGCCCGTCGCGCTGCATACTCGTCGCAGGGCGACCGCTTAAGGAACCAATTGCTCAGCACGGCCCCTTCGTGATGAACACCCGCGAGGAGTTGATGAAGGCCGTTAACGACTATCAGGCGGGGCTCATTAAGGCCTAAAGACTGAACTCGTGACCACCTGAGGTACGGGCTTAGTTGAGAACCAATGCCCAACAATGCGCCGCACCATCGGTGCGACGAAAAGAACCACCGGGAAAGCGACCAGCCAGGATGAAGCATACGCCGTCATCCACCCCTCCAGGAATTGCGAAGGCTGCTCTAGCACCCTCGCCAACCCAAAATTTCTAAGACTAGACACGCCCGAAATCACCAGGGACATAAAGCCTGAGAGCAAAAAGCCAAACACCACATTGGGTAGCCATGGAATAGTTCGAAGCGGGCGCATGGGCGGATTATTACAGAATGCTCAAGTCGCCGTTAATGGCCCATTCACTTCCGGCGGACTTGCGGCGGCCGCTGCCATTCGCTTTACTGGTCTGCCCGCGATGGACCTCTCCCACCTACCCGACATCGTCGCCATGAGTAGCGAACAGATCACCGCCCAGATCTGCCCAGAAAAGCCAAGCAGTTGTCAGACACTCATTGCTCTTTACGAGCCGACGAAGCGGCGGATTCTTTATCGGAACAGCCTCAACATGAAGCTTGTAAAGGACCAAAGCTTCATCTTGCATGAGTTAGTTCATGTGCTGCAGTACGCTCTGCACGGCGACGCCGTTTTCGGAAGTTGCAAGGCGACCATGGAGAGCGAAGGCCAGGCCTACCGAGCGCAGGATCGGTACCTTGGCGAAAAAGGCGAGGAGTACCGGGTCGGTGGACTGTTTCGATTCATCCGCTGTCAGGACAGTTCGAACCGTCCGGCCCCCTTGGGTCGCTGAATATTACCGGCAGCGAACCGACCAGCGCGGTCATCGAAAGCAAGCTGAGAGAACGTTCATTTTTGCGGCGCTCGAAGTGCAAGCAGGCTAGTTGTGCCCCATACTCGAATCTATTCGGCATTTACCCGGCCGCGTACACCCAGCGCATTGAGAGGATCAGCACTATGACCAAGAAGTTTTTCTTTGGCACTTCACTGCTTAAGACGGCAGCCTTGGCCGCCGCATTTGGCCTAACTTCTATAGCCAGTCTGAGCACGGCAAGTGCTCAAGAAATAAAATTTGGTGCGAACCTTCCAATGAGTGGTCCCAATGCGGAGTATGGCGACCTGTTTAGCAGCGCCGCCAATATCGCAGTCGAACACGCCAATGCTGACAAAATGCTGTCCAAAAAATTGGTCATGGTGATTGAAGACAGTCAAGCGACCCCTCAGCAAGGTGTGGTCGCCATGAACAAACTGGTTAGCGTCGACAAAGTTCCGTTTGTGTTGTCCGCTTTTACGGGTGTCTCAAAAGCGATTGCCCCGGTAGGCGACAAGGCGAAAGTGGTCTCGGTCAATGGTGGTGGTATCGGCCCTGACTTGGCCGAGCTTGGCGAGTACTTTTGGAATGTCATCCCTCTTGTGAATCTGGAGATCCAGGCCTTCGCGCCCTATTTGGTGAACGAGAGGAATCTTAAAAAAATCGCGCTCATTTATGTTGACGACCCTGCGGGCGAGGCCATCAAAAAAGAACTGGACTCCGCCATTCCCAAACTCGGCGGAAAGATTGTCGCGGCTTTGCAGGTGCCAAGGGCATCACAGCAGTTCTCCGGCATCGCTGCAAAAATTCGTGAGGCTCAGCCCGACGTTGTCTTCATAGCCTCTTTCGGGGCACAGCAAGCACAGATCATGAAGCAACTGCGCGACAACGGCGTGCCCCAGCCGGTGGCCAGCTATTCCGCCTTCTCGGTACCGACTGTGCTGCAATTGCCTGAGGCCTCCGGAGCTGTTTTCCCTACTCAAGCCGTGAATTGGGACGGCGATGCCATGAGTCGACGCTTAGCCAAAGACTGGCGCGCCAAGAAAGGCAAAGAGCCCAACGCTTATGTGGCTAACTATTACAACGCCGTCATGGTGTTTGTAAAGCTCGCTCAGGCCCTAGAAAAGGCAGGCCTACCCATTACCGGCGAGAACTTGCTCAAGCAACGTAAAGCAACGGGCACCTTCGATGTGGTCGGCGGCAAGATGAAGTTCCTGCCGAACGGTACGGTTTCCATGCCCCTGCAAATCAACGTGATTGCGGGCGGTGCGGCCAAAGTTGTTAAAGACAATCTTATGGCAAAGTAGCGTTAATCCGATCCTAACCAAGCAAAGCCAAAACCAATCTCGGCGCGAGCGATCTCCCTAAGTGTTAATTCTTCAACTGCTCATTAATGGCCTCCAACTGGGGGCCATTTATGCCCTTACAGCCGTTGGCTTCGCACTGATCTTCGGTTCAACCAAGGTCTTCCACGTCGCCCATGGCGCTTCATTTACTTTGGCGGGCTATCTCTTTTGGTGGAGCGTTCACACTCAAAAATGGCACTGGGTAGTCGGATTACTCATTGCCACGATTGTGGTCGTGGCGTTTGGCGTGTTCATGGAGCGCTTTATTTATCGCCCTATTCAAAGGCATGAGGGTGCGTTCTTCACGGTATTCATCGCGGCCTTTGGCATGCAAATTATTGTTCAGAACTTGGTGGGAACAGTTTTCGGTCGGGGCTTCGAGACTGTGACCGTGAGCCTCTCCAAAGCAGTAGAGATTGCACCAGGGCTGTTCGTGGCACCCATCGCCTTGGTCGCAATTTTGACAGCGCTAGTGTTCTTCATTGCCCTCCACTTGTTTTTGTCTCGCACCTTGGTAGGTACTGGCCTGCGCGCCCTTTCCGACAACTCGGATCTTGTTAGAATTTTTGGTCTCGAGCCGACACGACTCGCTCAAGTCGCGTTCGCGCTAGGGTCGGCTTTGGTGGTACCGGGAGCGGCTTTAACGGCGATGACCCAAGGCATTAACCCAGGTATCGGAGCGCACATTATGTTGATCAGTCTGGCGGCCACAATCGTCGGCGGCATTGGCTCTTTGCGCGGCGCAGCCTACGGCGGCTTACTGCTCGGCATCGCCGAGAGCGTTGCTATCTGGAAGCTCGATCCTCAGTGGAGCGAGGCCGTAACTTTTGTAATCCTGTTCGTCTTCATTATTGTTCGCCCGGCGGGGTTTCTGGGCCGTGCAATAGGAGCGAAATAGAGATGTGGGCCTATCTTAACAACCTTGCGGTGCTAATCACTATCAATGCTATTTTGGCCGTGACCTTGAATTTTGTGCTGGGCTATGCCGGAATTTTCTCAATGGCTCATGCCGTGTTTTTTGGTATTGGTGCCTACACGGCAGCCTTGGTCTCGATGAAGCTTGGTGCTGGCTTTTTGCTTTCCACGGCGATCGCTATGGGCGTCTCCGGCCTGATATCGCTCGCCTTGGCCTTGCCTGCATTACGAGTGCGCGGCGAGTATTTTGTCGCGGCCTCGCTTGGTCTGCAAATGCTGGCCATGACCCTATTTTCTGAATGGAAAGGGGTGACCGGTGGCATCGGTGGCATTACCAATATTCCCGCGGCACGTTTTCCGGGGTTTGAGATCACTACGCCAGCTCAATACTTGATACTTGCGCTCACCTGTCTCGCCTTGGTCATGATCACCATTGCCGTCTTGGTACGCAGCAGTTTCGGGCGCAGCCTCAAGGCTATTCGAGACGATGAAACCGCCGCTTGGGCTTTTGGCAAGAACGTCGCCGTGATCAAGACAATGGCTGTGGTCTTATCTTCGTCTTTGGCCGCCGTGGCGGGCTCACTGTATGCGTTTTATTTAAGCTTTATCAATGTTGAAAGCTTCACTTTGGACACCTCGGTGCTGTTGATGGCCATGGTGATCATTGGCGGTACGGCAACCCTATTCGGGCCTGTGGGCGGAACAATTCTCATACTTTTGTTGCCCGCTGCGCTTTCTTATTTGCCAGGTCTGCCGCAAACTGAAATTGGCTCAATTCAGCAAATGGTTTATGGCTTGGCCATGGTACTGCTCATGATTTATCGACCTGGAGGTCTGTTCGGCTTTCGCGACAAGCCGAAAGGCGGCGCATGAGCGCATCGAGCAAAATCCTGCTTGAAACCAAGGGCATGTCAAAAACTTTTGGCGGCTTAAAGGCAGTCGATAATGTCTCCATCGCGTTGCGCGAAGGTATTGTAACGACCCTGGTCGGCCCGAATGGCGCGGGTAAAACCACCTTGTTCAATCTCATTACGGGGCATCTCAATCCCGATGCCGGGGAAGTCACCTGGTTAGGCGACTCTATCAAGGGCGTGCCGCATTGGAAGATTGCCCAGGCAGGTATTGGGCGAACCTTTCAAGACCTCAAGCTTTTCGATCAAATGACGGTGCTGGAGAATACGCTCACGGTCACTGAGCGAGGCTCATGGTTTTGGCAAAGTGGCGGCAAGAGCGCCAAGGCCGAACGTCGTGAGCGTGCCGAGGATGCCCTTGAGAAAGTCGGCTTGGCGGACCGGCGCGATGCACGGGCGCTGGATCTCGCCTATGCCGAAAGAAAGTTCTTATCGATTGCCAGAATCTTGAGCTCTGGGGCCAGGCTTTGGCTGCTGGATGAGCCCGCCTCTGGCCTGGATCGCGGGTCATACGAGCGCTTTATTGCCCTGCTGCGCGACCAATTGTCTCAAGGCATCACGATTTGCATTATTGAACATAATCTCGATATTGTTCAAGGCATTTCAGATCGTATCGCCTTCCTTGATCAAGGTCGGCTACTTGCTGAAGGCGATCCCAAAACAATCCTTGCCGACCCCGCTTTAGCAGCGATTTATTTTGGTGAGCGAGCATGACGCGCGCGGGTATTGAGGCCACGACATCGAAAGATGAGGTGACGCGCGCGACAGCCACGGCGCTGATTAAAGCCGAAAACCTTGAAGTCAGCTACGGAGGAAAACCCGTTCTGATGGACGTTTCGATTGAGCTAAAGGCCAATGAGGTGCTTTGCCTCATTGGACATAATGGTGCGGGAAAATCCACCCTCATGCGAACACTGTTCGGTTTGGTCCCGGCCAAGAGCGGACGTATTTTGATCGACGGTCAAGTACTCGGCAATCACACACCACGTTCTCTCGCTGAACGCGGTGTCGCCATGATGCCCGAGGGGCGCGGTATTTTCCCGAGCCTCACCGTGGCCGAGATTTGGGGCCTAGGGTTAGGCTCAGCGGGCACGCCAAAGAGCGAACGACAAGACCGAATTGATTGGGTACTGTCGGTCTTGCCTCCCGTGAAGGCCTTTTACACCAAACGAGCGGGCCTACTATCGGGCGGGCAGCAGCAGATGGTTTCCATTGGCCGCGCACTATTAGGTCAGCCGCGCTGCCTCATTATGGACGAACCTTCTATTGGGCTTGCGCCCAAACTCTTTCAAGACTTGATGCAACCCATTCGGCAGTTGCAGCAGGAGCGCGGCATGAGTATTCTTCTGGTCGAGCAGAATGTGCGCGAAGCACTGAAAGTGTCGGATCGGGTTGTCGTGATGAAAGCAGGGAAAATGGTTCGAGAGGCCCTTCCGGAAGACCTCAAAGACAATGCCGCCTTGATGGAGCTTTATTAGGCTCGACTACCACTCTAAGGTGAATCAAGCGTGGTGTTCCACTCAGTAAAGAAAAGGCAAGTATGGGCGCGCAATGGAAAGCAAAAGGCAAAGAACTTGCAGCGAATGCCAAAGGCAAGCTGTTTGGACGTTTAGCCAAAGACATTATGGTGGCCGCCCGCGGTGGGGCCGATCCGGCTTTAAATTCGAAACTCCGACTGGTGATGGAACAGGCACGCAAAGTTTCGATGCCGAAAGAAACGCTGGAACGTGCGGTTAAAAAGGGTGCGGGGCTGACCGGCGAAGCGGTGCATTTCGAGCATGTAATTTACGAGGGATTCGCGCCGCATCAGGTCGCCGTCATGGTGGAATGTCTGACTGACAACGTCAATCGCACCGCCCCCGAAATGAGGATGCTGTTTCGTAAGGGGCAACTTGGCACTTCCGGTTCCGTTTCATGGGACTTTAACCACGTCGGCATGATCGAGGCGCAACCCGTCGTGGCGGGATCGGATGCGGAAACCGCCGCGATTGAAGCCGGTGCACAGGACTTCGAAGCCGGTGATGAAGACGGTACGACACTCTTTCTAACGGACCCGATCGACCTGGATTTAGTGAGCCGTGCACTCCCAGCGCGAGGGTTTACGGTGTTGTCGGCCAAGCTGGGCTACAAGTCCAAAAATCCCGTAGATCCAGCCGCCTTGTCACAAGTGCAGCTCGAAGAAGTCGAAGCTTTTCTCAATGCGATCGACGGCAATGATGACGTACAAAATGTGTTTGTTGGTCTGGCGGAATAGGCACTTAAACTCTGCAACAAATGAGTGCTTATACTGAATTTCTTAACGACCTAATGAAAATCACGGTAATAACCCGAAAATGAGAAAAATAGGATGACACGATGAAACGTCTGCTTTTAGTTTTCGCGGCCTTGTTGTTAAACGCAGCGACTGCATTCGCGCAGGGCTTTCCCTCGCGCCCGATCACGATTATTGTCCCGTTTGCCGCTGGGGGTCCCACTGACGTTATTGCTCGCACCCTCGCCCAGCACATGCGGATCTCCCTGGGCCAGAGCGTTGTCGTTGAGAACGTGGCTGGCGCTAACGGCAATATCGGCGTTGGTCGAGTAGCGAGAGCAGCGCCAGATGGCTACACCATCGGCATTGGGCACTGGAGTACTCATGTCGTAAATGGGGCGGTATATCCCCTGCCCTATGATCTGATCAAGGATTTCGAACCTCTTTCCCTAATTGCTACTAACTCCTACTTAATCGTCGCGAAGAATGCAGTGCCTGCCAACGATCTCAAAGGCTTTATTGCTTGGCTGAAAGCGAATCCAGACAAAGCGCTGGAAGGCACGGCGGGTGCGGGTAGCCCGCAACACGTGAGCGGGGTATTTTTCCAAAGCGCAACGGGTACGCGCTTTCAGTTCGTGCCATATCGCGGCGCGGCTCCGGCCCTGCAAGCTTTAATGGGGGGCGAGATAGATATGATTATCGACGACCCAACCAGTTCCTTGCCACAGGTGCGTGCAGGCAGGATCAAGGCTTTCGCCGTGACTTCCAAAACTCGTTTAGCGGCAGCACCGGACATCCCAACGGTGGATGAAGCCGGTCTGCCAGGGTTCTACTTTTCAAGATGGCATGGGCTATGGGCCGCTAAAGCTACGCCGAAGGAGGTTGTCGCCAAGCTCAATGCAGCCATTGTTGCCGCTCTCGCCGATCCTCAGGTTCGAGCCAAGCTTTCCGATCTTGGACAGGAAATTTTTCCCCGTGAGCAGCAAACTCCAGAAGCGCTCGCGACGCTTCAGAAGGCGGACATCGAGAAGTGGTGGCCGATCATCAAAGCAGCCGGGATCAAGGCCGAATAAACTTCCTAGACTGAACATCCCCACACTCTGCGAAGCGGTGGCATAATGATCTAATAGTGGCGGCTCATACCAAACTACCGCTGCAATTCGTGCAAACGTTTGGAACGATAAGAAGGCGCATGCCCCGCGAGAGGCGGCAGCTTTCATACGGAGACCTACGCTGTGGCATCAGTTAGCATCAAAGAAACCCATAAGTACTTTGGTCAAACGCACATCATTAAGGGCGTTTCCATCGATATTGCCGATGGTGAATTCTGCGTCCTGGTGGGTCCCTCAGGTTGTGGCAAATCAACTTTGCTACGCATGATCGCCGGTTTGGAAGAAATTTCCGGCGGCGAAATTTTTATCGGCGGCAAAGTAGTCAATAATATGCCGCCCAAAGAGCGCGACATCGCTATGGTGTTTCAAAACTACGCGCTTTATCCGCACATGACGGTGCGCGACAACATGGCCTTCTCCCTGAGTCTTGCCAAACGTGAGCAATCGGTGATCGATGAGCGCGTAAACAAGGCAGCAGGAATTTTAGGGCTGAATCCCTATCTGGATCGCTATCCGCGTCAACTTTCCGGTGGCCAGCGCCAGCGTGTGGCCATGGGGCGTGCCATTGTTCGCGATCCGCAGGTATTTCTGTTCGATGAGCCACTCTCCAATCTGGACGCCAAGCTACGCGTGCAAATGCGCACCGAAATCAAAGAGTTGCACCAGCGCCTGAAAACCACTTCGATTTACGTCACGCATGACCAAATTGAGGCCATGACCATGGCTGACAAGATTGTGGTGATGCGCGATGGCATTGTGGAGCAAATCGGCTCTCCCCTGGATTTGTACGATCACCCGGTCAATCAGTTTGTGGCTGGCTTCATCGGCTCACCGGCGATGAATTTTCTTCCCGGCACCTTGCGCGTTGGAGGGGGTAGTGCGACGGTCGACTTTGGCGGAGGTATTTCGCTCAGGGTTCCCGACGGTCTGAAGGTCGGTCTCGCCGACAGGGACGGTCAACAAATCGTCTTTGGCACTCGTCCAGAGCATGTGACGATGGTCAGCGGCAATGAGGGTGTGCCTGCCCAAGTGGTGGTGGTTGAGCCCACTGGTGCCGACACTCAAGTGTTCTCCAAGATTGCCGGAATTGATGTTACCTCCGTTTTCAGTGAACGCTACACGTTTCGCCCCGGCGACACGATTCGATTAATGCCCGATATCTCGCGGGCGCATTTATTTGATGCCTCAAGCGGACAACGGCTAAACGCTTGAGATTGAGTTTTGACGGGCAGTAAACAGGTTGCAACAAACTTACAAAAGTGAGGAGACAACGATGGTGCAGTTCACGAGACGTAAATTTCTAAAATCCACGAGTGCTGCGACCGGTGTCGCCGCCTCGCCCGTGCTGTTTGCACCGGACGCGCATGCCCAGTGGGCGGGTAAGCCTGAGCCGGGCGCCAAGCTGCGAGTGCTGCGCTGGAAGCGCTTCGTGCAAGGCGATGAAGATCAATTCATGATCAATGTGAAGAAGTTCGAAGAAACCTACAAGGTGTCAGTGCGTATCGATAGCGAAGGTTTTGAGGACATTCGCCCGAAAGCAGCCGTAGCAGCGAATGTGGGTAGCGGTCCGGACATCATTGCCGGATGGTTCGATGACCCGCACCAGTACCCCGATAAGCTAGTACCGCTCACCGATGTTGCTGATTACCTTGGCAAAAAATACGGTGGCTGGTACGACTCTGCGCGCGAATACGGCATGCGCGGCAAAGAATGGATAGCCATTCCCTGGGGTTGCGCAGGCGGCACGATGGTACATCGCATTAGCCATATGCAGGCCGCCGGCTTCAATGAGTTTCCGAAAGACACCGCTGGCTTTTTAAAGCTTTGCCAGGGCCTGAAAGCCAAGAACACACCCGCCGGTTTCGCACTCGGCAACGCTACCGGTGATGGCAATGGTTGGTGTCATTGGCTAGTGTGGACCTTTGGCGGCAAAATGGTCGACAAAGATAACAAAGTGGTGATCGATAGCCCCGAAACACTCAAGGCACTCGAATACTCCAGGGAGCTGTATGCCACCTTCATTCCTGGTACGCTTTCCTGGCTTGATCCAAACAATAACAAGGCCTTTATCGACGGCCAGATCAGTCTCACCAATAATGGCATTTCAGTGTATTACGCCGCCAAGACCTCTTCCGATCCGAAGATCAAGGACATGGCGGCCGACATCGGTCATGCCAATATGCCGATTGGACCTATCGGGCGTCCAACAGAGTTGCACCTGGTCACGCAGTGGATGGCCTTTAAGCACAGTAAATTCCCAAAGGCATCCAAAGAGTTTATCCGCTTCATGATGGAGAAAGAACAGTACGAACCTTGGCAGCAGGCCGCGATTGGGTACATTTCGCAACCTCTCCGAGCCTATGAGTCGAACCCCATCTGGACGGTCGACCCTAAGCACACACCGTATCGTGATTGCTTCAAGAATTTAGTGTCGAACGGGCATGCCGGTCGCTTGGGCTTTGCCTCAGCGGGCGCGATGGCCGACTTCATTATCGTCAATATGGTGGCCGAGGCCGCGTCCGGTTCGAAGTCGCCCAAGGAAGCGATGGAGCGGGCACAAAAACGCGCCGAGCGCTATTACAAGGTCTAGGACCATGGGCGGAATACGAAAGTGCGCCGCCCAACCCCTTAGGCGCTTAGGTCAATTGCAAAGACTCGCAAGCCCTCTAAACCTGCGGGCTTGCGCTTTTTTCTCGAAAGATTACAGGCCAGTTAGGTGATGCTCGCTAAGCTGCAAAATGATAAAAATACCTTGGGCCTGCTTTTCATGGTGCCCGCGGTGCTGCTCTTGGTGGTTTTTCTGACCTACCCTCTCGGGCTTGGGACTTGGCTTGGCTTTACGGATGCAAAAGTAGGTCGCGCGGGCGAGTGGGTGGGCCTGGAGAATTACAAGTTCCTGATGGGCGACAGCGTCACTCAGCTTGCGCTATTCAACACTATTTTGTACACGGTGTCCGCGAGTATTCTTAAATTTGTATTGGGCCTGTGGTTAGCACTTCTGCTCAATAAACACATCCCGTATAAATCATTTTTTAGAGCGGTGATTTTGCTGCCCTGGATCGTGCCCACAGCCCTTTCGGCCATTGCTTTTTGGTGGCTTTACGACGCCCAATTTTCGGTCATCAGTTGGGTGCTCACCAAGCTGGGGCTGATCAATCAATACGTCGACTTTCTTGGCAACCCAAACATGGCGCGCGCTTCTGTCATTGCTGCCAACGTGTGGCGGGGCATTCCGTTTGTGGCGATATCGCTCTTGGCAGGCTTGCAAACGATTTCTCCCTCTCTCTACGAAGCGGCCGCCATTGATGGCGCCAGTGAGTGGCAAAAATTCTGGCGAGTGACCTTACCGCTTTTGACCCCCATCATCGCCGTGGTCATGACCTTTTCCGTATTGTTCACCTTCACTGACTTCCAGTTAATTTACGTACTGACGCGGGGCGGCCCCTTGAACTCAACACACCTAATGGCCACCCTGGCCTTCCAGCGTGGCATTCCCGGCGGAGCCTTGGGCGAAGGCGCGGCGATCGCAATGGCGATGGTGCCCTTTCTTTTGGCGGCCGTCATGTTTAGCTACTTTGGGTTACAGCGCCGAGCCTGGCAACAAGGAGGCGACAATTGAACGCAGCAGAGTCAGCAAAAATATCGAATCAAGCTACCGGCAAAACACGAGACAAAGCCACCGACGATAGTGCCGGCATGTCCTACCTTGACTCAATGCCGAGACGTTGGGTCACGACCTACATACCGCTCGGCGTCTTTGTGTTCGTGCTCCTATTCCCGTTCTATTGGATGGTCATGACCTCCTTCAAACCGAACGCGGAACTTGTCTCCAAGGACGCCAACCCTTTTTGGATCAATAGTCCGACCCTCGCCCACTTCAAGAAACTCCTCTTCGATACCGCTTATCCCGAATGGATGTGGAACACCATTCTGGTTTCGGTCGTCGCCACCTTTGTATCCTTAGCAGCCGCTGTGTTGGCCGCGTATGCCATTGAACGTCTTAAGTTTAAAGGCGCTCGCCAGGCAGGCTTAGCAATTTTCATGGCCTACCTGGTACCACCTTCGATCCTCTTTATTCCGCTGGCCGCGATGGTGTACAAACTAGGCCTTTTCGATACACGCTGGGCCTTGATCCTGACCTATCCAACCTTCCTGATTCCGTTCTGCACCTGGCTACTCATGGGATATTTCCGTTCCATACCCTACGAGCTGGAAGAGTGTGCTTTGATTGACGGTGCCACGCGCTGGGAAATTTTGATCAAAATTATTCTGCCGCTCTCCGTTCCCGGATTGATTTCCGCAGGCATATTCGCCTTCACTCTTTCGTGGAACGAGTTCATTTACGCACTGACCTTCATTTCGTCATCAGAGGTCAAAACCGTGCCGGTCGGCGTGATCACCGAACTCGTGGAGGGTGATGTGTATCACTGGGGCTCGCTCATGGCAGGCGCACTATTAGGGTCCGTGCCGGTCGCGATCATGTACTCATTTTTTGTCGAGTATTACGTGTCGGGGATGACCGGAGCGGTGAAAGAATAGACCTCGGAGCATTTTCTCAAGCTGGGCTCGACCTCAGGGCATAAGTTTTGCCGTCTAACCAAAGGTATTCAACCCTCAACACGGGTGGGCCCTTTTCGTCTTTAAAGGTAAAACCTAGAACCGAAAGACTGGCTCCGACCTTAATCTCAGGAACGTTCCAGGCTTGCATTCGCGTGAGCGGCGCCAGTTCAATTTCCCAAATGCCGTCTTTGCGTTTCGGTACAACCGACTTTGACAGCAAAAGCTTGCCCTCGACCGGGGCCGATTGCGCCGGAACTTCGCGCACGGCTAAATCGGTAGGCACGCGCAGATCCGAATTGAGCACGAGTTCAAGCTCTGTATGCGGGTTTTGCCATTTGACCTTTCTGGTTTTGCCCTCAAGGTACACCGGCCTGTCCTGATCAAAGCTACTCCAACCATGGTGCGCATGGGCTAGGCCCATTATCGGGACGCTGAGACCGACCGCCAAAAAATGTCGCCGCGACGATATGATATTGACTTGATCATTCTTCATCTAGAACTCCTTGCAAAAAATTTGACTTGCCTCGGCTACTGATAGGCGATCCAACGTCCACAGGTCACTACCAAGATCCAAAGCGTCGTGGAAATGAGCATTTGTACCTTAGCCAGCCCATCCAGCTTGGCCAAGGAATCGCGACCGTGAAACCAAGCCGCATTACTGGCCGCCGCCACTAGCAGAAGCATTTTGAGCTTGAAGGCTCGATTCGTCAAAAGTTCCTCGGCTTGGGTGGCGAACATCAGGAGCCCTGATGCTGCCGCCATGCAAAATCCGATGGCGACCAAGCTCAGGCCCAAGCGCGCGAGATCGCGCGTGGGCAAATTCGCGCCACGGCCAAAAACCCTAAGTTCTAACAAGACCAGGTTACCGAGCAATAGGCCAATGCCGAGAATGTGCACCACCTCCAGCATCGGATAAGCCCAAGCATGTGATTTGAGAGCCAGAAACATTTTTAACCTGCCCTGCGCATGGTCTTACCCGAGTTCGTCGCTGGCGCGGCTGTTACTCAGCGAGAGCATGAAAAATAATGAGCGGTTGATCATCGTGCACAAAAAATCGGGCAACTACCCGATCTCCGATTTTGAGAGGCGCACGTCCATGAGCCATCAGGCGGGCTCCTTCGTCGAGGGTCACCAGCAGTAGAGTGTAGGGCACGAGCGCTCGAAAGCTATCGCTAGGGGCGCGAGTGATTTCGGTAAGGGCGAAGACCGTTCCCAGTCCGCGCGCGTCGCGCCACTCAAGCCTTGAGCTTCTGCACTGGTGGCAGGCATAGCGCGCCAGGCTCTGGGAGGTGCCGCAGTCTAGGCAAAACTGATAGCGCAGAATGCCTTGTGCGACACCTGCAATGAAAGGCGACGCTAGAGCGCTAACTTGGTTTTGGCTAGGGCTAGGGCTAGGGCTCAACATCAGTTGTCTCGTGACAAGATCAAACTCACATGCGACGACATCACGCCGCCGTCGGCATGCACCAAGGCATGGCATGCATTTTTTACCTGTCGATGTTCCGCTCTCTGACTCAATTGCCGAACAGCCTCTACCGCATGGCTCATACCACCCGCAACCCCGCAATGCCCAAAAGACAACAAGCCTCCATGGGTGTTGAGCGGCAAAGATCCGTCGCGATAAAAGTCTCCGTTTCTTACGCGCTGGGCTGCGCCGCCTCGGGGAGCGAAGCCAATTTCTTCCAAGAGCATGATGAGCGTGATGGTGAAGGAGTCGTAGATACCAATGTAGTCAATATCTTCAATCGCCAAACCAGCCTCTTTTAAAGCCCGCCGCGACGAGAGGCCCGCACCACACTCGAGTACTGACTTTAAGGCGGACAGGTGCTGATGAAGATGAGCTTGTCCTGCACCTCGAATCACGATGCCTGACGAGCCACTCTTGTTGCGAGAAACAATCAATGCAATGGCACCGTCTGAAATCGGACAGCAATCCAATAGTTTTAAGGGCGAAGCAATCGGTTTCGATGCGAGAACATCGTCAAGACTGATTAGAGTGCGCAAGTGAGCATCCGGGTGCTTTGCAGCATGCGCTCGCATCAATACGGCAAATTCGGCGAGGTCAGCCTCCGTGGTGCCGGTCTCATGCATATAACGCGAAGCCAGCAAGGCGTAGTAGGCGGGCACCGAGGCGCCATTAGGGACTTCATAATCCGGGTCCCCAACCTGAGCCAGCGTTTGTATTGAGCTATCACGCGACTGGCCGCTGGCGCGGTTCTCGCCCGCCACAATCAAGATATTTTCGCAACGCCCCGAGCGAACTAAATCAGCCGCTAACATCAGCATCGCTGCACCGGTCGCACCACCGAGTTGAACGCTATGAGCGTAGACCGGGCGTAACCCAAAGCGTTCACAAAACAAAGTGGATAACATCAGGTGCGGCAGGGTGGTGGCATAGCCACACAAGAGGCCATCAATCTGTTGCTGATCGAGATCGGCCTCTTGAAGTGCGAGGCTCGCGGCTTCGGCCATAAGATCCAGGGCGCCACGGCCTTCATGTCTGCCGAAAGCCGTGTTGCCCACGCCGACGATGTAGGCTGAGTTCATTGAATATCAGCCTTGTCCATCGCCCTTATTTGCCTTTTCCCGCCATTACTCACTTTCTGCCAGTCCACGATAAACGAAAGCACCAATTACGGCACCGACGATAGGCGCAACCCAGAACAACCACAACTGGCTCAGCACCCAGTCACCCACGAAGACAGCAACACCCGTGCTTCGGGCGGGGTTGACCAAAGTATTTGTGACCGGAATGCTGATCAGATGAATCAAGGTCAGGCACAACCCAATCGCAATCGGCGCAAAGCCCGCCGGAGCGCGCTTATCAGTCGCACCCATAATCACAAAGAGAAAGAAAGCGGTCATGACCACTTCACAGATCAGCGTTGCCATCATGGTGTAACCACCAGGAGAATGGCTGTCATAACCATTGGAGGCAAAACCGCCGCCCGTTGAGAAGCCTGTTTTCCCTGAGGCAATTAAATACAAGACGCCACCTGCAACAACCGCGCCGAGCACTTGGGCAATGATGTAGCCGGGTAACTTGCTGGCCGGAAAACGCCCACCCGCGACAAGGCCAATTGAGACCGCCGGGTTTAGATGGCAACCCGAAATATGGCCAATAGCGTAAGCCATCGTGAGGACGGTCAAACCGAAGGCGAGCGACACGCCATGTAAACCAATGCCCACACAGGAAATGCCGCCGCCAAAACAGCACTTCCACAACCACCAAGAACCAACCAGAATGTACCGAAGAACTCAGCTCCCAATGCTTTCATGAATGACACCCCTTTTTAATTTTAAAGTGGAAGGCGGATGCCTTCTCTCGGCGTGGATTGTGCCCCAGGAAAGCGGGTTGAACAAGTGTTAAAAAACCTAACCATTATCAACAATGATATCGAGTCTCATTCCATCAAAAACTTTCTCGCTTCAACAGTGACTGCCGCAGGCTTACGGGTGACCCGGTCAAGCAGCACACACGTTGCCTCCGCGCTCGCCACCTCGCCGCTGGCTCCGAACACCGACTGTTGAAAATCGATCGTACTCTTTCCTATGCGCGACACTCTTGTGCCGATCCGAACTGTGCCCGGGAAATGCAACTCTTTCTTAAAATTAATCAGTAGTCGAGCCACAACAATATTATTGGCCTTTAAAACTTCTTTTAATTCAGTACTACTGAGCACTTCAATACGCCCCGCTTCGAACAAGGTTGCGTGGATCGCATTGTTGATATGCCCCTGCTGATCAGTGTCGGCATTGCGTAGTTTTTCTTCAGTCCAGAATCGGAAGTCGGAATTGAGGGTCATGCAAGGGCCTCCTTGGCCATGTCGCGCAGTTGACGTTTTTGTATCTTGGTGCCATTCGGACCATTGATTGTGGGAAACTCTTCAAGCACAATGACTCGTTGAGGCACCTTGTAAGAAGCAAGCCTCTCTTTGCAGTGCAGGATAAGCGCCGCTTCGAGCGAGGCTGCATCAACAGCCAAGGCAGCGCCAGTTTCGGGGCTGACCACATACGCAACAGCCGCATCTCCAAGCCCCGGACGGTTGACACCGACCACTTGGGCACCGCCTACGGCAGGATGTTCCATCAAACAAGTTTCAATCTCGGCTGGGTTCACGAGGTAGCCGCGCAACCGCAGGCTGTCGCCCATGCGCGCCAGATAAATAAAGGACTGGCCGACCTCTTGGCAACCTAAATCGCCGGTGCGATACCAACCGTCTTCGGTGATCGCTTTGGCCGTCGCCTCTGGATTGTTAAGGTACTGAACGAGCATGTTTGGCCCACGGATTTGAATCTCACCGGCTTCACCGCGCTTGCGCTCGACACCGGTTTCGGTGTCAACGATACGTACCGCAGTTTGTTCATCATGCGGGCTGCCCCCAGAGCGCGCACGGATTTCTGCCCGGCTGTCCCAGTCCTGAAACGACATTAAGGAATAGACTTCAGATGAGCCGTAGGTGCCGGAGAACTTAATGCCGCGCTCATCACCGCGCTGAGTCACTTGCAAGGTTAGGCCTACAAAATCCGCCTGTACACCACGCCTCCAACTGCTGAAGTCAACCCCTTCTACATTCAACATGGCATCAAACATCGCGTCCGCGCCGATCATGTGTGTGACGCGATATTGTTCAATAGCCCGCGCAGCATCATTGACTTCATACACCGGCATCAGAACACAGGAAGCTCCACCCGCCAGGGCAGCCATTACCGCCATGTATCCAAAAACCCCAAATAGCGGTAACGGGCACAGCATCACATCACCGACATGCAGGTCCAGAGCACTTGCCACTTTGAAGGCGTGCCTTGCAATGCTACTGTGGCCGTGGGCCGCGAGCTTGGGGTAGCCGGTGGTACCCGAAGTACTAAAGCAACTAAGAAGGTTCCCCCCTAGCTCTTTGCGAGACCTGTCGCTGAACGTCACGAGCTCAGCACTGGCCGACCTCGCCCAAGGCAGACAGATGCTTAGATCTTCCTGCACAAACACCTTCTTTAGGGCGGAGACTTCGTCGCGTAATTTCTCGGCGATCGTGGCGTAATCCACTTCAAGAAACCGTCTAGGAACCACAATACCGCTGGCCCTCGACACTTCAAGCAAATGCTTCACTTCGTTAGCTTTGTACCGAGTGCTAATCGGGATCACCAAAACTCCTAGCTCAGCGGCTGCAAAAAGTATTTGCATCCAAGAAAGCGTATTAGGCAACCAGACCGCGAGCACATCGCCTCGGCGAAACCCCTGCTCAGTCAAATAGACCGCCGCAGAGTCAGCGGCACTCGCGAGCTCGCCACGGCTCAGGCCAGGATGCGTGCTGCCAAAAACTTTTAAGGCAGGCGCATCAAGTGAGTCGGCAACGATATCCCGGAGTAAAGGTGAGTCGTCGAATTTGACCATCAAAAACTTGCAATCAGTCGAACGACTATCGCTCGAATTACTTTTTATGGGCTTTTAGATAGCTCACCATGTAGGCAAACTCATTGGCACAACCCTCTTCAACTTGGTTCAGCGCAAATTTTTCAATCGTTCCGCCAATCAGCGGGACGCTCGCCTTGCATTTATGAGTAATACGGTAGATGCATCCCTTGCCGGACGGCACCAGCTCAAACTCGGCCATCATTTTGACGGGTTGACCCACCGCAACCATGTTCAAGGTGCCACTTCGACCGCCATCCTCATCCGCGCGCCAGACTTCCTCAAATTCAAGATCCGCTTCGGAGGGCAGCACCTTGGCGATCAGGCCGGGGAGATCGCGCTTCACGCGACGCTTCATGGTGAGGCTCACACCTCCCGCAGCTTTCTTGGCTTTCACGGAAGCGCTCAGCTCACCTAGCTCCAGGCAACGTTCCTCAACCCATTTTGCATTCGTAAGCAAGGCAAAGACTTGTTCGACGGTCGCACTATACTTTTGTTCCATCTTTTGGCTCCTCCTAAGTGGTTGAATAATGTACCACTAGAGAACCGTTTTGCTCAGCAACAATCTGAATTTTTCGAGAAGGCGCTTCGCGGTCACCGGACCCAATTATCCTAGCCCAAAGATCGACACAAAAGGGCGATTGCCCGCGGTATAGTGGCACCGGGCACAACACAAACAAGGCCCGACAACAAAGGCAAGTTTAAGGAGGATGGCACAAATATGGCTTTCATGACACTTCCACTTGCTTCTCGCCACGGGAAGGCCAAAGCCATCATCGATGAACATGGCTCATGCACTTCGGGGGAGTTGAACTTGAGGGTCAACAGCCTGATCCGTGGTTTGCAGGCCTCAGGCCTGGTTGCGGGGGATCGATTGGTGCTGTATGGCGGAAACAGCCGCGCCGTGTTCGAGCTGAAGAGCGCGGCCCATCACGTCGGCCTTAGCTATGTGCCGGTGAATTGGGACTTTACTTTAAACATGATTGCCTGGTGGGGCCCTTGCGTCCACGAGTACTACGGTTCAACAGAAGGCGCGATTGTCACGGGTATTTCGTCAACCGAATGGTTGCAGCGCCCTGGCTCGGTTGGTCGAGTGATCAATCTTACCGATGTGTTTATCCTGCGCGATGATGGCAACCCGGCTCCGACTGGAGAGCAGGGTGCAATTTATATGCGACACCGTCTTGGCCTCGGCCTACGCTATTCCAATGATGCAGCCAAAACCGAGTCCGCCCATCGAGGAGAGGGTTAGGCCAATCAATAGGTAGAACTATGGAAGTCAACGTCTATGAAGTGGCCCGCCAAGCCGGTGTTTCCCCAGCCACGGTATTGAGGGTTGTTAACAGGCCAGAGTTAGTGGCCGTAACTACTCGTACCAAGGTTCAAGAGGTAATGCTTGATTTGGGCTTTGTGCCCAATGCAAGCGCTCAAGCGTTGCGTAGAGGTCGCTCGCAACTCATTGGCGCTTTGATTCCGCATATTAGCAACTCGGTGTTTGCGGACTTCACTGATGCGGTACAAAAAGTATTTTCCGAGGTTGGCTATAACGTGATGTTGGGTGTGCATCACTTTAACCCCAAGGATGAACTTCGCCAGGCGCGAAGTTTAGTTCAGGCGGGCATTGAAGGGCTCCTCATAGTGGGCTACGAGCATGACCCCGCCCTTTTCGAGGCACTGGCTCAAAAAAAGGTGAGCTACATTTGTACAGATGTGCATCAGCCTAATTCGGTACATCCAAGTGTCGGCTACGACAACTATGGTGCAGGACAAAAAATTGCCGAACACTTGATCTCTTTGGGTCACTAGCGCTTTGGAGTGATTACTGGCGACACGCAAAAAAACGATCGCATGGCCGCACGGCTGGCGGGTTTTCGAGCGACTTTAAAGGACGCTGGAGTCACCTTGCACCGCAATTCAGTTATCGAAGGAGACTACAACCTTGCCGATGGTCGGCGTGGCTTCGTAACCCTGCGAGCACTCAGTTCAAGCCGGGAGGCTGGTCCCATCACAGGGATCATGTGTGGCAACGATGTCATTGCGCTAGGCGTCTTGCTTGAGGCGCAAGCCAGGGGCGTCCGGGTACCCAGGGAGTTGTCTGTGGTCGGGTTCGACAATCTAGAGTGGGCGAAAGAATTTTCGCCTGCGCTGACAACGATGTTGGTACCTCTTGCAGAGATGGGCAGGCAGGCGGCACGGGCACTGCTTTCAAAAATCCAAGGGGGTTCGCCGCGCCACGCATTGGACTTACCCCTCGAACTCGTCGAGCGGGAAACGACCGGGAAGGCGCCTTCGTGATGATTGTTACTCGGCGTATGTCTCTTTAGTTTTATCATCGTAAATGCGAATCGTTCGCATTCGTGTTAAAGTAATTGCTGCATTAACTTTTACCCGAGGGTTCGTGCCAATCATTATTCAACCTTCATCCACGGTCCGTTCGGCTGCCGATTCGCGCGGGAGGTGCGACCAGGGGCTGGTTCCGCCACCCCCTGGTCATTCTCAATCGCCACTCTTTTATTGGGCGGCAGCGGTTTGATCACTCAGTCTGTGGCTTTCTCTCAAACCGACTCTTCCAGCATCAAAACGAGGTCGGCCGACGTTTTGCCGCAAATTGAAGTTCGCGCTCAAAAAGACGAAGCCGTTGAGGGTTATAAGGCGGAAGTAACCCGCAGCACCAAGCAGCTTCAAAATCCTCATGATGTGCCGCAAGCCATTAATAGTGTGCCGCGCAGTCTAATGACCGAGCAACAGGCGAGCAGCGTTAAAGAAGCACTTCGTAACGTATCAGGGTTAACTTTCAACGCAGCCGAAGGCGGTCGCTCGGGCGACAATATGATGTTGCGCGGCTTCTACACTTTTGGAGATATTTATCTAGACGGCATTCGCGACACCGCTCAATACAATCGCGAACTTTTCAATCTTGAACAACTGGACGTTCTACGCGGCACCGCCGCCATGCTTTTTGGACGTGGTCAGGCCGGCGGCGTCATTAACCAGGTCTCAAAAACGCCGTTTCTATGGGATAGCTCAAGCCTGTCCACCAGCTTAGGCACTCAAGGCTACCAGCAAATCACCGGGGACTTCAACAAGCGCCTGGGTAAGGACGCAGCCATCCGAATCAACGTGTTCAATCGCGATGAAGGCAGTCAAAGGATAAATCCCAGCAATGGTGACCAGGCCGAGCTACACCGTCAGGGCTTGGCCGCCAGTATTGCATGGGGTATTGGCAGCCGCAATGAAGTACAGGTCGCACATAGTCATACTAGAACTCGCGACGTCCCGGACTACGGCATTAGTTTCGATACCGCAACCCGACGTATCACCAGCAATTTTTCAGCGTCGACCTGGTGGGGCAATCGCCAGACGTTTGACAATAGCGATACCGCGATCAGCAGCCTGCTGCATGTCTTTCGCATTCAACCAGGCACCGAGCACGGCACCAGCCTATGCCCGTGTCGATGCCATGCTCAGTTATGAGCCCAACAAACAGTGGGGGGTTCGCCTGAATATTCAAAACCTGTTCGACAAAATTTACTACGATTCGCTTTATGACAATGGCGGCTTCGGTGTACCGGGTACACGCAGACGCCTGCTGGGTACGGTCACCTATAAGTTTTCATAAGCTCTATCGCATGAAGGAATGGCATTGATCCATCATATTCGAGCGGTTCTGAGTCGCGAGTTGATTTCTGAATTCCGCGAAAGGCTCGTTAACGCAAGCTGGACAGACGGCAAGGCCACTGCGGGCACGCAGTCTGCGCAAGTGAAAAACAATCTACAACTGGACTCCGATGACTTGGTCGCCAACGAACTCAGTCAGCGAGTCTTAAGTGCGCTCAGCGATAGCGCCCAGTTTTTTACCGCGGCCCTGCCTAAACGCGTATATCCGCCCTTATTCAATCGCTACGGAGGCGCGCAAAATCATTTCGGAAACCACATTGACAATGCCATCCGTACTCATCCAGCCACGGCACGTCATCTGCGCACTGATCTGTCTTTTACGCTGTTTCTCAGCGATCCAAACGAATACGATGGAGGGGAGTTAGTGCTCGCTGAGTGCGAGCCTCAGAATGGTTACAAATTAGCTGCCGATGATCTTCTACTCTACGATTCCGGAACGATTCATC
>JANOPA010000054.1:0-3202 GCA_031421635.1 Betaproteobacteria bacterium | reverse complement strand
CAACACGGGTCCCGAACCGTTTGTGCGACAAGATACACCGGCCTTGCGACGTGACCGACTGCTCTGGGCCGATCAAAACTACGTCCGCGATGAAACTCTAATCGCCTGCAACGTAGCACTGGTGGCCGCTCAAAACCGCATTGGCCTGGCCCGTACTTGGGGCGGAGGGGACGTGGCCTCGGCGGATGGCATGCGATTCGTAGTGCCTGTGCGCACAATCCACGCGGGTCCCAATCCCAAATACTTCAATCGAGGACGAGGGGTAACTTGGTACAACCTTCTTTCTGACCAAGGTACCGGGTTAAATGCGATCACCGTACCGGGCACCTTGCGAGATAGTCTCGTATTGCTGGCGGTCGTACTGGAGCAGCAGACCGAATTGCAACCCACGCAAATCATGACCGATACGGGTGCCTATAGCGACGTCGTATTCGGCCTGTTTCGGCTGCTGGGCTATCGATTCAGTCCTCGCTTGGCCGATATCGGCGGCACACGGTTTTGGCGTGTCGATGCGCAAGCCAATTACGGCGAACTCAACGCCCTCGCAAAACAGCGCGTCAGCCTTGATCGCATCACGCCCCATTGGGACGACGTGCTGCGTTTGATCGGCTCACTGAAACTTGGCCTCGTGCCGGCCATGGGGGTCATGCGAACCTTGCAGGCCGATGAGCGACCCACAAGGCTTGCCCAGGCAATCGCAGAAATTGGACGCATTGATAAAACCATCCACACACTGAACTTCATTGACGATGAGGCGCGCAGACGCGGCACGCTTCTGCAACTCAATCTCGGCGAAGGCCGTCACAGCCTGGCCCGTGATGTTTTCCATGGCAAACGCGGTGAGCTGTTCCAGCGCTACCGCGAAGGCCAAGAAGACCAGCTGAGCGCGCTTGGCCTGGTCGTCAACATGATCGTGTTGTGGAACACCCTGTATATGGACGCCGTACTCACTCAGTTACGCCGCGAAGGCTACCCTGTTATCCCAGCGGACGAGGCGCGCTTGTCACCTTTCGGGCATGAGCACATCAACATGCTAGGCCGGTATTCCTTTTCGGTTCCAGAGGCCGTCGCACGAGGGGAATTGCGCTCCGTTCTCAAGTCATCAGATCCTTAACTGACTTGCCTGTTCCATTGCTCCCTAAACCCCAACTTCCATTCCCTTGTCTCATAGGAAGATAATAAGGGAAGATAGTAGCAAGCCGCATACCTAAAAGCAAGCACATTGCGCAACGCTTGGCTACGGCTTAATTTCCAAAAGCCCTGCACTCCAAGGCAACGCCGTTCATCGGCCGCAAGCAGCCCAGGGCCGAAGGCTCTGGACCATTGACAACATCAATTCCACCGCTGAGCGGATATTAGCGCAGGAGCCGAACCGTTGAATTAAGGTCACGGAGCCGTAGGTCCTCAGCGATGGCTAGGTCCGGTTAGTCATTACCGGTTACTTCTTGCTACGGTACTTACGCAGTGCTGCAATTTGAGCGGCCATCACGGCCAACTCGCTGGTGGCTCTGGCAAGATCGATATCCGTCTTGGCATTGGCCAGGGTTTCGGCGCTAACCACGTCGACATGAATGGTGGACATTGTGTTTCTGCCTTTCTCTGCTCAAACTTAGTTCAGCGTCTTGGCTTTTTCCTCTGAGCGACTCTTGGGCTCTTCGAGAGCTGATGCTGGCCACGGGGAAAGTGCCTTTATCATTCGCCGCCAGCTATTGAAAAAGCGAAGGCTGGGATAACCAGCAATTCGGGCCAGCTTGCATCATGTGCGGGATAGCGTGGCGCATCGGCACGGAAGGCGGCCTAAGTGCCTCCCGCGATGCTTCATCGTTTGAGGCGATCCTTGATGCAGAGTATGCTCCGTATTGTTTGCCCATCGTGTTCCAGAAGCTCGGAGAGTGCCATCGCATGCTGGTTATTTCAAAGGAGCAAGTTTCATCCCTAGAGCGACCCCTACGTCGTCGCCTGGGCCAAGAGGTGATCACGGCTCTGAGGCAAAGTTCACCGCACTCCTTGCAGGGCCTAAAGGCATCTGAAATCGACGAGCGCCTGGATTTTGCCCTAGCTGGGGCCGACCTCTACGAGTTAGTCGATGTTCGCGATGTGCAGGCCTATGTACGGCTTGGCTTTACGATCGGACCCAGGTTCGACGAGCACCCACCTTTCAAACGTATCTTGGCTGATCAAAAGATAATACCCAGGCTACGCATGAAGACCCTCTTCGCATGCGCCACCGCATCGGATTGGGTGCTTGCTGCAGTGAATGACATTGTCGGCCGGTTTCTTGTTCCGCTTGAAACGTCGAGCATGTTGCCCACGAAGCTCGATGCAGGTGCAATTGCGCTCGTCCCGATCAGGGCGCAACATGCGGAGCAGTATTTTCGGCTGTCCCTACATCCAGATGTCTGGCGCCTGGCCGGACTCCATCCTTTTCAGACGCTTGAAATGTGTGAGCAATACCTGCTGCGCTTTGGTGACGGATCGGGCCGACACAGCTTGGCGGTGGTTGGTCCGGGCGGCGAGCTAGTCGGAGCGATCAGCCTATTTCGAAGTGACAACGAAGCGCGGCTATCGTATTGGGTCGGTCGTCCGTATTGGGGGCAAGGTGTCGGTAATGCGGCGCTTATCCAGCTTACTGAGCGACTAAAAAGTCAGGGCGGTAAGTTCCGTATTGTGGCAACCGTTTACCGTGGAAATAGCTTGTCGTTCCGGGTCCTTGAAAAATGCGGATTTAGTACGAACGAAAATGCACAGTCCGCTTCAGGCGAAAGCGATACCCTGCATTACAGTCGCGCTTTCTGAGACACGAGAACGAGGGCAAGCCGTGGAGCCGATACGCAATTCACCATCGATATTGAGTCAAGAGGGGAAGTCTGCAGGTCTCGACCATGAAGGCCAGGCCTCATTCATCCAGAACCGCCATGACCTGTGCCGTGCTCGGGCGGAGGCGTATTACAACCCTAAGGAAACCAAGCCAATATTAGAGATACCGATTGCCGAGACAATCCTCGTCCACGAAGTCAAACACTTCGGCGAGGCCGCTCATACAATTCGGCACTGGTTGCGGGGTGGACAAGTCTTCGTTCCCCGCGACGACGGCAATACCTTGATGTGGGTGGACTGCCTGGAAACCCTCGTGGCCGAAGTTGATGGTCGTAAAGTGCCCTATGAGATACAACACCACGTCGTTCAACGCAAGCACACGGAT